>NZ_JZKF01000001.1 GCF_000962825.1 Actinoplanes rectilineatus
GGCGTCCAGCGCGCCCGTATTCACCACACCGCCACGGGTGTGGTGACTTCGGGCGTCCAGCGCGCCCGAAATCACCACGCGGACGGGCTTCGCACCCTGACCACGAAACGTGTCCAGCTTTACCACGCGATCCCTGCATGGAGCAGAAGGGCCCGGCAGCAGCGCTGCCGGGCCCTTCTCCATGAAAAGCGTCAGGCGGCGGTATCCGGAGAGGCGGCGGTGTTGCTCTCGAAGATGCCGGCGACGGTCTCCACGCCGCCGCCGAAGGCGGCGGCGAAGACGGCGGCCACCACGGCGCCGGCGCGGGCGGCGTGCACCATGCCCTGGCCGGTGCCGGCCTGGCCGAGGTTGCGGGCCACCGCGCGGGGTAGGGTGCGCCGCAGGTAGTCCTTCTCGGTGCCCAGCTCCTGGTCCTTCGGCATGAAGGCGGCCATCTGCACCTTGCCCCGGCCCTCGGCGTAGCACCGCTTGATCAGGAAGCCGAACGTCGAGCGTGCCGCCGGGACCTCGTGGTCGATGGTGGCGTGCGGGACGTACACCCAGTGGCCGTTGTTGACCGCGCTCATCCGCAGGCACAGCTCGGTGTCCTCGGGGCGGTTCTGGTCGCCCAGCTTGCCGAATCCGGTGCGGAACCCGCCGACCGCCAGGAACGCGTCCCGGCGCACGATCATGTTGGCGGACCAGACGTTGCGGATCGGCGAGGTGCTGGTCGGCATGCCGGTGTACGAGACGCCGACCGCCCAGAGCAGCTCGTCCGGCCACCAGGTCGGGCGCGGGCCCTCCCACGCCGGGATGATCCCGCCGCCGGTGCCGACCACGGCCGGGTCCTCGAACGGCACGACCTGCTCGGCCAGCCATGCCGGGCTGGCCACGGTGTCGTCGTCGAGGAACGCGATGAACGGGGTCCGGGTGTGGAAGGCGCCGGTGTTGCGGTTGCCCGAGGCGCCGCGCGCGTACGCGTTCTCCAGCACCGTCACGCCGGTGAACTCCTGCTTGACCCGGGCGGCCATCGAGGGGTTGTGGTCGACGACGACGACCACCTCGTCGGCGGGCAGCGTCTGGTTCAGGGCGGATGCGATGGTGCGGCTGAGCGAGGCCCACCGCTTCTCGCTGTGGGTCGGGATGACGATGCTGACAGCGCTGCTGTTATCAGGTTCCAAAGCCGGATACTCCTGGGCTTTTCATGTAAGGCGAGGGCGGGCGGCGCGTTCAGCTTTCCCCGGGTTGAAGACCGGGGAATTACATGAACGTGACGATGGCGATCAACGAGCGGGGGATCCGGCGGGGCAGGGCCGACACTGCGCAGGGCCGGTGATCACGGACTCTCGCCTAGGTTCCTGTGGCCAACCTGTGGTTTCGATAACGGCGGCTCGAGTTTTCGTTATAAGCCCGGAGTTTGTGACGCACGTGACTGGCAGGGCGTCCCGGACGTCCCGATGCGTCGCTTCAGCGCCGTTCTCGCAGTTCACACCAGATCGGCAGGTCTCCCGGAAATCTGAGGGGAGCACGAGTATTCCTATGAACTAAGTCTGACATGTGGGAAAGGTATGTAATGCCGGTCACTTAACTCTGGTGGCCCTCTCCGCGGGACACGTACGTTGCGGATCACTCAAGATCTTCTTCGACCGCAATGGAAGTCCCCATGCATAACGCGATCACCCGGCGCCGCGCCCTCGCCACCCTTGCCGCCGCCTCCGTCGCCCTCGCCACGGCCGCCTGCGGCAACGGTGACGAACCGGCCACCGGCGCGAGGGGCGAAGCCCTGACCAAGGTCCAGATCGCCCTGGACTGGACGCCGAACACCAACCACACCGGGCTCTACGTCGCGCAGGAGAAGGGCTTCTTCGCCGCGCACGGCCTGGAGGTGGAGATCGTCCAGCCCGGTGACGCCGACCCGGCCGCCCTGGTCGCCGCCGACAAGATCCCGTTTGCGATCAGCGCCCAGGAGGCGCTCACCACGGCCCGTGCCGAGGGCGCGCCGCTGGTCTCGATCGCCGCGGTCATCCAGCACAACACCTCCGGCTTCGCCTCGCCGAAGGACCGCAACCTGACCCGCCCCGCCCAGTACGCCGGCAAGACGTACGGCGGCTGGGGCGGCCCGATCGAGGATCCGCTGCTCAAGGCGGTCGTGCAGGCCGACGGCGGCGACCCGTCCACGGTCAAGAGCGTGAACGTCGGCGACGCGGACTTCTTCGCGGCCACCAAGAAGGGCATCGACTTCGAGTGGATCTTCTACGGCTGGACCGGCATCGAGGCCGAACTGCGCGGTGAGCCGGTGAACATCCAGTACGTCAAGGACTACGACCCGGCGCTCGACTTCTACACCCCGATCCTGATCACCAACGAGAAGCGCGTCTCCGGCGACGCCGACCTGGTCAAGAACTTCACCGCGGCGGTCTCCGAGGGGTACACGTACGCCGCGAAGAACGCCGGTGAGTCGGCGGACATCCTGCTCGAGGCCGCCCCCGACCTGGACGCCGACCTGGTGAAGAAGAGCCAGGAGTGGCTCAGCCCCCGTTACCAGGACGACGCCGCGCGCTGGGGCGAGCAGAAGAGCGAGATCTGGACCGGGTTCGCCGACTGGCTCTACCAGCAGAAGGTGCTGACCACCCAGGTCGACGGCACCAAGGCGTTCACCAACGAGTTCCTGCCGTCCGCATGAAGGTGAGGACGGCGCTGCCCCCGGCGATCACCGTCATCGCGCTGATCGCCGGGTGGCAGCTCTACACCACGCTCTCCGGCATCGACGCCTGGCTGCTGCCCAGCCCGGCCGGCATCTGGCAGGCCGCGGTCGAGCAGCGCGCGGCGCTCACCACGCACACCCTGGCCACCGCCGAACTGATGCTCTACGGCTTCGGCCTCGGGGTCGCCACCGGCCTGCTAGTCGCGGTCGTCCTGCACCTGCTGCCGGTGGTGCGCTCGGCCGTCTACCCGCTGTTGGTGATCAGCCAGAACGTGCCGATCATCGCGCTCGCTCCGCTGCTGGTGATCTGGCTCGGCTTCGGCATCGCCCCGAAACTCGTGGTGATCGTGCTGGTCTGCTTCTTCCCGATCGCGGTCGCCACCCTGGACGGGCTGAGCCGCAGCGACGCCCTGATCGCCGACTACATGCTGATGAGCGGCGCGAACCGGCGGCAGCTGTTCACCAAACTGCAGTGGCCGCACGCGCTGCCCACGATGTTCTCCGGCCTGAAGATCGCCGCCACCTACAGCGTCTTCGGCGCGATCATCTCGGAGTGGCTGGGCAGCGAGGAGGGCATCGGCCGCTACATGATCATCCAGAAGTCGGCGTTCCGCGCCGACCGGATGTTCGTCGCCATCGCGATCGTGGTGGCGCTCGCCCTCGTCGTCTTCGGCCTCGTCGTGCTCCTGGAGAGACTGACCGTGAAGGGGCGCCGCCGTGCCTGAGCATGCCTTGACCGTCCAGGCGCTGGACCACAGCTTCGGTGACCTCCAGGTCCTCGAGGGAATCGACCTGACCGTCGGCAAGGGCGAGTTCGTCTCCGTCGTCGGGCCCTCCGGCAGCGGCAAGAGCACCCTGTTCCACCTGATCGGCGGCCTGCTCACCCCGTCCGCCGGACAGATCGCCATCAACGGGGAGCCGTCGGTCGGCCGGCGTGGGCGGATCGGCTACATGCCGCAGCAGCCCGCCCTGATGCCGTGGCGCACCATCCAGGACAACGTGGTCCTGGCCCGGGAGATCAGCCGGAAGAAGGTAGACCGGGCCCAGGCGCGCGAGTGGCTGGCGCGGGTCGGCCTGGAGGACTTCGCCACGGCGTACCCCCATCAGCTCTCCGGCGGCATGCAGCAGCGTGTCGCGTTCCTCCGGGCGCTGCTCGCCGAGCAGGAACTGCTCTGCCTGGACGAGCCGTTCAGCGCACTGGACGCGATGACCCGCACCGAGATGCACCGCTGGCTGCTCGACATCTGGGAGGCCGACCGGCGGGCCATCCTCTTCGTCACGCACAACATCGAAGAGGCGCTGCTGCTCTCCGACACCGTCTACGTCTTCACCCGCCGCCCGGCCACCGTCCTGGAACGGATCACCGTGCCGTTCGGCCGTCCCCGCCGCGACGAGGTGGTCGACGACCCCGAGTTCGTCAAACTCCGCCGCCGCCTCACCGATCTCCTGACAGGTAGCCCCCGATGACCCTCACCCACGTGCGCGTGATGCTCGAGTACTTCCACCCGTGGACCAACGCGGCCGGCCTCTACGTCGCCAGCCGCCAGGGCTGGTACCGCGAAGCCGGACTGGACGTCGAACTCACCGTCTTCGACTCGCTGCGCGGCGACACCCTGGAACACCTGGTCCGCGGCGAGGTGCACCTCGGCGTCTTCCCGACCAACCGGCTCCTGGTGCGCAGCGCCGCCGGCCAGCCGGTCACCGGCGTCGCCTCGATCAACCACCGGGGCATGGAGACCATCCAGAGCGTCGTCGGCCGCGGCATCGAACGCCCGCGTGACCTGGCCGGCAAGCGCCTCGCCCTGAACCCCACCCCACGTGGCGTCGCGATGGTCCGGCACCTGGTCGCGGCGGACGGCGGCGACCCGGACGCGGTCGAACTCGTCGACAGCGGATACCGCGAACTGAGCGTCGACGACATCGCCGACGGTGTGGTCGACGCGACCTTCGGCGGCTACTGGGCGTGGGACGCGCTCTTCGCCCAGCTCCCCGGCGAGCAGCGGATCGTCTGGCCGGTCGACGAGATCGGCGCACCGCCGTACCACAGCTATCTGCTCGGCACCGGCCCCGCGCTCACCGACCCCGGTCTGCTGCGCACCTTCCTCGAGGTCACCGCGCGCGGATACCGGTCCGCCACCGACGATCCGGCGGGCACACTCGAGGTCATGGACCGGGTGATCCCGTACTTCCCGCGCGGCATCCTCGCCCGCTCCCTCGAACTGATCGCGCCGACCTGGTGGCACGGCGACACCTGGGGCTCGATCCGCGAGGAACTGATGACGCCGTACACGTCGTGGCTCGCCGGCAACGGCATCCTGCCGGCGGACTTCGACTGGCGGCAGGCGATCGCCGCGGACACCGCCGGGGTCGGGGCGCTGCCGCGATGACAACGTCGTTCCTCGGTCCCGCAGCCTTGGGGGTACGCCGTGAGCACGGTCCCGTCACGATCCTCGACGCGACGGTCGAGCTGGCGAAACCGGCGTACGACGGCGACCACACGTCGGCGTCCGGCCGTCCCGGCTGGGAGCGGGCGCACATCCCCGGCTCCCGGCACGCCGACCTGCTGGTCGCCCTGAGCGACCCGTCGGCGGCGTTCCACTTCGCCCACCCGTCCCCGGAGACGCTGGCCGCCGCGCTGGTGGAACTCGGGGTCCGGGACGGCGTTCCGGTGGTGGTCTACGACCGGGCCGGCGGCATCTGGGCGTCCCGGCTCTGGTGGCTGCTTGACTGGTTGGGCATCGAGGCCCACGTCCTGGACGGCGGCCTCGCCGCCTGGCAGGCCGAGGGACATCCGGTCGTGTCCGGGGCGGAATCCGCCGCCGTCACCGGCCCTCTGACCATCGAGCCACGGGACGGGCGGTGGATCGGCCGGGCGGACCTGGAGGCGTGGACGGCCGGCGAGCACCAGGCCACCGTGCTGTGCGCGCTGGACCCGGCCTCCTACGCAGGGGAGGTCCCGACGAGGTATTCCCGTCGTGGGCACATCCCGGGCACCGGCAACCTGCCCGCGCGGACCCTGCTCGACAGTGCCGGGCGGTTCCGGCCCGAACCGGAGTTGCGGGCCGTGCTCGGGGACCTCCTCGACGACCCGGCACCGATCTGGCTCTACTGCGGTGGCGGCATCTCGGCGACCCTGCTCGGCCTGGCCCTGCGGTCGCTCGGCCGCGAGGACGTCGCCCTCTACGACGGCTCGCTGGAAGAGTGGTCGGCCGACGCGTCGCTCCCGCTGGAACTCACGCTGCCCGCCGAGGTCCGGGAACTGCTCGACCGGCCCGAGTTCGCGGTGCTGTCCACCACGGACCCCGACGGGACGATCCAGTCGTCGGTGATGTGGGCCGGGCGCGACGGCGAGGAGGTGGTGATGGCCACCAAGGGCGGGCGCCGCAAGGTCCGCAACATCGCGCGGGACCCCCGGGTCACCGTGCTGGTCTACGACCGGCGGTCCCCGGTGCGCTACGCCGAGATCCGCGGCACCGCCCAGGTCACCGGCGAGGACGCGCACGCGCTGGTCGACGAGCTGGCCCGGCGCTACACCGGCGCCGACCACGTGGTGACCGACCCCGCCGAGGAGGCCGACCGGGTGGTCCTGCGGATCACCCCCACCCGGGTGCTGTTCCGCTCGTGAGCGCCGACGTCTGGCTCGCGGACGCCGTCGACCGGGTGCTGACCTGGTCCGCGGACCGCCAGCCGTCGGCCGGCCCGCGCCGGGTGCTCGCCGTCGAAGGACGGTCCGGGTCGGGCAAGACGACCCTTGCCGGGGCCGTCGCCGCACGACTGGACGCGCCCCTGATCCACATGGACGACCTGTACGCCGGATGGGACGGCCTGGACCGCGGCGTCAGCGAACTGCACGACCGGGTCCTCGCCCCGCTGCGGGACGGCCGCCCGGCGGTGTGGCGACGCTGGGACTGGGCGGCCGGGCACTACGCCGAGGACCATCCGGTACCGGACGCCGACTGGCTGGTCGTCGAAGGCGTGGGAGCCGGTGCACGGGTGCTCCGGGCGTACACCTGCGGGGTTGTCTGGGTGGAGAGCCCCACCGCGATGCGCAGGCGACGCGCCCTGGCCCGGGACGGAGCGACCTATCAGCCGCACTGGGAACGGTGGGCGCGGCACGAGGACGCGTTCTACGCGGCCGAGCAGGTCCGCGAGAACGCCACACTGATCATCGAGAACCGGGAACCGGGGAATCAACCATGAGCACCATCCGTCTGAACGGGCTGCGACAGTCCACCGTCGGGCACACCGCGATCGGCCTGTGGCGGCACCCGGACAGTCAGGCCCACCGGTACCGGGACCTGTCCTACTGGGTGGAGACCGCGCAGATCCTGGAACGCGGCCGGTTCGACGCGCTGTTCGTCGCCGACGCCCTCGGCCCCCTCGACGTCTACCAGGGCAGTGTGGACGCGGCACTGCGCGACGGCATCCAGACCCCCACCGACGACCCGCTGCTGCCGATCAGCGCGATGGCCGCCGCGACCGAACACCTCGGGTTCGCGGTGACCGTGTCGTCGACGTACGAGCTGCCCTACGCGTTCGCCCGCAAGATGACCACCCTCGACCACCTGACGAACGGCCGGATCGGCTGGAACATCGTCACGTCGGCGCTGGACAGCGCGGCCCGCAACCTCGGACTGGACCGGCAGCTGCCGCACGACGAGCGGTACGCGAAAGCCGAGGAGTTCATGGACGTCGTCTACAAGCTGTGGGAGGGCAGCTGGGCCGACGACGCCGTGGTCGCCTCCGGTGACCTGTTCGTGGACCCGTCCCGGGTGCGGCCGATCGAGCACCGGGGGAAGTACTACCAGGTGCCGGGCATCGCCCTGTCCGAACCGGGCATCCTGCGCACGCCGGTGCTCTACCAGGCCGGGACCTCGCGGGTCGGTCAGGCGTTCGCCGGACGGCACGCCGAGGGCGTGTTCCTCTCCGCCTACCTGCCGACGATGGCCAAGACCCTGGTCGACGGCGTCCACGCCGCCGCGGCGTCCGCCGGACGGAACCCGCAGTCGGTGAAGACGTTCGCCATCGCCACCGTCATCGTCGCCGAGACCGACGCCGAGGCGCGGGCCAAACTCGCCGACTACCAGCGGTACGCGAGCATCGAAGGCGCGCTGGCCCGCTGGAGCGCCCTGATGCACATCGACCTGTCCGCGCTGGACCTGGACAAACCCCTGGAATACGTGGAGACCGACGGCATCCGCGGCATGGTCGAACTGTTCACCACCCTCGACCCGAACCGCACGTGGACCCCGCGCGCGATCGCCGAGTTCGTCGGTGTGGGCGGCGGCGGCCCGGTGATCGTCGGCAGCCCGTCGACGGTCGCCGACGAACTGGAACGCTGGCAGCAGGAGTCCGGCGTGGACGGCTTCAACATCGCCGACCCCGTCCCGCCGGTCACCTTCCGCGACTTCGTCGACCTGGCCGTCCCGGAGTTGCAGCGCCGGGGTCTGGTGCGGACCGAGTACGAGGGCGCGTCCCTGCGCGAGACCTTCTACGGCCCCGGCGTCACCCGCGTCCACGACGACCACCCCGCGGCGGCGTACCGCTTCCGCTGACCGGTTGCGCACCCCCGCTACCGTGCGCGCGTGAACGACGATGGAACGGGGGAGTGACGTTGTTACGTACATCCTGGAAAGCCGGGGTGGGTCTGACCGTGCTGGCGACGGTGTCGGCCGGGTTGCTCGCCACCCCGGCCGAGGCCGCCGCCAAGGGCGTCGTGTCGACGATGTGGGGCACCCGGGTGGTCTACAAGGCGGCCAAGGGCGTGCAGAACAAGGTGGTGCTGAGCACCAAGGGCCTGACGACGATCGTCGACGACGTCGTCGCCATCAAGGCGGGCAAGGGTTGCAAGGCGGTCAAGGGCGACAAGACCAAGGTTACGTGCAAGCTCAAGCACAAACCGACGACCGTGCTGGTCTACACGTACGACCGTAAGGACCGCATCACCAACAAGACCGGCTCCGACATGCACGCGGAAGGCGGCAGCGGCCCGGACACGATCATCGGTGGCCCGCTCGGCGACGGGCTCTACGGTGGCTCCGGCGACGACATCCTGTACGGCCGCGGCGGCGGCGACGGCCTGAACGGCGAGGCCGGCCAGGACACGTTGTACGGCGAGGCCGGCGACGACTTCCTGAGCGGCGACTCGGGTACCGGAAAACTCTACGCCGACGTGCTCTCCGGCGGCACGGGCTCCGACACGGCGTCCTACAGCGGGTACACGAAGCCGATCACCGTCGACCTGGACGGTGCCGGCCGCGATGACGGCGCCGCCGGCGAACACGACACGGTCCGCACCGACGTCGAGAACATCTTCGGTGGCCGGGGCGCCGACCGCCTGACCGGCAACGCGGCAGCCAATGACATCAACGGCTACTTCGGTGATGACGTCATCCGCGGCGGCGAGGGTGACGACAAACTGACCGGCGGCGACGGCGTGGACCAGATCTACGGCGAGGCCGGTGACGACTTCCTGAACGGTTGGTCCGCGCCGTCAGCGTTGGACCTCCTCGACGGCGGCCCGAACGGCAGTGCCGGCGACTGGTGCTACGGCGAGGACACCGACCGCCGGACGGACTGCGAACGCTGATCCGATCGCGGTCTCTGCCCCTCCCGCACGCCCGGGGAGGGGCAGGATTGAGTCATGAGTGAGCAGACGATCGCGGTGACCGGGAGTACGGGACGGCTGGGCGGGCGGGTTGCCACGCGACTGGCTGCGCTGGGCGTACCCCAGAGGTTGCTGGTGCGGGACGCGGCGCGGGCGCCGCAGCTGGCCGGTGCGGAGGCGAGGATCGCGGCCTTCGGTGACGGTGACGCGGTGCGGCAGGCGCTGGACGGTGTCGGGACGGTGCTGATGGTGTCGGCCTCGGAGACCCCGGACCGGGTGGCACAGCACCGGACGTTCGTGGACGCGGCAGCCGAGGCCGGGGTGAGGCACCTCGTCTACATCTCGTTCTACGGCGCCTCGCCGGAGGCCACGTTCACTCTGGCCCGCGACCACTACGCCACCGAGGAACACATCCGCAACGTAGGAATGGAAGCGACATTCCTCCGCGACAACCTCTACGCCGACTTCCTCCCGGGACTGGTGGGCGAGGACGGGGTGATCCGCGGGCCGGCCGGCGACGGGGAGGTGGCCGCGGTGGCCCAGGACGACATCGCCGACGCCGCGGTGGCGGTGCTGCGCGACCCGGGCGCGCACGCCGGGCGCACCTACGAGCTGACCGGCCCGGAGGCGGTGAGTTTCGACGACATCGCCGACCTGCTCGGCGTCAAGTATCACGACGAGACGGTCGCTGAGGCGTACGCCTCGAGGGCCTCCTACAACGCACCGAGGTGGCAGCTGGACGCCTGGGTCTCCACCTACACCGCCATCGCCGCCGGCGAACTGGCCGGGGTGACCACCCACGTCGCCGACCTGACCGGGCACCCGGCCACCGGCATGGTGAAGCTGCTGCGGGGCTGAGCTCAGCCGACGTGGACGTGGGGGCGCCGGTCGCGTTCCGGTTCGGCCCGGCGGATCATCTCGCGGGTCACCGGCGCCACCTCACCCTGGCCGAAGATCAGGTACCGGACGAAGTTGGCGACCGGCTTGCCCTCGGTCCACTCGAAGTAGACGTGCGGCCGCCGGTGGGTGGTGTCGCGGATCCAGAGCAGCAGAGCGGCCAGCGCGCTCGGCACCGACGACCCCTCCACGCTGAGCACCCGGTACCGGTCGTGCAGCACCTCGCCGTGCAGGTGCAGCTCGGTCTCGAAGTCGGACGCGTCGCGCACGGTCACCTCGACGAAGATGATGTCGCGCTGGTCGGCCATGTCGTTGTCGGTGATGATCTGGGTGATCTTCTCGGAGTACTCGCGGGCGTCGCGGCGGTCCGGTTCGTTGGCGATCAGCCGGATCTGCCGGTCGCCCAGGTCGCGCAGGAAACCGGCGGCGGTCTCGTCGGCGTCGATGGTGGTGACCCGCAGCTCGAAGGAGCGGAAGATCCGGGACAGCAGCGAGACGACGAGGATCCCGGCGATGAAGCAGGCGGCGATCTTCACGCCGTCCGGGCGTTCCACCACGTTGGCGACGGTGGTGTACGCGAAGACCACGGTGATCACCCCGAACGCCCCGGTCCGGGCCCGCTGCCCGCGGCGGTGCGCGGAGAGCGTCACGGCCGTGGCCGCCGAGGTGATCAGCACGAGCACGCCGGTGGCGTACGCGCCGCCCTGCGCGTCCACGTCGGCGTCGAAGATCCAGGTGATCACGAACGCGGTGAGGGTGAAGACCAGCACCAGCGGGCGGACGGCCCGCGCCCAGTCCGGGGCCATGCCGAACTTGGGCAGGTAGCGGGGCACCAGGTTGAGCAGCCCGGCCATGGCGGAGGCGCCGGCGAACCAGAGGATCGCGATGGTGGACAGGTCGTAGATGCTGCCGAACACGTCACCGAGGTATCGGTGTGCCAGGAAGGCCAGGGCCCGCCCGTTCGCCTCGCCGCCGGGCTGGAACTGCTCGGCCGGGATCAGCACGGTGGTGGCGATGCTGCTGGTGATCAGGAAGACGCTCATGATGACCGCGGCCGTGGTCAGCAGGCGTTTGCCGCCACGGATCCGGGCCTGCAGGTCGCCCTTGATGTGCGGCATGACGGCGACGCCGGTCTCGAAGCCGGACAGGCCCAGCGCCAGTTTGGGGAAGACCAGCAGGGCGATGCCGACCATGGCGAGCGGGCTGCCGTGCGAGGTGGTCAGCGTGGTCGTCCAGTCGGTGACCGCGTGCGGGTGGGTGACGACCTGCCACAGCGCGGTGCCGACCACCACCACGTTCAGTCCGAGGTAGACGGCGACCAGGCCGACCGCGATCCCGATCGCTTCGGTGAATCCCTTGAGGAAGACCGCCCCGAGCAGGGCGATCAGCAGTAGCGTGATCAGGACCTCGTAGCCGTGCAGCGACTCCGGCCAGAACGGGTTCTCGTCGATGTGCGCCGTGGCGTCGGCCGCCGACAGGGTGATGGTGATGATGAAGTCGGTGGCCGCGAACCCGAGCAGCACGAGGACGAACAGTTTGCCCTTCCAGAAGGAGAGCAGCCGGACCAGCATCGCGATCGAGCCCTCGCCGTGCGGGCTGTCCGCGGCCACCCGCCGGTACACCGGAAGCGCGCCGAGCAGGGTGACCAGCACCAGGACGAAGGTGGCGAGCGGGGAGAGGACACCGGCGGCCAGCGCCGCGATGCCGGGCTGGTAGCCCAGGGTGGAGAAGTAGTCGACGCCGGTCAGGCACATCACCTTCCACCACGGATGCCCCTTGTCGGGTTTCTCCTCGGTGGAGCCGGTTTCGAGCAGCCAGTCGCGCATGGTGACGGTCATGGGGTGGCCTCCCGGCAGGATGGATCCGGCCGGTCGATTCCCGCCGCTCGTTTTCCGATCCTGACATCGGTCCCGGGCGGCGGGCGGTCCGCGAGGCGTTAACAAAACGTCAAAATCACGGGCGCCTCTCCAGTAGCGCGATGGCCAGCAGCTTGAATCCCCAGCGCTGCTCCACCCGGTACCCGGCCTCGATCCGCTTCCGCTTCGCCGGGGTCATGTCGGTCAGCAGATCCGCCGCGGGACTCACACCGACCACCCAGATCCGGTTCGGGGTGCCCAGGCAGGACGCCTCCGGGCACTCCTCGGCGAGCAGCGTGCCGTCCTCCCGCTGGCCCCGGACCCGCAGCACGTCCGGCGGCCGGGGCGCGGGCAGGTACCGCTCGTAGATGTCGCGCATCGCCCACGGGATGCTGTAGCGCCGGTCGGGGAAGACCACCACGTCACCGGGCTGCCAGCGGGGGCCGATCACCGCGGCGATGCGGGCCGAGTCCTGTCCGTGCCCGTCGGACTCGCGCAGTTCGGTGTGCACCGGGTAGGCCAGCACCGCGGTCAGCGCGAGCACCGCCACCGCCTGCGGCCGTCCGGCCCGGACCGCGGCGGCTCCGGCCAGGGCGGCGAGCGCGGGCAGCGCCACCAGGGCGTACCGGGGCACGAAGATCGGCGTCAGGACGCCCACCACCAGCAGCAGGACCGGGGGCACGAACGCCGCCGCGGCCAGGGCCGTCGTCGGGCGCCGCACACCGAGCACCGCCAGAGCCAGCAGGATGCCACCGCACGCCGCCGACACGAACATGTTCTGCGGCAACCCCTGCACCGTGTTCCAGTCCACCAGGGTGATCCACGAGATCTGCGCGCTCTGCGCCTGCCCGCGCACCGCCAGCAGCAGCGCCGGGACACTGCCGATCCCGGCGCCCAGCATGCACAGCAGCGCTGTGCGCACCTTCCACGGCCGCAGCACCAGCGGCACGGCCACCGCGTGCCCCGCCACCATCAGCATCCCGCCCAGCGGATGGGCCAGCCCGGCACCGGCCACCGCCGCCGTGTAGAGCGCCGTTCTCGTCACGGTCGGGCCTTCCAGCAGCCGTACCAGGGCGAGGAGCGCCAGTGCGGCGAACAGGATCACCAGGGCGTAGGGGCGGGCCTCCTGCGCATAGCGGGACACCACCGGGAGCAGCGCGAACAGCATCCCGGCGGCCAGCCCGGCACGATCACCACCGGCGCGCCGGCCCAGTGCCACCACAGCCAGGGCGGTCAGGGTCACCGCGATCACCGACGGGAGGCGCAAGGCAGTCGTGCCGGTTCCGGCGATTTTCGTGTACGCGTGAAGCGCCCCGTAGTAGGGCAGCAGGATGACATCCACCGACCCGGTCAGCTGGCGCAGCTGATCCCAGGACAGGCGCACGGCGCCCCAGGTGGCCAGTTCGTCGGCCCAGAGCGACGCTCCGGTCAGCCGCCACATACCGAGCCCGGCAGCGGTGATCGCAGGAAGCACCCAGGTCAGTGCACGGGTGGTCACATCTTTGATGACGGTCTCCGGTGATCATGGATGGTGGAGCCCGCCGAGATTAGTCACCGATCGGCGGCGGTGGAAGCCGGTTCAGCGGAACAACGCGTGAATCCTGCCCCCGACCCGGGGTGCGTGTCGCGTCTCGCATGTGTATCGCATTACCGACGTGAAGAAAGGCGAATGGCGCCGGTCGCGAAGCCGTTCGGAGGACGCCGTTCCCCCGATGTCTCCCGATAATCTTTCGCCGAAGAACGGGGAAAGGGATGTCGATGAACCCTCGGGGACTCGGGTTGGGACGGCTGAAGGCGGTCGCCGACGCGGCTGGGCGGCGGGTTGCCGACAGCGCCGGCGCCGTCGGGCAGTTGGTCGCTGACACCGCCGGCGATGTCGGGCAGCGGGTCGCCGATGTGGCCGGTGAGGTCGGGCAGCGGGTGGCCGATGCGGCCGGTGACGCGCAGGACATGGTGAAGCGTTCTGCCGAGCAGGTGAAAGCGAAGGTCGAGGACGTCACGGCCGGCCTGTCGGCGGGATCCTCCCGCGAGGACGCGGACTCCACCGATCTGTCCACGCTCAGCCCTGAGGCGAAGCTGCTCTATTGCCGCACATTGGTGAGCCTGGCGTTGGTCGACACCGTTCTCGATCCCCGCGAGATCGCCAATCTGTACCTTTTCGCATCGACGATCGGTCTCGACGGCGACGCGCGATCGGCGTTGCGCGGTGACATCACGGCGGCGCAACGCGGTGCGGAGACGCCCGGCACCACGGAAGAGCTGGCCCGGCAATTGCACGAGCTCCTCGCGGACGATCGGCGCGAGCCCGTGTTCACCATGCTGATCCGCGATCTGGTGCGCATTTCGCGTGCCGACCGGCATGCCGCCGACGTCGAGCGGGCACAGATCACGCTGGTCGCGGGACTCGTGTTCCCCGCGTCGGCCGGCGAGGTCGTGCATGCGACCGAACGGCTGGTGATCGCCGAGGAGGACTTCGCCGCCGGCAAGGTCACCACCAGCCAGATGGAGACCACCACCAAGGAGATCGTCGCCAAGGTGGCCGCGTTCGGAACCCCGATCGCCGCCGTCAGCCTCGCCGGCAGCGTCTCCGGTCTCGGCGGGGCCGGCATCACCTCGGGTCTGGCGGCACTGGGGTTCGGGGGACTGCTGGGCCTGAGCGCGATGGTCACCGGGATCGGCACGGTGGTGATTCTCGGGGTCGTGGTCCACCAGGGCGCACGGTACGTACTGGCCACCAACGAGCGGGAGCGGGAGAACCGGCGCGAGTTCCTGATCCAGCAGGTCATCATGTGCCACCAGCAGGCGATGGCGGAGCTCACCGACGACATCGCGGGCCTCGCTCACCGGCTGGAGGCCGGCCTCGACCAGACCGTCCGCAACGAGGAACGGCTCATCACGCTCAAGGCCGAACTGGACGCCTTCCAGCAGGCCCTGATGAGTCTGCAGAGCAGCCAGGAAGCCTTCGAGCGGCGGGAACCGCTCAGTGTCGGCTGACCACCTCGCGGCTGCCGCGACGGTCGTGGCCCACCAGTCCGTGACGCTGACCGAGTTGCAGGGTCTGTTCGACCGGATGGACTTCGACCTCAGCGACATCCTCGACCGCGAGCAACGCGTCAGCGACGGCCTGGACACGGTCGAGTCCGAACTCGACGCTGTTCGTGCCCGCCTCCGGGCGTTGGGTGTCCATGTGCCGGCGCCCACGGTGGGAGTCCCGAGTGCCGAACCGTCGGGCCGTCCCCGGTACGCCGTGCCCCTCGTCCCGGCCGGCGGCGACTTCGATCAGCTCACCAGGCTCGCCGAGGCCCGGCTGGATCTGCTGGGTGTCGATCTGACCCGGGACCCGATCCAGCAGGTGATCCCGCACGACCAGATGACCGGCGGCCTGCGCGCGTACGCCGCGGAACACGGCGACGTGAGCTGGGACAAGACCGACTGGGCAGTCGTCCTGTTCGCCGGGGCGGTCGCGACCCTGCTCGACATCGTTCTCGTCCGCATCCCCCGGGACGGAACCTTCCTCGGCAAGGAGCAGAAGGGATCGCCGCTCACCAAGTGGCTCCAGGACCGCGATCGTGGCCGGCAGATCCACAAGCAGTTCTTCAAGAAGTTCGAGAAGCTGGCCAAGGTTTCGTACGACGCCCCCACCACGGCGGCCACCGGAGGCCTGGTCAGCGGGATGCGGCCGGACACGCACCGGCTTCAGAGCTTCGGCCACGACCCCGCCCTCGGGTTCCTCGTCGGCGTGGCTGATCTGATGCACGGCACCGGCACCTACATCGACAGCGTCGGGAACCCGGTGCGGGTCTGGCCCGGGGCCGACCCGGTCGGCCTGATCAGCGCCCTCCTCACCCAGGTACGCCATCTGCTCTCCGACGTCTACACCCCGGCCGGTCTGCAGCCGCCGTTTTTCACCCTGCTCCAGTTGGGGCAGGTCGATTCCCCGTTCGCGCTGGGCCCGTCCGGGGTCAGGGTGCCGTGGACGGACGTCGCCCGGCACATGTACACACACGGCTACGACCTACGCCACTTCTTCACCATGGGCATCACCCCCGGCGTCGTGTCCGCGATCATCCGCGGCTACTGGCTGCTCGACAGCTACGCCACCGGCGGCAACCGGGAGCAGCGGAAACGGGAGCACGCCAAACTCACCTCCATGCTGCTGCTCGGGCACACCATCGCCACCTCGGGCACGCTGCTCAAGACCGGCCTGGTGTTCGGCATGAACCCGGCGGCCCTCAACTACAACCAGCTCCTCGCCATGGCGCCCGCCACCATCGCCTGGGTGAAGGAGGCCGTCGCCCGCGACCACCGCATCAACCGGGCACTGGAGAGGCAATGGGAGGTCCTCCTCGACACAGGCCCTAGCTGATGGGGGTCAGCCGGACCCGGCCGGTCAGCTCCTCGATCGCCTCCCGCCGGCCGGTGCCCAGACCGTGCCGGGTCACGTTCAGCGCGCCCGCCGCCGCCCCGGTCCGGACCGCCTCCCGCAGGTCACCACCGTGAGCCAGCACCGTCGCCACCCCGGCCGTCATCGAGTCCCCGGCACCGCGGTGGTCGACGACCTGCAGGCTGGGCAGGGTGACCAGCATCGGATGGTCCTCGATCAGGGCGATGCCCGGCTGGTCGGCCCGGCTGATCAGCACCGATGTGGCGCCCTCCTTGCGCAGGTCGTGGGCGGCGGCGACCAGGGTCTCCACGCTGTCGTCGGCGGCCCGGCCGGCGTCCAGCAGTTCCTCGTGGCTGACCTTGAGGAAGGCGACGCCGCCGTCGAGGACCGCGGTCAGGTGGTCGCCGGACAGGTCGGCCACCACGGTGCCGCCGTGGGCGGTCAGGTCGGCGGCGAGGCGCCGGTACACCTCGGGGGCCACCACGTCCGGTGCGGCCGGGCCGGACAGGATGCTGACCCGCGAGCGCAGGCCGTCGGCGAGGGCGTGGCCGTACAACTCGTCCAGGTCGTGCCGGCCGAGTGGGGCGCCGGCGTGTTCGGCCACCGGGTCCCGGGAGCCGGTGCGGCGGTCGTGGACGTACCAGCCGCTGGCGCTGGACCGGCGGACGGTGTGTACCTCCAGCCGTTCCTGGGCGAGCAGGGATTCGATGACTCCGCCGATCTCGCCGCCGACCGCGGCGCAGAGGGTCACCGACGCGCCCAGCCCGGCGCACATCCGGGCCTGCCAGATGCCCTGCCCGCCGGGGTGGACGTGCAACTCCTCCTCGCCCGACTGCCGTTCGACGGTGACCGTCAGCTGCGGCACCGGGGCGAAGACCATGACGGTGCCTTTTTCCTGGAGAGCCATGGGTTGGCGTTACCCGGCCCGGCGCCGCGGAACCTGTGTGTTGGCTGAGCACCTCAGCCCTTGACGGCTCCCGCGGTGATGCCCGCGACGAAGTGCCGCTGCAGGAACGCGTACGCGATGATCATCGGCAGTGACGCGACCACCACGCCGGTGAACAGCAGCGGGTATTCGGTCAGGTATTCGCCCTGGAAGTCCAGCAATGCCAGGGGCAGGGTGCGTTTGTCCGGGTCGTCGATGAAGAGCAGCGGATAGAGCAGGTCGTTCCAGTGCATCACGATCAGGAAGATCGCGGTGGCGGCCATCGAGGGGTACGAGACCGGCACGGCGATCCTGGCGAACGACGCCCACGACCCCGCCCCGTCGATCTCGGCGGCCTCGAACAGTTCGCCGGGTAGCGTCCGCATGAACCCGGCCAGGATGAACACCGCCACCGGCAGCGTCACCACGATCTCCACCAGCATCAGCCCGGTCAGACTGTTGCGCAGCCCGAGGCGGTCGAACTGCACGTACTGCGGGATCATGATCGCCTGCGCGGGGACGGCCAGCCCGAGCGCGAAGATCCCGAAGAGGATCCGGGACGGCCACCGGGGCAGCCGGGCCACCGCGAAGGCGACCAGGCTGCCGAGCAGCAGGGTGGCCGGGACCGACACCAGCACGACCAGCACGCTGTTGCCCAGCACCCGCAGCAGGTCCTGCTTGGCCAGCACGGTCGTGTAGTTGTCCAATGTCGGATCGGTGGGCAGCCCGAACGGCGAGGCGAACAGTTCCGGCGTGGTCTTGAGGCTGCCGCCGACGATCACCACCAGCGGGACGACGATCAGCAGGGCGTAGATGCCCAGTACAACGCGTCTGGTCATCTGTGGGCCATCCTCGCGGCTCGGTTCTGCAGGATCGTGACGACCGCGATCACCACCATGAAGACGATCGACTCGGCGGCGGCGTACCCCAGATGGGAGTTCGCGAACGTCGTGTAGATCCGGGTGGCGAGCACGTCGAGGCTGGACCGGGGCGGATTGCCGGCCAGCCCGAGGATCAGGTCGAAGGCCTTGAACGACTGCAGTGTCGTGTACGCGATGACCAGCGCCGTGGCCGGTGCGACCATCGGCCAGGTGACGTGCCGGAACTGCTGCCAGCGTCCGGCGCCGTCGGTCCTCGCCGCCTCGTACAGTTCCGCCGGGATCTGGTTGATGCCGGCGATGTAGATGACCATCATCTGCCCGGCGTGGAACCAGATCTGCGCCACCGCGACCCAGAGGATCGCGGTGCCCTCCTCGCCGAGGTAGGCGGACTGGAACCGGCCCAGGCCGACCGCCTGCAGCAGGGTGTTGGCCAGGCCGAAGTTCGGGTCGTAGACGAACTTCCAGATGAACGCCACCGATACCGACGACAGCACGGTGGGCAGGAAGAACAGCGCCCGCAGCAGTGTCGACGACCGGCTGCGGGCGGCCAGCAGCACCGCGAGCAGCAGGGCCAGCAGGGTCTGCCCGACCACGACCACCAGCAGGAACTTGAGGTTGTTGGTGAGCGCGTTGCGGAACAGGTCGTCGTTGCTCACCACGTCGGTGAGGTTGGCGGCGCCCACCTCGGTGAAGGTGGGGCTGTACCCGTCCCAGTCGGTGGTGGCGTACCGCAGGCCCTGTACGGCGGGCAGCAGGAAGAACCCGCCGTACAGGGCCAGCGCCGGCGCGGCGAACAGATAGAGGCCCAGCCGGTTTCGTTTGATCATTTCTTCTGGTCGACGACCTTCTGTGCGGCCTCGGCGGCCTCTTCCGGGCTCTTGCCGCCGACGACCTGCACCGCCGCGTTCTCCACCGCGCCGCGGACGTCGAGGTTGCTGAACTGGAAGCGCGGGGCGAGGGCGGTCTTCTTGGTGAGCCAGGGCGCGAGGGCCTTGAGGTCGGCGTTGGTGTACTCGACGCCCTTGACCGTGACGTGCTGGGCGGTGCCGTTGGCGTAGACGCCGGCGACCGCGGGGTCGGACAGGTGCTCGAGCCAGGCCTGCGCGGCGGCCTGCTTGGTGGACTTGGCGTTGACGCCGAGGATGAAGGTCGCGTTGAACACGCCCTCGTACTTGGCCTTGTCGGCGGTGGTGGTGATCGGGGCGAGCAGGTCGATGCCGAAGGTGGCGCCGAGCTTGCGGACCCCGGCGACCTGGAACGAGCCGGTGGCGAGCAGGCCGGCCTTACCTTGGGCGAACAGGGCCAGGGCGGCGTCGGCGGAGGTGCCGGTGGAGCCGGTCTGGAAGTAGGGCGCGAGCTGCTGGTACTGCTTGAGGACGGTGAGGAACCAGTCGTCGGTGACCTTGGCCTCGCCGGTCTCGATCTTGCCGAGGGCGTCGTCGGTGGGGGCGTTGTTGACCACCATCACGTTGAGCAGCTGACCGGCGTTGGCCGCGTCACCGCCGGGCCAGGCGATCGGGCTGACGCCGAGGCCCTTGAACTTCTCCAGCAGGGCGAGGAACCCGTCCCAGTCCTTCGGCGCCTCGGTGTACCCGGCCTTGCTCAGCAGTTCGGTGTTGACCAGCGGGGTGTTGAAGACCAGCTGGTACGGGACGCCGAGCTGCTTGCCGCCGTCGGTGCCCGCGGTGATCAGGGCCGGCTCGTACCTGCCGAGCAGGGACTGTCCGGTGAGGTCGGTCCAGACGCCGGCCTTGGCGATCTCCAGGAACTGCGCGCCGCGGAACGCGGTGAACGCGTCGCCGACGCTGCCGCCGCGCAGCTTCTGCAGGGCGGTGCTCTGGTAGTCGTTGGACGGGGAGATGTCCTGCTGGACGGTGATCTTCGGGTTCTTCTTCTGGAAGTCCGTGATGATCTGGGCGAAGACCTCCTTGTCCTCGGCCCGCCAGTGGGCGAACGACAGGTCGCCTCCCGCTTCCTGTTGTGCGGCGGCGCCGGAGTCCCCGCCGCCGGGCCCGGCGCAGGCGGCCAGCAGGGAGGCGGCGCCCGCTCCGGCCGCGAGGCGCAGCATGTCGCGACGGCTGAATGACGACTTCATGAGGGTTCTCCAGGAGAGGAAGGGGTGGGAGCGAGGAGGCCGCGCCGTCGCAGCTCGGGCACCAGGCCCTCGCCGGCGTGGTACGCCTCCTCCAGGTGCGGGTAGCCGGAGAGGATGAACTCGTCGACGCCGAGCTCGTGGTATTCGGCGATCCGGTCGGCGACCTCGGTGTGGCTGCCGACCAGGGCGGTACCGGCGCCGGGGCGGACCAGGCCGACGCCGGCCCAGAGGTTGGGGGAGACCTCCAGGTTGTCGATCGAGCCGCCGTGCAGGGCGAGCATCCGCTGCTGGCCGACCGACTCGGCCTGGCGCAGGGACTGCTGGGCCTTCGCGATCTCCTCCGGGCTGAGGGCACTGAGCAGCGCGTTCGCCTCGGACCAGGCCTGCTCGGCGGTGTCGCGGGTGATGACGTGCAGCCGGATGCCGAACCGCAGGGTGCGCCCGGCGGCGGCCGCGCGCTCGCGGACCGCGGCGATCTTCTCGGCCACGGCGGCGGGTGGCTCGCCCCAGGTCAGGTAGGTGTCGACGTGCCGGGCGGCGACGTCGAGGGCGGGTAGTGAGGAGCCGCCGAAGTAGATCGGCGGCGGGGCGAACCGGCCCGGGGCGACCGCGCCGGCCACCCGGTAGTGCTCGCCCTCGAAGTCGTACGGCCCGGACCAGGCGCCACGCAGCACGCTGAGGAACTCGTCGGTGCGTTCGTAGCGCTGGTCGTGGTCCAGCCAGTCGCCGAAGCGCCGCTGCTCGGTGGCGTCGCTGCCGGTGACGATGTTGAGCATCAGCCGGCCGCCGGAGATCCGCTGGAACGTCGCGGCCATCTGGGCGGCCAGCGTGGGGGAGAGCGAGCCGGGGCGGAACGCGACCAGGAACCGCAGGGTCCGCGTCTCGCGGGCGATGGCGGCGGTGGTCAGCCAGGCGTCCTCGCACCACGTGCTGGTGGGGGTGAGGACGCCGGTGAATCCGTTGCGCTCGGCGGCACGGGCGACGTCCACCAGGTAGTCGATGTCGGCCTCGCGGACGGCGGCGGCGGACGAGGCGGTGTGCGTGCGGCGTCCACTGCGGTCGTCGTCGCCGACGATGGAACGACTGTCACCGGATGTGGGCAGGAACCAATGCAGGACCACGGGCATGGTCCAGGATATTTGCACAACTCCTATAGATCAACAAGGCGAGCTAGAGTATGTGCACGTGAACAGGCAATCCGTCACCGGGAGCTTCCCGCTGGATGGACATCTGGGTCAATCGATAGCGGGGGATTGTCGGAACTGTCCTTCGGCGCGGTCCAGACGGTGAACGCGAAGACCGTGCCGCCACCCTCATGCGGCTCCGCCTCGATGTGCCCGCCGTGGCGTTCCACGATCCGGCGGCAGATGGCCAGCCCCAACCCGGTCCCCGGCACCGCCACCCCGTTGCCGGCCCGGTGGAAACTGTCGAAGACCGCGGCGTGCTCGCCCTCCGGGATACCGATACCCCGGTCCGCCACCCGGATCAGCGCCTCGCCCCGACCGTCCACCCGCGCGGTGATCGTGATCCGCGGGCGCTCGTCCGCCGCGGTGTACTTGATGGCGTTGCCGATCAGATTGTCCAGCACCTGCCGCAGCAGCACCGGATCACCCCGCACCCAGGGCAGCGGACCGATCGCCAGCTCCGGCGCCGACTCCGTGCCCGGCGGCGCGTCGGCCCGGGCGGCCACCACGTCGTCGACCAGCGCCCGCAGGTCCACCTCCTCGATCCGCAGGGTGGCGTCGCGGGCCGCGGTGTAGTCGAGCAGTTCGGTGATCAGCCGCTGCATCCGGTCCGCCCCGCCGATCACCTTGTCCGCGCTGCGCAACGCCCGGTCCAGGAAGGCGGGCTGCCCCTTGCGCCCGGCCCACTCCTCGGTCGCCTTGTACCCCTCGGCCAGCCCCTCCAGGCACTCGGCGACCAGTTCGGCGTACCCGCGGACCGCGGTCAGCGGCGCCTTCAGGTCATGGGCCACCACCCCGGCGAACCCGCGCAGCTCGGTCTCGGCATGTTTGCGGGCGGTGATGTCGTGGAAGACCGCCACCGCACCCCGGCGGCCGGACGCGGTCTCGATCGGCCGGGCCGACACGCTGATCACCCGGCCCTCCGGGTACGCCTCGTTGCGCACCACGATCTCCACGTGGTCGCAGTTCTCCCCGCCCAGCGCCCGGGCCAGCGGCAACTCGTCGTCCGGGAACGGCGTGGCCCCGTCCAGCCGGAAGAACCCGTAGTGCGCCTGCCACGTGCCCATCCCGCCGTCGGCGTCCCGCCGTCCGACGATCCTCCGGGCGGCCGGGTTGACCAGCAGGAACCGGCCGTCCGGCCCGGCCACCGTCACGCCGTCGCTGATCCCGTCGAGCACGGTCCGCAGCAGGTCGGTCTGCCGCTGCGACTCGGCCTCCCCGGCGCGCAGCTCGGCGGTCGTCCCGCGGACCCGGGCGTGCGCGCGTTCCCGGTCGGTGGCGAGCACCCAGATCAGGGCGGTGAGCAGCAGGGTCAGGGCCAGCCCGCCGGCGCCGACCACGAGCGGGAGATCGGTGTGCGCGCCGGACAGGGACGCCGCGTGCGCCGCCAGTCGCAGGGTCCAGGTTCCGTCGGCGACCGGCACCGAGATCGTACGGTGCACATCGCGGAGGCCGGGTGTCGCGGCGCGCAACGCGGCGACGGTGGTCTCGGTCCGGTCCGTCCTGCTGGTCGCCGTCAGGCTCATGTCCAGCAGGCCCTGCCCGGCCGCGGCCATGGTGGCGCCCATGAAGTTCTGGCCGCGCACCCCCAGCATGATCCAGCCGGTGAACGTCTGCCCGGCGCCGGTGTAGACCGGGGCGGTCAGCACGAACGAGTTCTGCCGCCGGTCGGCGGGCAACACCCGGTCGATGATCAACTGGTACGGGGCCGAGACCGACGGCTGCCCGGTGCGGCGTGACTCGGTGAGGGTCGCCGCGGGCGCCTCGGCCAGCATCAGGTCGACGCCGCCCGGGGCGGGAAGGCCGTCCAGCGACGTTCCGAAGATCGAGTAGACCCGGTCGCCCGGCCCGTGCTCGACCAGTTCGAGGTCCGGCACGCCCCGTTCCCGCCAGCGTTGCTGCACCCGCGCGGCCGTGCCGTCGGGCACCGGCACCAGGAAGGCGATCGAGGTCGCCCCGGCCAGTTTCATGGTCCGCAGCGGCTGGGTGATCGCCGAGTACTCGGTGGCGGTGAGCGCCTCCTGCGCACCGGCCGCGGCCGCCGTGGTCCGCAGAGTGTCCAGGTACCGCCGGGTCTCCGAGCTGATCGCCGCGGCCGCGACCGTCGCGTTCCGGTCCATCCGTGCGTCGCCGGCGAGGGTCTCCCGATGGTCGAGCGAGGCGGCGATGCTCATGGTCACCACGACACCGGCCAGCGCGACGAGCGTGCTGACCACCGCGGCGCGACTTCGCTGCCTCCCCACGTTCTCCTATCGGATGGCGGCGCCGGTCGGCTGAGTGTCAGACCTCTGCTGCCGCTCGCTCGGCCTCCGCGCGGCGCAGTGCGCCGCGGGCGGTGATCTGTGCTTCGGTGACGGCCCGCTCCGCGCGGCCCCGGCCGCCGAAGGCGACGGCCCAGCGCACCAGCGAGCTGACCCGGTTGCGGCCCTTCGGCAGGTACGCCCAGTGCACGCCCAGCCAGAGCAGCCAGCCGGCCAGTCCACTCAGCCGCAGGCCGCGCAGGTCGGCGACGGCCGAGAACCGCGCGACGGTGGCGATGTTGCCCTTGTCGAAGTAGCGGAAGGGCCGGCCGTCCGGCTTGCCGGCCAGCCGGCGGCGGATCGTGGCACCGGCATGGCGCCCGCCCTGGATCGAGACCTGGGCGACGCCGGGCAGGCCGTCGACACTGGCCAGGTCACCGACCACGAAGATCTCCGGGTGGCCGGGGACGGTCAGGTCCGGCGCGACCCGGACGCGTCCGGTGCGGTCGGTCGCAGCGCCGGTGGCCTCGGCGATCCGGCGGGCCAGCGGGGCGGCCGCGACACCGGCGCTCCAGATCTTGGTCATCGCCGGGAGGCGTTCGGTGTCGTCGCCGGCCAGGATCTCGACGCCGGTGGCGTCCACGTCGGTGACCCGCGCGCCCAGCCGTACCTCGACGCCGATCTTGCGGAGTCGTTGCGCGGCGCTCGCCGACGACCGCGGCGAGAAGGTGGGCAACACCCGGTCGACGGCGTCCAGCAGGACGATCCGGGCCTGGCGTGGGTCGATCCGGCGGTACTCGCCGGGCAGTGTGCGGTGCGCGATCTCGGCGATCTGACCGGCCAGTTCGACGCCGGTCGGCCCGGCGCCGACGATCACGAAGGTCATCCAGCGGGAGGCGGCCGCGGGGTCGGTCTCCAGTTCGGCCCGCTCGAACGCGGTGAGGATGCGGGCGCGCAGCTCGACCGCGTCGTCCAGGGTCTTCAGGCCGGGGGCGTGCTCGGCGAACCGGTCGTTGCCGAAGTACGACTGCCCGGTCCCGGCCGCCACGATCAGAGTGTCGTAGGGGACCTGGTATGCGACACCGTCCGCGGCGTTCGCGGTGACGGTCCGCGCCACGACGTCGATGTCGGTCACCCAGCCGAGCAGCACCTCGGCGTTGCGCTGGCGACGGAACATCTCCCGGACCGGGGTGGCGATCTCGCCGGGCGAGAGCACGCCGGTCGCGACCTGGTAGATCAGCGGTTCGAAGACGTGGTGGTTGGTCCCGTTGAGGACGGTGACGTGCGCCGGCGCGTTCTTCAGTGCCCGGACGGCGTACCGCCCGCCGAAGCCCGCGCCGACGACGACGACCCTGTGCTCGGTCATGTGGCCTCACGCTCCTTGTTCCGTCCAGTACAACGGTTCAGGGCAGGCCACACATCCCTCCTGAGCTGGGATGATGATCACCGATATGTGGTGTCACATTTCCCGGCGCTCCTTCGTCTGCTGTTTTTTACTGGACGACGAACAGCAGGCGGTTCGGCGAGCCGGTACCCGGGCTGGTCACCACGTTGGGCGTGGCGTTGGTGGTCAGCGCCGACGCGACCTGCGCCGGGGTGTAGGAGGTGTTGCGCGACAGCACCAGAGCCGCGGCCCCGGCGACGTGCGGCGACGCCATCGAGGTGCCGCTGATGGTGTTGGTGGCGGTGTTGCTGGAGTACCAGTCCGAGGTGATCGAGGTGCCCGGCGCGAAGATGTCCAGGCAGCTGCCGTAGTTGGAGTAGCTGGCCCGGGCGTCGGTGTTGGTGGTCGCGCCGACCGTGATGGCGGTCGGCACGCGGGCCGGCGAGTAGCTGCAGGCGTTGGCGTTGTTGTTGCCGGCCGCGACGGCGTAGGTGACACCCGAGGAGATCGAGCTCGCGACCGCGTTGTCGATGGCGGTGCTGGCGCCGCCGCCCAGGCTCATGTTGGCGACCGCCGGCTTGACCGCGTTCGAGGTGACCCAGTTGATGCCGGCCACCACACCGGCCGTGGTGCCGCTGCCGGAGCAGTTGAGCACCCGGACACCGACCAGCTTGACGGCCTTGGCCACACCGTACGTGGTGCCGCCGACCGTGCCCGCCACGTGGGTGCCGTGGCCGTTGCAGTCGACGCCGCCGGTGCCGACCGCGTCGTACCCGAAGGTGGCCCGTCCGCCGAAGTCGTTGTGGGTGTACCTGATGCCGGTGTCGATGATGTAGGCGGTCACGTTGGATGCGGTGACCGGGTACGTGTACGTGGTGCTCAGCGGCCGTGCCCGCTGGTCGATCCGGTCCAGCCCCCACGTCGCGTTCGACTGGGTGGCGTTCAGCCGGACCACCTGGTTCTGCTCCACGTACGCGACGTCGGTGTCGGCGGCGAGCCGCTTCGCCTGGGTCTCGCTCATGGTGGCCTCGAAGCCGTTGAGCGCCGTGCCGAAGCTGCGTCTGACCGCGGCGCCGTACGCCTGGCTGACCTCGGCCTGCTGGGCGCCGGACTTGAGGACCACGATGTAGCTGCCCGGGATCGCGTCCGCGCTGCCGGCGAACCGGATCTGTCCGGTCGCCGGTGCGGCCACCGCGGGGTTCGCCGCGGCCAGGACGGCTGCTGCCGCCACCAGTCCGGCGGCGAGTTGTCGTCGAGTCGCCATGCTCATTCCTCTCCCACGCCTGTAACTATCGATGGGCATGAGCGTATGAGCTGCGGAGATCGTCTTTAAGATATCGAAACAGATATATCAATGACCGGGTATCGGGCCGGATGTTCAGCGGAGCGCCGTCCGTGCCGATGTGAAGGTGAGAAGGGCGGTTCCAGCTGTCGAGGCGGTGCGATGAGTAGTCGGTTGTCCGTTCCCAGCACACTGGTCTTCGCGCCCCTTTACCTGGTGACGGTCCTGGCCGGCCAGCAGACCGTGCTGGACTCGATCGGCGAACCGATGATCTGGCCAGCGGCCGGGGTGGCCGCCGTCTGGCTGGTCGTCCGCGACGACGCCCGCGGCCGCTGGCTGGACATCCCGATCCTCGGCGTCCTCACCGTCGCCGGTCTCGCCGTCACCGGCATGAGCCCGGGCATGGCCGCGCTGCACGGTGTCACCGCCGTGGTCTTCGCGATGGTCTTCGCCGTCGCGGCCGGCCGCTGGCTGCCCGGCCTCTGGGGCGGCGACCAGCTCAGCGGCGGCGGCCGTCCGCTGACCCAGCTCGGCGAACTCTGGGGTCTGGTGCTCTCCGCCGTGCTCGCCTCGCTGGCCTCCACGGTCCTGGAGGTCGGCGGCGAAACCCTGGCCTCCGGGGAGTTCTCCGCCAGCGCGGCCTTCGTCGTCGCCTCCCGGGACGTGGGCGCCGTACTCATCTTCGGCGTCGCCGCGCGGCGCCTCGGCTTCCTGGCCAACGGCCACTGGCGGCGGGTCACCAACAGCCGGCTCGGCCTGGAGTGCATCGCCGTCTTCGGCGTCTCGGTGCCGTCCTACTACTACATCTTCGGCGTCAACCACACCGTGCCGATCGGCTTCATCCTGCTGCCGCTCACCGTGTGGGCCGCGGTCCGCCTGCCCACCACCCTCACCATCCTGCACACCATGGTCTTCACCTGTATCGCCGGGATCTCCACCCTGTCCGGGCGGGGACCGTTCGTGGTGGTCGCCGACGAGGGCACCCGGGCCTTCGTCGTCCAGCTGTACGTCGGCGTGCTCGCCGTGGTCGGCCTGGTGATCGCGCTGGCCCGCGACGAACGCGAGGCGCTGATCCGCAAGATGAGCTCCTCCGAGGAGGAGGCCACCGAGAAGGCCGGGCTGATGACCACCATCGTCAACTCGATGACCGAGGGCCTGGCCATCCTCGACCCGGCCGGCAAGCTGATCCTGCGCAACCCGGCCGGCGGGCGGATCCTCGGCAACCTCAACACCGTCGCCGGCGGTGGATCACCCGGCACCGACCACGGCTTCTTCCACCCGGACGGCACCCCGCTCAAGGACGACGAGCTCCCGTACGCGCGGGCGCTCGCCGGCGAGGACGTCGAACCGATGGACATCATGATCCGCAACTCGGCGGCGCCGGAAGGCCGGATCGTCCGGTTCAACGTGGCCCGGATCGCCGTGCACACCGGCGGCGCCCAGCACGTGGTGGTGGTCTTCCACGACGTCACCACCGACCGCCGGCACCGCGACGAGCTGATGTCGTTCGCCGGCCGGGTCGCCCACGACCTGCTCAACCCGCTCACCACCATCGAGGGCTGGGCCGAGGTGCTCGAACAGGAACTGGCCGGCTACAAACCGGCCGAGCGGGTCAACCGGATCCAGCGGGCTGCGGCCCGGATGCGGACGTTCCTGAACGGGCTGCTCGCGTACACCGCGGCCCGCGACGGCAAACTCATCCTCACCACGGTCAACCTCGCACTGATGGTCGGCGACATCGTCAACAGCCGCCTCGACCAGGCCGACAGCGCCGGCACCGCCCCGCCGTCGTTCGAGGTCGGCCAGCTCGACCCGGTCGAGGCCGACCCGGTCCTGATCCGGCAACTGCTGGAGAACCTGATCGACAACGCCCTCGCCCTGGTCCCGCCGGGCGTCGGCGCGTACGTGAGCATCTCCTCCCAGCAGGCCCCGAACGGCATGCTGCGCATCGACGTGCTGGACAACGGCGTCGGCCTCCCGGAGAACGCCCGCCGGGAGATCTTCACCAACTTCCACCGAGGCGAAGGCATGAGCACCGGCGGCGGCAACGGGCTGGAGCTGGCGATCTGCAAACGGATCGTGGACCGGCACGGCGGCGCCATCGAGGCGATGGCGAACCCGTACGGCAGCGGCACCCGGATGTCGTTCACCCTGCCGGCGGGCCGGTCCGCGTACGCGAGAGCACTCGGTGCGCAGCGCGTCACCCCGGTGCGATGAACCAGACGGGGGAACGCCGGCGCCTCGCGGCCCTGGCCGGGTACCGGGTGATGGACACGCCCGCCGAACCGGACTTCGACGACATCGTGACGCTCGCCGCGCAGGTCTGCGGCACCCCGATGGCCATGATCAGCCTGGTGGACGCCGACCGGCAGTGGTTCAAGGCCCGGATCGGCACGGACGTCACCGAGACCCCGCGGTCGTCCTCGCTCTGTGCCCTCGCCATGTACGCCGACGGCGTCACCCACGTGCCGGACGCCCGCCTCGACCCCCGCTTCGCCCGCAGCCCGCTGGTCACCGGCGCCCCCGGCATCCGCCTCTACGCCGGTGCGCCGCTCGCCGACCCGGAGGGCCGCCCCCTCGGCACCCTCTGCGTCGCCGACCACGAACCCCGCGAACTGACCGAGGCCCAGCAGAACGGCCTGCGCGCCCTCTCCCGGCACGTCGTCTCCCAGCTCGAACTGCGCCGCTACGCCCGGGACATGCGCGAACTCAACGAGCGCCTCCGCGACGCCGAACGGATCAAGGACGAGTTCCTCTCCCGGGTCACCCACGAACTGCGCACCCCGCTCAGCTCGATCCACGGATACCTCGAGGTGCTCGACGACCCGGACCTGTCCAGCACCGCCCGCGCCGGCTTCCTGGAACGCATCCAGCGCAACTCCGACCGGCTGATCACCCTGGTCGACGACATGCTGCTGGCCGCCCGGCTCAGTGGCGAACACGGCGGTTTCGACCGGCACCCGGCCGACCTGGCACTGCTGGTCACCGCGGTGGCCACCCAGAACCGGCCGCTGGCCGAGGCGAAAGGCCTGACCGTCACCGCCGAGGCGGAACAGACGGGCCTGTTCGCCGGCGTCGACCTGACCCGGCTCACCCAGGCCCTCGACCGGCTCGTCCTCAACGCGGTCAAGTTCACCGCCCACGGCGGCATCCGGATCACCGCGGGCCGCCGCGGCGACCGGGTCGAGGTGCGGGTCGCGGACACCGGCATCGGGATCGGCCGGGCCGACCGGGAGCGCGTGCTGCAGCCGTTCCGGCGCGCCGCGGAAGCGGAGAAGGCCGAGGTCCCCGGGGTGGGACTGGGCCTGACCATCGTCAAGGCGATCGTCGAGGGACACGACGGCGCCCTGCGGGTGGAGAGTCTCTCCGGTCAGGGCACCACGATCGTCGTCGAGCTTCCGGCCCTCTGACTCACGGGGCGTCTCCTATCAGATCCAGGACGCCGATGATCAGCGTTGCGGTCGTCGACCGGTCCAGGTGCCGGTCCTGCCAGTCCCGGTCGCGCAGCCCGGACAGCACCCCGTCGAGAGTGCCCCGCACGGTGCGCAACGTGGCCGGCGAGAGCAACACCGCGGCGGTGCCGTCGTCGTGTGCCGCCCGGGCGGCCGCCCCCACCGCGACCAGGGCGGCGGCAGCACCGTTCAGGACCTGGGCCACCAGCAGGCGATCACGATCGAGATTGAACGCGGTGATGTGTACGGCCATGCCGAGCGCCGTGATCACCCGGCCGGTCTCGTCGCCACTGAGCACGGCCGGCATCGTGGCGGCGTCCTCCTCGGCGGCGTCCACCGGCGTACAGAACCCGGTGATCAGCTCATCGGCGACCGCGACCGGAACCCGCAGGACACCCGGGTCCACGCCGGGGAACCGGGCACCCAGCGCCGCCGCCAGCGCGTCCCGGACGAGGTACTCCGGCACCACCCGGTCCTGTTCGGCGAGGCGCCGCAGGATCGCGCCGGTCAGGTCGTCGATGCTCATCGGTGGCGTCGTGATCGGCCCGCTCGTCAGACCGTGCCGGGCAGGCTGATCCGGGCAGTGGACCCGCCTGGCGTACTCGTCACGGTCAGCGTCCCGTCGTGCGTCTCGACGATGTTGCGCGCGATGGTCAGACCCAGACCCACCCCCGGCACCGCATGCTCGCGGGCATGGGCACCCCGGAAGAACCGGTCGAAGACGTACGGCATCTCGTCCGGCGGAATGCCGATCCCGTGATCGTTCACCTCGACGGACGGCCGGCGCCCACCCTGCACCGCGATCAGCACCTGCCGGTCGACCGGGGTGAACAGCAGCGCGTTCCGCAGGATCTGCTCGACCGCGTGCGCCAGCCGGGTCAGATCGGCGCGGATCGGCACGTGATCCACGGCGTGCACCTCCACCGAGGCGGGACGCTGCGAGATCAGCGGACGGCAGGCGTTGACCGCGGCCGCCACCACGGTGACCAGGTCGACCGTGCCGACGTGATCCGGGATCGGGGCGCCGGCCGGCCGGGTGCCCGCCAGGATGTGGTCGACCATCGCCACCAGCCGCTGCCCGTTGCGGTGGATCGGCTCGATCAGCCGCCGGTACGGCGCCAGGTCGTCCTGGTCGCCCAGCAACTCCAGGTAACCCTGGATCGAGGCGACCGGGGTCCGCAGCTCATGGGTGATCGTGGCGACCAGGTCGTCCTCCCGCTGCGAGGCGCGGGCCAGCTCGTCGCCGAGATCCGACATCCGCATCCGGGTCCGGATCGCGGTCATGTGCGTGGCGGCCTGCCCGGCGAACGCGACCAGATTCTCCACCTGCCGGTCGGTGACGTCCCGCGGCTTGTCGTCGATGACGCAGAGGGCGCCCAGGGTGTACCCGTCCTCGTCGATGATCGGCGCACCGGCGTAGAACCGGATCCCGGGCTGCCCCACCACGTTGCTGTACGTCGCGAACCGCTGATCCCGCGTCGCATCCGGCACGATCAACGGCTGCGCCTGCGGGACCACATGCGCGCAGAACGACACGTCGAGCTGGGTCTGCGGCTCACCCAGCCCGACACTGCCGGCGAACCACTGCCGGTCCCGGTCGACCAGCGACACCGCGGCCATCGGGGTGTCGAACATCGACGAGGCGAGCCGGGTCAGGTCGTCCAGCACCGCGGGTTTCGGCCGGTCGAGCAGCCGGTACGACTGCAGAGCGGAGAGCCTCGCCTGCTCGTCGCGCTCGGATCCGCTCCCCTGGGTGCCGTCCACGTCAGTTCATCGGCCCGCCACCTGCACACTTGAGTGAACGGATGACGAGAAAGGCACCGAGGCCCGTGTGGGCCCCGGTGCCTTCGCCCGGTGTTTTCGTGCCGTGTTTCAGTGCGGTGCTTCCATGTCGTGCTTCAGTGCGGTGCTTTCGCCCGGTGTTTTCGTGCCGTGCTTTCGTGCCGTGCTTTCGTTTGCCGGCGGAACGTCAGCTGACCGCGGCCCGGCGGGCGGTGTACTCACCGGTGCGCTGACCACCCGGGTACGGGACGATGCTGTCGGCCTGCTGGTCCTCGTACGACTCGGCCCAGCGACGGTTGCCGGCCGCCTCCATCGGGTCGTCGTAACCGCCGCGGCTGTGGAAACGCTGCCCGTACTCCATCATCCCGTCGACGAGCCGGTCCACGTCGGCGGCGGGACGCACCACGAGACGCATGAACTGGCTGGTCATGCCGAGCTTGTTGCCGCATTCGCGGGTCATGATGCCGTGGTTGGCGACCAGGTAGTCGCGCAGCGCCACGCCGGACCACTCGTTCGGCAGCTTCACCAGGAAGAAGTTGCCCTGCGACGGGAAGACCGTCAGGCCCTGGATCCGGTTCAGCTCCCGGCCCATCGACCGGCGGTCCCGGCTGAGCAGGCGCAGGCTCTCCTCGTACTCCATCTCGTGGTCGGAAATCATGTGGACGACCTTCTCCGCGAGGGAGTTGAGGTTCCACTTCGGCAGCATCTTCGCGATCTTGCCGGAGATCGCCGGGTTGGCCAGCATGTATCCGAATCGGATGCCGTGCAGGCCGAAGTTCTTGCCCAGGCTCTTGAGCACCACGGCGTTCGGGCGGATCACCGCGTCCGGGCCCACCGACGGGTACCGTTCGGCGTCCGAGAAGTCGATGAACGACTCGTCGACGACGACCAGGTCCAGGTCGCTGAGCGCGTCCATGAACCGGATGACGTCCCGCCGCGGGATGTAGTGCCCGTCCGGGTTGTTGACGTTGCAGACCACCGCGACGCGGGACTTGCGCTCCCGGATGAACTGGACGTACTCCTCGAGGTCGAGGCGGAACCCGTCCCGCTCCTGCAGCGGGAACATGTCGACCCGCTTGCCGGTCTCCATCGGCTGGTCGGTCCACCGGCCGAACGTCGGGATCGGGATCGCGACGCTCTCCTTGATCAGGAGGTGGTCGATCCAGGTGATCAGCTCGGTCGAGCCGTTCGCCATGGCGACCGTCTGCGGGTGCAGGCCCAGCACGCTGGCGAGCTTCTTGGTGATCGACGCCGAGTCGCTGGGGTAGTACTTCAATATGCTCTTCAGATCCCGTGAGAGCTCGTCGAACATCTCCGGTGTCGGGAAGTACGGGTTGCACGGAATGCAGAAGTCGACGATCTCCGCACCCTCGCCGGCCGCTCGGGCCAGGTCGAAGTACGAGGCGCTGTGCGCACCCTTGTGCAGGATAGACGTATCGATTCCCGTCCGTGCCACGGTGATCCTCCCGAACCCTCGGTGACGTTGCACCCCCCAGTACGGGTATGGAAGTGGATTCGTTCAGCCTTATCGACCCTGCTTTCCCAGCAACTTGTCAGAATGGCTCGTACGCTGGGAATACTCCGTTGGGTGACGGCGCTCCGGCCGCTCCCGCGCCACCAATGATCAACTTTTTCGTTCTCCCGGTGAGCGCGCTGGGCGGTTCTCCCGGTGAACACGTCGGGCGGCAAGTACCGGTGAGCATGCCGGGCGGAAGTCCCGGTGGACGCGTCAGGCGGGAGGAGGATGTCATGCGAGAGATGATCCGGGTGGCGCTGACCACGGTGGTGGTGTCCGGCGCGGTGGCCACCGCGAGCCCCGCCCACGCGACACCCGGGCACGGGGTGACCACCCGCGAGGTCTGGCACTGGACCGTCGACGACACCGCGTACACCCTGCGCGAGATCACCATCGGCCCCGGCGGCGCCACCGGCTGGCACCACCACCCCGGCCTGGTCTTCGCCACCATCCGCAGCGGCACCCTGACCCACGTCCTCGCGGACTGCGAGATCAACCGCTACCGCACCGGTGACAGCCTGATGGAGGACCCCGACGATCCCCGCTCCCACACCGGCGAGAACCGCGGCAGCACCCCGCTCGTGATGGACGTCGTCTACGCCACCCCCGCCGGCAAGCCCCTGTCGACAGACGCCCCCGCCGCCGACTGCTGACCCGGGCGTCGGACACGGCTTGTCGCTTCCGGTCCGAGCCCGGCATGCCTTCAACTGCCTGGCCCAGCCCTCACCTGTTCACGCGAGGGCTGGGCCAGGCAGTGTCCAACACCCCTGTCCTGGGCCGCCCTGTCTTGGGCCGTCCTGTCTTGGGCCGTCCTGTCTCGGGCTACCGCCGAGTGTCACGTCGCCGGGCGCTGGCTCCGTCGGCGGGTCAGCGTTTGTGCTGCTCGGCCCACTCCAGGGCCTTGTCGGCGACGGCCTCCCAGCCGGGCTCGGCGCAGGTCCAGTGCGAGCGGCCGGGGAACTCGTGGTACTCCGTCAGGGCGGCGGACTTGTGGTACTTCTTTGCGTTCGACTTGTTCACCGAGGCGGGCATGATGTGGTCGGCGCCGCCCGCGATGAAGAGCAGCGGGGCCCGGTCGTCGTTGTCGTAGTCGACCCACGTCTCCTGATGGCCGGGCTTGAAGTTGGCGATCAGACCGTAGGCCCAGATCCAGTTGCCGGGGGCCGGGATCGCATACTGCGCCCACGCCTTGTCGGAGTCCTCCCGGCTGAGCGTGTTGGCGAACGCGTAGTGGAACTCCTCCGGGGTGAAACCGACCGCCTTGTGGAAGTTCGCCGGGTTCTTCAGCGCCGGGAACAACGACCGCACCTGCGAGAGCGGCGTGACGTGCACGCCCTCGGTCGGCGCCGAGTCGATGACCACGCCGGCGCTGCCCAGGCCCCGGGCGAGCAGCAACTGGGTGAGGGTGCCGCCGAACGAGTGTCCGATGATGATCGGCGCCTCGTCGAGGGACGCGATGACGCCGCCTAGGTGATCGACGGTGGCCGGAACGGTCAGGTCGGCGATCACCTCGGGCTTCTCCCGGAGCGCCTCGACCTCGATCTCGAAGCCGGGGTAGGCCGGGGTGATCACCCGGTGGCCGCGCGCCTCGAGGTAGGGCACCCAGGACTCCCAGGAGCGCGGGGTCATCCAGAGGCCGTGGACCAGAACGATGGTGCTCATCAGTGTGTCTCCTCGCGACGCAGGAAGGCCAGGAGGTCGGCGCCGAGCCGCTCCTTGTGGGTGTCGGTGATGCCGTGCGGTGCTCCGGCGTAGACCTTGAGCTCGGCGTCCTTGATCCGGGCGGCGGACGCGCTGCCGCCGACGGAGAACGGCACGACCTGGTCGTCGTCGCCGTGGATGACGAGCGTGGGCACGTCGAAGCTGTCCAGGTCACCGCGGAAGTCGGTGGCGGAGAAGGCGGCGATGCACTCGTAGGCGTTGCGGTGCCCGGACGCCATGCTCTGCAGCCAGAACGCGTCCCGGATGCCCTCGGACACGTCGGCGCCGGGCCTGTTGTTGCCGAAGAACGGCCCGTCGGCGAGGTCGTGGTAGAGCTGGGACCGGTCGGTGACCGACCCGGCCCGGATGTCGTCGAACACCTCCACCGGCACGCCACCCGGGTTGTCGTCGGTGCGCAGCATGAACGGCGGCACGGCCGACACCAGCACGATCCCGGCGACCCGCCCGGTGCCGTGCCGGCCGACGTAGCGGGACACCTCCCCGCCGCCGGTGGAGAACCCGACCAGGGTGAGGTCCCGCAGGTCGAGCGCGTCGATCAGGGTGGCCAGATCGTCGGCGTACGTGTCCATGTCGTTGCCGTGCCACGTCTGGTCGGACCGCCCGTGCCCGCGCCGGTCGTGCGCTATCACCCGGTGGCCGTGCTCGGCCAGGAAGAGCGCCTGCGCCTCCCAGCTGTCCGCGTTCAGCGGCCAGCCGTGGCTGAGCAGCACCGGCGGCCCGCTGCCCCAGTCCTTGTAGAAGATCCGCGCGCCGTCCGCGGCGGTCACGAAGCCCATGATTCCCCTTCGGAGATCGAGTCAGCCCGTTCGTCCTGCGGGCTCGATGCTCCTCCGAAATCCGGCCGCGCGAATCCGGCGAGATGCGTAGTCGGCCTACGTTCAGATGCGTAGTCCGACTACGTTCAGATGCCTATTCATCGAGGTGGGTAGGCGTGCTTCAATTGCCGCCGCGAGCTGATACCGAGCTTCCGGAAGACCTTCCGGAGGTGGTAATCGACCGTGTTCACGCTCAGGTACACCCGTGCGGCGATCTCGCCGTTGGTCGCTCCGTCCCGAGCCAGCGCCGCGATCGTCGCCTCCTGGGGCGTGAGGTCGCCGCCCGCGGAGGCGCCGTTGGTGGAAGTGCCGAGGGCGGAGACAGCTGACGAGGAGGCGGTGAAGGAGAAATGCGACGACGACACGGACGCGGACGGTTCTCCGGCCGCCGCGAGTTCCTGGACTGCTCTCTCCGCGTACCCCATGGCTCCTATCGCGACGAAGGCGTCCCGCGCCGCACGCAGCTGGTCCCGCGCCTCACGCCGGCGTTTCTCCCTGCGCAGCCACTCTCCGTAAACCAGATGTGCCCGCGCGAGATCCGTCCGCGACCCGATGTCCGCGAAGTGGGCGAGGGCCTCGCGATAGAGCTCGTCGGCCGTCTCTCCCCGCGCGAGAAGTGCCCGCGATCTGGCGAGCAACCCGAGCGCGCGAGGCGTGCCGGCCGCCGAGGCCCGCGAGATCAAGATGGTGAGGGTGCGCACCGCGAGCGCCCGGTCCCCCGACCGGATCGCCGCCTCCACGAGGTCCGGCAGCACCCGTGTCTGGGTCCCGAGCGGATCGTCGTCGACAAGCCCGCGCAGGATCTCGCGGGCCTCGTCGTGGTGCCCGCGACCGAGGGCGAGCAGCGCCTCGGCATAACGGGCGAGCGCGACCACCGCGCCGTGCCCGAGCGGCACCGACGCCGCGCCGATCCCGCGGATCCGCTCCGCGAGATGCTCCGCGGTGCCGCGCCACGCCAGCATCTCCGGGAACTGATAGACCTCCCACTGGTCGGTGGTGGCGCCGAGCGCCGACCGGATCTGATGGCTTTCGATCATCAACTGCTCGGCCTCGGCGAGAAAGCCCAGGTCGGCGCGGTTCGTGGAGTAGGCATAGAGGGCCGCGTCGAGTTCCCACAACGCCCCCGTGCGGCGGGCAGTCTCCACCGCCCGCTGCATGACCGCGACACCGTTGGTGACGTCCCAGCGGATCGTGCACGCCGTGACCGCCACGATGTACCGCTCGAGGAAGAGCGCGTCCGGCGTGTCCGGGGACAGCAGCGCCGCCACGCCCCGGCGCAGGATCGGTTCGGCCTGCTCATAGCCGTGCGCGATCAGCGTGGCGAACCCGGTGGCCAGGTCGTCGGCGGGCCCGGCCAGCACCGCCGTGGCGAGGTCGGCCGGGGTGGTGCCGCGCATCAGGTGTTCCGCGTTGATCGCCCACTGCACGCTGCGAAAGAGCGCCGTCTCGGTGGCCTCGGGCGTCCCGTCGCCGAACGCCCGGGCCGCTTCCAGGCAGATCGCCGCCGCGTCGGCCACGGTCCCGTCCCCGAGCGTGATCCCGGCGTAGGCGCGGGCGATCAGCGCACCTCCCCGGTCCGCGTCGTCCAGCCAGGCCGGGTTCAGGCCGTCGAGCAGCGACCGGGCCTGCAGCGGGGCGCCCGCGGTGATCGCGGCCTGCGCGGCGACCACGCGGCGGCGGGCTCGCAGCCGGTCGTCCGGCGTCAGCTCGGCGGCCCGGGCCAGGAAGCTGACCCGCGCGGCATAACCACCCCGGGCGGCCGCCCGCCCGGCACACCGTTCCAGCTCGTCGGCGACCTCCGGGTCCGGTCCGAGCGCGGCCGACGCCAGGTGCCAGGCCCGGCGGTCCGCGTCGACGGCGTCTGTGGTGGCCCCGGCCAGCGCGCGGTGTGCGGCCCGCCGTTCCCCCGGCGTGGCCCCGCTGTAAACGGCGGACCGCACGAGCGGATGCCGGAACCGGACATCGGCCTCGATCGTCACCAGCCGCACGGCCTCTGCGGGCTCCCCGGCGTCGGCGGCGACGCCGAGCACCCCCGCGGCGGCCGTGATCCGGTCCAGCCGTCCCGAGGGTTCGGCGGCGGCCAGCAGCAGCCAGGTCCGGGCCTGCGGCGGCAGCCCGTCGACCTGCCGCCGGTAATGCGCCTCGAGACGGGTGCCGATCGGCAGCGGCTCGGGCAGCTGCCGTCCGCCGAGCAACTGGTCATCGGTCAGCTCGTGACCGAGATCGGTCAGCGCGAGCGGGTTGCCGCCGGTGGCCCGGACGATCCGTGCCGCGACCGCCGGATCCAGCGGCCCACCCACCACCGCCCGCAGCAGCCCACCGGCCGCCTCGTCACCCAGGCCCTCCAGCTCGATCGCCGGAAGGCCGTCCAGCAGGCCGAACCCGTTCCCGCTCCGGACCGTGAAAACGAACCCGACCCCTTCGGCGTGCACCCGCCGCGCCACGAACGCCAGCGCCGCCGCCGACTCCCCATCCAGCCACTGGGTGTCGTCCACGCAGCACAGCAGTGGCCCGTGCGCCGTGGTCGCCTCCGCGAGCAGCCCGAGCGCGGCGAGGCTGACCAGATGCCGGTCGGCCGGCGCCCCCTCGGCTGGCGCTCCTTCGGCCGGCGTTCCTTCGGCCAGCCCGCAGGCGACCAGCAGCGCCCGGTGCTGGGCCGCCGGCAGCCGGTGCGGCAGCTCGAGGAACGGGATCAGCAGCCGGTGCAGCGCCGCGAACGGATAGTCCGCCTCCGCCTCGACCCCCGCCACCCGCAACACCCGCATCCGCCCGTCCGCGGCCCCGGCGGCGTATTCGAGCAGCGCGGTCTTGCCGATCCCCGCCTCCCCGCGCACCACCAGCACCCCGCTGAGCCCACCCGCTACCGCGTCGAGCAGCCCGTCCAGCCGTTCGAGCTCCCGCTCGCGTCCCCACAGCCCCATGCGTTGCTGAATAGGCGAGTCCGCCCCGTCGCGCAACCCCGAAGTCCACAAAGGAGCTCGCCATGAGAATGGTTCTGCTGCGCGGCTTGCCGGCCGTGATCCTGATCGTGCTGCTCCTCATCGCCCTGGCCTGGGTCTTTCAGCGCCGCGTCATCTACTTCCCGGACCGCTTCACGCCGCCGCTGCCGCCCTCCGCTCGCGCTGTGGTTCTGCACACCGTCGACGGACTGGAGCTCGCCGCGTGGTCGGTGCCCCCACCACCGGACGTCACCGACCGCCGGACCGCGGTCCTGGTGGCCCACGGCAACGGCGGCAGTCGATCGGGCCGCATGCCGCTCGCCACCGCCCTGGCCGGCCGAGGCCTGACCGTGCTCCTCCTGGACTATCGCGGCTACGGCGGCAATCCCGGCAGCCCCACCGAGCAGGGCCTGGCCCACGACGCGGACGCGGCCCGCTCCTACCTGATCGGCGAGGCCGGTTTCGCCGCCGACCGCCTGATCTACTTCGGCGAGAGCCTGGGCACCGCTGTAGCCACCGGCCTGGCCGTGCGGCACCCACCCGCCGGGCTGCTCCTGAGGTCACCGTTCACGGACTTGGCGGCCGCCGGAAGCGTGCGCTACCCCTTCCTCCCGTTACGCGCCCTGCTCCGCGACCGTTTCCCGGTGGCCGAGCGGGTCACCCAGGTGAAGGCGCCAACCATCGTGGTCTACGGCTCAGCCGACTCGATCGTCCCGCCCTCCCAGAGCCGCGCCGTGGCCGACGCCGCCGCCAACCTGACGCAGGCAATCGTCGTCCCCAACGCCGGCCACAACGACCGCACCTTCCTGGACGGCCCCGAACTGCTAGCCGCCGTCGAATCCCTGGCCGCCGCGGTCGGCTGTTCCTGATGTCAGGTATGAGGTGCAAAGGAGACCGGCCGTGGCCGATGACCGTCGATTCCGTGCAGCTGTCCAGGAGGTTGTCGACCTGGTTTTCACGGACGACATGGATCTCTTCGACGCCTTGCCTGACAAGGTTCAGGAAGTCCAGGCCTAGCCTTGTCTGTCCTGGGCGGCCCCATGACGGACGGATCCGAAATCGGGCGACTGATATCAGCGGCGATCATCGAGCCACTTTGTCGTGATGGTGCAGGTCGCGGGCCGGGTCGGGACACCGGCGTCGACATAGGACGAGGTTCCCGGTAAGACAGCAGTCGACCAGGATCCGATGCCCCAATTGGGATCCTCTCTGTGTTGTCTTATCGCGCAGCGATTCCGTTGTCCACACGTAAGTGAGGACATCGACCTGCTCTGCTGCCGCCAACGACCTTGATACGGCGATGAGCAGGATCCAGCTTCTCGCCAACGTGATCCTCGACGGCACCCTGATCCCGGTCGACCGGGTCGCCGATCAGAATCCCTACTACTCCGGTAAACACCGCTGCCACGATGTGAACTTGCAGGTCATAGCGGACGCACAGACCGATCTCATTGTGAGCTGGACGGTCTATGCAACCATGGCTATGTCGAGAGCGCAAAATTGCGTACGGAAGGCTCGCAATGAGAAATCCGAAAGGCGGAGTACTTGCTTTCTTGATCGGTTCTGCTCTGACTGGAGCAATCTATGCCAGTCAGGGCTTGGAGAAGGCTGCATTGTGGGCTAACTTGCTTGTGCTTCCTAGCATTATTGTGTTGGGATGGCAGTTGTATGCAGAATATGCATTATTCCGCCGAGTTGAGAAAGATGGAACCTCCACCGGATCGGATGATCTTGAAAAGTGGAAGCTGTACCTGGCGGAGATCCTCAGAGGGCGTTATGGCGACGAATACGCCCGACAGTTGCATGGTGCGAGTGAGATTCGGGCGTCATGGAAGATTGCAGAAGAGAGTCTTCAAGGTGACCGAAGGCCACCGGTGGCAGCGGATGGGGCCTCCTATGGGACGGGCAACCGGGAACTGAAGGTATTCAAGTCTTTACGTTTGCCGCGTATGGTGGTTCTAGGGGCGGTGGGTGCGGGGAAAACCACATTTGCTTTACGTCTCGCCCTGTCGATGCTGGCCGAAGCAGATCGTACTGTGCCCGTAGTGGTTTCTGCAGATTCGTGGCGTGTTGGCCAAGAGGATTTCGAAACCTTCATGGAACGGGAAGTAGTCACAGAATTCCCATCAACTATGGTTGGCCACAAGTCGAGCGCACGCGGTCGAGGACCATTATCCGTCGCTGCCCGGCTGCTAGCGACTGGGCGGGTGGCACCAATTGTTGACGGCTTTGACCGGCTTTCTCTTTCCGGTCAGGCCGTTGCACTTTCCTCAATTAATCTTTGGCTCGGCAGGGATCGCCCCTTAGTGCTCACTTGCGGGGGTGCAGATTACCGGCATCTGGTAGAGAATGAATCATTCACACTTCTCTCGGGATCCACTGCTATCGAGATACAGCCTTTGTCTCCGAAGGCTGTTGTCGGGTATCTCACTCGAAATACGACCGGTCTTGCTGAGGTTCACGCGAAGCGCGGGGGATTATCTGAACTGAGTTCCCTAGCGGCGCACGTATCAAGCCCACTGCTCGCCACGATGCTCCGTGGCGCGCTGACGAACCAAGAATCTCCTCTCACCCGGTTGCACGAGTTCGCTTCGAAATCGGCCGATGACCTCCGGCGTGAGATATTCAGCGTTTTCGTACGTCAGGTGGTTGATTCTGTTTCGGATAGTTTCGGCGTTACGCCGCATACTGCGCAACGGTGGATCTACATGATTGCGCAAGGAGTATCCAAACGCGGTATTACGCGCTTTGGCTGGTGGGGAATTGTATCCTGGTTGCCCCGGCGGGCCCTCGCGCTAGCCTCAGGATTGATAGCAACCATCATGGATTTTGCATTCGGCGTGGCGATCGGAGGAGTCGGTTCTACGGCAATTGTTATAAATTCAGTGAACAGTGCAGTCGTGGGAATAACTGTTGCTCTGGGTGTGGCGTTGGGTATGCGAACGCGCCCCTCGCGAATAGTACTACGTTGGCCAACCCTAAGCGAGCTAGCGCTTGGACTCATCAGTGGCGCCACAATTGGCTTGACGATCGGGTTGGCAATCTATATTTCTCTTAAAATTGGTCACCAGAAAGTGAGCTTGGGTCTGGTTCCTGTAGCGGTATTGATCGGATCTATGATCGGCCTGATCACCGGACTCGCGTCCGCATTCGACTCTGGTCCCGGCAGGCAGGATGGCCTTCCGCCCGAGCTGATCGTGAAAAGAGCGCGCCAGGGCGCTTTGGGATACGCAGCTGTCGTGAGTGGCCTGTCGTTAATCGTATACTTCTGCGGATATTGGCTAGCGCTACCATTTCTCCCGGCATCGGCCGACTGGGGGTCGCCTGCACGTGTAAGTTTCGCCGGTGCAGCGATGGGGGCGTCTAGTACTTTTATAGCTATGGTTGGCCTCAGTCGATGGTCCCAATTCCGAATTTCTCACGCATGGCTGTCGCTTACGCGGTGGATGCCGTGGCGCCTATTTAAATACATGGACGACCTCGTGTCGACGGGTCTACTAATACCGGCCGGACCTCGGCATCGGTTCGTTCATGGCCAACTCCAAGAAGTGATCCTCTTGATGAGACCGGAAAGAATAAGGATCAACATGAAAATAAGGCGATAGTGATCTCGTGATAGGTGGGTGGATCAAGAAGGTGAGCAAAGTAATCTCAGTAGGGCTTGATGTAAATGGCACGTCGTGACATGTCTGATGGTTCTGGGTATGGGTGCGGAGTCGTCGATAGGTGTATTTTTGCGGCATACATAGGCCTTCGGGAGCGCTACACGATCATCCTTTGGCGCCGAGGATAAATTGATTATTTTTCATCCGGGGTAGGTTGGGTTCTCGACCTTCTTCTGTCAGGGGTGGAGTTTCGGCAGAGAGGATCCCGGTTGGGGCATCGGATCTTGGTCGACTGCTGTCTTACCGGGAATCTCGTCCTATTTCGAAGGTGGATGTGAGAAACAGACTCGAGAGTGTCGCGTGGGCGGGACTCGATCACGCATGCGGCGGTGCCGCTGACCTGCCGCCGTTGCTCCATGAGATCTACCGGGCGGAGGATCCCGACTAGATCGTCAGTGAGCTTCGTGCACGGCTGGTTGAGCAAGGCCGTGTTGTGTACTCCGCGTCGGTGGAAGTTGTCCCTGTCCTCGTGGGCATGGTGGTGGAGGTCGGTTGCCCGGCTCGGGCGGCCTTGGTGCGGTTGATCGGTGAGATCGCTCGAGAAGCCGGCCGGGCAGCGGCGACGCAGGGGCCGAAGATCCCATGGCTGCGTATGTGGTGGAAGAACCTGCGGTCTGCTGACTGACGACGACGTCGAGGTGCGGCGCGTCGCCTCGTCGGCATTGGCGTCGGCGGAGTTCGACCAGAAGCAGTTCCTGGAGCGGCTTCTGGAGGCGTGCTCGACGGAGCAGGACGAGGCGGCACTGCTGAGGCAGTTGACAGCCATCGCCGATCTGCTGCGGGTGTCGCCGACTGCCGTCCGAGACTCGGTGGCCGACAGGGTTCTCGGCAACGTGTCGGGAGGTTCGCCGCAGGTGCGGAAGGCGGGCGCCTTCATCTTGCGAGGGCCGGATGACGCCGGAGTCTTCGTGGAGGCGCTTTCCGCCCAAGGCGTCGAGCAGTGGCGGCGAACCTGGTGTGCGCCCGGTCGGCGTCAGTCGATCGTGCTGTGGGCCGACCAACGGTCGGCCGATGATCGAGACCTTCGTCTGAGCCTGGGGACCGGGCTGCTTGAGTCGGCCGATGCGGTGACTGCATTTCCTGGTACGAGCGGACGAGCGCGTCACCGGCCCCGGAGGCGACTGGAACCACATCGATCTGGACGAGAAGCTGGCCGATACAGCCCGCAGTCTTCTCGCCGCGACGGTTGGAGAGCGTCCATCGTGATACCACCGTCGGGTTGCTCCGCGAAACGGGGCGTCAGGCGAGTCCGGGGCCAGGGAGCCGAAGTCGAGGGAGGTTGGATTGAGCAGGGAACATATCCGGATCAACAGATTCGGGTTCGGCGAGTACGAAAGAGACGCGGTGGCGGTTGCAAGCGGGATTGATTCAGAGGCGCTGGTGGCTGTCTTGACATCGATCGTGGAATCGGTTCTCTCGGAGGAGGATGGATTGTTGGAATCTTTGACGGATGAGGCTCAGGCGGATTTTGTTGTCCCGCTTGGTATGTGTGCCAAGATGCTGATCGGTGGCGACTATTCTGAGGTTGAGTTGATTTCTGCCGCGGCTACAGTGCGCTTTTGTGCCGACCCACATGTGGAAGGATTTCCGGACTCGCTGGCGCAGATGATTCTCAAGCTGCCTCGCTGAGCGATGGAGGCCCGGGCCCGGTGCCGGGATGCTGGGGTTGCGGCTAACGTTCAGGCGTGGCAAACGGATTTGTGGGATACCTGGTGGACGCTGACGAGCTGGCGGGGCTGGCCGGCAGCGCGGAGCGGATCGAAGAGCTGATCGCCGAGTCGGCTGACGACATCGCCGACTACGACGAGGAATTGCACGACGACGTGGACGAGAGCGGCGACGGCGGGCAGCCCACGCTGGTCGAGGCCCTGCGGGCGATCCCCGGGGGTGACCTGGATGACGAACATGGTGTCGTCTATGCCGCCGCCTACCGCGTCCTGGTGGAGGCGCTCGGCACCCAGCTGATCGAGGGCCATCTTTCGCCGCTCCCCGGCGGGAAGGCCGGCGTTCTGGAACTCTCCACGGCCCTGCGGGACGCCGGGGTCACCGGGCAGCTGCCGGACGGCTTCACCGTCTACGAGCCGGAGATCGACCTGCCCGCCCCGGACGACTACCCGACCGTCGTCACCCTCAGCGCCGAGCAGTGCGCCAAGGCCGCCCAGGAGTACGAGGCCGCCCTGTCCTCCCTGGCCGTCGGGTCCCGGCTGCGGGCCGCCGCCCAAGACCTGATCGTCTGGTTCCGCACCGCCCGCGACGCCGACCGAGACCTGATCATCTTCTTCGGCTGAAGGAGCCGGGCCAGCCGTGCACAATATGGGCGGCAAGGGTCGGGACAAAAATCTGAGGCCTGATCCCAATGCGGTGGGCCCTCACTCGACATTTTCAATTGACGGGACTACGGGACAGACCAAAAAATACGCGACTTGGGAATTCCAGACAAATCCGCGGAATCCTGCTCCGTGAGAAATGTCCGTGCGGTTCGATCGTCAAGGGCCTGCGCACACAAATGCAGACGGCAAAATAGTTCCGACGCCGCATATCAATATGCCTAACGGCGACGCGCGCACGGCTGAAGCATGGGAGACTCCTGGAAATGGCGGATCTTGTCCTATCTGACGACGAAGGTTTCGGGTATGTCCTGCGTTGGTATTCGGAGCAATGCGACGGCGATTGGGAGCATGAGTTCGGCATTCGTCTCGAGTCTCTCGATAATCCGGGATGGAATCTTCGAATTGATATTGGGGGAACTGATTTAGAAGGCGTGTTGTTGGCGTGGTTCAGGAGGGATTATGAGGTTGGACGATGGATGATGGCTTACTCCGATGGGGTCGTATTTGAGGCGAATTGCGACCCGTCCTCGCTCTATCTCGCCGTTGATGAATTCAAGCGATTAGTGGACACTCGGTAATAAAGCTTCGGGCGGCAACTCGTGAAACGCGGAGATGTCGCCCGAAGTGCTGACAATTTAGGTACGGGGGTGAGTCGGCGGTGAGGGCGGCTCTGCTGCGCGGCACGCCGACCGTGGTGCTGATCGTGCTGCTCCTGACGGTGTTGGCTTGGGCGTTTCAGCGTCGCGTCATCTACTTCCGGACGGGGTGGCGCCGTCGATGCCCTCTGGGGTTCGCGCGGTGGGGCTGCGTACCTCGGATGGGTGGATTTAGCTTCGTGGCCGGTGGCGCCACCCTCCGGTGTGGAGAGTCAGCGGATCGTCGTTCTGGCGGCACGCGGTAATGGGGCAACCGGCTGGGGCGGATGCTGCTTGCCAATGCTCTCGCTCATATGGGGCTTATCGTTCTGCTGCTGGACTATCGGGGCTCGGCTGCGGGCGGCCGTCGAGGATCTGCTCGTCTGGTTCCGCACTGCCCGCGACGCCGACCGGGATCTGATTATTTCTACGGGTGGGAAAGGCTAGGAAGACCGGGACGGCTCCAGCAAGCGGGCCAACTCCTCCAGGCTGGTCACCGTCAGGCCGGCGGCTACGCCTCGGACGCCGACGGTGTGGGCTCCGGCGGCCCGGCCTGCCTGGACGCCTACCTCGGCGTCCTCGACGACCATGCAGCGGGTTGGGTCGACGCCCAGCTTGGACGCGGCCAGCAGGTAGCCCTCCGGGGACGGTTTGCCCTCGGTGATGTCCTCGATCGTCACCGTCAGCGGGGGAGTGATGCCGGCCGCCCCCAGCCGCGCCTTCGCCAACCGCACGTCTGCGCTGGTCACCACCGCCCACGGGATGCCGCGCGATTCCAGCACAGCCAGCAGCTCGTGGGCTCCGGGGATTGCCGTCACGTCGGACAGGTCGTCGTACTGCAGGTCCAGTTGGCGGGCCGCCGCCGCTGCCACCTCGGCGTCGGTCGCCGACGGGAGGAAGCGGCGGGCGGTCGGCAGCGACGGCGAACCGTGTGCGACGGCCAGCACCGCCTCCGGGTCCACGCCGTACTCGGCGGCCCACGTGCGCCACGCCCGCTCCACGGCTGGATGTGACTCGACCAGCGTCCCGTCCATGTCCAGGAGCACCGCCGCCGGTTCAAGCCCCGTCATGAAAGCCTCCACCCTAATTAAGCTCGATACCGAAGCATAATAGAAGGTCGGGCCTTCCTTCGCCTGTAGAAGAAGGCGGAAAGCAGCGCGCCGCGGCGCCCCCGCTTCTGTGATCCGGGTCAGAAGCTGCGCGTCGGCAGGCTGGGGTCGGCAACACGTGGGTAGTTAGGTTAGCCTGTCCTTTCTTTTACGAGGGGCGATGAAGTGCGGTGGATCGGAAGAGGCGCACGCCGCCCACCCGATCACCGATCCTGCCGCCGGCCACAAAAGTCCGAGGGCGGCGCGGTCCGGGTCCGTACCCAGCGCCTGGCCCGCGCCGAGGTGGCTGACCCCAACCCACGAAAGGTGACGAACATGGACACCGTGCTGACCACGCTGGGCACCGCATGAGCCTGGACGCCGGCGGCGTGCTCCGGCGTACCATCCGCGACCAGCGCGGCCGGGTCGCGGCCGGTGTCGCGTTCCTCTGCCTGCACCAGGCCTCCGAGGCGATGGTGCCGGTGGCGATCGGCCTGACCATCGACCGGGCGGTCGCCACCTCGGACACCGGCGCACTGCTGATCGCGCTGGCCGGGCTGGCGCTGCTCTTCACGGTCCTGGCGTTCGCCTGGCGGATCGGCGCCCGGTTCGGGGTCGTCGCCGTCGAACACGAGACGCACCGGATGCGGCTGGAGATCGCCGGGCGGGCGCTCGACCCGCGCGGCCAGCGGTCCGGCATGCGGGACGGGGAGCTGCTGTCGGTCACCGCGTCGGACACCGAGCATGCCGCGCTGGTGGTGCAGGCGTCCAGCATGATCCTCGCCGCCTGCACCGCACTGATCGTTTCCGCCATTGCACTGCTGGTCGTCGATCCGGTGCTCGGCGGGGGTGTGCTTCTCGGCGTACCCCTCGTGCTTCTGGGTCTGCAACGGCTCGGACCACTGATCACCCGGCGCGGAGAGGCCCAGCAGGAGGCCCTCGCCTCGGCCACCGCGACGGCTGTCGATCTGGTCGCCGGCCTGCGGGTGCTGCGCGGTCTGGGCGCGCAGGACCACGCGGCCCGGCGCTACGCGGCGGCCAGCAGTGCCGCGCTGGCCGGAACCCTGCACGCGGCCCGGGCCAAGGGCATGCAGCAGGGTGTGACCACCGCGATCAACGGCCTGCTGCTCGCGGTGATCGCCGGGGTGGCCGGCTGGTTCGCGATTCAGGGCCGGATCACGATCGGCGAGCTGGTGGCCGTTGTCGGTCTGGCGCAGTTCGTCGCCGAGCCGGTGCAGGCGCTGGGCTGGTGCCTGCAGCTGCTGGCGACCGCGAAGGCGTCGGCCGCCCGGGTGGCCCGGGTGCTGGGCGCGGCGCCGCTCGTCGGGTCCGGCTCGGCGGCGGCGCCACCCGCGGCACCGGAGCGGCTGGTGCTGTCCGGGATCGGTCACGGCGGTCTCGACGGTCTCTCTCTGCGGGTCGCCGCCGGTGAGGTGGTCGGCATCATGGTGTACGAACCGAAGCACGCGGAGTCCCTCGTGGCGGTGCTGGCCGGAACCGTGCCCCGTGAGGACTACCGCGGTGAGATCCGGGTCGACGGCGTGCCTGTCGAGGAGCTGGACCTGGCCGCCGCCCGCGGTGTGGTGCTCGTCGAACCGCACGACGTCACCCTGTTCGAGGGCACCTTGCGGGACAACATCGCCGCCGGTGTCCCCGACGAGCGTATCGACGCGGCGGTCCGGGCGGCCGCCGCCGACGACATCGTCGCGTCCCAGCCCGACGGCCTGGACCAGGTGCTGACCGAACGCGGCGCCAACCTGTCCGGCGGGCAACGGCAACGGGTCGCGCTGGCCCGGGCGCTGGCCGCCGCGTCGCCGGTGCTGGTGCTGCACGACCCGGCGACCGCGGTGGACGCCGTCACCGAGTCGCTGATCGCCGAACGGCTGGTCGCCGCTCGTGCCGGGGAGTCCCGGGCCACGGTCGTGGTGACCAGCAGCCCGGCCCTGCTCGGCGTGGCCGACCGGGTCGCCGTGCTCGACGACGGCCGGATCGTCGCCGAGGGCGCCCACGAGGAACTGGCCGCGTCCGACCCCCGATACCGCGAGGCGGTGCTCCGATGAGCCGTGTCCTGCTCCCGGTCGCTTCGGCCCGGGACACCTGGCGGGCCACCCGCGCCGAGTTCGCCGAGCTGCCGGGCCTGAGTGCCACGGCCGCGGTGCTGCTGATCGCCGCGGCGGCGAGTGGACTGGTCGCGCCCTGGGTGTTGGGCCGGCTCGTCGACGACGTGATCGGCGGTGCCGACACCGGCCGGATCGTGGTCCGGGTCGCGGTGATCGCCGCGGCGGCTCTGGTCGGTGGGGTGCTGACCGCGGTGGCCGCGACGGTGTCCGCCCGGCTCGGCGAGACCGTGCTGGCCCGGCTGCGCGAACGCGTGATGGACCGGGCCCTGCACCTGCCGTCCGCCACCCTGGAACGGTCCGGCACCGGTGACCTGGTCGCCCGGGCCGGCGACGACGTGGCGCAGGTGGCGAACGTGCTGACCACGGCCGGCCCGCTGCTGGCCGGGGCGGCGACGACGGTGCTGCTCACCGCGGGTGGACTGTTCGCCCTGGACTGGCGACTGGGCCTGGCCGGGCTCGCTGCCGCACCCGGGTACGCGCTCGCGCTGCGCTGGTATCTGCCTCGGGCGCAGCCGTACTACGCGCGGGAACGGATCGCCGCCGGGGAACGCTCGCAGGCGATGGCCGGGGCGCTGCAAGGGGTGGCGACGGTTCGGGCGTACCGCACCGAGCGGGAGCACCTGGACCGGATCGGTGACCGGTCGGCGGCCGGACGGGACCTGTCCATCGAGGTCTTCCGGCTTTACACCCGTTTCACGGTACGCGGAAACCGCGCCGAGTACTTCGGCCTGGCGGCGGTGCTGGTCGCCGGGTTTGTGCTGGTGCGCACCGGGCAGGGCACGGTCGGCGCGGCCACCGCGGCGGCGCTCTACTTCCACCGGCTGTTCAACCCGATCGGTCTGCTGATCATGCAGGCGGACGTCCTGCTGCAGGCGAACGCGGCCCTGTCCCGGCTGGTCGGGGTGGCGTCGCTGCCGCCGGTGCCGGAAGCCGCCGCCGACGTGCCGGAACCGGACGGGGCGCTGGAGGTGCTGGTCGCCGAACACCGGTACGAGGGCGGCCCGGTGGTGCTCGCCGAGGTCACACTCCGCATCGAACCGGGGGAGCGGGTCGCGCTGGTCGGGGCCTCCGGGGCGGGCAAGAGCACCCTGGCGCTCATCGCGGCGGGAGTGATCATGCCTAGCGACGGCAAAGTGGCGCTTGGCGGCGTACCCCTGAACGATCTCGGCGAGGCACGGACCCGGCGGCGAATCGCCCTGATCAGCCAAGAGGTGCATGTCTTTGCGGGTCCGCTGGCGGAGGATCTGCGGCTGGCGCGGCCGGGGGCGACCGAGCGGGAGCTGCATCTGGCGCTGGAGCGGGCCGGGGCGACCGGGTGGTTGCGGGCGCTGCCGGACGGCCTGGACACGCATGTCGGCGAGGGCGGTCACCGGTTGACGGCGGCGCAGGCTCAGCAGTTGGCTCTGGCCCGGCTGATTCTGGCTGATCCGGATGTCGCTGTTCTGGACGAGGCGACCGCGGAGGCGGGCAGTGCCGGGGCCCGTGACCTGGACCGGGCTGCGACTGCGGCGTTGGAGGGGCGGACCGCGCTGATCGTCGCGCATCGGTTGAGTCAGGCGGCCGGGGCCGACCGGATTCTGGTGCTCGAGCAGGGGCGGGTCGCCGAGGAGGGCAGCCACGAGGAGTTGCTCCGATCCGGCGGTCGGTATCGGCACCTGTGGGATGTGTGGAATGTCGGATAAATCGAATATTTAGGAAATAGCGTGGCTAATTTTAAGATCCGTAAAGCGGTGGATCCGCATGTGCTGCTGCTGGACGTGGTCCGCAGTGCGCGGGTGTCACCGAACGTGATGCGGGTGACGCTCGGTGGCGAAGGGCTGTCGCGGTTCACGCCGCTCGGCTTCGACCAATGGTTCCGGCTGTTCCTGCCGCGGCCCGGCCAGGACGCGTTGAAGCTGCCGACCCGTACGTCCGGACTCTGGTACGCGCAGTACCTGGCCACGGCGAAGCCGAAACGACCGTTCGTGCGCAACTACACGGTCCGGTCCCATCGCCCGGGGGAATTGGACGTGGACTTCATCGTGCACCTGGAGGAGGACGGCAGCTGCGGGCCGGCGACGTCGTTCGCGCTGAACGCCGCCGCGGGCGACCAGGTCGGACTGCTGGACCAGGGCATCGGCTACAACCCCCGGCACGACCATGCGTGGACCTTGCTGGTCGCCGACGAGACGGGGCTGCCGGCCGTGGCGGGGATCTGCGAGTCGCTGCCGGACGACGCGCAGGGCGTGGCGGTCGTGGAGATCCCGGCCGACGAGGACCGGCAGGACTTCCGCGTCCCGGCGGGCGTCCGCATCCTGTGGGTGCCTCGGGGCGACAAGGGTGGCGTACCCGGAGAATCGGCGTTGGCGGCGTTGCGGGAGCTGTCGTTCCCGGACGGTCCCGTCTACGCCTACCTGGTGGGGGAGTCTGCCCTGGTCACCGGCGGCCGGCGGCACCTGGTCACCGACCGCGCCGTCCCGAAGACGAACGTCGACTTCATCGGCTACTGGCGCCACGGCCACGCCGCCATGTGATCCCTCCAGACCGGATCTCGCCGGGCCGTCGTCGGGGGTCAGACCCCAGCCGTCGTCCATGGTTCTCCCGCGCAGCCAGTCGGCCACCAGCGACGGCTCGGGTTGCCCGGCCGTCGTCCACGGTCGTTATCGGCTCATCGAGGGACCGTGGCCGACGGCCCGAGTGGCCGAGCCGTCGGCCACGGTTCATTTTTGGCTGCTGAGGAGCCGTGGCGGACGGCTGGGCGCTCCGAGCCGTCGTCCAGGGTTGGGTTGCGGTGTCGAGGGAGCCGTGAGTGACGGCTGGGTTGCTCGGGCCGTGGTCCAGGGTTCGCATCGGCTGGTCGAGGAGCCATGTGCGACGGCTGCCAGCTCCGAGCCGTCGTTCACGGCTGCCGCACGGAAACCGAGCCGCGGACGGTCGCCACCCACCACTCTCCCCGGGCTTGCCGGTCGACCACCAACGACGGCTCGGGAGCACCAGCCGTCGTCCGTGGTCGCCTTTTCGCTCACGACGGGATCCTGTTGAGGAACGCGGTGGTTTCGATGTCGGCCGCCTCCGACCTGGCGGCGACGACGTTCACCACGGCGGTCGTCGCGAGCAGCAACACCGGAACACTCAGGAGAGCGCCGACGATTTTCAGCATTCTGCGCATGATGCCCGTTCCCCGCGACGGCCCGTCCTCCGCGGCCGTTCCAGTGCATCAGGAGCGCCGTTCTGCGCCCATTCGCCGATGTCACCGGTCCGTCATGACACCTGTCCTGACGTGGGGCGGGGCAGGTGCAGGTGGAAGGCGGCGCCGCCGCCGGGGGCGTCGGTGATGCCGATGCTGCCGTGGTGGCCGCGCATGATCCGCTGACACGTCGACAGGCCGATGCCGTGGCCCTTGCCCGCGGCCGGATCCACCTGGGCGAACATCGCGAACACCCGGTCGCGGTGTTCCGCCGGGATGCCGACGCCGTTGTCGGCGACCGTGACCGTCCAGCCGTCGGCGTCGACCGCGCAGGTCACCTCGACCTGCGGTGCCCGGTCCGGGTGGTGGTACTTCACCGCGTTGTCGATCAGGTTCTGCAGCAGCTGGCGCAGCATCGTCGGGTCGCCGGTGACCTCCGGCAGCCGGTCGCGGACCAGGATCGTCGCGCCGGCGCCGGAGATCGCGGTCCGCAGGTCGGTGGTGACGCTGGACATGATGTCGTTCAGGTCGACCGGCACCATCTCGTAGGTGGCGTGCCCGGCCCGGGCGTAGTCCAGCAACGATGTGACCAGTTGTTGCATGCGGTCCAGGGACCGGACCGCGCCGTCGATCCACCGGACGGCCTGCGGGTCGAGGTCGTCGCCGTACCGGTCGGTGATCATGTCGAGGTAGCCGTGGGCACCGGACAGCGGGCGTACCAGATCATGGCTTGCCGCGGCGGCGAAGCCCTCCAGTTCGTCGTTGCTGCGCCGCAGGTCCGCCACGACGGTGGCCAGCTGGGCCTGACGCTGGGTGAGCTCGCCGTGGATGATCTCCAGGCGGAGGCGCTGGAGTTCGGTCTCGGCGGCCAGGGCGGCGTTGAGGCGGGCCTGGCGGCGGCGTTCGAAGAGGCCGATCAGGACGACGGCGAGGTCTTCGAGGCGGTGCTGCTGGCCGGGGGTGAGGGTCCGGACCGCGGTGTCGAACAGGCAGAGGGTGCCGAGGGCGAAGCCGGCCGGGGTGACCAGCGGCGCGGAGGTGTAGAAGCGGACCTGGGCGCGTCGGCCGTCGACCCACGGGCTGGTGGCGTAGTCGGGGTGCAGCCGCGCGTCCGGCACGTGCACCAGCACGCCGTTGCGGAAGTGCAGGTCGCACATCGACTCGCTGCGGTCGATGTCGCGCCCGGGGAAGCCGACCGTGGTGAGCTGGCACTGCCGGGTCGCGTCGATGAGGTTGAGGGAGGCGGTCGGTACGCCGGCGAGTTCGGCGGCGATCCGGACCACGGCGGTGAGCTCGTCGTCGGCGGGGGTGTCCAGCAGGGCGTACTCGTGCAGGGCGGCGAGCCGTTCCTGCTCGAGGTCGGGAAGGTCGACCAGGAGGGAGGTCACGGACCCTACATCGGTAACCGGCGCCGTCGGCTTAGAGCACCTTGGCGAGCTGCAGCACCGCTGGCCCGATGATCACCACGAAGATCGCCGGGAACATGCAGGCGAGCACCGGGAAGAGAAGCTTCACCGGGATCTTCTGGGCGGTCTCCTCGGCCCGCTGGCGGCGCCGGGTGCGCTGGTCGTTGGCGTGCTCGCGCAGGATGGTGGCCACCGAGATGCCCAGTTCGCCGGCCTGGACCAGGGCGGTGACCAGGCGTTTGAGGTCGCGGACCGTGGTGCGTTCGGTGAGGTCGCGCAGCGCGTCGGCGCGGGAGACGCCGAGCCGCATCTCCTGCAGGACCCGGCGCAGTTCGTCGGACATCGGGCCTTTCATGGCCCGGGTGACCTGGTCCATCGCCGAGTCCAGGCCGAGGCCGGCCTCCACCCCGATGACCAGGGCGTCCATCGTGTCGGGCAGGGCGCGTAGCAGTGCCTCCTGCCGTTTCGCCCCGGCGTTGTAGATGAGGATCTGGGGCAGGAGGTATCCGGCGGCGATGCCGAGTATCAGGCCGAGGACGACGCGGTAGCCGCCGCCCAGGTTGTTGCCGAGTAGCGGGCCGAAGATGCCGAGGCCTAGGACGGTGAGCGGGCGGGTTCGGATCACCCGGGCGATGGGCCAGTCGGCCGGGTTGCCGGCGATGTCCAGGCCGTGGCTGAGCCGTTCCCTGTCGCCGGGCAGGGTGATCAGCTCGCCGATCCGGTCCAGGGTTCCGGCCGCGGTGGTCTCCGGCGTGGTGGTGATCACGGCGATGTCCGCGCCGCCGTTGGCGCGGTTGGTGTAGAGCGCGAGGGACTTGAGCAGTTGTTCCCAGCGGGGCGGGGGCATGGCCACCGCGACCGCGGCCAGCATGATCGAGGCGCAGACGCCGACGACCCCGACGGCGAGGAGTATCACGCTGTCACACCTCCACCCGGACGATGGCCCGGAGCCAGAAGGAGCCGACGATCATCATGAAGATGGCGACGGCGAGCATCGCGATGCCGAGCGGCTCGGTGAACAGCGGTTTCAGGTATCCCGGGTTGCTCACGTAGATCATGACGGCGGCGAAGACCGGAAGAGCGGTCAGCACGTACGCCGAGATGCGCCCCTCGCCGGAGAGCGCCCGCACCTGGCGGAACAGGTAGGCGCGTTCCTTCATGGTGTCGGCGGTGGTCTCCATGACCTCGACGACGCTGCCGCCCACCTCCTTCTGCAGGCGCAGCGCCATCACCAGCCAGGTCATCTCGGTGCTGTTCATCCGCTCGCCGATGCGTTCCAGGGCGTCCTCGAAGTCGCCGCTGATCCGGGTCTCGGCCAGCGCCCGGCGCAGTTCGACCGCGACCGGCCCGTCGTCGTCGCGGACCGCGGCCTCGACCGACTGCTGGAGGGTGAAGCCGGAGCGCAGCGAACTCATCAGCAGTTGCAGGGCGCCGGGCAGTTCGTCGTTGAAGGTACGTTCCCGGCGGGTGATCTTGGAGCGCAGCGCGAGCCGGGCGCCGAGGAAACCGGCCAGGAACCCGATCAGGAAACCGGCCGGGCGCATCAGGAACGGCAGCGGGAGGAAGAACGCCAGCACGGCGCCGAGGATCGCCCCGACGATGGCCCGCACGACCAGCCATTCGCCGGGGCGCAGCACGCCGCCGAGGCGGTCCAGCATCGGGATGTCCTGCTCGGCGATCTTCAGCAGGGCCGGCTGGTCCTCCACCCAGCGCCCGGCGCGGGCCAGTTCCCGGCGTATCAGCGGGGGTTCGGCGTCGTCGCGGCGTACCGAGAACTGGCGCAGCACGGCGAGGCGCCGCTGCATCGGCGTCTTGCCGAAGAACTGCATCAGGATCACGTACGCGATCATGAAAGAGGCCGAGAATCCGGCGAGCAGGCCGATCAGCATCGGGTCTCACCTCCGCCGGGAGGAGAACATCGTCTGGGGGATGTTCACGCCGTACATCGCGAGGGCGTCGGTGAAGAACGGCCGGATCCCGGTCGGCCGCAGGCCGCCGACCCCGCCGGGCATGTCGCTGCCGGACTCGAACAGGAACAGGTCCTGCAGGGTGATCACGTCGGACTCCATGCCGACCACCTCGGTGATGTACGTGATCCGGCGGCTGCCGTCCTTCATCCGGCTCACCTGAATGACCAGGTCGACGGCGGAGGCGATCTGGTCGCGGATGGCCCGGGCCGGCAGGTCCATGCCGGCCATCAGCACCATCGTCTCCAACCGGGCCAGCGCGTCCCGCGGCGTGTTGGCGTGCAGGGTGGTCAGCGAGCCGTCGTGGCCGGTGTTCATCGCCTGCAGCATGTCCAGGGCGGCGCTGTCGCGGACCTCACCGACCACGATCCGGTCCGGGCGCATCCGCAGCGAGTTCTTCACCAGGTCGCGGGTGGTGATGGTGCCGCGGCCCTCGGAGTTGGCCGGCCGGGACTCCAGGCGTACCACGTGATCCTGGGCGAGTTGCAGCTCGGCGGCGTCCTCGATGGTCACGATGCGCTCGTCCGACGGCACGAAACTGGACAGGATGTTCAGCAGGGTGGTCTTGCCGGAGCCGGTACCGCCACTGACCACCACGTTGCGGCGCCCGCGCACACAGGCGTCCAGGAACTCGGCGGCCGGGCGGGTCAGCGTCCCGTACGAGATGAGGTCCCCGACGGTCAGCGGGACCGACGAGAACTTGCGGATCGTCAGGGTCGAGCCGTCCAGGGCGATCGGCGGCACGATGGCGTTGACACGGCTGCCGTCCGGGAGGCGGGCGTCGACCATCGGGCTGGCCTCGTCGACGCGCCGGCCGACCCGGGAGCAGATCCGGTCGATGATGCGCCGCAGGTGCGACTCGTCGTCGAACTCGGCGGCGACCCGTTCGATCCGGCCGAACCGCTCGATGAAGATCAGGTGGGGGCCGTTGACCATGACCTCGGTGACCGACTGGTCGCGCAGCAGCGACTCGATCGGACCGTGGCCGAGCACCTCGTCGATCACCTCGCGGGTGATCCGGGCACGGTCGGCGCCGGACAGCGGGGTCTCCTCGCGGGCCAGCAGGCTGTTGAGCACCTCGCGGACCTGTATGTCCAGGTCCTCGGCCTGGGGGCGGTCGCCGGCGTACAACGTGGGCCCGAGTTCGTCGGCGAGCCGGCGCTGGATGCGCAACCGGACCTCGTTGATGTGGTCCGGCGCCTGATGCGGCCCGCCGCGCGCACCCGGTGCGGCCCGTCTCTCACCGACGTGGGTGGCTCGGTCGACCAGCGAACCCGCCGGCTGCTGTTGCTGTTGTTGCTGCTGGGGCTGCGCGGTGTTCTGGGCGGCGGCGAGGCGTTCGAAGAGACTCATGCTTTGGTCTTCCTGCCGAAGAACCGCCGTTGCTTGACCGGGGGCGACTGGACCCCGGTGCACCGGTCGGCGAGGTCGCTCATCGCGCGACTGACCGGGTGCAACGGGTCGGTGATGGTGATCGGCTCGCCCTGGTTGACCGAGACGATCACGTCGCGGCTGGACGGGACGAGCACGGCGAACGGCATGCCGACCGCCTCCTCCACCTCGGCCGGGCTCAGGCCGACCTGGGTGTTGGCCCGGTTGAAGACGAGCAGGCGGCGGTCCTGCGGATAGTCCAGGAGGTCGAACATCTCCTTGGTGAGGCGGACCGACTTGAGGGTGGGCAGGTCGGGGGTGACGATCGGGACGAAGAAGTCGGACATGTCCAGGGCGGCCAGGACCTGGTCGGTGACCACGGCCGGGGTGTCCACCACGATGAAGTCGTAGAGCGGGCGGGCCACGTCGAGCAACTCCACCACGAACTCCCGGCGCACCTGCTCGCCCTCGGCCGGGCTGGACGGGGCGAGCAGCGTGTCCAGGCCGGGCCGGTACGGCGTGACCAGCGACCGCAGACCCTGTTCGTCGAGCCGGCCGGCCATCGCGAGGCCACCGGCGATGCTGCGTTCCGGGGACAGCTTCATCATGATCGCGACGTCGCCGAACTGCAGGTCGAGGTCGATCACCAGGACACGGCGGCCGGCGCTGGCCAGGGCCACCGCCAGGTTCACCGCGATCATCGTGCGGCCGCAGCCGCCCTTGCCCGCGAAGACGGTGACCACCCGGGCGTACGGGGCGGCCTCGGTCACGCTGCGCATCGTGGTGCCCAGGGCGCGGGAGAGGTCGACGGAGCGTACGGTCGCCGCCCGCAGGCCTTCGCTGTCCGCCTCCTCGACGACCTCACGGACACCCGAGCGCAGGCACTGCACCACCACGCCGGGATCGAGGGTGTAGCGGATCAGCACCACACCTATCAGCGGCCGTTGCAGCCGCTGGTACGCCGTGAACATCAGCGCCTCGTCCAGGTCCACCTGCGCGCCGAGGATCACCAGCAGCGTCTCGGGGTAGCGCGGCAGGTGCGCCTCGAGCTCTGCCATCGTGGTGAGCATCGTGCAGCCCACCTCACGGAACGCGGGTCCCAGCTCCTCGCGGCGGCGCTGATCAGGCTCGACGTACACGTACAGCGTCATTTGAAGAGGTCCTTGAGGTTGACCTGGGGGCCGGGTGTGACGGTGGCGGAGGGACCGAGGAGCGCCAGGTAGAGCAGGCAGGTGCGAGCGGCCATGATCAGCCGCGGCGCGTCCTTCTGGTCGGCGGCGAGGGTGACGACGTACCGGTCGCCGCTGGCGGCGGTGGTCGCCTCGGCCGTGGGTTGCGCCGATCCGGTAGCGGACGGGGTCGTCGGGGCGACCAGCGAGGCCTCGCCGATGGTGATCACCTGGACGCTGGGCATCAGCATCTGGGTGTACTGGTCGTCCAGGGAGGCGGCCGCGGCCGGGCAGGTGCCGTAGACGGTGACCCGGTCGCCGGGCTCGACGTTGCCGGCGACCTGCGGGGCGACGGCCAGCGAGACGGTGACCGCGAGCTGCCCGGCCGGGATGTCGATGCGGCTGGTCTTGGCGGTGGTGTCGGCGGCCGCGAAGAAGGGGCGGAGCAGGAGTTGCTTGGGCTCGACCGCCGCGATCAGGCTCATCGCGTCGAGGGCGGTGTCGAGTTCGGTGAGCGCGCCCTCCGGGACGGTCTCGGCCGGGACCAGGATCCGGTCGCTGAGGTTGCGTGACCGGATGTCCGCGCCGGTGGTGCCGTCCGGGATGCGTTCCTTGGCCACCACCACCCAGATGCCGGCCTTGCCGCTGAGAGCTCGTTTGTCCGCCGAGCGGGCGTAGGAGAGGACAGCGCCTCCGCTGATCACAGCCAGCAGGAAGGCGGCGGCCAGGATAACGATGCGCCGTCGCATGCCACTACTTTCTCAGCTCAGACTCACCCTGTACGGCCGATCACCATTGCTCCGAAATTCTGACTTGTACCGAAAGCCGTGGGCATATGTTCCGGCACCAGCGATTTCGTGAAATATCCATAAATGCACGTTTGCAAGCCGCACAGCAGCGTGGCCACCGCCGGTACCAGGTTGCCGAGTGTGGACAACGCTCCCACCAGCCCGCTGAGCAGCCCGGTGTACCCGGTGACCACGAACGGCGCGAAGCCCACCACGTGATAACGGGCGGGCAGTAGGGCCAGCGCCCCGACCACCTTGTCGAAGATCGGCACCAGGACGGGCTGTTTGCTGGCCCGCGCGACGGCCAGCGCGTTCTGGCAGTTGATCGCGGCGGCGAGATTGAAGGCGTTCAGATCCATCCAGACGCCGGCGGCGGGCGGCGCGATGGTGATCTTGCAGTTGGCGTCCACGCCGTCCAGGAAGGCGTAGCCCGCCGACGACGTCTTGTCCCAGGAGTTCTTGCAGAACGTCAGGATCGGCTGGTTGACCACGACCGCGTTGTCGATCGGCGGTTGCAGGCCCAGCAGGCTGTAGAGGCCGGTCTGCTGCAGCAGCGGATCCAGGCCCGGCAGTGCGTAGAACGTGCTGCCGTTGCCGGTGATCCGTTCCCAGTCGCACTTCGAGATGGCCAGTCCCAGCACGTTCGCGGAGGCGGGCACGCCCCAGGCGACGCGGGAGCAGGCGCCGATCTTCGAACCCTTGTAGCTGCTGTTCCCGGCCAGGCCCTTGGCGAAGACCGGCGGCATCAGCGTGGTGTTGTCCGCGTTGCGGGTCGAGGTCCGGACCTCGGCGTAGTCGTAGTTGCCCGTGGTGACCGGAGCCGGGGGACAGGCCGACGTGGTGTTCCAGGTGGGGCATGCCGTTCCGTTGATGCAGACCTGCGCATCCGCGTAGGTGTCCGCGGCGTTCTTCTGCGCGTACGCCGTGGCGTTGGCACTCTGCAGGGCGTTGCTGCACTTGGTGGTGTCCGCGACGCAGGCCTGGCCGACTTTCCACACCGCGGTGTCGGCGCCGCTCTGCAGCTGTTCCTTCTCGTTGTAGAGCAGCCCGATGTCGATGACGACCGCGCCCATGCCGAGCAGGATGCCGGTGGTCGCGAAGAGGGCCACCATGACCGAGATGGCGCCGTGTTCGCCGTCGGTGCCGGGGCGCCGCCACCGGATCAGGCGCTGGAGGCGGGTCAGCCGACGCACGACATCACCCCCGTGGCCTTGAGCGTGACCGTGCCGGGCGAGCTGGAGCCGCCGTACATCTGCATCATCTTCCACAGCGGTGTCACCGGTGCGAAGGTGCGGGTCACCACCACTGTCGAATCCTGGCCGACGATCGATGCGGCCAGGCAGACCGCGGGCTGCCCGGTGGGGTAGGTGAGGGTGACGTCGGTGCCGACGATGCCGGAGACTTTCGTCTTGACCTGCGCGGCGCTGCCGTTCAGGGCGCCGAGGCGGGCACCCTCACGGGCAGCCTCGGTGAGCTGGATCTGTTGTTGCATGAGACGTCCCATGTCGATGATCCCGAACAGGATCAGCAACAGGAGCGGCAGAACGATGGCCATCTCGACGGCGGCAGCGCCCTCGTCGCTCCGGGCCGGCTCGCGGGCCGGCCCGGGGGCGAGGACGATGCGGTGGCGCGTGTGCATGTCAGCTGATGGCCGTCACCAGGTTGTTGAACATGGTGGTGATCCGCCCGCCGAGTGCGGTGACGGCGACGACGATCACGCCGGCGATGAGTGCGGCGAGCAGTGAATACTCGACGGCGGTGGCGCCCTCGTCGTTGTCGTGGCGCGCGCGCAGGTAGGTGGCGAGGAACGTGAAGATGTTCATGGGGTGGTCCTCCCTCTCGGCGACGGTGTTCTGCCTCAGTGGTGCCGGCAAGATCACGGTGTGCCGCCCAGCGCGGTGATCAGGGTGTTGAACAGGGTGCGGATGCGTCCGCCGAGTGCGGTGACGGCGACGACGATCACGCCGGCGATGAGTGCCGCGAGCAGTGAGTACTCGACGGCGGTGGCGCCCTCGTCGTTCTTGGCGTTCTCGTTGCAGGTGCGCAGGAACGCGATGACGAGCTTGAACGGGTCCAGCGCGCCTTTGAGCTGCTCCACGGTGATGCCTCCCTCTCGGCGATTACCTTCAGTGCTTACCTGGTTGCTATCCGTATCGGCCGAGGCGCGCAGTGCTTGAGTGCGGCGCGGGAAGCCGTCCGGAGCGGTTCGGGTGCGGACCGGTTAGACCGCTGAGCCGCCCATGGCGACGATGATGGCGTTGATCATGGTGCGGATGCGTCCGCCGAGTGCGGTGACGGCCAGGACGATGACGCCGGCGATGAGTGCGGCGAGCAGTGAGTACTCGACGGCGGTGGCGCCCTCGTCGTTCTTGACCTTCTCGTTGCAGGAGCGGATGAAGGCGATGACGAGCTGGAACTGCTCCACGGGTTGTCCTCCCCTGTTGTCGGTCGTCGCGGTCGGCGGCCGTTGCCCTACCTATCGGGCGCCCATGGGAGGGGCCTGAGTTGCGCTCGGGTGCACTGCGGTGGCAGAAAGTGACGACCCGATTACCGACGGGAGCCGGAGTTCTGGGCCAGCACCGAGCGCAGCATCCCGGCCAGCACATCCGCCGAGTACGGCTTCGCGATGAACGACGACCCCGCCTTGATCAGGCCCCGCTTGATCGCGATGTCCTCCGGCACGCCGGACACGTACACGACCTTCATCGTGGGCCGCAGTGCGGCCGCCGAGCGGGACAGCTCACCGCCGGAGACCCCCGGCAGCGCCAGGTCGGTCAGCAGCACGTCGATCGGCCCGTCGTGCACCCGGCACGTCATCATCGCGCTCACCGGGTCGCGCGCCGAGAGGACCACGAACCCCCGCGACTCGAGCATCTGGGCGGTGAGCTCGCGCAGGTCCTCGTCGTCCTCCACGAGGAGGATCACCGGCCCTTGTCCTTGCCGGTCTGTGGCCTTCCACATCGTTCCTCTCCCGCCCCGCGGTAAACGGCAGTACCCACGCTATCCAGGCATTTCGCCGCGCGGCCCGGAATCGCCGAATCGCGGCAGGGCCACGTTGAACCGGGTGCCGCCCGCCGGCCCCGGCTCGGCCGTGATCGTCCCGCCGTGGGCCTCGACGATCGCCTTGGTGACCGCCAGCCCCAGACCGGTGCCCTTGATCTTGCGACTGGTCGCCGTGCTGGCCCGGAAGAACCGGGTGAACAACTGGGCGTACTGCTCGGCCGGGATCCCGATGCCGGTGTCCGCCACGCTGATCACCACCGCCTCGCCGGTCGCGTACGCCGACGCCGTCACCGCCCCACCCGGCGGCGTGTACTTGATCGCGTTGGACAGCAGGTTGTCCAGCACCTGACGCAACCGGGCCGCATCCCCGGGCACCATCGGCAGCGCGCTCATCTCCACGGTCAACGTGACCGGCCGCGCCTCCGCGTGCCGCCGGTGATCCTCCACCGCCTGCCGGATCAGCCGCTCCGGCCGCAGCGGGCGCAGGTCGACCGCGGTCCGCCCGTTGTCGAACCGCGCCAGGTCCAGCAGGTCCTCCACCAGGTGCACCAGATGCGCGCTGGTCCGGGCGATCACGGCCAGCTCCTCGCGGCCGCCCAGCTCCGGCTCCTCCATCAGCTCCGCCGTGTACGCCTCGATGATCGCGATCGGATTGCGCAGCTCGTGGCTGACCACGGCGACCAGCTCGTCCTTCATTCGGTCCAGTTCGCGCAGGCGGCGTACCTGCTGCTGCTCTTGGGCCAGCAACTCCTCCCGCTTGTCCGCCAGCTCCCGGCGCTCGGTCACGTTCGTGGTGATCCCGTCGAAGAACAGCCGGCCGTCCTCCCGCCGCGGCGCGGCCCGCGTCCACACCCAGCGCACCACCTGGTCGTACCCGAGGACCCGGCACTCGAACTGGGCCGGCTGCCCGGACCGGGCCGTCTCGTGGAAGCGCTGGAACTGTTCCCGGTCCTCCGGCAGGATCCGCTCGGCCAGCAGCGAGCCCATGTCCGTGTCGGTCGGCAGCGTCCCGCCGAAGACACCGCCGCCGCCGGGGCTCGCGTACACCGACCGCACCGACCCGTCCGGGCAGATCTCCACACTCCAGAAACAGTCGTTGACCTGCTCGATCACCCGGTCGAAGTCGCGTCGCGCGGCGGCCAGCGCCCGGGTCAGCTCCTCCACCCGGCGGCGTTCCAGGAGCCGGCCGATCTGCCCCGCCGTGTCGTGCAGCATCGCCAGCACGTCGTCGTCGCGGTCCGCCGTGCCGTCGGCGAACAGGGCCAGCACCCCGGCCACCCGGTCCTCGTCGTGCACCGGCGTCCCGACCGCGGTCCGCAGCCCCAGTGTGTGCCCGTGCCGCAGCCGTCCCGGATCGATCAGGTCCCGCAGCAGGTCCGTGCACCAGACGTCGCTGCCGCGTTGCCACACCGCACCGGGGATGCCCTGCCCGCGCCCGAAGCTCATCGGTTCGGCCCCGGTGAACGACGCCAGCGGCGTTCCGGCCCGCGTCCACGAGCTCACCCGGCTGATCCGCACCCCGTCCGGGTCCACCTCCCAGTACTCCGCGCACGCCCAGCCCAGCGCGGAGGCCAGCGCCTCCGTCGCCCGGACCGCCGCCTCCCGCGCCGACGACGCCCCCGAGACCGCGTCCGTCACCGCGTGCCGGCACTGCCGTAACAGCTCCGACCCGTACGCCACAGAGATTTCATCGACCGCCCCGAGGCGTCGCTGAGTGGGGTGACCACCGTCTCATTCCATCGGGAATGACCGATGCCTCGGTGAGGTTGTGCGGGTCAGAACTTACAAATTTGAAAGAATGGCGAAAGGGTGAGTGTCATGACGAAGACCATCGCGGTTGTCGGGGCCACCGGAGCGCAGGGCGGCGGACTGGTCCGGGCGATCCTCGCCGACCCGGCCGGCGGCTACGCGGTCCGCGCGATCACCCGCGACGCCACCTCGGAACGCGCCCAGGAACTCGTCAAACTAGGCGCCGAGGTCGTCGAGGCCGACAACTACGACGAGGAGAGCCTGGTCCGCGCCTTCCAGGGCGCGTACGGAGCCTTCCTGGTCACCAACTTCTGGGCCCACATGTCCGCCGACAAGGAGTTGGAGGAGGCCACCAACCTCGCCAATGCCGCCAAGCGGGCCGGCCTGGAACACGTGGTCTGGTCCACCCTGGAGGACACCCGCGACCACATCCCGGTGACCGACGACCGGATGCCGACCCTCCAGGGCCGGTACAAGGTCCCGCACTTCGACGCCAAGGCCGAAGCGGACCGGCTGTTCACCGAGGCGGGCGTGCCCACCACGTTCCTGCGGACCACCTTCTACTGGGAGAACCTCGCCACCGGCTGGGGCGCCACCCGCGACGCCTCCTCGGGGACGCTGACCCTGTCCCTGCCGATGGGGGAGTCCAGGCTGGCCGGCATCGCGGTCGGTGACATCGGCAAGGTGGCGTACTCGCTTTTGAAAGACCGGGCTCAGATCGGCCGGACCGTCCACATCGCCGGCGACCACCTGACCGGCGAACAGATCGCCGCCGCCCTCACCCGGGCACTCGGCGAGCCCGTCGTCTACCGCCCGCTGACCCACGACGCCTACCGTGAGCTGGGCTTCCCCGGCGCCGACGAGGCGGGCAACATGCTCCAGTACTACACGGAGTTCGAGGACTACTTCACCGGTGTCCGCGACCTGAACGAGGTCCGTAAGCTCAACCCCGAGCTGCAGACCCTCGAGGCCTGGCTCGACGCCAACGGACACACCCTGCCGCGCGACTAGTCCACCGCCGGGGTCGTCATCGGTGGGATGACGACCCCGCAGGGTCGCGGTATGTCATAGGATGTGGCCATTTGCGGGGAAATGGCCAAGGAGACATGCCGCTCATGCTCGTTCGGAAGATCGCCGATCACTGCCTGGTGGTGGTGGGCGCGCCGTGGTTCAACATCACCGGCTTCCTGGTCATCGTCATCAACGCCATGGCCCTCGGCCTGGAGACCTACGACCGCGTCGAGCAGTCCGTCGGCCCCGCCCTCAAAGCCGTCGAAGCCGCCTGCGTCGCCTACTTCGTGATGGAACTCCTCATCCGCTTCGGCGCCAACCTGCACCACCCCAGCGGCTTCTTCCGCGACAAGTGGAACCTCTTCGACATCGCCGTGGTGGCCGCACCCCTGATCCCCGGCATCCGCGAAAACGTCACCCTCCTACGCCTGTTCCGCCTGGCCCGGATCGTCCGCGCGTTCCGCCTCTTCCCCAGCCTGCGCATCATCGTCGTCGGCATCAAACGCAGCCTCCCCGGCCTGGGCAGCTTCCTGCTCATCACCGGCCTGCTCATCTACGGCTACGCCATGCTCGGCTGGATGATGTTCGGCGAGGCCTACCCCGAGAAATACGGCACCGTCGGCCAGGCCATGCTGACGCTCTTCCTGCTGCTCTCACTGGACGGCATCACCGACACCCTGGAAGCCGGCCGCGACGTCACCGGCTGGGCCATCCTCTACTACATCTCCTACATGGTCGGCGCCTGCCTGCTCCTGACCAACATGCTCATCGGCGTCGTCCTCACCGCCCTCCAAGAGGCCGCCGACGCCGAACACGAGGCCAACCAGGGCAAGAAATCCGGCCCGCCCACCCCGATCGAACTCTCACCCGAGGTGCAGATCGCCCGCCTGCGCGCGGCCCTCGACGTCCTCGAGGCCTACGTGGTCCAGCCCGCCACCAAACCCGCTGCTCCTGCCGAGATCGAGGCGACCCGCGAGGCCTCACACCATTGAGGCCCGGGGGTACGCCCACACCTCCAGGCCTTCCGCTACCCGTCCCCACCGGACCCAGGCTTCCACGCGCTCACCACCTGTTCCCGCGAAGCCGCCCACCCGCCGAAAGTTGCTCCCCTTCCGACCCGTCCCACCTCCAGCCCGTGACGGCCCACATCCCGTCGCGGTCCCCGCACAGGGCCCGGCCCCGGCCACGTCGTCGCGCAGTTCCAGGTCCCGATGGAGCCCCGCCTGTCGCCCGTGCAGCCCGTCGCCCGTGGCCTGTCCAGCCCGTGGCCTGTCCAGCCCGTGGCCTGTCCGGCCCGTCGCCCGTCGCCTGTCCGGCCCGTCGCCCGTCGCCTGTCCGGCCCGTCGCCCGTGCAGCCCGTCGCCCGTGCAGCCCGTCGCCCGTGCAGCCCGTCGTCCGTTCGGCCCCGGCCGTCGTAGGCGGTCACTTTCGGATCCTGACCAAGCCTCGTATGACGGCTGGCTGGCTCCGGCCGTTGTTGGTGGTTGGTGTCAGGGTTGGGTTGAGCCTTGTTGGACGGCTGGCGGGGTCGGGCCGTTGTTGGTGGTTCGTTTCGGGGTTGAGTTGAGCCTTGTTCGACGGCTGGCGGACCCCGGCCGTCGTTGGGGGTTCGTTTGAGGGATCAGCTCCGCTCTCACGGACGGCTGGCGAACTCGAGCCGTCGTCCAAGGCTTGCCTCGGGGGCCACGGGACGCCGATGGCTGTTCTCGACGGGCTGATCGGCCGGCCAACTGACCGACCGGCCAACTGACCGACCGGCCAACTGACCGGCCGGCCGGCTGACCGTGGTCGGCTGGCAGCGACTGTGACCGACTGCCAGCCGACCGTCCTAGGTGCTCACTCACTTGGCCTAGCCTCCTAGGACGACCAGTGCGCTGTGACTGGCATCCTGCGCAGAACGTCACGCCCCACGGGAGGCGGCGACCGATGCCAGTTCCCGTGTTGGATGTGGCGGAAGCTTCGGGGAGTGGGGGGTACGGACATGGTGTGGGACGTCGAGTACAAGCCGACGATCAAGGCCAGCTCGCCGAGGTCGCTCGGGCAGAAGCGGGAAAGCTGGAACCGGCGGAAGCGATCAGAAGCGGATCAGCGGGCGACAGTCAGCGTCGCTCCCAGCGTATTCCGGCCGGTGGTCGGGTTCCATACCCCGGGGTTCGCGAGCTGAACCGCATATGCCGGAGTGGACGCAAGCTTCACCGACGGGTCGGGCAGGATTAGCGACAACCCCCACGCCCCGGTCTGTGACGGCGCCTTGAACGTCACGCTCAGAGTCACCGGCTTGCCCGGCGCCCACGTGCGGACGTCACTCTTCACCGTCGTGACGATGCGACGGTTCCCGCTGGTCAGCACGAGTTGTACGGGCCGGTTGCGGGCCGGCGGAGCGTACCCCTCATTGAGGAGCGTGAGCGACGCGGTGACCGTGCCCGACGGTTTGCTCCTGGTGGGCAGGGTCGCGCGGACCAGGCGGATGCGGTACCCGAGCTTCCGTGCCGCGACGGCTCTCCCGGCGGTGCCCCAGGAGTCGAGGACGTCCTGGTTGAAGGTCGGGTTGAGGTAGGTCCAGTGGTAGGCGGCCATCTCCTTGCTCGCGGTGGCCCAGCCGGATCGGGTCGACACCTGGCACGTCTCGCCGCCTACCAGGGCTGATGCCGGCTGGGCGGCGAGCCAGGTGCGGTCGTCCGGTGCGGTGTAGGTGCCGAAGTCGTCGTCGGAGGCGAGGAAGCAGTCGTTGTGGATGCCGATGCGGGCGTCGTTCGGGAAGATCTTTCGCTTGTACGCCGGAGTCCGCACCTGGATCGGCACCGAGGCGGGTACGGCCGTGAGCAGGGCGGCGACCACCTGTTTCCGGTCGGACCAGTCGGCGGCGGTGAAGTTCCGGGTGTAGTACCACTCGCCCCACCGTCCGATGAAGCCCGCCTGCAGGGCCGCGATCACGTCCGCGTTGGCGACCAGGATCGGCTTGAGCTGCGCGATGTGCTTGAGGACGCGGCTCAGCGGAGCGTCGGCGTCCGATGCCGAGGTGTAGGCGAAGCGCATCACGAGGGTGACGCCGGCGGTGCGGGCGGCCGCAAGATCGGCGGAGATCAGACCCAGGTCTGACGCGGTGATGGTGTCCCGCCCGGAATACTCATCCAGGTAGAAGTTCCGGAAAACGAGGCTGTGACTCTCCTTCACCCGGGCGTCGGAGAGCTCGGCCGCTGACAGTGGTTCGTGCTGGGAGAGGTATGTCTCGGTGTATGTGAAGAAGCCCCGCCCCGGGTTGGCGAAGATCGCGTCGGACGCGGCATAGACCTTCGTGACCTTGGTGGGTGCTGTGACCGCGGCTGTGGCCGTGCCCGGCATGAGCAGGGCGAGGGCGGTGGCTGCGGCGACGGCTTTGGCGGGGTACGGGACCACATGCCGATTATCGGCACGGGGACCGGCCGTCTGAGACGACCGGCCCCGTGCGTCGACAACCGAGAAACGATCATCGAAAGCTGATCACCGAGGACTGATCAACGAAGTTGGTCAGCCAAGGCGGGTCACCCAAAATTTGATCATTGAATAGTGACGAGTTCCTTCTCCGCGGGCTGCGGGGGAGCGGCCGGCGCCGGGCCGGACGAGCGGGTGAACATCGTGTAGAGGACCGGGATCAGCACGAGGGTGAGGACCGTCGAGCTGAGCAGTCCGCCGATCACGACGACCGCGAGCGGCTGGGAGATGAACCCGCCCGCTCCGGTGATGCCGAGCGCCATCGGCAGCAGGGCGAAGATGGTGGCCAGTGCGGTCATCAGGATGGGCCGGAGCCGGCGCAGGCCGCCTTCGACGACGGCTTCGGTGACGGTCATGCCGCGGTCGCGGTACTGGTTGATCAGGTCGACGAGCACGATGGCGTTGGTGACCACGATGCCGATCAGCATGAGGATGCCGATCAGGGCGGCGACGCCCATCGGGGTGCCGGTGACCAGGAGCAGGAAGACCGCTCCGACGAAGGCGAACGGGATCGACACCAGCAGGATCAGGGTCTGCCGGATGCTGCGGAACACCGCGACGAGGATCAGGAAGACCAGGGCGATCGCCACCGCGATGGCGAGGAAGAGCTGGGAGAACGCTTCGTCCTGCTGCGAGGCGACGCCGCCCATCTCCCACGAGGCGCCGGCCGGGAGGGTGACGCCGTCGAGGGCGGCTTGCACGGCGGTGCTGGCTGCTCCGGTGTCGTCGCCGACCGGGGTGGCGGTGACGGTGTTGGTGCGGTCGCCGTCGCTGCGGGTGCGCTGGACCGGGCCGTCCGTTTCGGTGACGGTGGCGACCTCGCTGAGTTCGACCGGGCCGGCGGCGGTGGTGATGGTGGTCGCCTTGAGGTCGGCGACGCTGTCCGGGGCGGTGGCGCCGGTGGTGACGACGACGTCGTGCTGGGTGCCGTCGAGGGTGACGCGGGTGGCGGTGGCGCCCTGGACGGCCTGGCGGAGGGCGCCGACGATCTGCTGGTCGGTGAGGCCGTACCGGGCGGCGGCCTCGCCCTTGGTGACGATGCTGATCTGCGGGGCGCTCTCGGACAGGTCGCTGGTGACGTCGGTGACCTCGGTGACGCCGGCCAGGGCGGTGGTGATCTGGGTGGTGGCGGCGGTCAGGGCGGCGTCGTCGTCGGCGCTGACCGAGACCTCGATGCCGCTGCTGGAGAAGCCGCCGCCGCTGCCGAAGGCGAGTTCCCCGGCGCCGGTGAGCGTGTCGAGGCGGGTGCGCAGGTCGTCCTGCACGGTGGTGGCGTCGGCGTCCTCGGCCAGGTTGATCGTGTAGTTGACGGTGTTGCCGCCGCCTCCGCCGCCGAGGAAGTTGCCGGACGAGCCGATAACCACCTGGTAGGAGTCGACCCCGTCGAGGGCGGCCACCTCCTTCTCGACCTTCTGGGCGGCCGTGTCGGTGGTGGTCAGGTCGGTGCCGGCCGGCAGGGTCTGGGTGACGCTGAGGCTGGTCTGGGCGCCTTCGTCGATGAAGCTGGTCTTGAGTCCGGTGGCCATCGCGACGGTGGCGACGAGCAGCAGGGCGGCGGCGCCGAGGACGGTCTTGCGGCGGCGGACCGCGAAGGCGATCACCGGGAGGTAGAGCCGTTGCAGCAGGCCCTGGCGTTCCTCGGCTTCGACCCGTTCCCGGTAGACGTCGGCCGGGACCCCGGCGGCGTCCTGAGGGGTCTTGAGGAACCAGTAGGCGAGGACCGGGATCACGGTCAGCGAGACGAGCAGCGAGGCGAGCATCGCGGCGGTGACGGTGATGGAGAAGCTGCCGAACAGTTCGCCGACCATGCCGCTGACGAAGGCGATCGGCAGGAACACCGCGACGGTGGTCAGGGTGGAGGAGATGACCGCGGAGGACACCTCCCGGACGGCCGTGGTGATCGCGGTACGGCGTTCTTCGCCGTACCCGAGATGGCGTTTGATGTTCTCCAGGACGACGATGGAGTCGTCCACGACCCGGCCGACCGCGATGGTGAGGCCGCCCAGGGTGAGGATGTTCAGGGAGTAGTCCTGGATCCACAGGACGATCAGCGCGATGAGCAGTGACAGCGGGATCGAGACCGCGGTGACCAGGGTGGAGCGGGCGGACCGCAGGAACAGGACGATCACCGCGACGGCCATCAGCAGGCCGAGGGCACCTTCTTCGAGCAGGCCGTTGACGGATTCCCGCACGGACGGCCCGTTGTCCGCGACGACGGTCAGGGTCGCGCCGGCGCCGAGGGCGGTCTCCAGGTCGGGGAGTTGGTCGCGGACGGCGTCGGAGATCGTCGAGGAGCTGCCGCCGTGGTCCATGGTGAGGGAGACGCCGAGGCTGGGTTTGCCGTCGGTGCGGGTGATCGAGGTGGCCGGTGCGTCGGTGAGGGTGACGTCGGCGAGGTCGCCGAGCTGGGCGGGTTTGCCGCTGCCGGTGCTGACCCACAGGTCCTTCACCTGGTCGAGGGAGGTGACCGAGGTGCCGACGGCGAGGCTGAGGTCTTTGCCGTCGCTGGTGATCGCCCCGGCGGAGGAGGTGCCGCCGAGGTTGCCGAGGGCGGCGACGATCGCCTGGGTGGTGGCCGGGGATTCCGGGGTGACGCTGACGATCTTGTCGCGGGTGCCGGAGACGGACACGTCGTTGACGCCGTCGACGCCGCGCAGCGCTGGTACGACCTTGTCGTTGAGGGCGGTGGCGAGCGCGGGAAGGGAGCCGTCGGAGGTGGCGGCCAGCACCATGGTGGGCATGTCGCCGGTGCTGCCGGTGAGCACCTGGGGTTCGGCGTCCTGCGGCAGGCGGGCGCTGAGTTTGGACACGGCCTGTTCGACGTCGCCGGCGGCGTCGTCGATGTCGGTGTCGTAGTCGAACATGAGCAGGACGGTGGCGCTGCCCTGGGCGGAGGTGGAGGTCATGCTCTCCACGCCGGACAGGTTCGCCACGGCGTCCTCGATCGGCACGGTGACCTGCTGTTCGACGACCTCGGGGCCGGCGCCGGGATAGCTGGTGACCACGGTGACGGCCGGGAACGACAGGTCGGGCAGCAGTTGCTGCTTCAGCGAGGTCGCGGCGTACCAGCCGAGCCCGGCGATCAGGACGGCGATGAGGGCCACGAGTTTGCGGTTGGCGATACTGATCCTTGACAGCACGCCAGAAGTGTCGGCCGCCCGGTGGGGGTGGCGCGTCGTCCAGCGGCGGTCCGCGGGGCTACTACGGATGGGGTAGTCAGCCGCGGTGGCTACTCCCGCCGCGGACCAGGCCGCTCTGGTAGGCGACCACGACGAGTTGGGCGCGGTCGCGGACGCCGAGTTTGCCCATCGCCCGGTTGATGTGGGTCTTGGCGGTCAGCGGGGAGAGGAACAGTTTCTCGCCGATCTCCTCGTTGGTGTACCCGTGGGCGACCAGGATCAGCACTTCGCGTTCCCGGTGGGTGAGGTCGTCGAGGGGCACGGCGGTGACGGCCGGGCCGGGTCCGGGCTGGCTGTGCAGGTGGTCGAGCAGGCCGCGGGTGGCCCGGGGTGAGAGCAGGGCGTCGCCGGCGGCCACCACTCGCACGGCGTGGATGAGTTCGTCGGCGCCGACGCCCTTGCCGAGGAAGCCGCTGGCGCCGGCGCGGACGGCGAGCATCACGTTGTCGTCGTTCTCGAACGTGGTGAGGACCAGGATGCGGACTCCGGCGAGGTCGTCGTCGGCGGCGATCCGGCGGGTGGCCTCGATGCCGTCCATGGCGGGCATCCGGATGTCCATCAGGATGACGTCGGCGCGCAGGGTGCGGGCCATCTCGACGGCTTCGCGCCCGTCGATGGCCTCGCCGACGATCTCGATGTCCGGTTCGGAGTCGAGGATGAGCCGGTATCCGGCCCGGATGAGGGCCTGGTCGTCGGCGAGCAGTACACGGATCACGGGCTGTCCTCGGCTGGTAGTTCGGCGGTCACGGTGAAGTTGTCCGCGTCGTGGCGGGTGTCGAGGCGCCCGCCGGCGGCGGCCGCTCGTTCCCGCATGCCCACGATGCCGTATCCGGATCCGGTTCTGCCGCCGGTTGCGACGGTGTTGGTCACGTCGATGCCGAGCCGGTGGGAACCCCAGGTCAGGGTGAGGGTGGCGGTGCCGGTGCCGTACTTGTGGGCGTTGGTGAGGGCTTCCTGGACGATCCGGAAGGCGGCCAGGTCGGCGAGGGCGGGCAGTGGGCGTTCCTCGCCGGTGGTGTGCAGGGTGACGTCGAGTCCGGCCATGGTCAGCAGTTCGGGCAGGCGGGCCAGTCCGGGGGTGGGTTCGGTGCTGGTGTCCGGGTCGTCGGACTGGCGCAGTACGCCGACGATCGAGCCGAGTTCCTTGAGGACCGCGTCGCCGGCCAGCCGGATGTGGTCGAGGGCCGGCCGGACGTGTTCGGGGCGGCGGTCCAGCAGGTGGCTGGCGGCGGCCGCCTGCACGTTGATCACCGCGATGTGGTGGGCGACGACGTCGTGCAGTTCGCGGGCGATGCGCAGCCGTTCCTGGATGACGCGGCGCTGGGCTTCTTCTTCGCGGGTCTGTTCGGCGCGGCGGGCGCGTTCCTCGACCGCGGCCAGGTAGGCGCGGCGGCTGCGGGTGGCGTCGCCGAATGCCGTGGCCATGCCCATCCAGAGCAGCAGCGGGAGGGATTCGGGCGCCCACAGGTGGGTGTGGATCGCCACGTTGCCGACGTAGATGGTGATGCCGCAGCCCAGGGCCAGTTGCAGGGTGGTCCGCCGGTCGGTGCCGGCGGCGACGGTGTAGGCGACGATCGCCGCCGCCATCACCAGCAGCGGATGCCCGTGGCCGGTGATGGTGTGGTACCAGACGAGGGTGGCGGTGACCCCGATCAGCAGGGCGCGGGGCCAGCGGCGGCGCCCGGCGACGGCGAGGAACGCCAGGACTCCGGCGCCGTAGTCGATCGCGGTCAGGGCCGGTGCGGCGAATCTGTTGGCGTTCTCGACGTACCCGGCGGCGGTGAGCCCGGTCAGGACGGCCGCCAGGATGGTGTCGACCACGGTGGGATATCGGGTGAGCAGCGCCCGGAAACGGCGATAAAGAATGACCATGGCGTGATCCACGGTAGTGCCGGGTGCGTGGGTGGGGAGTCGTCCGTTCGCGGTAGGGCGGACTACGACGGCAGGAGTACCGTTGACGCGTACATCTGGAGTTCATTCGGCGTTTTGATCTGATTCACAGGAAGCGCCGAGCTTGCATCGATCTGGACCCCTTCTGATGGGGACCCATGATGCGACTGCCTTTCCTGCGCCGCCGTGATGAACCGCCAGAGCCCGCCGCGACACCTGCGGTCCCGGAGCATCTCAGTGACGACCAGGCGGGGCATGCCCTGCGGGCGCCGAGCAAGCTGCACTCCTTCAACCGGTACGAGATCAAGTATCTGCTTCCGAGTGACCAGGTCACGGTGTTGCGTGAGCACCTGGTGCGCCGCCTCGACTTCGACAGTCACGGCGCGAACGGCGGGTACGGCGTGTGGAGCACCTACTACGATACGCGTGACCTGCGGTTCTACTGGGAGAAGATCGAGGGGCTGAAGTTCCGGCGCAAGTTGCGGGTGCGTCACTACGGCGACCGGTTCAACGTCGGCGACGACACCACCGTGCACATCGAGATCAAGCAGCGGGTCAACCGGGTCACCCAGAAACGGCGGGTCGCCCTGCCGTATCACCTGGCCCGCCAGTTGTGCGACGGGCGGCAGATGGTGGAGCACGACCGGTCGCAGCGGGCGTTCCTCGAGGAGGTCCTCGAGCTGATCCACACGCTTGATCTGCGGCCGGTGGCGATGACCGGCTATCAGCGGGAGGCGTTCGTCGGCCGGGCCGAGGACGTCGGGCTGCGGGTCACCATGGACCACCGCATCCGCGGCCGGGACCGGGACTTCGACTTCGCCGCGGACGCCGACAACCGGCTGATCGTGCCCGCCCGGATGTCGGTCATCGAGTTCAAGGCCAATGAGCGGGTTCCGTACTGGCTCACCGACCTGGCGGCCGAACTGAACATGTCGGTCGTCCGGGTCTCCAAGTACTGCCAGAGCGTCGAGGCGTTCGGTCGCGTCCCGCGTTCGATCTTCCACATTCCCGATCACGAAATCAGTGAGGCCTGAGGCATGCCCTTCGAAGTCCAAGACCTGTCCGGCACGTTCAGCGTCGGCGACATCGCCATCGCGTTGTCGTTGTCCTTCCTGCTCAGCGCGTTCATCGCCTGGGTGTACCGGTTCACGCACCGCAACGTGTCCTACAGCCAGTCGTACGTGCAGACGCTGGTCATCCTCGGCATGCTGATCGCCCTGATCATGTTGGTCGTCGGTTCCAACATCGCCCGGGCGTTCGCCCTGGTCGGCGCGCTGAGCGTGGTCCGCTTCCGGAACGCGATCAAGGAGACCCGTGACGTCGGGTTCATCTTCCTGGTGATGGGCGTCGGCATGGCCGCCGGTACCCGCTTCTACACCCTGGCGATCGTGGCCGCCGTGTCGATCAGCCTGATCATCCTGGTGATGTACCGGTTCAACTGGTTCGCCGCGAACGTCCAGCGTCAGGTCGTGAAGGTGCAGGTCCCGCCGGACGGCAACTACACGCAGAACATCCAGGACGTGCTGATCGCGCACACCAGCGAGTTCGAGCTGGTCAGCATCGAGAGCATCCGGGGTGGGGCGCTGACCGAGCTGATGTACACGGTCCGGTTGAAGAAGGGCACCGAACCCGGTCAGCTGATCGCCGCGCTCGGCGAGCGTACCGGCGGCCAGCGGGTGACGGTCCTGACCGGGTACGACCAGACGGACCTGTAGATGCTGCCCCGCTCGATCGCGCACCGCATCCCGGTCCGGGTGCGGCACTACTGGAAGTTGCTCGCCACCTGCGCCGCCACGCTGCTGGCGTTCGCGGTGGTGTTCAGCACGGTCCGTGTCGCCCCGCTGGTGACCAGCACCAGTGACGAGAACGGCGACGAGGTGACCGTCGACATCGCCGGCACCACCGACCTGTTCGACGCCACGCAGGCGCACACCATTCAGTTGACGTTCCGTGACGAGAACTATCAGGAGATCCTGGACGCGTTCTTCGACGACAACGAGAAGGAGTACCTGGAGGCGGATCTGACGGTCGACGGGACGACGATCCCGAGCGTGGGGATCCGGCTCAAGGGCAACTCGACGTTGCAGAGCCTGAGCCGCAACGGCGAGACCCGTCAGGGCGGCAACCGCGGCGGTGGCGGCGGCCCGGGCGGTGGCGGCTTCCCCGGCGGCGGTCAGGGCCGGCCGGGCGGGCAGCAGGCCCCGCAGGCCCAGGCCAGCGGTGCCCCGTCAGCCCAGGCCAGCGGTGCCCCGTCAGCCCAGGCCAGTGGTGCCCCGTCGACACAGGCCAGTGGTGCCCCCTCGGCTCAGGCCGGCGGTGCTCCGGCACAGGGTGGCGCTGAGCAGCAGGGTGGTCAGCAGGGCGGCCGGATGGGTGGCGGCATGGGCGGTTCCAGCCTCAAGGCCGAGGAACCCGAGGACCTGCCCTGGCTGATCCGTTTCGACGAGTTCGTCGAGGGCCGCCGCTACCAGGGGCACCGGGAGATCTCGGTGCGGGTCGGCGGCAACATGGGCGGCGGCGCGAACGTCCTCAACGAGGCGGTCACGCTCAACGTCCTGGCCGCCGCCGGCCAGGTGGCCCAGCGGTACGCGTACACCAGTTTCACGGTGAACGACCGTCCCGCCGCCGCCCGCCTCATCGTCGAGCACCCCGACGAGAACTTCGCCGACACGATCGGCACGAACGGTGTGCTCTACAAGAGCATGGCGAGCAGCCAGTTCACCGATCAGGGCGACGACCAGACGGAGTACGCCGACGACTTCAAACAGATCAACAAGAAGGGCAGTCAGGACCTTCAGCCGGTCATCGAACTGATCCGGTGGGTGAACAGCGCCTCCGACGCCGAGTTCGACGCGGGCCTGGCCGATCACGTCGACGTCGAGTCGTTCGCGCGGTACGTCGCCACCCAGAACCTGCTGGTCAACTTCGACGACATGGCCGGCCCGGGCCGCAACTACTACCTCTGGTACGACCTGACCACCAAGAAGTTCTCGGTGGTCGGCTGGGACTACAACCTGACCCTGTCCGGCAGCGCCACCCAGGACCCGAAGGAATCGGTCAGCATGGGCGGCGGTATGCGGGGCGGCCAGCAGGGTCAGCAGGGTGGTGGCTTCCAGCTGCCGGAGGGCATGGAACTCCCCGAGGGCATGGAACTCCCCGAGGGTTTCGAGATGCCCGAAGGCGGCCAGATGCCCGGCGGCGGCGCGGGTCCCGGCGGCGGTGGCGGCGGCTTCGGCAGCGGCCACAAGCTGAAGGAGCGTTTCCTGGCCAGTGCGGCGTTCGCCGACGTCTACCAGAAGGCGTATAAGGAGCTGTACAGCAAGATCTACGGCAACGCGTCCGCGCTGAACATCCTGAACGCCATCACCGAGGTGGTCGCCACGGTCGACGGCGCCGACAAGGACGCCCTGGCCACCGAGGCCGAAACGCTGCGCACCTTCCTGCGTGAACGCACCCAGTTCCTCGCCACCAACGAGTTCATCACCGGCTGAGCGCAGGCAGCGGCCGGCTCCGGAGTCCGGGGCCGGCCGTCCCGCTCAGCGCGGTGGGCGCAGGCCGAGCAGGCGGTCGAACAGGCGCAGGCGGAAGACGACGGTCAGTGTCGCGTACCAGAGGACCAGCGCCGGCAGCACGATCGTGAAGACCGGCCGGGACGGGCCGACCAGGCCGAAATAGTCCCAGAGCGCCGGCACGCACACCACCGCGCAGAACGTCACCGTCAAGGCCAGGACCAGGATCGACGGCCGGCGGTCACCGGTCGGTTTCGTCCACGCGGCGAAGAAACGGGACCGCGGGGCCAAAAACAGGATCAGCATGAACGACGCGAAGCAGAAGAACGTCGACAGGCCGGTCTGGGCCAGGATCGTCGCCGACGCCGTGGTGAAGTCGGCGTCCACCCCGTACTGCAGGCCGGTGTACCGCTCGAAGTCGTCGATCACCTCCGCCGGGGTGCGCCGGCCCGACGTCAGGCCGCGGACCAGCATCTCGTACAGCGCGGTGTAGATCGCCGTGCCGAACGTGGCCGTCACCACCGCGGCGGGCACCACGAACCGCACCAGGTTGCGCAGCAGGTGCGGGTCCGGGCGGGTCGGCTGCGCCCAGAACGTCAGGAACACCGTCGGCAGCCCGACCGTGAACATGGTCAGGCCCACCTGCGTCGGCGAGTACGGGAAGTTCAGCCCGAGCATCGTCACCGCCAGGATGACCAGGCCCTGGCTCGCCACCCGGGCCAGGAAGACGTACAGCGAGATCGCGATCCCGTTGATGATCCGCCGGCCTTCGTGCTGGGCCGGGGGCAGTGCGGCGAAACTGTCGTCGACGAGCACGATGTCGGCCACGTCGCGGGTGACCGCGCTGCCCGAGCGCATCGCCACCCCGACCTGAGCCTGTTTGAGCGCGCGGGCGTCGTTCACCCCGTCGCCGATCATCGCCACGTAGTGGCCCTGCCGGCGTAGCGAGGCGACGATGCGTTCCTTGTGTTCCGGCGCGACCCGGCCGAACACCGCGGTGCGGGCGACCAGCCGGTCGAGCGCCGGATCGTCCAGGTCGTCCAGGTCGGCCCCCGGGACCGCCGTGGCCGCGTCCAGCCCGGCCCGGACGGCGATCGCGGCCACCGTCCGCGGGTCGTCGCCGGACAGGACTTTGACGCGTACCCCCTCGTCGCGCAGGCGCACGACGGTCCGGACCACCTCGTCGCGCAGCTCGTCGGCGAGCGCGACCAGGCCGACCGGTTCGAGCATCGGCAGGTCCGGCCGCCCGGACGGATCCCGCAGGCGCGCGTCGCGGCCCGGCGTGTGCGCGAGCAGCAGCACCCGCAGTCCCTGACCGGTCCGTTCGCTGATCTCCGCGGCCGGCGGGTCCCGCAGCAGGCGCGGGCCGAGCACGTCGGGTGCCCCCAGCACCCACACGCCCTGCTCGGTCGCCAGCCCGGACCAGCGCAGCGACGACGAGAACGGCACCTCGTCGTGCACCTCCCACGGCTCGCCGGGCAGGGCCGCGGCCAGCGCCAGCGCGGTCAGGTTCGGCGTGGACACGTGGTGGGCGACACTGCCGAGCGCCGCCGCCACCTCGGCGTATTCATACGCGCCGAGCGGGACGATCGCGTCGACGGTCAGCCGGCCGGTGGTCAGCGTGCCGGTCTTGTCGGTGCACACCACGTCCACGTTGCTGACCGATTCGACGGCGTTGACCTGCTGCACGAGCGCGCCGTGCCGGGCGATCCGGACCGCCCCCGCGGTGTAGGCGAGCGCGATCAGGAAGAACAGCCCGTAGGGCACCAGACCGGACAGCACCGCGGTGATCTGCACGACCCGCAGCAGGGTGAAACCCTCCAGGAACGCCTGCCCGAGGATGGCACTGCTCATCAGCACCGTCAGCGCCATCACCAGCCGCACGATGAAATCGATGCTGCGCTGCAGCGGCGTGCGGTCGGTGCTGTCGCGGCGGGCCTCCGCGGTCAGCCGGCCCGCGTAGCTGCGCGCCCCGACGTCGCGGGCCAGCTGGTGTCCGTCGCCGGCCACGCACACGCTGCCCGAGCGCAGGTCGTCGCCGGGATGTTTGACCACCGGGTCGCTCTCCCCGGTCAGCAACGACTCGTCGGCCTCCAGCCGGCCGCCGTCCAGCAGCGGGCCGTCCACCACGATCTGGTCGCCGGGCCGGACCCGCAGCACGTCGCCGCGCACCACCAGCGCCGGCGCGACCTCGGCCTCCCGGCCGTCCCGGACCACCAGCACGTTCGTCTTCTCCAGCAGCTGCAGCCGGTCCAGTTTGCGTTTGGCCCGGATCTCCTGCGCCGCGCTGATCACCGCGTTGATCAGGCCCAGTCCGACACTGATCAGCGCGTCGCTGTAGCGCCCGAGGATCAGCAGCGCCGCCCCGATCGCGAACAGGATCAGGTTGAAGAACGAGAAGACGTTGGTCCGCAGGATCTCCGCGTAGCTGCGCGACCCGCCCTGCACGGCGGTGTTGGCCTCCCCGCGCCGCCGGCGGGCGTCGGCCTCAGCCCCGGTCAAACCGTCGGCCGGAGCGAGCATCAGGCATTCCGTTCCGTAGAACCCGTCAAGACCTCCATTTCACACGGCCCGGGCGTCCGGTTACGCGTTTTTCTGGTACGCGTGACCGGGAGTCCCGGGGCTACCACCGCGAGGCGCTGCCCGCGCACGGCCGCAGCGCGGGCGCCGGGGCATGCGCGCGGGGAGATGCCTACCGGCTGGCCGCCCACCGGTCGCCCGGCATTAACGGGGCGTCCGCCCGGTCCCTTTATCGTCGGGTCTCGATCGCGCCCGGCCCGCCTCCTCCCGCGAAGAAGAGCGACCATGTCTGCAGAACCGGACGTCAGCGTCATCATCCCGACCCGTGACCGCCCGCACCTCGCCCTGCGTGCCGTGCGCAGCGTGCTGGCGCAGACCCACGCCGCGCTGGAGTGCATCGTGGTGGTCGACGGCCCCGATGCGGCGACCGTCGCCGCCCTCGCCGCGGTCGGGGACCCGCGGCTGCGGGTGGTCGAGCTGCCGCAGCGGGGCAAGGCGCCGCACGCCCGTAACGTCGGCGCCCACGAGGCGCGGGCCCGGTGGACCGCGCTGCTCGACGACGACGACGAGTGGCTGCCCACGAAGATCGCCGCCCAGCTGGAGTTGGCGCTGGCCTCGTCGAAGCCGTCCCCGGTGGTGGCGTGCCGGCTGATCAACCGGACGCCGCGGGCCGACTCGGTGATGCCCCGCCGGCTGCCGTCGCCGGGGGAGCCGCTGAGCGAATACCTGACCGTGCGCCGCGGACTGTTCTACGGTGACGGCTTCATCCAGACGTCGGCGATCCTGGCGCCGACCGAACTGCTGCGCCGGGTGCCGTTCACCGTCGGGCTGCGCCGCCAGCAGGAACTCGACTGGACCCTGCGGGCCGTGCGGGAGGACGACGTCGAGTTGATCTACGCCCCGGAACCTCTCGTGCTCTGGCACCAGGACGAGAACCGGCACCGGATCAGCCTGGAGATGCCGTACGAGCAGCAGCTCACCTGGCTGCGCGGCAGCCGGGAACTGTTCACGCCCCGCGCGTACGCGGCCTTCACCCTCAGCGTGATCAGCTCGATGGCCGCGCCGACCCGGCAGGGCCGGCACTTCCGGGAACTGCTCGCCGAGGCCCGCACGCACGGCCGGCCGGGGCTGCTCGACTACCTGACCCACGCGCAGATCTGGGCGCTGCCCGCCGGGGTCCGCAAACGCCTGCGCGACCTGATCGTCGGCCGTCGTGCCGCGCCCGCGCCGTCCGGTCCCGTCCCGTCTCCGGGGGCCGTCCCCTCAGCCCCCGGCTCGCCGGTTCCGCGCCCGCCCGCCCCCGCCGCCGTGCCGCACGATGCCGGCTGAGCGCCGCGTCGCGATCTGGCGCAGCGCCATGCTGCCCGGATCGGAGACGTTCGTCCGCGCCCAGGGCGACGCGCTGCGCCGCTGGCAACCGGTCTACGTCGGCGCCACCCGGATCGACTCCGCCCTGTCGCGCCCGGACGACGTGATCACCTTCCCGGACGGCGGCGCCGACCTCCTGCGGCTGCGCCTGACCGGCACGTCACCGCGGCTGCGCGACACCCTCACCGGGCTGCGGCCCGGCCTGGTGCACGCCCACTTCGGCGGCGACGGGTGGCTGGTCAGCGCCGCAGCCCGGCAGGCCGGCATTCCGCTGGTCGTGACGGTCCACGGCCACGACGTGACCCGCCAGCCGTCGGCGCCCGGACTGCACGGCATCCGGTACCGCCGCAACCTGCGGACCGTCTTCCAGCGCGCGGCCCTGGTCCTCGCCGTCTCCGGCGTGATCCGCGACCGGGCACTGGCCTGCGGCGCCGGCCCGGACACCGTCCGCGTGCACCACACCGGCGTGCCCGTCCCGGCCGTCCCGCCGATCCTGCCGAAACGCTGGGACGTCGTCTTCGTCGGCCGTCTCGTCGCGAAGAAGGGCGTCGACGACCTGCTCACCGCCCTGGCCGGCCTGCACACCCCGCGCCCGCGCACGGTCGTGATCGGCGACGGCCCGCTGCTCGCCGAGATGCGCGCCCGCGCCGAGACCCTGCGCCTGGACGTCACGTTCGTCGGCGCCCAGCCACCCGACGTGGTCCAGCGGTACCTGGCCGAGTCGCGGATGCTGGCCGCCCCGTCGAAGACCGCCCCCGACGGCGACACCGAGGGCCTGCCGACCACGATCCTGGAGGCCGGCGCGCTGGCCCTGCCGGTGGTGGCGACCCACCACAGCGGCATCCCCGAAGCGGTCGTCGACGGCGACACCGGCCTGCTCGGACCGGAGTCCGACCCGGTGGCCCTGGCCGCGAGCATCGCCCGCCTGCTGGGCGACGCGGACCTGCGCCGCCGGATGGGCACCCGGGCGCACGCCCACGTGGCCGCCCACTTCGACCTGCACACTCAGACCGGACGTCTCGAGCACCTCTACGACGAGCTGGCGGGGGCCTCCGCGCCCGTTCCCACCTGACCCATCCCGCCGGTTCTCGACCTGTCCCACTCCAGCCCACCTTGATTTCGTCAGCAGTGTGGGGAGGCCGCGAGTGACGGAACGGTGCTGCCGCGCGAAGCGTCCGGTGCTGCCGCGCGAAGAGACCGGAAGTGCCGCTCGGCAAGCGCGATGTCAGTCGGTACAAGCCCCGGTCAGACTCTTGATCAACTCGTGCCGAGTGGTATCGGGACCGGCCCAGCCGTCGTTGGCGGTTGTCCTGCAGAGATCGGCAGCCGAGCAGGTCGTAGTTGATCGATCGCCCGCCGCGTATCTGCTGTTTCCGGCGCCCGAAACCTCGGAAACACGGCGGGCGATTGATCAACACCGCGCCGTGGGTGACAAGTCAGCATGAGGGCTGCTTCGGCTGGTGAACGGACCGCAGTCGACGGCAGAGCCGGTCGGGCCGTTGTCCACGGTCGTTGTCGGCTCATCGATGGACCACGGCTGACGGCTCGGTCGGCTGAGCCGTCGTCCACGGTTCGTTTTCGGCTGGTGAGGAGCCGTGGAGGACGGCTGAGTGTTCCGAGCCGTTGTCCACGGCTGGGTTGCGGCCTCGAAGGGGACCACGGGCGACGGCTGGGTTGCTCGGGCCGTGGTCCACGGTTCGCGGCGGCTGGTCGAAGAACCGTGCGCGATGGCGGGGTGACTGCAGCCGTGCGCGGCGGCTGGGTGACGGCGGCTGGTGCGAGGGCTGGGCCGGCCACGACGCGGCGGGGTCAGGGCTGGCGGATCCGGCGCAGGGCGGCCCGGGCGAACGACGTGCCGGTGCGCAGGCCGCCCCGTACGGCGGTCGCGGCCCGGCCGGGCACCGTGCCCTTGAGCAGGGCGATGATCCGGTACGCGCGGGCCAGCTCGGCATCGCGGGACGCGGCCTGTCGCTCGTACCAGATGTTCTGGGTGATCGCCTCGCCCAGCTCCCGCGCCAGACGGTCCCGTTCCGCGGTGAGCTCGCGCAGGGCCGCACCGCCGGGGCGGATCCGCCGGCCGGTCATCACCCCGAAGATCTCGGCGATCTCGGCGGGCAGGCCCTCGTCGCGCACCGCGTCGGCGAACCGGCGCAGCGCCTCCGCCGGTTCGCCCGGGGCGGCCAGTGGCTGGTAGCGGCCGTCCGGGGCGACCAGCACCGCGTCGGCGGGCACCCCGGCGGCCGGGCCGTCCCGCCAGCCGGTCACCAGCGACCGCAGGGCGGGCAGGTCGTGGCCGCGCCCGGCGACCATCAGCAGGTCGTGCAGGCATTCGCCGGCCGGCAGCTCCCGCGGCACCGGCAGCAGGTCCTCGGCCAGGTCCTCGTGCACCCAGCCGCGGCCGGGCGCGGGGGAGAGGCGCCGCAGCACCGGCCCGTCGGCGATCAGCGTCTCCGGCAGGCCGGCGACGGAGCTGGCGACGGAGCTGGCGGCGTTCGACGGCCGCGCGGGCGGGAGCGGGGAGTCGCCGGTCTTGGTGGCGACGACGACCCACCCGGGGGCCATCGCCCCGGCCAGGCCGTGGCGCAGCAGCCGGGCGGCGACCGGCCGCGGATCGGCGAGCAGCGGGCCGGGCGGCGGGGCGGTGCGGCGCAGCGCCGACGACAGGAAACCGGTCAGGGCCGGATCGGCCAGTGCGGCCGTCCCCAGCAGCACGGTCGGGTGGCGGGGGGACGGGAAGACCGCGTACTCCCGCAACGGGTCGAGACCCACCGACCGCAACCGGTCGCGCAGCGCGGCCGCCCCCACCGGCCTGGTCGGATCGTCGCCGGGCGGGCCGGACCACTGCGCGTCGCCGGGGTCCGCCGCCCCGGCCAGCAGGTCGTGGACACCGACCGGGTTGGCCAGCCCGAGCAGCAGCCGCCCGCCGGGGCGCAGCACCGCGAGCAGTTGGGCGAGCCCGTCCGCCCAGCTCGGGCCGGGACTCTCGGTGCTGCCGGTACGCTCCAGCCCGTCCAGTGCCACGACGGTGTCGTAGGCGGGGACCGCCGCCAGCTTCTCCAGGCTTCCGCAGCAGACCTCGAGTCCGGGGCGCCCGGGCAGCGCCTCGCCGTCCGGGACGCCGCGCAGCAGCACCGTCACGTGCCGGGCGGTGATCGCCGCGATCAGTTCCGGGCTGTGCGGGCCGACCACCAGGGTGTCGCCGTGCGCGCCCGCGGCCAGGGCCCGCAGCACCGCGCCGCCGGCCGGTTCCGGGTCGGACCAGTGCGGCATCTCGCCGCCGAGCAGCAGGGGGGTCACGACCATCGGAACAGCTCCCGCATCTCGGCGGCCGGCATCAGCCGGTCCGCGCCCAGTTCGGCCACCGCGATCTGCCGCGCCACCCGGTTGTCGACCGACGCCCCGTGCAGTTCCGGCCATTGGCGGCGGATCCGGGACCGCCCGCCGAACAGGTCCTTCTCGTCGCGCAGCTGCATCGGGTCGCCGTAGACGGCCGGCTCGCACCCGGCGAGGATGCCGTAGAGCAGGGCGCTGCACAGCCGGTTGGACGCCACCCGGGCGTGCCGGCGCTGCTCGGCGAGCTGCCGGTCGAGGAACCCCGGGTCCAGGTCCCGCCACCGGCCGCCGCGGTACCCGTGGCAGATCACCCGGAAACCGGCCCGCTCGTAACGGCGGCGCAGCCGCACCGACCGGTACTCCTGCCAGTACAGGCAGACGGTGACCGGGCCGGGTTCGGTGGCGCGGATCTCGGCGATCAGGCGGTCGTGGTCACCGTGAACGTGCTGGCCCTCCCAGCCGTGGAAGGGATACCAGATGGTGCCTTCCCTCGGCTGATCAAGATCGGGCGCCGCCGCGACCAGATAGGCCCACGGCGCGCCGGTCACGTACACCCCGCGATGCCCCATCGACCAGGCGCGGCGGCGGGTCGTCTCGCTCCACACGAACGACGGGATGCCGGGCACGTACTCGTGGTCGGGGGCGAGGCCGTCACCGATGTTCCAGCCGTGCTGCAGGTATCCGCGGATCCGCGGCGGGCCGGCGCCGTCGAATCCGGCGTACCGGGCCAGTACATGCGAGTGGCCGTAGTAGTGGTTGGCGTGGTGCACGGCCCATCGAAGCGCGCCGAGACGTCCACCACGCGAACACGAGACGTCCCTCAGGCGTCGGGTGGGTCAGCCGGTGACCTTCGCGAGGGCGTCGGCGTACGCCTGGTAGCCCTTCGTGTCGGGGTGGAACGACTCGGACACGTTGTCGGCGAGCGCGTTGATCCACGGCTCGTCCGCGCACGCCTCGTGCCCCTCGAACGCCTTCCGCACGTCCACGAAGGTGAACCCGTCGTGTTTGCCGGTCTGTGTCTCGATCGCCTCGTCGAGAGTGTCCGCGGCCGCGTTGAGCACCTCCCGCCGGGTCGCCGACAGCGCGTCACACCTGGTCTCGGCACCGACCACCAGGTGGGGGTAGCCCAGCACGTACACCTTCGCGTTCGGCGCCCTGTCCCGGATCGTGGTGAACAGGTCACCCAGTTCGTCCGGCATCGTCGCCAGCCCGGTGACCGCCTTCTTCACCGACGACGTGCAGGTCTTCTCGTCGCCGAGCAGGCACTGCTGCAGGGTGGTGGTGAACCCGGCGTCGTTGCCGCCGACCGTCACCGTCACCCAGCCGGTCTTCTTGTCCAGGGCGGACAGCTGTTTCTCGGCCACGTCCGCGATCCGGGCTCCGCTGCACGCGTTGTTGACGACCTCGCCGACCGTGTCGCCGGTGCGCCCGGCCGCCCACAACGCCGGGTACGACCCCGCCGTGCTCACCAGGCAGGAACCCGGGGCGTACCCGCCGCCGCCCAGGCCCGCCGCGTACGAGTCACCAAGCGCGACATAGTCCGTCGCGGCCGGCACCGCCGTCTTCTCGGCGGCGGCGGGGGCGTCGGCGGTCGTGGACGAGCAGGCGGCGGTGAGCAGAACCGCCGTGACGGCCAGGATCGGGTGCGGTTTCAACGAGAACAACTCCTGACGACGGGTGGCGACTGCCCCGATGGTTGCACGCGGCATACTCGTCGGCGTGACCACTGCGCGCACCCCACGTCTCGAGATCGAGTACTGCACCCAGTGCCGCTGGCTGCTGCGGGCCGGCTGGACCGCGCAGGAGCTGCTCACCACGTTCGCCACCGACCTCGGCGAGGTGGCCCTGGTGCCCGGCGTCGGCGGTGTCTTCGAGGTCCGCCTCGACGGCGAGCTGCTCTGGTCGCGCAAGGCCGAGGGCGGCTTCCCGGAGCTGCCGCACCTCAAACGCCTGGTCCGGGACCGGATCGCCCCGGACCGCGACCTGGGCCATTCGGACCGGAAGACCGGCACCTGAGCGCGCCCTTTGGCAGAGTCGGACGGGTGACGGTCAAGAGCGCCCTGTCGAACTGGACGGCGTACACCCCGGTCCTGGCGATCGTGGCGCTGCTCCTCAGCTACGGACGCGTCCTGCCACCGGCCGCGGTGGTGGTCATCTCGCTGTTCCTGGCCGCCGCGGTGCTGGCCGCCGTCCACCACGCCGAGGTGGTCGCCCACAAGGTCGGCGAACCGTACGGCTCGCTGATCCTGGCGGTGGCGGTCACCGTGATCGAGGTGGCCCTGATCGTCACCCTCATGATCAGCGGCGGGGAGAGTTCGCAGTCGCTGGCCCGGGACACCGTCTTCGCCGCCGTCATGATCACCTGCAACGGCATTCTCGGCATCTCGCTGCTGGTCGGAGCACTGCGCCGCCGGATAGCCGTGTTCAACCCGGAGGGCACGGGCGCGGCCTTCGCCACCGTCACCGCGATCGCCACCCTCAGCCTGGTGCTGCCCGCCTTCACCACCAGCAGCCCCGGCCCGCAGTTCACCCCCGCCCAGCTGGGCTTCGCCGCGGTCGTCTCGCTCGGCCTGTACCTGCTCTTCGTCGGTGTCCAGACCCGCCGCCACCGCTACTACTTCCTGCCGATCACCACCTCCGGCGAGGTGATCGACGCCGAGGAGCACCTCGACGCGCCGTCGCGCCGGACCGCCCTGACCAGTCTCGGACTGCTGCTGGTGGCGCTGATCGCGGTGGTGGGCCTGGCCAAGGGCGTCTCCCCGGCGGTCGAGTCCGGCGTCCAGAACGCCGGCCTGCCCCAGTCGGTGGTCGGCGTGGTGATCGCCCTGCTGGTCCTGCTCCCGGAGACCATCGCCGCGGTCCGGGCCGCGTCCCGGGACCGCATGCAGACCAGCATCAACCTGGCGCTGGGTTCGGCGATGGCCAGCATCGGCCTGACCATTCCGGCGATCGCCGCCGCGATGATCTGGCTGCCCGGGCCGCTGCTGCTGGGACTGGGCGGCACCCAGATGGTGCTGCTCGGCCTCACCGTCGTGATCGGCACGCTGACCGTGGTCCCCGGTCGCGCCAACATCCTGCAGGGCGGCCTGCACCTGAGCCTGCTGGCCGTCTTCCTCTTCCTCGCCGCGAGCCCCTGACCCCCGCGTCGGTCCGGCCGGGTCCGCCACGCACTCTTTCCACACATCGGGTACGCCCGGACGGCGCCCGTCTGCGTCCTCGTCCTTATGCTCCGCGGGTCAGGTGCGGCGGCAGGCCAGGGCGGCATGGCGGCCGTCGCGCCACAGCAGGCCGGACTCGGCGAAACCGGCGGCGCGGGCGGCCTGCGCGTGCCAGGCCGGGCCGCCCGCGAACTCGGCGGTCGGACGGTCCCGGAACACCTCGGACCGGGCCGCCAGCAGCGGCGCGAACTCGGCTGCCGCGGTCAGCTCACCCCACCACTGGGTCCAGGCCAGTTCGGCGGTGGCCTCGCCCGGGACCGGGTCCAGCGCGCGCATCACCGTCGGGGCGTGGTCGTCGGGCATCAGGTCGGCGACCACCAGCAGGCCGCCGGGGGCCAGGACGCGGCGGATCGCGCGGTACAGGGTGCGGATCGGCGCCGGATCCAGATAGTGGACCGTCATCACCGCCGTGACCAGGTCGTACCCGCCGCCCGCCGCGGCGGTCCAGGCCGGCGCGGTCAGGTCGGCGTCGATCACGTCCACCGCGCCGGGCAGGGCGGTCCGGGCCAGGGCCAGCAGCACCGGGTCGATGTCGACGAGACCGACCCGGGCGCCCGGCCAGCGGGCGGCCATCCGTTCGGCGAGCAGGCCGGGACCGCCGCCGAGGTCGAGCACGCGGGTGGGCGGCCCCCCGTGCAGGCCTTCGGTGACCGTGCCGATGACGCGTTCCAGGGCGGGCAGGCCGGGGACGAAACCGGTCATGACGGTGTCCCAGGCGGCGCGGCGGCCGGCCACGCCGACGGGGTCGAGAGCGGTGGACGGCATGGGCCTACCTCGGTGCGAAAAGACTAGAAACGACAATCGTTTCTAACCGGGCGCCCTAACCGGAGGACACGCGGGGTGGGTGATCGTCGCGACGGCCGCGCGCGAACCGGCCCGCGGACCCGTGCGGTGCCGGCCGGGCGAGCATGCGGGCGACGGTCACCGGTCGAGGGCGGCCAGCGCGTCCAGGAGACGGTCGATCTCCTCCCGCGTGGTGTAGACGTGCACGCTCACGCGTACCGAAGCGGTCTTCTCGCCCTGGGCGCCCTGGCAGTGACCGTCGGCACGGACCAGCAGCCCGTCCGCGGCCAGGATGAACCCCAGGTCGTTGGAGCCGATCGCCCGGTGCCGGAAGGCCACGATCCCGTGCCGCTGCTGGACCGCCGAGTCCGCTGTCAGGCTGCGCTGGCAGCCCAGGATCTCGTAGGCGGCCATCTTGCTCAGCCCCTCGGTCAGCCGTACGCCGAGCGCCTGGTTCCACTGGGCGATCCGCTCCAGGTCCGCCTCGTCGAGCCAGTCCATCGCGGCGGCGAGGCTGATGATGCCGCTGGTGTTGGGGGAGCCGTTCCAGCCGGCCGGCTGGAAGACCGGGCCGCGCCGGTTGCGGGCCCAGACGGCGCCGGTGCCGGGCAGCGCCATCGCCTTGTGGCCGGAGAAGACGACGAAGTCCACGTCGAGGGCGCCGACCGAGATCGGGAGATGGCCGAAGCTCTGCGCGGCGTCGAGGCAGATCGGGATGTCGGGGCCGGCGAGGGCGCGCAGGCGGTGCACGTTCATGTCGTTGCCGTAGACGTGGTGCACGTGGGTGGCGGCGATCATCCGGGTCCGCGGGGTGATCATCTCGGCGACGCGACCGGTGGCGTAGTCGTGCGCCGCGTCGTAGGGGATCGCCCGCACGGTGGCGCCGGTCAGGGCGGCGGCCTCCTGCCAGGGCAGGATGTTCGCGCTGTGGTCGGCGAACGGGACCAGGATCTCGTCGCCGGGGTGCAGTTGCGGGGCGAGCCAGTCGCGGGCGACGGTACGCAGGCCCTCGGTGGTGCCGCTGACGAAGTGCACACCGGATTCGCCGGGTGCCGGGTCGGCGAGGAAACGGCGGAGCCGGTCGCGGGCGTGTTCGATGCGGGCGGTGGTGCGGTTCGCCCACGGGTACGTGCCCCGGGCGGCATTGGCGTTGCCACTGGTCAGATAGGTCATGACGGCGTCCAGGACGGGTTGCGGCTTCTGCGAGGTGGCCGCGCTGTCCAGATACGCCGTCTCCGGGTTCGATGTGATCTGGGGGAACTGTCCGCGCAGGGTGGACTGCCAGGTCATCTCAGTCACGCACCAGGGGGAGATCGGCGTCCCGCCAGGCGATGACGCCACCGGCGAGCGAATGAACCGCCGGATGTCCCATCTTCTGCAACAAGGCGGCGTAGGAGGCCGATTTCTCTCCCACCGGGCATACCAGGAGGACCGGCTGTCGGCGGCTGAACGGCAACCCCGCCGCCAGCATCTCCCCGAACGCCTCATCCACGATGTTGATCGACCCGTCGATGTGCAGCGCCTGGTAGGCGTAGGGACTCCGCAAGTCGATCACCAGCGCGTCCCGGGCATAGGCCTCGGCGGCCTCGACCGCCACCACCGGGGCCGCGGCGACCTCCGCCGGCGACAGCGACCCCACCGAGTGCGGCCGCGCCGGCTGCCCGAACAGGGCCGGGCGGCGTTCCCGCAGGTAACTCAGGTACGACTCGACGCGGTCGCAGATGATGAAGACCGCGGACCGTCGCTCGGTCAAGGACGCGTCCACCGTACGCAGAAACCGCACCGCCCCCTGATAGGCGCCCCCGCCGGTGGGCCCGGCCAGCATCCCGCACCGCCGGACCAGGGTGAGCAGCCCGTCGATGGCCTCGTCCGCACTGACCGGCTCCACGGTGTCGTAGACGCCCGGGTCGAACAGGCCCACCTCGTGCACCTCGTCGATGGTCCGGATCCCCGGGATGAAGTCGTTCTTCGCCGAGACCAGCCCGATCACCCGGGTGTCCGGGTCGTGCTGCCGCAGCGCCCGGGCCACCCCGGTCGACGACCCCGCCGTGCCCACACACGCGATGAAGTAGTCCGGGGCGTTGCCGTCCAGATCCTTGACGATCTCCGGCCCGGTGCCGTTGAGGTGCGCCTCCACGTTGAGCTCGTTGAAGTACTGGTCGGTGTGCACGAAACCACCGCCGGACTCGGTGAGCCGCCGGTACATCCGGGTCAGCGGGTCGTCGGTGTCCGTCGGGTCGAGGCACTCGGACTGGCCGGGCAGCTCGTCGATCTCCGCGCCGAGCAGCAGCAGCAGGTCCTTGATCTCGGGGACCTTCATCCGGTTGGTGACGCTGCGGAACGGCAGGCCGTGCATCCCGGCGATCAGCGCGAGAGCCTTGGCGGTGTTGCCGCTGGACAGCTCGACCACCGTGTCACCGCGTTCCGCCGCGCCCGCCAGCATCGGGCGGACCATGCTCCAGGCGGCCCGGTCCTTCACCGACCCGAACGGGTTGAGCAACTCCATCTTGGCGTACAGGTCGATGTTGCGCAGGCCGTGCACGGCCGGGTCGATGCGCACCAGGGGCGTGTTGCCGATCGCCTCGGTGATGTCGTCGAATCTCATGGAGCCCCCTCGGGCCAGTAGTTCTCGTCGAGGCACCAGCGCCATCGACCGTCCCGCCGGTACAGCGCGACCATGGGCGTGACCGGCCGGCGCACCGCGGTGGTGGCGACGAAGTCCATGAAGTAACCGGCCGTGTTGACGAACACCAGCAGGTCGCCGGTCCGGGGCGTGCGGGGCAGCCGGACCTGCCGGCGGGTGATCAGGTCCGACTCGAGGCAGAGGTTGCCGAGCAGGTACGCCCCTCTTTCCTCGCCTTCGCCGTCGTTGTCGCCTTCGCCTTCGTCTTTGCCGAGGAGCACCGGATCCATCAGCACGCCGTGCTCCTCGGTGCTCACGTCCCGGGCGTTGGCGTCGACGCGCACCAGCAGGTCGCCGTCCTGCCGGCGGACCTCGACGACCCGGGTCAGGACCAGGCCGCACTGGTCGAGCAGGGCGCGGCCGGGTTCGACGTCCAGGTCGTACATGTGGTCCAGCAGCAGGTCGCCGAGGGGCCGCCGCTGTCCGGGCGCGGGCGTGTCCAGCAACTGGTCGAGGTAGTCGGCGCCGGCCGCCCCGCGGTGCGCCGGATAGACGGTGAGGCTGCCGCGCAGGGTGCCGTTCTCGGCGCGCAGGCCGTACCCGTGACCGTTCCAGGTCATCGGCGGCCGGTTGCCGAGGACCGCCTGCGCGAGGGCCGAGGTGTAACGCTCCCACTGCGCGCCGTCGGCCAGGTAGTTGACGCCGTAGCCGCCGCCGATGTCGAGCGTCCACGGGCGCAGTCCCCGGGCCCGGCACTTGTCCAGGGCGGCCAGGGCGCCTTCGAACGCCACCGCCTTCTCGGCGACCGCGACGGTGTCCAGGTGGTAGGCGAGGCCGACGAGTTCGGCGCGGCCGTCGATCAGGTCGAGGGCGGTGTCGAGGTCACCGACCCGGATGCCGAACCGGCTGCGCCGGCTGACCATCTGCACGCCGTGCGACACGAATCCGGAGAGCCGGATCATGATCTTGGCGTTCCGGCCGGGGATGTCGGAGATCTCGGCCAGGGAGTCCACGGCCACCGTCACCCCGGTCTGGGCGGCCAGCCAGAGGAACGCCCGGTCCTTAGGGCCGGTGGCGAGGATCCGGTCCGGCGGGAAGCCCGACGACAGTGCGTGCTGCAACTCCTCCAGCGACGACACGTCCACCCCGGCGTCGGTCGTGCTCAGCTGCCGCAGCAGCGCACTGGACCGGTTGGCCTTGTGGGCGAAGTGGATCCGCCCGCGCAGCCGCCGCCGGCGGTAGACGTCGAGGAACCGGGCCACGTTGGCCCCGGCGCTCTGTGGCAGGACCACGTTGACCGGTGATCCGAACCCCTCCACCAGCTGTTCGAGGAGTTCCCCCTCATCCAGGACGGATCGAGTGATCGGCGCGATGCGAGGTGTCAAGGGCAGCATGGTGTCGACTCCCGGCGGGTCTCCGGCGCGCCCCCAACGTAACCGACCCCACCACCCTCCGCAAAGGAGTGATTACCGTGAGGAGTGACTCAAGCGGTCCGCAGATCCAGCGTGTGCCAGATCGCCGTCTCCTGATCCCCGGTCGACCACCAGAGCATCCCGTCCCTGGTCGCCGCCAGATCCGCCGCCGCCGACAACGCCACCGTCCGGCCGGTGTCGAGATCGTGCACGATCAACCCGGCCACCCCGGTCAGGTCCGCGTTCGGCCCCGGCTCGGAGAGGATCTCGAACCGGTCCAGCACCGCCACGTCGGTCACCGCCGCCTGCGCCTGTGGACCGGCCACCCGCCGCCGGTCCGAGCCGTCCGGGCGCATCGCGTCGATCCGGACCGGCCCGGACGAGTCCATCACCATCACCCGGCACCACGACGGGCTGCACATGCTCCACTCGGACGCGGCCACCGGCACGGCGACCCGGGAACCGGTCTCCAGGTTGCGCATCGTGATCGCCCCGGTCTGCCCACCGGCCGCGTCGTCGGTCAGCCACGGCCAGGCGGTCAGCGCCCACTGGCCGGCCTCGGTCCGCACCTGCACCGCCCCGCCGGTCAGCGCCACCGACCGGATCTGGGTGCTGCCACTGCCCTCGCCGGCCGTCCAGTGCACCCGGCCGTCCGCGACGACCAGGTCGTACTGCGTGCCGTAGAACAGCACGTTGCCGGTGTCCGCGGTGATCATCCGGGGCGACTCGTCGGCGTGCGCCCGCGCGGTCCAGATCTCGGTCGGCCGGTCACCGGTCGACTCCGTCCACAACAGATCCTCGCCGGACGCGGTCACCGTGTCGAACCGGGCGTCGCCGCCGGCCGGCAGGCGCCGCAACTCGCGCTGCCGCCCGTCCGCCACGATCACCAGCCGCAGCGCATCCCGGTCGCTGACCGTGCCGACCGCGGTGGTCGCGTCCAGGAACAGCAGCGGCTCGATCCCCAGATCCGGCAGGTCGGCCCGGGACGCCGACGGCCACGCCTGCGCGGCGGTGAGCCGCTCGTCACCGGCCGCGACCGGTGCCGGCTCCCGGTCCGGGACCGTCCCGGCGAGCAGCGCCCCGGCCGCCAGCAGCGCGGTGGCCAGGCTGATCCGGTTGCGGAGGGTCATTCGTACTGCTGCTTCGGTGGGGTGACCGGCTGCCACTGCTCGACCTTCAGATACGCGATATCGGCCTGATTGACCGGGTCCTTGCCCAATGTCGTGCTGTACACGCCGGTGATCTGCACCCAGGCGCCGGCCGGTGCGTCGATCACCGGACCGCCCTCCAGCCCCACCTTGATCGGCCGGCCGTCGGCGGCGCAACAGCTCACCACGATCCGGGCGATCATCGGGGCGCCGTTCTCGGCGGTGGTGACGAAACCGGTCAGCTTGAGCCGGCGCCCGGCCAGGCTGCGGCCCTCGTCGTAGACCACCCGCGACGCGTAGTCGAGCAGCCCCACCGCGACCGGGTCACCCTCGGGCAGCGGCGGGTAATCCGACCCGGCGTCGCCGATCGGCAGCGTGCCGGACCGGTCCGCGGTGTACGACCCCAGCGCCGGTGGGGCGACCAGCAACAATCCGAGCACCGGCAGGATGAGCAGCCAGCCCACCCGGGGTTCGTGGTGATGGTCGTCGGAGTTCCGCCAGGAGTACCACAGGGTCATCACGGCGGCGGCCACCAGCACCGCACCCGCCACGATCAGCAACGGGCGCAGGCCCTCCTTGACGTACCGCAGATAGAGATCGGTCAGCGACACCTTGAGGATCGCCCCACCGAAGAGAAGCAGCACCACCGCCTGCGCCTGCCGGTTCACAGCAGCACCACCCCGAAGATCGTGCCGACCAGGACCGCCAGCAGGAACGTGGCCGGGGCGAACCGGACCGCGAACCGGCGACCGAACACCCCCGCCTGCATGGAGATCAGTTTCAGGTCGACCATCGGCCCGACCACCAGGAACACCAGCCGCGAGGTCAGCGAGAACTGGGACAGCGACGCGGCCACGAACGCGTCCGCCTCACTGCAGATCGACAGCAGCACCGCCAGCACCGCCAGCGCCAGCACGGAGAGCACCGGCTGGGCCGCCACACTCTGCAGCCAGGCCTCCGGCACCAGCACGTTGATCGTCGCGGCGGCCGCGGCACCCAGCACCAGGAAACCACCGGCGTGCGCCACGTCGTGCCGGACCGCCGACCAGAACGCCTGGCCGCGCGGCATGCCGTCGAGGTCGGGCCGGTGCGGCAGCCGGATCCAGTCGGCCTTGCCGAGACGCAGCCACAGCCAGCCCATCACCACCGCGACGATCAGGCCGGCCAGGAACCGGGCCAGCACCATCTCCGGATCTCCCGGGAACGCCACCGCGGTCGCGGTCAGCACGATCGGGTTGATCGCCGGCGCGGCCAGCAGGAAGGCCAGCGCGGCGGCCGGTGTCACCCCGCGGCGGATCAGCGAACCGGCGATCGGCACGCTGCCGCACTCGCAGCCGGGCAGCACCACCCCGGCCAGCCCGGCGGCCGGCACCGCCAGCGCCGGACGTCTCGGCAGCGCCCGTGCCCAGAAGTCACGCGGCACGAACACCGCGATCACCGCCGACAGCAGCACCCCGAACACCAGGAACGGCACCGCCTGCACCAGCACCGACACGAAGACCGTCGTCCAGGTCTGCATCCGCGCCCCGGACACCAGCCCGGACAGCGGCCCCCGGAAGATCACCAGCAGGACGAGCAGCCCGGCCAGAACCTCGACCGATCCGATGCCTCCGACACCGCGGCGGTCCAGCGCGCGAGCCTCCGTCGTCACCCCTTCACTCCCCAAGCCGTCCGTAGTCCCGTCGTCGCAGGCTAGGAATCTACCGGCTGACCCCCGCCGGACAAGCTCTCCGGATGCGCCCGTCCGGGTGACAGATTTTTCGGCGTACGCGGGAAAAGGTCCCCAGTGGAGCGACGACCGTCACGACTTCTCCGGAATTCCGGGGAACTCCCGAGCGCCCCGTGGCGACTAACGGGCGTTCCCCGAAGACGAGGAACCGAAGCAAAGGAAGATGATGCAGACAGTCGCGTTCGCCCGCCGTACCCGTCTCGTGGCAGTCCCGGCCCTCTGTGCCGCGCTCGCCCTCACCGGCTGCGGCGGTACCGAGGCCGCGTCCCCGACCGCCGCCGGTGAGCCCGCCGCGAGCGCGAGCGCCGTGACCGCCACCGCCCTGACCGTGCGCGACCCCTGGGTGAAGGCCGCCGACAGCGGCATGACCGCGGCGTTCGCCACCCTGGTCAACAACACCGGCGCGGACGTCACCATCGAGTCGGCCACCTCCCCGGCCTCGCCGCTGGAACTGCACACCATGGTCATGAAGGACGGCGCGATGGTGATGCAGCCCAAGGAGGGCGGCTTCGTGATCAAGGCCGGTGGCACGCACGAGCTGTCCCCGGGCGGCGACCACCTGATGCTGATGCAGCCCACCGCGGCGATCAAGGCGGGTGACGAGGTCACGTTCACCCTCAACCTGGTCGGTGGCGGCACCGTCGACTTCACCGCCGTCGCGAAGCCGTTCGTGGGCGCGCAGGAGAGCTACGACCCGGGCATGGAGATGGGCGGCATGCCGTCGGCGTCGGCGGGCGCACACTCGTGACGATCGGTCGCCGGGCACTGCTCACCGGCGGCGCGGCGGCCGGCCTCGGTGCCGCCGCCGCGGCCGGTGCCGCCCTGTCCCGACGCTCGGACGGCCCGGTCGTCCCGGTGGCCGCGACCACCACCGGCACCGGAACCGACACCGGCACCCGCACCATCGCGTTCCACGGCCCGCGCCAGGCCGGCGTCACCGACGAGCCGCAGGCACACGGCGCGTTCGTCGCGTTCACCCTGGCCAAGGACGTCGACCGGGCCGCCCTGGGCCGGATGCTGCGGCTGCTCACCGACGACGCGTCCCGGCTGACCCGGGGCGAGCCGGCGCTCGCCGACACCGAGGCCGACCTGGCCGTGCTGCCGGCCGGCCTGACCGTGACGTTCGGGTTCGGTCCCGGCCTCTACCGGGCGGCCGGCCTGCCCTCGCCGGTCACCGACCTGCCGAGCTTCACCATCGACCGGCTCCAGGACCGCTGGTCCGGCGGCGACCTGCTGCTGCAGATCTGCGCCGACGACGCACTGACCGTCACGCACGCCCAGCGCATGATGATCAAGGATGCCCGGCCGTTCGGATCGGTGCGCTGGGTGCAGCGCGGATTCCGGCGCAGCCCCGGCGTGCAGGCCGCCGAGTTCACCCAGCGCAACGTGCTGGGCCAACTGGACGGCACGGCCAACCCGAAGGACGCCGCCCGGGACACCGCGGTCTGGAACGCCGACCACAGCACCCAGCTGGTGGTCCGCCGGATCCGGGCCGAGATCGAGACCTGGGACCTGCTCAGCGTCGGCGACAAGGAGAACTCGGTGGGCCGCCGGATGACCTCCGGCGCGCCGTTCACCGGCGTCGCGGAACACGACGAGCCGGACTTCACCGCGGTCGACGAGGGCGGACTGCCCGTGATGCCGGACTTCGCGCACGTCACACGGGCACATGTCACCGACCCGCAACTGAAGATCCTGCGCCGGCCGTACAACTACGACGAGGCGCCGGACTCGTCCGGCCGACCCGACAGCGGGCTGGTTTTCGCCTCGTACCAAGCTGATACCGCCCGTCAGTTCCTGCCCATCCAGCGGCGTCTCGCCGAGAAGGACCTGTTGAACGAATGGACGACACCGATCGGATCCGCCGTGTTCGCCGTTCCACCCGGTTGCTCGGAGGGCGGCTGGATCGGGGAGCACCTGCTCTCCTGACCCGCCTGCTGCTCGGCCTGACCGCCCTGGCCGCGGTGCTGCTGCCCGGTGCGCCGGCCTGGGCGCACAACGCGCTCGCCGAGGCCAGCCCGGCCAAGGAGGCGACCCTGAAGAAGGCGCCCACCGAGGTGAAGCTGCGGTTCCTGCAGAAACTGGACCCGGACTACACGATCATCTCGGTCAGCGACGCCGACAAGCAGAAGGTCGCCACCGACGGCCCGGAGGTGGACGGTGCGACCGGCGTGGTCACCTTCTCCGAGCCGCTCACCAACGGCGTCTACACCGTGGCCTACCAGGTGGTCTCCACCGACGGGCACACCGTGAAGGGCTCCTACAGGTTCACCCTGAACGACCCGTCCGCCACCGAGGCGCCCGCAGCCGCTGAGCCCAGCGCGGCGCCGGCCACCTCCGCCGCCGCGGTGCCCACCTCGTCGATCGCCGAGGCCACCGCCGGCCCGGACTTGACCGCCGCATCCGACAGCGAGGAGAGCGGCGACACCGGCATGATCGTCGGAGTCGCCGTCGCCGCCGTCGTGATCCTGGCCGGGGTGGCCGGCCTCCTGTTCGCCCGCAAACGCAACTCCTGATCCCCCATGAAGGAAGCCATGAAGCTGATGAAGCGTGCGGCCGCCGTCTCCGCCGTCGCGGCCGCGTTCGTCCTCGGAGTGGCCGGCCCGGCCGCCGCGCACGTCACGGTCAACCCGGACAGCGCGACCCAGGGCGGGTACGCCAAGGTGACGTTCCGCGTGCCGAACGAGAGTGACAGCGCCTCCACCACCAAGCTGGAGATCAACCTGCCGACCGACTCGCCGGTCGGTTCGGTGTCGCTCAAGCCGCTGCAGGGCTGGACCGCGGTCGCCGAGAAGACCAAGCTGGCCACCCCGGTCGAGGTACACGGCAGCCCGATCACCGAGGCGGTCACGAAGATCACCTGGACGGCGGCGGCCGGTTCCGAGGTCAAGCCCGGCTTCTTCCAGGAGTTCGACGTCTCACTGGGCCCGCTGCCCACCGCCGACCAGATGGTCTTCAAGGCGCTGCAGACCTACTCGGACGGCACGATCGTGCGCTGGATCGACGAGCCGAACGCCGACGGCACCGAGCCGGAGAGCCCGGCCCCGGTCCTGAAGCTGACCGCGGCCGGCGCCGAGCCCGCCGGTGACACGGCCGAGGGCGCCACCGCTGAGGCCGTGGCCGAGGAGCCCGCCGAGTCGTCCGGCAGCAACACCTGGGGCATCGCGGGTCTCGCCGCCGGCCTGGTCGGCCTGGTCGCCGGACTGCTGGCCTACCGCAAGGCCGCCACGGCCACCCCGCTCACGGTGGCCCCCGCCGCCGCAAAGCCCGCGGCCACCGACGACAAGTAGGAGCCATGGTGACCCCGGCCGTCGCTCACGGCGGTCGTGGTCCCGGCACATCGCCGGCGTGGTGACCCCGGCCGTCGTTCACGGCGGTCGCGGGTACGCACGTCGACAGCAGCGTGGTGACACCGGCCGTTCAGCGCGGCCGGAGTCACCACGCTGCTTCGTGTCAGACCGGGCGGCGGGCGGTCACACGCGTGAACGGGGAGAGCGGGTGCGGTGCTTTTCGGCGTACCCCACAAAGAGCCGCAAGCGCACCGACCAGCGCGCCCACCCGCGCGAAGCGGAAGTCCCACACCAGGAGCAGGCCACCCGGGCGCAGCACCCGGACCAGCTCCGCGGCCGCCCGGCGCTGATCCGGCCACTCGTGCGCGCTCAGCGTCGAGGTGACCACGTCGAACGTGCCGTCCGGCCAGGGCAGATCACCCACGTCGGCGACTCGCAGATCGGCGGGCCGCAGTGCGGTGGACGGCCAGGCCCGGCGGGCGAGGGCCACCATGTCCGGGGACAGGTCGGCGCCGCTGAGCCGCAGGTCGGGCCGGAGCGTCTCGACCGCGTGCAGCAGGCGGCCCGGACCGGTGCCGATGTCCAGCACCGCACCGTCGCGGGGCGCGGCGGCCGCGATCCCGGACGCCGCCCGCCGGTGGAAACCGCCGAGCAGCCGGCCGGCCCGCCGGTCGTAGGCGACACTCCGCGCTTGATCGAAGACCATCGGTTCCTCCCGTGGTTGACAACTCCGTCGACCGTGCCTCTTCATGTCGACATGAGGTCAAGCCCCGGGATGTCCATCGGTGACCTGGCGGCGAGCTTCGGGCTCGCCCCGCACGTGCTGCGCCACTGGGAGGACCGCGGTCTGCTCCAACCGGAGCGGACCGCCGCCGGCCGGCGGGTCTACACCGAGCAGGACCGGGTCCGGATCGGGTTGATCCTGCTCGGCAAGGAGGCCGGGCTCAGCCTGGAGCAGACCCGGATGCTGTTCACCGGTGGCATGGACCGCCGCCGGCTCTACCGCGAGCACGGCGCCGAACTACGCCGCCGGATCGCCGTGGCGCAGGCGGCACTGGCGATCGTCGAGCACGCCGCCGAGTGCCGGGAGGATCACGTGCTGGTCTGCCCCGAGCTGCTGCGGATCACTGGTCCGCTCGCATCCGGTACGCGTCGGTGAGCAGCTCGGTGAGGCGGCCGACGTCCACCGCGGGCAGGCGCAGCATGACCAGCGGCAGACCGTCGTAGCCCGGTGTGGTGAAGAACAGGTCCGGTTCGCCGAGCAGCAGTGCCTGCTTCTCCGCCTCGTCGCCGACGAACAGCACCGCCACGTCGGTGCGGATCACCCGCGGCCTGCCGGGCACGCGTTCCGGATAGGACCAGACGAAGCCCTTGTTCGCGACCCGGAAGTCGAAGCCGTCGCTGTCGATCTCCACCACGTCGGGCAGGCCCAGTGCCAGCCGTCTGACGTCGTCCGCGTCAGCCATCGAGATCCCCCGTTCGAGTGCCGTCGTTCATACCGATGACAGGCTACGGTTCCCGGGTATCGACCGGCGCTAGGATCCGGCGGTGGGCGCGGACGCGGAGATCATCGTCTTCGACTACGACCGGTACCGATCTCAGGTCGTGCCGGCTCTGGTCGAGATGATCCGTGGCCGGGGCGTCGAGCCGTGGCTGGCCGAGGTGTTCCGCAGCGCCGGTGGTTACGAGGCCGGCTGGCGGCGTCTCGCCGAGGAGCTTCGGACCCGGTCCACCGATCTGGCGCGATATTGCACCTGGCTCGCCGACGACCTGCGCTACATCGGCGCCGACCCGGTCGACCGGGAGGCCGGCAAACAGGTCTTCTGTCACGCGCTCAGCTGCCCGGAGCGTCTGCGCTGCCGGTTCCATGCGGACAACGACCGGTTCGCACTGGAAGAACTGAATGCGCTCCACGAGGCGTTGGTGGCGACGCTGTGCCTGGGGCAGTCCCGGTTTTTGGGCCGCAGTGTCACGCCCGGTCTCTATCTGCCGGTCTTCCGCCGGTGCGGTGTCCCGGAGGGCGACCCGCTGTGGGATCTGCTCGGCGCGCTGGCCACCCGCGGTGCGGCGTTCGGCTACCAGTACACGATGGGGACCGACGGCATCCACGGATGGCTGACCCCGGCCGAGGCCGGCGAGATGGCGCGCAGGCTGGGCGAACTGCCGTTGACCGGTGCGGACTGGCCGGAGGAGAGCCTGTCGCGGATCCGGGTGATGGCGGCGAAGGCGTCGGCCGCCGGGTTCGGTGTGCTCTGGGGCAACGACGTGATGCCCGACATGTGGGCGCAGACGTTCGGCATGGTGCCGCCGGTTCAGTGAGCCGCTCCCGGTGTGAGCTGGGCTTATCACCGGCGCAAAGAGTTCGCAACAAGAGGTTGATCACTGGCCGTGAATGGGTTCTTGCCCTGCGGTGCTCCAGGCACTAATCTCCGATCCAATAAATAGGAAATACAGGCTTGGCATAGCAGGTCGGCTTAGCTCCCGCCGGCACGAAAACCACCCCATTCACCCCTGGCGGTATGACGCATGCGAAAACTCATCCTCCTCGCCCTCGTGGGGCTCGGTGCTCAGCTCGTCGACGGCAGCCTGGGCATGGCCTACGGTGTCACCTCCACCACCCTCCTCCTGGCGATCGGCACCAACCCGGCTGCCGCCTCCGCCACCGTGCACCTCGCCGAGATCGGCACCACGCTGGTCTCCGGCTTCTCGCACTGGAAGTTCGGCAACGTCGACTGGAAGGTCGTCGCCAAGATCGGTGTGCCCGGCGCGATCGGCGCCTTCCTCGGCGCGACGGTGCTGAGCAACCTGTCCACCGAGACCGCGGCGCCGCTGATGGCGATCATCCTGCTGCTGCTCGGCCTGTACGTCTTCGTCCGCTTCACCTTCCAGGGCCTGCCCAAGGGCAACCTCGGCAAGCCGCTGCGCAAGCGGTTCCTCGGACCGCTCGGCCTGGTCGCCGGGTTCGTCGACGCCACCGGCGGCGGTGGCTGGGGCCCGGTCGGCACCCCCGCGATCCTGGCCAGCGGCCGCCTCGAGCCGCGCAAGACGATCGGCTCCATCGACACCAGCGAGTTCCTGGTGTCGGTCGCCGCCAGCCTCGGTTTCATCATCGGCCTGGCCGGCGGCACCGAGTCCGTCGACTTCGGCTGGGTCGCCGCGCTGCTCATCGGTGGTGTGATCGCCGCGCCGATCGCCGCCTGGCTGGTCCGGCACATCCCGCCGCGGGTGCTGGGCGCCGCCGTCGGTGGTCTGATCATCCTGACCAACACCCGGTCCCTGCTGCGCAGCGACTGGATCGACGCCTCCGACCCGGTCCGCTACACCTTCTACGCGGTCATCTACGCCGCCTGGGCCGCGGCGCTGGTCTACTCGATCAAGCAGTACCGCGCCAACCGTGCCGAGGACGCCGCGATCATCGCCGAGGCGGAGACGGCTGCCGTGTCCGGCGACCTGCCCGAGGACAAGGACAAGGCCAGCACGTCCGTCTGACCGCGACGAACCAGGAGAAGCCGGCCCGATCCGCTCGGGCCGGCTTCCGCCGTTTCCGGCGTACCCCGGATGATCTTTATGATCTGGCGATGCGATTCCCGGATCTGTGTACGGACCTGAGCAACGGCGTCATCGAACTGGATGCGGAGGAGTCGACGACCGCGCTGCGGGCCATCATCGGCGCGATCGGCGAGGTGAGCCCGGACGAGCTGACCGAGGGCGCCCGGCGGCTGCTCCCGGCGGTCCGGCAGGTGTCGCTGGGCAACGGCGGCCAGCTGGCCCAGGTGACCGCCGGCCTGGTGGAGGCCGGCGCCGACCCGTTCGTCCTGTTTGATGCGCTCGTCGACCGGGTCACCGCGGGACTCGAGCAGGCCGCCCGGTTCCCGGCCCTGGCCGAGAAGTCCGGCGCGCTGTCCGAGCCGGAGAGCCAGGAGGAGGTCGACGACCTGCTCCGGCAGGTGGCCCGGGTCGCCGTCGAGGCGGGCCTGTCCGCGGACGAGGCCGGTGGCGTGGTGCAGGCCTGGTTCACCGTCGAGGACTGGATCCCGGCGCTGCTCCTGCCGTTGCAGCAGAAACGGGTCCGGCAGGCCTTCGCCGACGACCCGGCCCGCCGCGACCGGCTCGTGGTGGCGGCGCTGGCCATGTCCGAGTACGCCGAATCCGCCCCGTGGCTGCTCGGCCTGCTCCAGGTGATCGACGACGTGCCGGTCCTGGTCGTGCACCGCGACTCCGGCCGCGCCTACCGCCTGACCGTCAGCGGGGTCGCCGAGAACTTCCAGCTGAACACCCTGCTGGCCGCCACCCTGATCGGCGACCCGGCGGACGGCCTGATCCCGGGGGAGCGTCCCGAACAGGAGTGGGTCGACGCCGCCACCGACGGCGAGGAACTGCAGCCGGAGGGCGGCATCGTCGCCCGGTTCGACCTGGTCTCCGCCGACGGCGCCCCGACCTGGCCGGAGGGGCAGCTGGCCGACATCCCGGTCGTCGACGGGTACCGGGTGCTGGTGCTCGACACGCCGCGTTTCGAGCGCAGCTGGAACACCGGGCGGGTGTACCCGCTGATGCGCCCGGAGGTGGTGCTGGAGCGGATCCTCCCGGAGTCCGAGGCCGCCGCGTGGATGCAGCGGATCAAGCCGGCCAAGCGTGACCTGTTGGGCGGCTGAACCCCGGCTGAACCCGGCTGAACCCCGGGACGGCCCTGCGGCGACGGATCACCGCAGGGCCGTCGTCGCTCTCGTCAGCCGGTGAGGCCGACGATGCCGATGAGCGACTTCAGGGCGGCGTAGACCAGTCCGGCGAACGCCAGGACGGCCAGCGCCTGCAGGATCATCCAGCGGAGCTTGACGATGATCCGGACAGCGAGATAGAGCGTGAGGGCACTGCCCAACGAGTACGCCATGAGTTCGTAGCGGGAGCTCTCGTCGGTGACCGCGGCGCCGGCGCCGGTGAGCACGACCACCGTCCCGGCCGCGATCACCCCGCAGCGCCGCAGAGACTGGTTTACGGAGATCTTCAGGGGCGGTATTTTCTGCATTACGGACTCCGAGAGTTCGTAGGAGCGGGTGCCCCTCGAGTCGCGCTGGGAATCGGGATCTCGGGGGTGCCTGTCAGCAGAGGTGAGGCACGCGAGCTCGGATCCGTGCGGTGACGCGGCGGGGCACGTGGTGGCCGGGCGGCACCGCGCCAGACTCGTTCCACCGCCATCTCCGCCTCCCTGTAACTTCAGGGAACTTCAATGAAATTCAGGCTAGGTGGGCCGAAGAGACGAAGGCAAGCTGACATTTCGTGAACGCCGTCTTCAGTCACGTTCACTCACGCTCTTGAGGACGGCCTCAGGCGATACTGCTCGTACGGAAGCGACAGACCGGCAGATTGAAGTTGTCTGAAGTTCGGTGAAGGATTCATCTCATGCAGTCGGGAGAGTCCAGCGGCGTGCGCCTGGCCCGCCGTCTGCGGGAACTGCGCGCCGCGCACTGGCCGGGGCTGAAGGTCACCCAGCGCCAGGTCGCCGAGGCGCTCGGCGGCGAGAGTCCCCTGAGCATGTCGTTGATCTCCGCGTGGGAGTCGGTCCGCGACCCGCAGCTGCCACCGGCGCACCGGCTGGCGGCCTACGCGACCTTCTTCGCCAGCCGCCGGTCGGTGGGCGCCGAACCGGCCCGGTTGCTCGGCGAGAACGAGCTGACCGAGGACGAGCGGCGGATGCGCGACGAGTTGCACACCGAGCTGCTCAGCCTGCGGCTGTTCGGGGCCGAGCATCGTGAGGCCGGCGAGCCGGCGTCCTTCGAGCCGCTGCCGCTGCCGCTGGTCGGGCCGACCACCGACACGATCGGCGGCGGGACCTGGTTCTTCCCGGACCAGCGGCCGATCATCATCGTCAGCGGCAGTCTGCCGCGGCGGTTCCGGGAGCGGATGCCGTACACCGATGCCAAGGATCCCGACTACGTCCGGGCGTACAGCCTGGCCGACCTGGACGCGGTGCTCGAGGTGCACGGGCACATCCGGGCGGTGAACCCGGCGGCCGAGGTGCGGATCCGGCGGTCGGAGGAGATGATCGAGGACGACTTCACCTCGCACCTGGTGCTGATCGGCGGGGTCGACTGGAACCCGGTGAACCGGGACATCACCCGGCGGCTCGCTCTGCCGATCAGCCAGCAGATGCGGTCCAGCGACGACGACTTCGGCTGTTTCTCGCACCGGGACGGTGAAACGTTCCAGCCGGTGGTCGACGAGGGCAACGGGTCACTTCTGGAGGACGTGGCCCACTTCTTTCGGGGGAAAAGCCCGTACAACGCCCGGCGAACGGTGACACTGTGTAACGGAATGTTCGGTCGCGGAACGTACGGCGCTGTTCGGGCGTTGACCGACGCGAAGTTCCGCGATCGCAACGAAACCTACATCCGGCAACGCTTCCAAGATCCGTCGACGTTCAGCATATTGATGCGCGTCCGGATCAATCCGAACGGAGCCGTGGTGACACCCGACTGGACCCAGGACGAAGCCCGGCTGCACGAGTGGCCGGCAGTGAGTGAGGCATGAGCAGCGCCAGCCACCATCGCTCGCACCGTGGCCTCATCCAGCGCTCGGCCTCCGGCCCGGAGCGGGCGACTGTGGACGCGGTCATCGTCCCCAGTGTGCGGTCCCCGCTGATCCTCGACGAGGCCGGCCGGATCGCCGGCGAACTGGGCTGCGCGCTGCTGGTGCTGTGCAGCATGGGCTCGTACGCCGCACGGGTGGTCGAACACCTCGCCGGGCGACCGTCGCTGCGGGTGGTGGCGGTCGACTTCCCGCCGGACGGGGTGTCCCGGCTGCCGGTCCTGGAGACGTCGACGGTGCTCGGCCGGTCGCGCCTGCAACGCCGCGCCGACACCAGCGCCAAGCGCAATCTGGGGCTGGCGCTGGCCCGGACGGCTGGCTGGCGCAACGTGGTCTTCCTGGACGACGACATCATCATCCCGGACGCCGCCGACCTGGAACGGGCCGCCGCGATGCTGACCACCCACGACGTCGTCGGGCTGCGGGTCGGCGGGTTCCCGGACAACTCGGTGGTCTGCCACGCCAACCGGGAGACCGGCGCCGAGCAGGACACCTTCATCGGTGGCGGCGCCCTGGTGGTGCCGGCACACCGGACCGAGTCGTTCTTCCCGGAGATCTACAACGAGGACTGGTTCTTCCTGCTCGGCGACACCGCGCTGCGGCGGGTCGGTCAGGTGGGCGTCGCCGTGCAGAAACCGTACGACCCGTTCGCCGACCCGGACCGGGCCCGCGGTGAGGAGTTCGGCGACGTGCTCGCCGAGGGGGTGTTCGCCCGGCTGGACGACGGTCTGCCGATCGGCGCCGACGACGCGTACTGGGCGGAGTTCCTGGCCGACCGGCTGCATCTGATCCGGACGATCGAGGCGCGAATCCCGGCACCGCCGGTCACGGAGCGTGACAGTCAGATGGTGGAGGCGCTGAGCGCGGCCAAGGGCCGGCTGCAGTACATCCAGCCGAAGGACTGCGTCCGCTACATCGAGGCCTGGCAGCGGGACCGGGCCACCTGGCGGTCCTTCGTGACCCGGATCCGCCGGATCCACCGGCCGGACGCGGGCCTGGCCAACGTGATCACCGCGATCGGCCGGTTCGGGCTGACCGCCGTCACCGGCCCGCCTCCCGGTCCGCACTGGCCAGGGCCGGAGCGAGAAGTGCGACAGCCAGAGCCAGCGGCAGCAGGCTGACGATCGCGGTGTGCAGCCCGGCGGCGTGGGCCAGCCGCCCGATGGCCAGCGGGCCGACGATGCTGGCGCTGTAGCCGACCGCGGTCATCAGCGCCACCGCCGACGGTGCCGCCAGCGCGCCGGTCGCGCTGAGCGCGGCCGGGAACACCCAGCAGATCCCGGCACCCCAGCCGAGCGCAGCCAGGTAGAGCCAGATCCCGGTCGGCCCGGCGACCACCAGCACGATGCTGGCCCCGGTCACCAGCGAACCGGCCCGGACCAGGCCGACCGCGCCGACCGTCCGGTGCGGGCGTTCCGCGGCCAGGCGCCCGGCGGCCATCGACGAGACGAACAGGGCGTACCAGAAAGCCGCCCCGGCGTGGGTGAGCAGCCGGTCCTGGTTGAGGTAGACGGCCAGCCAGTCGCCGGCGGCACCCTCCACGACCGCGCCGCAGAACAGCAGCGTGCCGATCGCCGCGAGCCGCCGCAGCGGTGACCGGGCGGGACCGGCGGCGTCGGAGCGTCCCGGCTTGTCCTCGCCGAACACGGTCAGGCCGACCGCACAGAGCACCGCGATGATCAGGACGACGGCGCTCAGGTGGGGGAGCAGGCCGACCGAGAGCGCGGTGGCGGCCAGCCCCAGGCCGGCGCCGGTCATGCTGCCGATACTCCACCAGCCGTGGAAGCCGCTCATCAGGTGCGTGTCGTACCGGCTCTCCAGGGCCGATGCCTGCATGTTCATGCCGGCGTCCCAGACGCCGCCGCCGACGCCCATGCCGAGCAGGGCCAGGGCGAGACCGGTGGGTGACTGCGCCAGCGGGATGGCGAGCAACGACACCAGCGTGCCGGTGAACCCGGCGCCGGCGACCCGGCGGCTGCCGAACCGGGCGGTGACCGGGCCGGTCAGGGTCATCGCGGCGAGGGTGCCGAGCCCCAGCATCGTCAGTGCGGCGCTGAGGCCGGCGACGCCAGTGCCGGTCTGCTCGAGAACGGCCGGCAGCCGGGACATCCAGGACGCCTGCGTGGCGCCGCTGCCGGCGAAGACGAGACTGACCGTCCGAGTCGCCCACACGAAGTCACCCCCGTCGATGACTGTAACGGCGGGGAGCGCCGGACGCGATCCACGAAAAGGACCTCGTGGACAGGGCTTGTATCGAAGTGGAAGACGGCTGGACCCGCCTCGCTCCGCCCCACCTCGATACAGGTCCTAGTGGTCGGGGCTGTCGGCGGCGGCCATGATGCGCAGGGCGTTGGGGTCGACCGCGACCCGCAGCGGCGTCTCGCCGCACGGCTCACCGTCGACCTCGGTCCGGGTCGGACGGTCGGTCTGCAGGAACAACTCGCCGACCGCCAGGAACGGCTGCTCGCGCAGCGTCCGCCGGTGTCCGGTCAGCACGTTGCGGGCCGTCTCGCGCAGCAGCTCCCAGCGGGTGCCGCCACCCACCGGATAGGCCACCAGCAGCCGGTCGTCGGCACCCGCGTCCGCGGTGATCGGGCGGCCCGCGTGAAAACCGCCGTTGGCCACGTACACCTGATGGGTCCGGTAGACGATCTCGCGACCGTCGGCCCGGACCGTCACGGTCAGCGGTCGGTGCCGGGTCAGCAGCCCCAGCGCGGTGATCGGGTAGGCGATCCGCCCGACGACACGCTTCAGCCGGCGCGGGGCGGAGATCATGATCTCGGCGGAGAGACCGACACCGACGTGATTGGTGAACGGCATGTCCCCGGCGACCCCCAGGTCCACGTCGATGACCTTGCCGTCGGTCAGGGTGGCGATCGCGGCGTCCAGATCCGGCGGGATCCCGACGGTCCGCGCGAAGTTGTTCGTCGTGCCCAGCGGCAGCAGCCCCAGAGCCACGTCCCGGTGGGCCAGCATCCGCCCGGCAGTGCTGATCGTCCCGTCGCCGCCACCGGCGACCAGCAGGTCGGGGCCGAGAGCCAGCGCCTCGGCCAGCGACTCCTCCAAGTCACGGTCCACCGCGTACGACCCGAGCACCGTGAACCCGGCCGCCAGGAGACGGGCGTGGGCGTCCTCGTAGAGCTTGCGTCCCCGCCGGGACCGGGCGTTGACCACGAGGACCGCGCGCCGGTCCCGCCGGATGTCGTCGGTCAGCTGCTGCTTCGTCCGCACCCGACGACCCTATCGTCAGTGGTGATCATGAAGTGGTCAGTGGGACGGCCGACCAGCCCCGGAGCACGAACGACGGGTGCCGCACCGGCGGGCCGGCGAACTCCAGGGCGGGCAGGTCGAGCAGCGCCTCCAGCGCGGACTGCAACTCGATACGGGCCAGCGGCGCACCCAGACAGAAGTGCAGACCGGCGCCGAAACTGAGATGCGGGTTCGGGACCCGGCCCACATCGAAACGATCCGGCGCGGCGAACACCGCCGGATCCCGGTTGGCCGCGCCGAGCAGGGCGGCCACCTCGGCCCCGGCCGGGACGGTCACCCCACCGACCGTCACGTCCGCGGCTGCGGTCCGCACGAACAGTTGCGACGGCGAGTCGAACCGCAGCATCTCCTCGACGGCGGTCACGACCAGCGACCGGTCGGCGCGCAGCCGGGCCAGCTGGGCGGGATGCTCCAGCAGCGCGACCACCCCGTTGCCCAGGCCGTTGACCGACGCCTCGTGACCCGCGTTGAGCAGCAGGATCACCGACGCGATCAACTCGTCTCCGGTCAGCCCCACCCCGGTCAGGTGGGTGATCAGGTCGTCGCGGGGATCGGCACGGCGGGCCGCCGCCAGGTGAGCCAGGTAGTCGGCGAACTCCCGGGACGCCTCGATCGCGGCGGCCTCGACGGCCGGGGTGCGCGACACCTCGTACATCCGGACGATCGCCGCGGACCAGGGACGCAGCCGGGGCCGGTCGGTGGCCGGCACACCGAGCAGTTCCGCGATCACGGTGACGGCCAGGGGTTCCGCCACGTCGGAGATCAGGTCGAACTCGGTACCCATGGAAGGGGGTTTGATCCCGGCCCGCAGACGCTCGACGTGACCGCGCCCGAACGCCTGCGCCACCAGCGACCGCAGCCGGGTGTGGACCGGCGGCTCGTTCTCCATCATCTGATGCCGGTGCAGCAGGTTGAACGGCTCGTAGACCGCGGCCGGCTCGAGATCGGTCCAGAACCGGCCCAGCCGCCGGTCCCGCAGGACCGCGTTCGCCGTGGCGTGACTCGAGGCCAGGAACCGCGAGGTGGGCGCGTGCCAGCTGAGCGGGGCGCTCGCGCGCAGTGTCGCCATCATGGGGTACGGATCGAGCACGAACCCCGGGTCGTCGAAGGCGATCTCCACGTCGCCAGGGTATCCACGGCCCGGCCCCGAGGTCAGTCGTCGGCGGCGGATCCGCAGATCGTGCGGGGTCCGCGGCGTACGTCCGGGAGAACCTCTCCCGTTTGACGACCTTGCCGCCGGAGTGGAACAGCCGCCACGCGTCCTGGGTGAACCCGTCGATGCCGCTGGTCGCGATGCCGGCCGGCCCGGCCGTCGAGGTGATCGTCCGCGGCGAGGTGACGTTGCGCTCGGCACTCCGCTCGGTGGTCACCTCGTCTCACACCCGGGTGCTCCACATCGACTGCGCCGTGGAGACGGGCCCGGGAGCCCTTTGATCGAAACCGGTAAACCCTTGATCGAAATGTTCAGTGGCACTGCGCTCGGCCGAGCCGTCGTTCGCGGTTGTTCAGGGGGCGGATTCCAACCGTCTGGGACGGCTGGGTTGGTCGAGCCGTCGTCGGTGGCTGTTCAGAGGGCGGATCTCAACCGTCGGCGACGGCGCGGTCGGTTGTGCCGTCGTTGGTGGCTGTTCGCGAGGCGGAACTCAACCACCAACGACGGCGCAGCAGATCGAGCCGTCGTCCACGGCTACCCAGCGCCGCCGGTGACCTGCAGCAACGGCTCGGGGGCCGCCCGATATCACCTGGTTCGTGTTCGTCGGGCCTCTTGTCGCCGAGCCTCTTATCGTCGGTGCTCGCCGGCCCCGCGCGGTCCTGTCCTGCCCCGTCGCCGTCGCCGTCGCTGTTGCGGTCGCCGTCGCAGTCGGCCAAGCCTCCCGTTGCTGGTGGCTAGACATGTTTCGTCATCAGGGTCCGCGTGGTGACTTCAGGCGTCCAGCGCGCCCGTATTCACCACACGACCGCGGGTGTGGTGATTTCGGGCGTCCAGCGCGCCCGTATTCACCACACGACCGCGGGTGTGGTGATTTCGGGCGTCCAGCGCGCCCGTATTCACCACACCGCCACGGGTGTGTTGACTTCGGGCGTCCAGCGCGCCCGAAGTCAACACGCGGATGGGCTTCGCACCCTGACCACGAAACGTGTCTAGGTCTTGCCTTCTGAACGGCCGTGGATGACGGCTTGGCCGATCGGGCCGTTGCTCGTGGTCGAGGTGGATCTCTGGGGCAGCCATGGACGACGGCTGGGCGGGTTGGGCCGTTGTCCACGGTTGTTCTGGAGGTGGAATTCGGCCACCGGCGACGGCTGGGTCGACGTGGTGGGCCGTCAGCAACGGCTGGGTCGACTTGGTGGGCTGGCGGTGACGGTTGGACCGGATCGGCCGGCCGTCAGCGACGGCTGGGTTGACTCGGCCGTCGTCAGCGGTTGTCGGCCTGCTTGCCGGTGGGCTTCACCCTCGTTTGTGGGCTTCACCCTCGATGGCGGGTTCGCCCTTGGGGCGGGTTTGTTGAGGGCGGGGCCACGAACGTCTGGGTAGGGCCCGGGACGGGGATGGTGCGGTTGAGGGAGTAGTGGCACGTACAAAAGCGGGATTTTTAGGCTTTTGCGGTTTCTAGGGCGGCGCGCACGGTGGCTACCAGCTTTTCGCGCGTGTACGGCTTTGCCAGGATTGTCGAGCCCGGCTCCAGGTTGTTGCCGTGCTCGTCGATCAGGGCCTCGGCGAAACCGGACACGAAGACGATGGTCAGGTGCGGCTTGCGGGCGCTGGCGATCTTGGCCAGTTCGCGGCCGTTGATGCCGGGCATGACCACGTCGGTGACCAGGGCGGCGATGTGGCCGGGGTGCTGTTCGAGGATCTTCAAGGCTTCGGCGCCGTCCGGGGCGGTCAGCACGGTGTAGCCGGCGCTGGTCAGTACCCTGGCCGTGACCTGCAGCAACGCGGCCTCGTCGTCGACCAGCAGCAGGGTTTCGCCGGCCGGGCGGTGATGCGCGGGTTTCACGGCGGGCGGCGGGGGCGGCGGCGCGGCGATGGCCGGCAGCGCGAACGTGACGGTGGTGCCGCGGCCCGGGTCGGAGCGCAGGGTGAGCTGCCCGCCGGCCTGGCTGATCACGCCGTGTGCGGTGGAGAGGCCCAGCCCGGCGGTGCCGCTCGCCGGTTTGGTGCTGAAGAACGGTTCGAAGGCGCGGTCGAGTACGTCCTGCGGCATGCCGGTGCCGGTGTCGCGGATCCGCACCACCACCTGATCGTCTTCGGTCGCCGTGGTGATGGTGACCGTGCCGCCGTCCGGCATCGCCTCGCCGCTGTTGCGGACCAGGTTCTGCAGGGCCTGGGTGATCTGCGCCGGGTCGGCCTGCACGTCGGGCAGTTGCGGGTCGAGGTCGAGGATCAGTTCGGCGTCGCCGGCCGCGCCACGTAGCGCCTCGGCCGAGTTGCGCAGCAGCGTGTTCATGTTGAACGGGGCCGGGCGGATGATCTCCCGGCGGCCGAAGGCGAGCAGTTGCTGGGTGAGGCCCTTGGCGCGTTCGCCACCTTTGACGACGTGGCTCAGGTCGGAGAGGAGCGCGTCGACGGCGTGTGCGGGGATCGTCCCGTCGTCGCGGCCGTCGGTGACGGTCTCGATGGCGAGGGCCGCGTATCCGAGGATCGCGCCGAGGATGTTGTTGAAGTCGTGGGCGGTGCCGCCGGCCATCCGGCGCAGGCTGTCCAGGCGTTCCGCGTCGCGGTTGCGGGCCTCGTCCTGCCGCCGGTGCGACTCCTGTTCGCGGCGGTGTGTCTCCTCGCGCAGGCGTTCCTCGGCGGAGACCAGGTCGGTGACGTCATCGACGATCAGCACCCCACCGGTCAGCGCGCCGTCCTCGTCGGTGATCTGCCGCAGGTGTACGCGCAACCGCCGCACCGTCCCGTCGGACCAGGTCAGCCGGTGGTCGAAGCGTAGTTCGGCGGTGCCGCCGGCCCCGCCGAGGAGGCGCATCGCGGTGTCCTGGGTGGGCGGGTCGACGCACGCGGTCCAGCCTCGTCCGAGCAGTCGCGCCTCGGGCATCTGCAGGATCTCGGCCAGTCGCGAGTTCACGTAGTCGGCGTTGCCCCGGCAGTCGAGGATGCCGATGCCGACCGGTGAGGCGAAGGCCATCGCCTCGAACCGGCGTTCGGTGTCGTGCAACTCGCGTACCTTCTCGATCAGTGTGGTGTTGACGGCCTGCATGTGGGCGTGGACGAATTCCTCGGTGGCGGTCACGTCGACCAGGACCGGTCCGCCGGCCAGGGCGGTGTCGATCGCGTCGAGCAGCGTGTCGGGGTCCTGGGACCGCAGCACCACCTGGCTGACGCCGCACGCTTCGGCGATCGGCCGGGTCTCCGGTTCCAGGTAGTTCGCGGTATAGAAGATCACCGGCGCCTGGGCGGCCAGCGGGTCCGGGTCGGTACGCAGGCGGTGCACCAGTTCCAGGCCGTCGATCCCGGGCATCAGCACGTCGGAGACCACGATGTCGGGATGGTGCACGTGGGCCAGGCGGAGAGCGTCGGCCCCGTCGTGGGCCTCGATCACGTCGTGGCCGCGGAACCCGAGGAGCATCCGCACGATGTCCCGGTTGGCGGCCACGTCGTCGACGACCATCACTGTCGCCACCACGGCTCCTCTGCGCTGAGCGGTATGTCCTGAATAAGGCTAAAGCAGAAAAAGATCACAGGTACCGTGATGCCGTGGGAACGCCGGACCGGAGGGCGTACCGGCTGGTCAGCAGCGTGTTCGCGGCGGCCGGGGCGGTGCTCGGGACAGAGGCCCTGCGGCGGCACGCCCGCCGCCGGCTGGACCAGTACTTCTACCTCGCCGCGATCATGGAGGAGACCGGGACCCCGGCTTTCGTGAAGCACCTGAGCGGACGGTATCGCCTGGTCAGCGGCGCGTACGAGAAGTTGCACGGACTCACTCCGGGGACCACCGCCGGCCGGTACGACCGGGACGTCCACCCGGCCGACTGGCTCGCCGAGATCCGCCGCCGGGACCTGGCGGTGCTGGGGTCCGGGACGCCGATCGCGTACGAGGACGACTTCGAGCACGACGGTGAACTGCGGCGCTTCGTCACCACCATGTACGTGCTGCGCAACCGGCGCGACCGGCCGTACGCGATCTTCGGGGTGAGCAGCGACGTCACCCACCTGCGTCGCGCCGAGTACCACTCGGCGCATCTGAACGCCCGCCTGGCCGCGATCGTCGAGGCCTCCCAGGACGCGATCGTCAGCAAGGAGTTCGACGGCACGATCAAGACCTGGAATCAGGGGGCCGAGCAGCTCTACGGGTACACCGCCCAGGAGATGATCGGCCGGGACGTGACCAGCCTGCTTCCCGACGACCGTCTCGGCGAGGAGCGGGAGTTGCTCGGCCGGGTGCTGGCGGGGGAGCATCTGACCCGGTACGAGACCCGCCGGAGGCGCAAGGACGGCACCGAGATCGAGGTGTCGCTGAGCATGGCGCCGGTCCGCGGCTCCGACGACATGGTGGTGGGGCTCTCCACGGTCGCCCACGACATCACCGCCCGGGTGCAGGCCGACCAGCGCAGCCGGGTGGAACGTGACCAGCTCGAAATGATCATGCACGCGGCCAGCGACCCGTTCTTCACGATGGACGGGCGCGGCCTGATCCTGGAGTGGAACCGGCAGGCCGAGCACGTCTTCGGCTGGCGCCGGGAGCAGATCCTGGGCCGTGGCGTGGACGGCACGATCCTGCCGGTGCGGTACCGGACGGCGCTGACCCGGCTGCTCGTCGGGCGGCTCGAGTGGCTGCTGGACCGGCCCTCCGAGATGACCGCGACCCACCAGGACGGCCACGAGATCCCGGTCGAGTTGACCATGTGGCGGCTCCGGGCCGACGGGGAGATCCACTTCCACGGTTTCGTCCGGGACATCACCGCCCGGCGGCAGACCGAGCAGGCCCTCGCCGAGGCCCGCGACCAGGCGCTCGAGACGGCCCGGCTGAAGTCGCAGTTCCTGGCGTCGATGAGCCACGAGATCCGGACCCCGATGAACGGCGTGATCGGCCTGACCGGGCTGCTGCTCAATTCGCGGCTCGACGCCCGGCAGCGCCGGTACGCCGAGGGCATCAGCACCGCCGGCACGGCTCTGCTCGCGGTGATCAACGACATTCTGGACTTCTCGAAACTCGAGGCCGGCAAAGTCCTCATCGAGGACGCCAACTTCCGGATCCGCCGGCTGGTCGACGAGGTGGTCGCCCTGGTCGCCCCGCCGGAACCGGACACGCGGCTCACCGTCACCGGGCACTGCGACCCGCGGCTGCCCGGCGCGGTCAGCGGCGACCCGGCGAAACTGCGGCAGGTGCTGCTCAACCTGGCCGGCAACGCGGTCAAGTTCACCGCCGAGGGCCGGGTCACGATCACCGTCACCGTCGACGGCGAGCGCCCGGCCGGACCGGACGCGATGCCGGTCCGTTTCGAGGTCCACGACACCGGCATCGGCATCGAGCCCGGCCGGCAGGAGGAGTTGTTCGAGGCGTTCACCCAGGCCGACGCGACCACCACCCGGCGCTTCGGCGGCACCGGACTGGGCCTGGCGATCAGCCGTAACCTGGTCGAGCTGATGGGCGGCCGGATCGGCGTGCGCAGCGTCCCCGGACAGGGCAGCGTCTTCTGGTTCACGGTCGTCCTGCGGGCCGCCCGCGACGAGCTGGGACAGTTCGAACGGCACTGCCTGGACGGCCTGCGGGTGCTGGTGGTGGAGCCTGGCGCCGACGACCGCGGCGCCCTGATCGAACAACTCGTCGCCTGGTCGATGGACGTGGCCGGGGTGCCCGACGCGGCCGGCGCCCGGGCGGCCCTGGGTGAGGCGGCCGCGGCCGGACGGCCGGTCGACGTGGTCCTGCTGGACACCGGCAGCACCACCGGCGAAGAGATGATCCCGCCCGGCTGCCCACGGCCGAAGACCATCCTGCTGACCGGCGCAGACGGGGCGTTGCGCCAGTCCCAGCTCTACGACGCCCTGATCGGGGCGCTCGCCGGCCCGGCCGAGGAGCCGGAGTGCACCGGCGGCCCGGTCACCGGGCGTGGCCACCTGCTGGTCGTCGAGGACAACGACATCAACCGGATCGTCGCGCTGGGCATCCTCGCCAACCTCGGCTACAGCGCGGACGTGGCGGTCAACGGGCGGGAGGCCGTCGACCTGGCCACCCGCCACGAGTACCAGGCGATCCTGATGGACTGCCTGATGCCGGAGATGGACGGGTACGCCGCGACCGCCGAGATCCGCCGCCGGGAACCACCCGGCCGGCACGTCCCGATCATCGCGCTGACCGCCGGCGCGCTCGCCGAGGACCGGGCCCGTTGCCTGGCGGCCGGGATGGACGAGCACGTCGCCAAACCGCTCGTCCCGGCCGACGTCGCCCAGGTGCTCGAGCAGCGGATCACCGGCCCCGAACTGCCGGTCGCCGACATCGAACGCCGCCTCGACCAGCTTCGCGGACCGGATCCGGTGGCCACCGAGAACGCCCTCGGCCGGCTCCTCGCCCACCTCTCCGGCAAGATCCCTGAACACCTGGAGCGGATCTCCCACGCGCTCGCCCTGGAGGACGCGCACGCCCTGCGAATGGAGGCCCACCAGCTCAAAGGGGTGCTGGCGAACCTCGGTGCGATCGCGGCCACCGACGCCTGCGGACGGCTGGAGGACGACGCCCGCCGCGACGACCTGCACACCGCGGTCGCGTCCTACGCCGCCGCGCGACCGGTCATCGAGCTCGCCCACCGGGCGGTGGAGCGGATTCGGCAAGCTCATCCCGTCGGTTAGCGAGCAGGCTCGTGGTGGTGACCACCGCCAGCACGCCGAGGATGACGACCAGGGACGCCATCGTGGGGATGTCCGGCAGCCAGGTCCAGACGCTGTGCGCCCAGTGCAGCACCAGCTTGACCCCGATGAACGCCAGGATCACCGCCAGGCCGTAGTTCAGGTGACGCAGCCGGTCCAGCAGACTGCGCAGCACGAAGTACAGCGCGCGCAGGCCGAGCAGGGCGAACGCGTTCGTGGCGAAGACCAGGTAGGGGTCCTCGGTCACGCCGTACACCGCGGGCACCGAGTCGAACGCGAAGACCAGGTCGGTGGTGAAGACCGCGACCACCACCAGCGCCAGCGGCGTCAGCGTCCGCCGGCCGTTCAGCATGACGCTCATCTTGGAACCGTGGTACTCGCCGGTCACCGGCATGAACCGGCGCAGGAACCGCACACTGCGCAGACCGTCGATGTCGATCTGATGCTCCTGGCCGCGGACCGCGTCCCGCAGCACCTTCGCCGCGGTGGCCAGCAGGATCGCGCCGAACAACAGGAACGCCCACACCCCGGACTGCAGGACGGCCGCGCCGAGAGCGATGAACACCGCCCGCAGCACCAGCGCGCCGGCGATGCCGTAGAGCAGCACCCGCTGCGCCATCACGGCCGGCACCGCGAACGAGGTGAGCAGCAGCATGAACACGAACAGGTTGTCGACCGACAGCGACTTCTCGACGATGTAGCCGGTGTAGAACTCGACGGCCGGCGTCCGCCCGTACACCTGCCAGACGAAGACCCCGAACGCGGCCGGCAGCGCCAGGTAGAAGATCGACCATCCGACCGCCTCGCGGATGTGCACCTCGTGTGGTCGGTGCGTGATCGCGAAGTCGAGAGCCAGCAGTGCCAGCAGCACGGCGATGGTGATCGCCCAGAGCGTGGGCGAGGCGATGGAATGCAAGAAGGGTCCTCCCTCGGACATGGTTCAGCGTCCGAGGTCTCCCTCACCCCGCCGGCCAAGCCGTCTAGGGCGAACGCACGGGGACACACACAGGTGTCCGTGATGACCGCACGTTCTCTCGGAGGTACTCCCCTCGCCGGGCAGCTTACGTCACCCGGCCCGGTTCCGACACCGTCTCCGCGGATCCCTGAGCAGCCACCCCTTGGTCACGGGATGGCTGCTCGGCGACGTCAGCGGCCGGAATCAGACAAGATCACGGACCGAGCGGGCGAACCGGGCCGGGGACCGCAGATGCGGAAAACCGGTGGGGGAGACCGGGCGGCTCGACGCGCGGCGGGTGCGGGGCTTCGAGAACCAGCTCCGGTACGCGTGAAGCAGACTCGCGTCCCGGCGGGCCACCGCGAACTGCCGGTACGGCTCCGGAATGGTCCCCAGATCGGCGGTCGCCAGATGCGACTCCACGGTCGCGGCGGGTGCCGCCGTCGCCGGCACGTCCACGCTGATCACCGTCTTGGTGGCGTAGGAGTCGGCGAACGCCTCGGCCAGCACCACCGACTCGGCGTGTGCCACGAGTACGGGCGCCCGGTGCAGGTCCAGCCCGTTGATGATCATCGCGAGGTCCTGCGCCAGGCTCTCCACCGCGTAGTCGCCGCGTGGCGCGGACTGCCCGTGCCCCGGCAGGTCGACCGCGAGCACACTGCACGATCCGCCCATGTCCGCGGCGACCGGCCACCACATGGTCCGGTCGTAGAGCAGTCCGTGCAGCAGCACGACCGGCCGGCCGAACCGTCCCCAACGGTCGTAGACGAGCAGGTTGGCGGGGGTGCCGTAGGCATGGGTCGTCCGGCGTGGAGCTTGAGGATGCACGGGGATGTTCTTCCTTCGTCCAGGGGGAGTACAGGTTCGGGGGAAGATCAACGATGCCGTGACATCACCCGAACCGGCAAATCTCGTGGGCGTATCGGCTGAGTCTTGCTTCGCCCGTCCCTTTTGTTAACGCCCCTGGCCGCTGATGTCGACGTCGCGTATCTGCCACTTCCGCCCTGTTCACGCCCGCCCTGGTTCAGTCGTGCAGGTGGGCGGGGAGCTGCCGGCGGGAGGAGACGTCCAGCTTGCGGTACACCTTCCGCAGGTGGTGGTCGACCGTGTTCGCGCTCAGGTAGAGCTGGGCGGCGATCTCGCTGTTCGTCGCACCGGCCGCCGCCAGCTGGGCGATCGTCTGCTCCTGCGGTGTGAGCCCTTCCCGCGAGGAGGACGCCGAGGCGGCGGCCAGCTCCTGGCGGGCACGCGTGGCGAACGCGGTGGCGCCCATCTCCTCGAACATCGCCACCGCCGTGGCCAGAGGGATCCGGGCGTCGCTGCGGCGTCTGCGGCGGCGCAGCCACTCGCCGTGGAGCAGGTGTGCCCGGGCCAGGTCGGCGCGGGCCGGTGTCCCGGTGAGCAGGGCGATCGCCCGTTCGTGCAGCGGCTCGGCCCCGGCGGACAGCAGGGCCTGCGCGCGGGCCAGCACCCCCAGCGACCAGGGGGTGCCGGCGGCGGTGGCCCGGACGGTGAGAGTGGCCAGGGCGCGATCGGCGAGGACCCGGTCGCCGCTGCGGACGGCGGCCTCGACGAGGTCGGGGAGGACCCGCGAATGCAGACCGAGGGCGTCCGCCTCGAACACGTCGCGGGCCACGTCCCGGGCCCGCGCGTAGTCGCCCCGCCCGAGCGCCAGCACCACCGTGCTCAGCCGGGTCAGCGACTGCAGCGACCCGGATCCGATCCAGCCGGCCGCCTCCATCGTGGCCGCGAGTTCGGCCTCGGGGGACTCGTGGGACGTGCTCGTGGCGCGCCACGCGGGCAGTCCGGGATGGCGGTGGATCGCCTCCAGCTGGGCGGTCCGGCCGATGGCCGCGCGGACCTGTGCACTTTCGGTCAGGAGCTGTTCGGCGGCGGTGATGTCGCCGAGCTGGACCTCCACGGTGGCGGCGCAGTACAGGGCGGTCACCAGCTGCCACAGGGCGCCGGTCTCCCGGGCCGCCGTGATCACCCGCTGCCAGAGGGCGCGATGCGGTTCGGGGTCCCACCGCACGATGTCCAGGACGCTTCCGGTCAGGTGGTGACGCAGCACCTCCGCGGCGGGCACGGCCGGGTCGCGCAGCACCACGCCGGCCCGGCGGAGCACCGGGACGGCGTGTTCGCAGCCGTCGACGGCGGCCGTGGCGAACGCCGCCAGCAGCAGCCCGGGGAGGTCGTCGCCGGGGATCCGCCGGGCCAGCGCGGCGATGTCGGCGGGGGTGGCGTCGCGGATCAGGTGGCCGGCCTGCACGGCGTGTTCGGCGGCCTCCAGAAGGGCCTCGCGGGCCAGGCGCGGGTCGGTGCCGGCCAGGGCGCGTGCAGCGTGCAGGCAGGTCACGGACCCTTTGGCGTACGCGTCCGCGCCACCGGCCATGACCAGTGCCTTGGCGCGTAACGGATAGGTGTGCGGGATCTGCTCGGCACCGGGCGGGACGGTCTCGAGCAGCCGCAACGTCTGGGTGGGCGCACCCGCGGCGAGGGCGGCCCCGGCGGCGGCGAGCACCCGCGGAACCCGGGACGGCCCGTCCGGGGTGAGCTCGGCCGCCCGGGTCAGAAACGCGGCCCGGGCGATCGCCCCGCCCCGCGCCGCCGCATGATCAGAAGCGGTCACCAATCCTGCCGCCACGGTCTCGTCGGTGCCCGGACAGGCGGCGGCGAGATGCCACGCGCGCAGGTCGGCGTCGCCGGGCCGGGTGGTCGCGGCGGCCAGCGCGGCGTGCACCGCACGGCGGCGCGATCCGGCCGCGCCACTGTAGATCGCGGACCGGGCGAGCGGCTCCCGGAACGCGAGCAGACCCGCGGCCCGGGAGCGGACTTCGGGCGACAGACCCAGCGCGGTCGCGGCCGCCGCGATCCGGGCGGCGTCACCGTTCGGTTCGGCGGCGGCCACCAGCAGCCAGGTCCGGATGTCGTCGGGCAGGTCGCGGATCTGCTGCCGGTAGTGCTGTTCGAGCCGGCTGCCGACCGGAAGCGGATCCGGCAGCGACTGGGCGCCGGTCAACTGGTCCGGGGTCAGCTCCCGGCTCAGATCGATCAGGGCCAGGGGATTGCCGCCGGTGGCCGTGACGAGACGGGCCGCCACCCGCTGGTCGAGGGGTCCGGTGACGGTGGCACGCAACAGGTCCCGGGCGTCGTCCTCGGCGAGACCGCGCAGCTCCACGACCACCGTCGGCGGAGGACCGGCGCCGGTCAGCGGATCGCGGGTGGCCACCAGCAGACCGGGAACGGCGGCACGCAGGACCGCGAGTGACTCCGGATCGGCCCACTGGGCGTCGTCGACACAGCACAGGACCGGTTGCTCGCCGTCCGGCCCGTCGAACCCGTCCGGCCCGTCGAACCCGTCCGGCCCGTCGAACCCGTCCGGCCCGTCGAACACGTCCGGCCCGCTCGGCCCGTCGAACACGTCCGGCCCGCTCGGCCCGTCGAACACGTCCGGCCCGTCGAACAGGGCCGCCGTGGCCCGGACGATCGCCGCGAAATCGGGACGGGGCCCCTCGGCGAGACCGACCGCCCGCCGCAGCGTCACCCGGTGCACCGGCGCGAGGGTGTCCACCACGGTCAGATGGGGGATCAACAGGCGGTGCAGGACGGCGTACCCGAAAGCGGCCTCCGCCTCCACCCCCGGGACCCGCAGCAGGCGCACCCCCGACACCGTCCCGGCGAACTCGTCGAGCAGCGCCGTCTTGCCGGTGCCCGGATCACCCCGCAGCACCAGCACGCCTCTCCGGCCCGCACGCAGACTCTCGGCGAACCGCCGGAGTGCGCGGCTCTCGTCGATCCGCCCCCGCACGAGGCCGAACCTAACGACGGACGGCCCGCCCCGGACCGGCCCTGCCCGCACACCATCCGGCCCACCGTGCACCGGCCCGGATCCGACGCCCGGCCCACCGTGCAGCGGCCCGGACTTTCAGTGCCCGGCCGACCGTTCGCCGGCCCGGATCCTCAGTGCCCGGCCTGCCGGAACCGGGCCGGGGTGGTGCCGTAACGCGCCCGGAATCGTCGCGTGAAATGGGTCGGATCGCGGAAGCCCCAGGCGAGCGCGACGGCCGCGACCGGCCGCCGCTGCTGGTCCGGGCGCAGCAGGTCGCCGCGGGCGCCGCGCAGCCGCTCGTTGATGATCCACTGTTCGAGGCTGAGACCGGCCTCCGCGCAGACCTTGTAGAGCTGCCGCACCGACACGTTGTGGGCCGCCGCGATCCGGGCCGCGTCCAGTTCCGGATCGTTCAGGTGCCGGCGGGCGTACGCGCGGACCCGGCTCAGCAGGGTCTCCTCCCGGACCCGCCGGGACTCCGGTCCGCCGGCCGCCGAGGCGAGCAGCGCCCTGACCAGGTCCACGCTCGCCGTCGCGACGGTCGGGGCGGTGGTGCCGCCGGTGATCCGGGCCGGATCGCGCGCCAGGTGGGTGATGTGACCGGCGACCAGCGGGTACAGCGGACTGGCCGGCAGCCGGCCGAGAGCCCGGCGGATCACGTCGGCGGGCAGGTCGAGCCGGTCGATGGGGAACTGCAGACAGCCGGCCGCGCCGTCGCCCGACCAGGAGTAGTCGTAGGCACCGGCCAGATCCACCGCGAGGAGCTCGCCGGCCGGGGTGATGCGCTGCTCGGCGTACTGTTCCAGGCGGCCCACGCCGTGGCGCTGCACGGACAGCGCGATCACCGGCATGACGTCCTGCCGGGCCTGCCGGGCGGTACGCAACAGGCGCAGACCGGCCGACCGGGCGGTGAAGACGGTCCCGTCGCCGAGGTCCCACACCTCCAGCCTGGTCCGGATCGGGCCGGCCGGATCCTCGTGGATCACGTGACAGGGCGCGGACGCGTACAGCATGGCGGTGTGCACCGCCTCGGCCCGGTCGCCTTCCGGAAGCCCCGCGGTGTCAAGTACGAACCCCATGGCCGTTCCCCGTCGCCCTCAACCGTGTGTCCCCTGTGCACGGTAGCCGCCGAGTGTTTCCCCAGGGGAACCGAGCGCGTTGGACACGTCTCGTGGCCAGGCCGCAAACCCGTCCGCGTGGTGACTTCAGGCGCGCTGGCCGCCCGAAGTCACCACGCTGGTGGTGGGGTGTGGTGACTTCGGGCGCGCTGGGCGCCTGAAGTCACCACGCGGACGCTGACCACGAAACGTGTGCCTAGAAGGTTCTGTCGCGCGGCAGCTCGGGGCGGGCCGGGGCGAGCCCGTCCGGCGGCACCCGGTCGTGGTCGCGCAGCCAGCGTTCGACCGAGGGCCAGTGCCAGAGCGAGGTCTCCGGAACCGGCGACGGGAAGTCCTCGCTGGACCGCCAGCGGTCGGCCGCCGCGATGCCGGCCCGGGCCCGGACGGCGACCTCGTGCAGGGTCACCAGCGACGCGTCGTCGCCGGCCCGCCGGTCCACGGTGGCCCAGACGGCGACCTGCGGCTCCTCCCAGCCGCGGGCGGCGAGCACGGTCAGTTCCCGGCAGGCCTGCCGCATCGCGTCGCGCAGCCGGTCCCGGTTCATCTCGATGGTGTCCCACACCGCGGCCCGGGCGGCCTGGATGCTGCCGAAGTCGCCGAGGTGGCCCAGCCCGTACGGCCGGGTGCCGACCTCGGCCGACCAGGTCCCGCGGTGTCCGGGCCGGACGGTGCCGGTGGTCAGTGAGGTGAACTCGGGCACCCGCACCGGAGAGCCGCACTCGCCGGCCAGGCGGCAGGCGGTGAGCACCTCGGCGACCGGGGTGGGCCGGGTGGACCGGGCTGTCGCCGCCACGTGCGCGGTCAGCCGGCCGGCGGGGGTGAGCCGCGACCACCACAGCTCCCGCATCCGGTCCAGCGCCTCGTCCACCGCGGACACCGGGGCGACCTCGGCGGCCAGGCCGGTGATCTCCCGGAGCAGGGCTCCGGCGGTCGGGTCGTCGGGTCGCGGCATGGACACCACCTCACGGTCGGTTCGGTCGGGGCCTTTCAGCATGACCGTCCGGACCATCGGCGGATGTCCCTTCCGGTGACGGGATCTGTCCGGTGTCCGACGGTGCGGTGGATCGAAGAAGACGACCGTGGCGTGACGATCACGTGACCCGATCCGGGGGTAGTCTCCTGCTGGCACGTCGATACTCATCAGTGATCATTAGTTGGCTATGGATAGGCATCGTGAATGGAAAGAGTGGGCGGCGGCAACCGGGATCTCGTACGCGACGGCACGTCGGCGCCATGAGTCCGGGACGCTGCCCGTTCCCCACCTACCGGATCGGTCGCCCGATCACGGTCGGAGAGCCGGTCGCCGTCGTGACCGATGACACCCCACCGGAAGGCGGGGCTGCCGACCGTGTGCTCATCAGAGCGTACTGAAAGGTAACGGACACGTGCCGAAGATCGTCGATCACGATCAGCGCCGGAACGAGATCGTCGAGGCCTTTCTCGCGGTGGTCGCCCGGGACGGGCTGCCCGCCGCCACCAGCCGGGCGATAGCAGCCGAGCTCGGCATGGGTGCCGGCGCCCTCTGGCACTACTTCGACGGGTTCGATGCGGTGGCAGCCGGGGCGTTCCACCGGATCACCGATCGGACCAACGACCGGATCGCCGCCGCGACGGCGTCCCGGCGGGGGCTGGCGGCGCTCGACGCGGCTCTCCGCGAGATCCTGCCGCTGGAGAAGGAGACCCGCGACGAGGCGCACGTCGTCGTCGGTTTCTGGGGGCGGATGGCCGCCAACGACACGATGCCCGTCATCAACGACGTCGTCGAGGACCAGTGGCGCGGCATGCTGCGCGACCGGCTGGCCGAGGCGGTGGAGGACGGCGACATCGACCCGGCCGTGCCGTACGACGAGGTCATCGACGTGCTGCTCTCCATCGCGCTCGCCCAGCAGGTGCACGCGGTGATGGGCTCACCGCTGTCCGAGCCGGCCCGGCAGCTGGCGATGATCGACCACTGTCTGCGGCCCTGGCGGCGTGCGGCCCGGTCCTAACGTCCGGTCAGCCGCTCCTGGGCCGCCGGATAGCGGTCGCCGACCACCTCGACCTGCGTGGCGGCCCGTTCGATCGCGGCCAGGTCGGTCTCGGAGAGGGCCAGGCCGGCGGCGCCCAGATTCTCCTCCAGGCGTTCGAGTTTGCGGGTGCCCGGGATCGGCACGATCCACGGCCGCTGCGCGAGCAACCAGGCGAGCGCGACCTGCGCCCGGGTCGCCCCGAGGCCCTCGGCGACGGTGCCGATCAGGTCGACAAGCTCCTGGTTGGCCGCCCGCGCCTCGGCACCGAACCGGGGCAGGCCGTTGCGCATGTCGCCCTCGGCGAAGGCGGTGTCCGTGGTGATCGCGCCGGTCAGGAAGCCGCGGCCGAGCGGGCTGAACGGGACCAGGCCGATGCCCAGTTCGGCGAGTGTGCCGAGGAGTTCCCGCTCGGGCTGACGCCACCACAGCGAGTACTCGTTCTGCACGGCGGTGACCGGCTGCACGGCGTGCGCCCGGCGGACCGTGGCGGCGGCCGCCTCGGACATCCCGAAGTGGCGCACCTTGCCCGCCGTGATCAGCTCCCGGACCGTCCCGGCGACGTCCTCGATCGGCACGTCCGGGTCGACCCGGTGCTGGTAGAACAGGTCGATCGTGTCGGTGCGCAGCCGCCGCAGCGAGGCCTCGGCCACCGCCCGGATGTTCTCCGGCCGGCTGTTCACCGCGCCGGGCACCTGGCCGCCGTCGGCGTCGAAGGCGAACCCGAACTTGGTGGCGATCACGACCTGGTCGCGGACCGGGGCCAGGGCCTCGCCGACCAGTTCCTCGTTGACGAACGGCCCGTACACCTCGGCGGTGTCGACGAGCGTGACGCCGCGGTCCACGGCGGCCCGGAGCAGGGCGATGTTCTCGGCGCGGCTCGGGCCGGGCCCGTAGCCGTGGCTCATGCCCATGGCGCCGAAGCCGATCGCGGAGACTTCGAGGCCGTTGCCCAGTGTGCGTATCTGCATGCCCGCTACGCTACGTCCCGCGCTATCCATGAAGGATGAACCGAAGACTGCTTCTCACGGCCGGTTCCGGAGTTCTCGGGGTGGCCGTCCTGAACACCGTCACCGGGTGCGGGTCGTCCCCGTCGTCGACGTCGCCGGCCGCGCCGGAGACGTCGGTCCCGGCCGCGGCCGGGCTGGGTGACTGGCACCGGGCCGACCTGTCGTTCGTCTCCGCCTGGATCCTGGTCCGCGGCGGTGAGGCGGCCGTCGTCGACACCGGCACCCCCGGTTCCGGGCCGGCGATCGAGGCCGCCCTCAAGGCCGCCGGCAGCGGCTGGGACCGGGTACGCCACCTGATCCTCACCCACCAGCACCAGGATCACGCCGGTGGGCTCGCCGAGATCGTGCCCTCGCTCTCCGCGAAGCTGTACGCCGGCGGCGAGGACGTCGCCTCGATCGTCTCGGACGTGGCGCTGACGCCGGTCGCGGACGGCGACGACATCTTCGGCCTGCGGGTCGTCGGCACCCCGGGGCACACCCTCGGGCACATCTCCCTCTTCGAGCCGGCCACTGGCGTGCTGGTGGCCGGGGACGCGCTGCGCAACCAGAACGGGCTGGAGGGTTCCGCACCGGAGTACACCGCGGACGCCACCCAGGCCGTCGCGTCGGTGAGGAAACTGGCCGTCCTGCCGGTGCGGGTGATCCTTCCCGGGCACGGGGATCCGCTGACCTCGGGCGCCGCGGACACCCTGCAGAAACTGGCCGCCACCCTGTGACCTCCGGACCCGGGCCGGAACCTCGCGGATGGGGGCGGTGAGACGGGCGGGGCGGGTGGGGACGTGCTTCACCGCGTACCCCGGAAAAAGCGGAAGGGAAAGTCCTGGCATGTGCCCCCGCGGGGTCTCGGCTGTGGGACGTTCGGCTATCGGGACATCGTCGAGGCGTCGGGAGAGCGGGAGGCGGGCCGGTGCCGATTTCGCTGCGCGGCGGCGACCCGGAGCGGGCCGGGGCGCAGCCGGACCGGCGTGATCGGCTGTGGCACGCCGTTCTGCTGACGGCCGGGCTGGTCGCCATCGGCGTGCCGCTGCTGGCGCCGGAGATGCGGATGGTCGCCTACCTGCCGGTGGTGGCGGTCGCGCTCGGTGCGGTGGTCACCGGGACGCGGCGTCCACGGATCGGCCCGCGCTGGCCGTGGTGGGTGATGGGCGCCGCGATGGTCTGCTCGGCGGTGGCCGGCGGATTCCCGGACTACACCGACGGCGTCGACGTGCTGCACGTGGTGATGTGCCTGCTGTTCACGATGGGGTTGCTGGGCCTGCCGGGCGGCCGGGAGTGGTCCGGCCTGACCGAGGCCGGGATCGTGCTGTGCACCGGCGCGGCCCTGGAGTGGGTGTTCCTCTACGACCCGCTGGTGCACGACCGGACCGCGACGCCGGCCGCCGAGAACACCATCGTCTATCCGATGCTGGATCTGCTGGTGCTCGGCGCGGTGGTCCGGCTGATCGTGGTCCGCGGCGGCCTGAACCGTGCGGAGATGGAGTTGGCCACCGCGGCGACCGTGCTCACCGCGGCCGACGTGATCTTCTTCGTGTCGGCGGTGACCGGCGAGTCGGGCGGGCCGGCCTGGAGCACGGTGGGCTGGCTGTTCGGGTTCCTGCTGGTCGGGACGGCGGCGCTGCGGCCGGAGGACACCGAGCAGCCGGGCGCGGATCAGGGCCGCCCGCACGGCTGGCGGACCGTGCTGGCCAACATCGTGCTGGTGCTGATCGGCCCGGTGGTGACGGTGTACCTGCTGATCACCGAGAACGACGGCGAGGACTTCGACAAGATGGACGTCCTGTTGCCGATGGGGTCGACCGGGCTCACCGCGGTGCTGCTGGTGATCCGGCTCAGCCACACGACGGCACTGGCCTACCAGCAGACCGCCCGGCTGCGGCAGGCGGTCCGGGAACAGGCCGGCCTGCAGGAGACGCTGAGTCATCAGGCCTCGCACGACGCGCTGACCGGCCTGCCGAACCGGCAGACGATGAAGGGCCTGATCGCCGACGTCGCGACCGGCCGGACCGGAGGCGCGTTCCTGCTGCTCGGCCTGGACGGTTTCAAGGACGTCAACGAACGGCTCGGCCATCCGATCGGCGACGCGCTGCTGATCGAGGTGGCAGCCCGGCTGAGTGCCGCCACCCGTGACGGTGAGACGGCGGCCCGGCTGGGCGGTGACGAGTTCGCGCTGCTGCTGCCGGGCAGCACCGCGGAGAACGCGGCGCTGCGGGCCGAGGCGCTGCTCGGTGAGCTGCGCCGTCCGGTGCTGGCCGGCAGTCAGTCGCTGCGGCCGAGCGCGAGCATCGGGGTCCGCGGCTTCGCGCCGGCCTCCGACTCGGTGCACATCCTCAGCGACGCCGACCTGGCCCTGTACGCGGCCAAGTCGGCGGGCAAGGACCAGGTCGCGGTCTTCGACCCGGCGATGCGCGAGGAGCAGGCCGAACGGATCCGCCTGCTGGACCGGCTGGGCGCGGCGCTGGACGCGGACGAGTTCGCCGTGCACTACCAGCCGATCGTCGCGCTGGAGGGCGGCACGGTCGTCGGCGTGGAGGCACTGGTGCGCTGGTTCCCGCCCGGGCAGAAGCCGGTCGGGCCGGACCGGTTCATCCCGGCAGCCGAGGACAGCGGTCTGATCATCGCGTTGGGTGAGTGGGTGCTGCGCCAGGCCTGCCGGGACGCCGTGGCGTGGCACCGCCGGTGGGGGACCGGGGTGTCGGTGAACGTGTCGCCGCGCCAGCTCGCCGACCCGGCGTTCACCGTGAAGGCACTGGGCGCTCTGCGCGACAGCGGCCTGCCGGCCACCGCGCTCACCGTGGAGATCACCGAGGGGGTGCTGGTGCGGTCGGGTGCACACGCCCAGCAGGCGATCGCCCATCTTCAGGCGCTGCGCGCCGAGGGGGTACGCGTAGCGATCGACGACTTCGGCACCGGCTACTCGTCGCTGGCGTACCTGCGGGACCTGCCGATCGATGTGCTGAAGGTGGACCGCGCGTTCATGCCGGAGGACGGCGCCGACACGTCCCAGCTGGCCCTGGTCCGCACGATCGTCGACCTGGCCCGCAGCATGGGCCTGGTGACGGTGGCCGAGGGCGTCGAGACCCCGGTGCAGGCCGACCTGCTGCGGGTGCTCGGCTGCACCCGCGGTCAGGGCTACTACTTCGCCCGGCCGGTCTCCGGCCCCGACCTGGAGGCGATGCTGACCGCGGCCGAATTGGCCCATGCGGGGTAGAACGAGCCCTGGAACGTTCAGTTCGCGCCGGACCCGGCCGAACAGGAGGGTGACGCCGGAATCGGAATGAGTGTGCGGGTGACGGAGACGGGCCGGGCGCGGGCACCGGAGCTGACCGACCTGGAGGTCGTCGACGAGCTGGGCCGGGGCGCCTTCACGACGGTGCACCGGGCGGTCCACGACGGTCGCTGGTACGCGGTCAAGCGCCCTCTCGCCGACCCCGACGAGTACCCGGCGATCCTGGCCTCCTTCCACCGCGAGGCCGCCCTGCTGGCCTGCGCCGCCGACCCGGGGGTCGTCGAGGCGCACGCGTCCGGCCTGCTCGACGGAGTGCCCGCGCTGGTCCTGGAACACCTGCCCGGCGGTTCGCTCGCCGACCAGCTGGGCGCCGGGGCACCGACCGAGGAGCGGGTGGTGGCGCTGGCCGCCCAGCTGGCCCGTGCCCTGGCCGCCGCGCACCGGGCCGGCCTGGTGCACCGCGACGTCAAACCCGGCAACATCATGATCGCCGCCGACGGCGCCGCAAAACTGATCGACTTCGGTCTGGCCCAGCTCGGCCGGCCTGCCGACCCGGCCGGCGACCGGGCGGTCGGCACCTTCCTGTACGCCTCCCCGGAACAGTCCGGCATGCTCAAACGCCCGGTCGACGGGCGATCCGACCTGTACTCGCTCGGCGTGGTCCTCTACGAATGCCTGACCGGGCGTCTGCCGTTCGAGTCGTCCGACGTGGGGGAGTTGCTGCGCCTGCACCTGACCGCGCCGGTACCGGACCCGGCCGTGCTGCGTCCCGGCCTCGCGCCCGCGCTGGCCGAGGTGGTGCTGCGCCTGCTGCAGAAGGACCCGGACGACCGCTACCCGGACGCCGCCGCCCTCCTCGACGGCCTGCGCGCCTGCCCCGGCGGTTCGGCCGAGGACCGTCCGGCCGCCGCCACCTGGCCGCTGATCGGCCGGTCCGCGGAACGGGACCGGCTGGCCCGGCGCTGGGAACGGGCCCGGGCCGGGCACGGCGGGATGGCGGTGCTGCGCGGCCGTCCCGGCGCCGGCCGGACCCGGCTCGCCGAACAGGTCGCCGCGGACACCGGTGACGTGCCGGTGCTCTGGGCGACGTGCCGGCCGGACGAGACCCAGCCGCTGGCCGCGGTCCGTGAGGCGGTCCAGGCCTGGGAGTCCCGGGTACGCCGCCTGCCCGCCGCCCGTCGCGCCGAAGCCGAGTCACGGCTGGCCGCGGCGGAGGCCACCGGCGGTCCTGCCCTGACCGGCGGGCTGCACGGCGGACGCGACGAGAACGTCATCGCGGCGTACGTCGCGTACCTCGCTGACCTGGCCCGCGGCTCCGGCGGCCTGCTGCTGGTCCTCGACGACGCGCACCTGCTCGACCCCAGCAGCCGCGGCCTGCTCAGCGAACTCGCCCCCGAACTGGCCGGGCTGCCGCTGCTGGTGCTGCTCACCGAGAACGGGGACTCGCCGGTCGCCGCCGAGGTCGCCACCGCCGGCCTGCTCGAGGTGGCCTGCCCGCCGCTGGCCCCGGTGGACGTCGCCGACCTGGTCGCCTCCCGGCTGCCCGGCGCCCGGGTCCCCGCCGAACTGGCCCGGCACGTGCTGGCCCGCTCGGACGGCCTGCCGCTGACCGCCGTCGGATATCTGGAACGGCTGCTCGACGCCGGCCTGCTCACCCCGCTCTGGGGTGAGTGGCTGCTGGACACCGCCGGCGCCGACGCACTGCCCAGCGGATCCGGGCTGCGTGACCTGATCGCCGTCCGGCTGACCGGGCTGCCCGAGGCGATCCTGGACTGCCTCACCGCGGCCGCGGTCGCCGGCACCCGGTTCCGTCCGGAGATACTCACCGCGGTGTCCGGACGCGGCGCCGACGAGGTACTGGCCGCCCTGGTCGTCGGCGTGGACCGGCACATGCTGGAACCGCGGCCCGGCGGGCGGTACGGGTTCGTCCACCCCCGTCTGCGGGCGGTCCTGCTCGACCGTCTCGGCCCGGACGAGCTGTGCCGGATGCACGCGGCGCTGGCCGTCGCGCTGTCCGCCCTGCCCGAGGGGGAACGGGACGCGGGGCACGCGTATGCGGTGGCCCGCCACTACCGGCAGGCCGGCGACGCGGTCCCGGACGAGGACCGCCGGCGCAGCGCCGCCACGGCCGGGTTGCGGGCGCTCGCCGACCAGGCCGCCACCGAGGCGATCGGGTACCTGTGCGAGGCCGTCGACGGCGATCCGGCGCCGGGCACCGAGCTGCTGCACGCGCTGGCCCGGGCCTACCTGCGGGCCGGCCGGGTCACCGAGGCCGCCGAGGTGCTGGACCGGGCCCTGGCCGGCGAGACCGACCGGCTGCGGCGGGCCCGGCTGCTGACCACCCGGATCGAGTTGCTGCACACCGTCTGGGACGACGAACAGGCTCTGGACGCGGTACGCGACGCGCTGCGTGAACTGGGCCGCCCGATGCCGGGGCGCAGCCTGCTGCTCCTGCTCACCACCGTGATCATCTCGGTCGCGGGTGGGCTGGTCCGGCGTACCCGGCTGCTGTACGGCTCGGTCCGCGGTCGGCAGCGGGCCCACCTGGAGGCGATGACCGCCGTGCTGGACGCCGGCGGGTACGCCGCCGCGGTCGGTGGACGCCTGCGCGAAGCGGGCATCCTCGCCCTGCGCGCCCTGTACGCGGTGAACCGTCTCGGCCCCAGCCCCCAATACGTCCGTGTCTACGCCCTCGTCGGGTACGTGGCGATGGTCGCCGGGCTGCGCCGCAGCGGCGAACGGCGGGTGGCCCGCGCCGCCACGGTCGCCGCCGCGCTCGGCGATCCGGCCCTCGGCGCCTACGTGGAGTGGATGCGCGGCTGCGGCATGCTCTTCGGCGGCCACGACGACGGCGCCGCCTGGGACCGCACCATCACCCGCAACGCCCGCTGGTACTCCCCGGCCCAGCTGATCCCCGGCCACTCGGCGCTCGGCCTGCGGTTCCTGCTGCGCGGGTACCACACCGAGGCGATCCGGGAACACGAGCGCGGCATGCGGGCGCTGAGCGACCCGAGCCTGGCACTCGGCACCGGGCTGGGCATCCTCAGCGTGATGATCCCGGCGTACCAGGGACGTTTCGGGGCGGCGGCGGAAGCCCTCGAACGGATGCGGACCTCGTTCCCGGACGGCACCGGCACCCGGGTGCAGCGGGCCAACATCCTCACCGCGGCCGCCTGCCTGCTCCTAGAACAGGGCGAACTCGGCCCACCGTTCGAGGACGTGATCGCCGGCTTCGACGCCATCGCCCGGCAGGGCGATCTGATGCCGCAACACAAGTGGACGTACGCGTTCAAGACGCACGCCCGCCTCGTGCAACTGCGCTACGCCCCGGACGAGGAACGCCCGCAGCGGCTGGCCGCGGTCCGCGACGCCGTCCGGGAGCTCGGCCGGGCCGGCGGGTCACCGCTGCTCCAGGCCACCCACCTGGCCGCGAAAGCGTCGCTCTTCCAGGCCCTCGGTGACCCGCGGCGCACGATCCGGACCGCCGACGAGGCCGACCGGATGACCCGGGAGCTGGACGCGCCCCTGCTCCAGTACGAACTGATGAAGATCCGGGCCCGGGCGATGCGGACCATCGGCCTGACCGCCGAATCCGACCGGCAGGCCCGCGCCGCCCTCACCCTGGCCGGGTTCTACGGCTGGGAGCAGCGCCGCCGCCAGGTCCGCACCGAGTTCGGCGTCGACGACGGCGGCGCGCACCGCCGCACCGTCGTCGGCGGCCGCACGGTCGACGCCGGGCGCAACCGCCGGCTGGAGGCGTTGCAGGAGGTCGGTGCGGCCGCCGCGACCATCCTCGAACCGCAGCAGCTGGCCCGGGTCGCCCTCGACGAGATGCTGCGCATCCTCGGCGCCGAACGTGCGCTCTACTTCCTGCTCGACGACGACGGCGAACCGGTCCGCTTCGCCGGGCGCGACGCCACCGGGGACCTGCCCGAGACGGTCGGGCACGCGTACTCGCTGGTCCGCCGGGTCGTCGAGATCGGCGAACCGATCGTGGTCAGCGGCACCGACCAGGGCGAGGTGGTCGGCTCCCGCAGCGCCGTCGAACACGGTCTGCGCAGCATCCTGGTCGCCCCGGTGCAGTTCAAGGGCCGCCTCGCCGGGGTCGTCTACCTGGACAGCCGCCTCGCCAAAGGGGTGTTCACCGACGACGACGTGGAGGTGCTCACCTCGATGAGCAGCCACGTCGCCGTCTCCCTGGAGACCGCCCGCGCCGCCCAGCTGCACCTGGTCGTGCAGGCCGCCCAGCAGCAGCAGGCCCTCGCCGAGATGCTGCAGGCGAGCCTCGCCGAACTGACCGCGATCCTGGAACCCGACCAGGTGCTGCGCCACCTCTGCGGGACGCTGCGTACCCAGCTCAACGCGGACACCGGCTTCATGATCGGCACGGACGGCACGGTCTTCGAGATCTTCGGGGACGCGATGGACGAGTTCGTCGGCATCCAGATCGAGGTGCCGGAGACCAGCGGCGACACCCCGGTCCTGCTGGACGCCTCCGGGCCGTGGGCGCCGGTCCTGCTGGGTGCGCCCACGGTGCTGGCCGTGCCGCTGCGCGGCCGGGGCGTCGACGTCGGGCTCGTCCTGTTCGGCGGGGTCGGGCTCGACGACACCTCCCGCCAGGTGGCCGCGGCGTTGGCGGGTCAGGGCATGATCGCGTACGAGAACGCGCGGTTGTTCAGCCGTGTCCAGGAGCTGGCGACCACCGACGAGTTGACCGGCCAGCACAACCGGCGGCACTTCTACGCGATCGGTGGCGCGATGGTGCTGACGGCGATCCGCAACAACCGGCGGGTGGCCGCGGCGATGCTGGACATCGACAAGTTCAAGGCGATCAACGACACGTACGGGCACGGCGTCGGCGACGAGGTGATCCGCGAGGTGGCCGGCCGGGTCAGCGGTCGGCTGCGCCACTCCGACGTGTTCGGCCGCTACGGTGGCGAGGAGTTCGCGGTCGTCCTGCCCGACCACGACGGGCAGGCCGAGGAGGTCGCCGAACGGATGCGCTCGGCCATCTCCAACGAGCCGATCCCGACGCAGGCGGGCCCGCTGCCGGTGACGATCAGCGTCGGGCTGACCGGTCTGCAGCCCGGCGACCAGTCCCTCGACGAACTGCTGGCACGGGCCGACCACGCGCTCTACCAGGCCAAAGAGGCCGGCCGCAACCGGGTCGTCTCCAGCTGACCGCCTCGGCTCAGTGGCGGCTTCCGTCCTCGGGCGCGGTCCAGCCGGAGGACCGGATCCACGTGGGCAGGTCCCAGACGGCCGGCTCGATCGCCGTCACCGCCGCGAAGTCCGACGGGTAGGCGGCCGCCGCGACGGACCTCGCTCGGATTCCGCCGCTCGCGGCGCGGAGGTGACGTTCTCAGAGGTCGTTGGGGCTGAAGTGCATGTAGTCCTTCAGCGTCTTCCAGCGGCCACCCCAGTAGAAGCCGTTGTCGGTGAAGGCGGCCACCGCGCCGTCCCCGTGGAGCATGCCGGGCAGGTACTGGTCGCGGGGGATCCACGGCTCGCTGCGGGGCGGGTCCAGGTAGTCGCCGCGGATCATCGGGTTCTGGCGCGGGTTCACGTCGATCGCCCGTCCGTAGGAGTGCTGCGACCAGCGGGTCGTTCCGGCGACGTAGCGGCACTCGTACCCGCTGGTCAGAATGCTCTTGTCGGTGAGGCCGGGCATGTTGACCGAGGCGGGCTGCATGACCAGGATCGGGAACCGCAGCCGGTAGAGGGCGGCGAACGACTTGCGGGTCGCGGTCACCAGGTCGCGGTGCATGATGATCGTGCCGTCGTGGGGGACGCCGGTGAAGTCGAGGTAGCGGACCCAGATGCGCCGCAGGTCGCTTGCCGGGACGGGGCACTTCCTGGTGGGGTTGCCGTTGGCCTCCTCCGCGGTGACGGTCTCGACGCGGGAGCGCCAGGGTGGCAGCGTGCCGGCGGGTGGGGTGAGCCGCAGCAGGCCGTCGACGCTGATCAGGTCGGCGTCCGCGAGAGTGTTCCATTTTCGCAGGTCAGCGGTGCCGATGCCGTAGCGGTAGGCGATGGCGGACAGCGTGTCGCCGGGCCGGATCACGTGCGTCACGGGGGCCGCGTCGGCGCCGGCGGGCCGGGTCACGGGCAGGGACGGGGCGACCGCGAGCGCTACCAGCGCCAGGGGTGGCACGACTCGGAGCAGGGATTTCCACACGATCATCGAGGGTTCCGGGCTCACGGCAGCGCGTACCCCTAAATCTGGATTTTTCATACTTGAATGGGCATCACCTCTACGCTGAAAAGTACGAGGACCGAAGCAAAACGTAGAGGAAGACAGACATGAAGAGGATCGTCTGCGTCGCGTTCGCCGCGGCCGCCGTGCTGGCTGTTCCCACCGCCGCCCAGGCCGAGGTCTCGCACGCCCGCACCAGCGGGGTCGTCCACCTCAACTGCCACGGAGACGTGGCCCCCGCGAGCTCGGACACCACCGGCGCGGCGGTGCACGCCGCCCGCGCCCTCTGACCGGAGCCGCAGAACAGGACGGACGCCAGCCGTATCGGCTGGCGTCCGTGTTCCACCGTCAGGACTTCGGGTCGTCATCCACGACAGCGGGCGTCAACTCCGGCGTGGTGTCCTCGATCGTCGGCGCCTCGGGCGGCGGAGGCGGCGAGTCGCTCAGCTGCTCGCGCAGGTAGTTCCAGAACACCGCGATCATCGCCGCCACCGGAACCGCCAGCAGACCGCCCACGATCCCGTAGAGGCTGCTGCCCAGCGTCACCGCCAGCAGCACCACAGCGGCGTGCAGGCCCAGCCCCCGGCTCTGGATCATCGGCTGGAAGACGTTCCCCTCCAGCTGTTGCACCGCGATGATGATCGCCAGCACGATCAGCGCCTTGGTCCAGCCCACGAACACCAGCGCGATCAGCACCGCGACCAGCCCGGCGAACAGCGCACCGATGATCGGGATGAACGCCGTCACGAACGTCAACACGGCCAGCGGCAGCACCAGCGGCACGCCCACGATCCACAGGCCGATGCCGATGAACACCGCGTCGAGCAGTCCCACGAACGCCTGCGAGCGGACGAACGCCCCCAGCGTGTCCCAGCTGCGCGACGCCACCTCGGGCACGTCGGTCGACAGCCGGCCGGGCAGCTGACGGCTCAGCCAGGGCAGGAACCGCGGGCCGTCCTTGAGGAAGAAGAACATCAGGAACAGCGCGAGCAGCGTGGTGACCAGCCCGTTCACCACCGTGCTCACCCCGGTCAGGGCGGCGGTGGCGATGCTGCCGACGCGGGCCTGAATCTGCTCGGTGGCGGTGTCCAGATAGGCACTGAGCTGGTCGTTGGTGATGTTCAACGGTGGTCCGGAAGCCCAGGACCGGACCGTGGAGATGCCCTCGATGACGCCGTTGGTGAGGTCCTTCGACTCGGCGGCGACCGGCGTGACGATGCCGACGATCGTGCCGGCCGCGAGGAGCAGGAAGAGCACCATGACCAGTGAGGCCGCCAGCGCCGGTGGCCAGCCGTGCCGCCTCAGGAACCGCACCGGCGGCCAGGTCAGCGTGGTCAGCAGCAGGGCGATGACCAGCGGCCAGATGATCGACCAGGCGCGTCCGAGTAGATCCAGCGTCACCCAGGTCATCAGCAGGACCAGCAACACCTGCAGGGAGATGCCGGCCGACGTGCGCAGCGCACGCCGGGACTTCCGAACGCTCACAGTGGTACCCATGCGATCACCCTAAGGAGCAACGGCCACTACCGCTTGACGGAACGCGCCGACACCTTGCGTAACGAAGCGCGCTGCAATAGAACCTTCTCCATGGCTCCCGATGAGGAACAGGCTGCGGCGCTGCAGTCCGACGTGCCACACGCGGCCCGCATGTGGAACTACTGGATGGGCGGCAAGGACAACTTCGCCGCGGACCGGGCCGCCGGTGACGCGGTCGCCCAGGTCTACCCGGAGATCGCGGTGATGGCGCGCCAGTCCCGCCGGTTCCTGATACGCGTGGTCCGGCACCTGGCCACCGAGGCCGGGATCAGCCAGTTCCTGGACATCGGCACCGGCCTGCCCACCATGCAGAACACCCACGAGGTCGCCCCGGACGCGACGGTCGTCTACGTCGACAACGATCCGCTGGTCCTGGCCTACGCCCGGGCGCTGATGGCCGGCGCGACCTATGTGCACGCGGACTACCACGATCCCGACGTGATCCTGGCCGGCGCGGCGAAGTCCCTCGACTTCAGTAAACCGATCGCGGTGATGTTCATGGGCGTGATGGGCTACGAACCCGACCTGGACCTGGTCCGTTCCCTGGTCGCGCGGATCGTCGAGAAGACCGCCCCCGGTTCCTACCTGGTCTTCTGGGACGGCACGAACACCACCCCCGAGGTCGTCGAGGGCGCCGAGAGGCTGGCCCAGTCCGGCGGCGTCCCCTACATCCTGCGCAGCCCCGAGGAGATCGCCTCGGTCTTCGAGGGCCTCGACCTGATCGAGCCCGGCGTCGTCCCGATCACCCAGTGGCGCACCGGCGACGACGACGCCACGTTCATCGACGCTTTCGGCGCGGTGGCGATCAAAACCTCGTGAGGGGGTACGCGTAACGGCCCGTTCCCGACCGCATTCGCATCGTCCTGCCTGGCCGCGGGGCGGCGGCCGCCGTCGGGGCCGGGCCGCGTCGCGCCCTCTCGCTCCCCGCCGCCGGTCACCCCAGGCGCGCCGGTCCTGCCTCGCCCCGCACCCGGCTGATCCGCGTTCGTGGTTCCGCCCGTGCGTGGCCGATCCACGGCGGCGGTCATCCGCCACCGCACCCCCGGAAGCTCGCCGGCACCCGCACCCGAAGAGCGCTGGCACCCGCACCCGAAGAGCGGCGGTGAGCGCACCCGATCAAGGGTTCGGGTGCGACTGCCACCCCTTAACGGCCGGTGACCGCCCCCGATCACGGTTTCGGGTGCCGTCGCCGCCCCCGATCACGGTTTCGGGTGCCGTCGCCGCCCCCGATCACGGTTTCGGGTGCCGTCGCCGCCCCCGATCACGGTTTCGGGTGCCGTCGCCGCCCTCGATCACGGTTTCGGCGAGAACTCCCGGCGTCCCGATCGAACTCGACGATCGAGACACCTCGTTCGACTCCGAACGTCGCGTCGTCCAGGCCCTGGTCGACCAGCCGGTCCAGCTCTTCGTCGGCCGGACGGCGATTCAGCACGATGGTGAAGGTGTGTGTCGGCACCGGCCCACCTCCCGTCAGGTGACCACGCTGACACCTCGCCCCTCGCCGCCCTGGCGCAAAAGGACACCGCGGCGGTGCCCGATGAGGTGCGCCTACGCGGAGCGGAACGTGGTTGCGGCGGTCAGGGCCAGCGCTGTCGCGGCCGTGACCGCCGCAGCACCCATGACGGCCGGCAGGGTGTGCGGGAGCAGCCACTCCGCGACCGCCACGAACGCGACGCCGGTCGCCCACAGCGGCGCCGACGGCCACCGCACGCCCGCCGCCACCTGGGCGTTGACCAGGACGAACACCAGCGCGTAGAGCGCACCGGTCGCCGCGAACACCGGTGCGTACCGGCCCAGCCCGGCGTAGGACGGCCCGCCCGCCAGGCTGAAGGCCAGCGGGCCGAACAGCGCCGACGCCGCGACCAGGATCGTGCCGGAGGCGGTGACCAGGGCTGCCGCGACCGCCAGGGCCCGGCGGCTGCCCTGGGCCAGGCGGGGCAGGGCCAGCACCGTCACGACCTGCGGGGCCCACAGCGCGCCTTTGGTCAGGACCGTGCCGACCGCGTACCCGCCGGAGTCGGCGGCCGGCAGCAGGTGCCGGGCCAGGAGCAGGTCGGCGTAGGAGACGAACAGCATGGCCAGCGTCGCCGATCCGGCGGTCAGGACCTGGCGCGCGGTGACGCCGGGCCGGCCGGGAGCGCCGGGGGAGCGGGCCAGCAGGGCCAGGACGGGCGGGACCAGCAGGGCGGTTGCCGCGCCGAGCAGCATCGCGCCGGTCAGGCCGAGGTTCAGCAGCAGGCCCGCGGTCAGGCCCAGGTAGCGTCCGGCGGCCAGGATCGCCATCCCGGCGGCCAGGCGGACGAACCGGGCGTCACCCTGCAACTCGCCGAGGGGGCGACCGGCCAGGACTATCGCGAAGGTCTGCGCGGCGAGCAGCAGCGTCACCGGGAGCGGCAGGTCGAGCAGGGGCGACGCGACGGGGGAGAGCGCCACGACCACACCCGCGCAGAGTGTGGCGGTGAGCCATGCGATCCGGCCGGCTGCGGCGCCGGGGCTGCGGGCGCGGTGCACGGCGACGGCGATCTGCAGGCCGGTTCCGGGCACGCTCACGATCGCGGCCATCGCGAGCACGGTGGCCAGAGCGCCGAGATCAGCGGCTTCCAGCCGTCGTGCTCCTATCAGGGGTACGAGATAACCCAGAGCACTGGTGCCGAAAGAGGCGATCGCGACCGACGCCCCCGATAGCCCGGCGCGGGTGGCTAGAGCCGTCCGTCCGCGACCGCCCTGCCGATCCACGGGATCACCTCGTCGAGCATGGTGTCCAGGCTGGTGTCCGCGGTGAAGCCGAGCACCTCGCGGGCCTTGGTCACGTCCGGGACCCGCTTCGCCACGTCGTGGGCGAACGGTTCGTCGCTGGTGTGGCGGAACGGCACGTCCGGTCCTTTGACCTTGTGCCAGATCAGCTCGGCGAGTTCGAGGACGGTGGTGGACCGGGCCGTGGACAGGTTGAAGTCCTCGTTGCGGGCGGCCGGGTGTTCCATCGCGGTCACGATGCCACGGGCGAGGTCTCCGCCGTACGTGTAGTGCCGCACCTGCCCGCCGGTGCCGAGGATGTGCAGCGGGTCCTGCCCCTTGAGCACTTTCTGCACCAGGTCGGGGACGACGTGCGACATGGCGAGTTTGACGTTGCCGGAGAGGACTTCGGCCTCGCCGAGTGCCCGGCCCTCGCCGACGCCGACGCAGTTGAACGGCCGCACGACGGTGTACGGCAGTCGGTACTGGTCCCAGGCGGCCTGCGCGTAGTACTCCACGGCGAGTTTCTGGAACCCGTAGGAGGAGCGGGGCGGCGGGACGAGCCGCTGGTCACCTTCGACGCTGGGCCAGTGGTCGGTGGATTCGTACACCATCGACGACGACAGGTAGGTGACCTTCGTCAGCGTGCCGGACCGGTGGGCGGCGATCGCGGCGTCACAGGACGACGCCATGATCCGCTCGTTGGTGGCGAGCAGGTCGTACGCGTACGTGTGGAAGTAGGAGATCCCCCCGATCATGGCCGCGCCGGCGATGAAGTGGTCGCAGCCGTCGAGCAGCGCGCCGACCAGTTCCGTGTCGCGCGCGTCGCCCTCGACGAACCGGAACCGCGGGTGGGCGTCGTAGCTGTGCGCGACCGGCCCGTACTTGGAGAGGTTGTCGAGCCCGACCACCTCGTGGCCGCGGCCGAGCAGTTCCTGCACGAGGTAGCCGCCGATGAACCCGGCCGAGCCGGTGACCAGCACTCTTGTCATGCCGGGGTGTCCTCCTTGGAGCGGGCGGCGGGGGTGGCTGACAGTGCCGGCCGCCGGGCTGCCCAGCGGGTGGCGAGCCGGTCCGCGGACAGCCGGGGGCCGAACGCGAAGAAGTACCAGCGTAGGTAGCTGGGCAGGAACCGGCCGACGTCGAAGTGGGATTCGCCGAGTTGCCGGTCCAGCCAGATGGTGGGGATCTCGGCGACGGGCCGGCGCAGGCGGGTGGCTTTGGCGGTCAGTTCGATGCCGATCTCGAAGCCGGTGTTCGACTCGATGCCGACCTCGCGGACGAACGCCGTGTCGTACGCCTTGAAACTGTTCGTGGCGTCGCGGGTGCCGGCCCGGGCGAAGGTGCGCAGCGTCTTGCCGGCCCACCGGGAGGCGAGCCGTTTGAAGCGGGGCCCGCCGACCTGCTGCCCGCCGGGCATGTACCGGGAGGCGGCGGCGACCACCACGCCCCGGTCGACGAGCCGGGCGAGGTCGTCGATCTGCCGCGGGTCGTCGCAGCCGTCGGCCATGGTCACCACCGCGACCGGCGCCCGGGCCGCGTCGATGCCGAACCGGATCGCGTTGGCGGGTCCTCGCCCGTACGTGTTGAGCACCGTCCGCACCCGCGGATCCTTGTCGGCCAGGGCCTGCACGTGCGGGACCGTGGTGTCCTCGGGCATGTCGTGCACGATCAGGATCTCGGCCGGCAGCAGCACCTCGCGCAGGATCCGTTCGAGGTGGCGGACGACTTCCGCGCCCTCGTTGTAGACCGGCACGACCACCGAGACCCGGGGTGTCATACCAGGACGCCCTGTCCGGTCAGGCCCCACATGTCGATCAGTGGCTTGCCGGTGGTCAGCGTCGCGTACTCCGGGTGGGGCGCCGCGATGACCAGCAGGTCGGCGCGCTCGAGCACCTCGTCGAGGGGCAGGAACCGGTCGTCGGTGACATAGGGGTCGGTGCACAGCGTCTCCCGCGCCTTGAGCGTCAGGATCTTGCGGAGTTTGTAGGCGAGGCTGTCCCGGGAGTCGTCGCTGCCGCCCTTGAACGCCATGCCCAGGATGCCGACGGTCAACCCGGCCAGGTCGAACCGGTCCTCCAGGCGGGACACCAGGTAGAGCGGCAGACCCTCGTTGATCAGCATCGCGGAGTGGCCGAGCACGAAGTTGTTCCGGTTGAACGCGGCCAGCTGCATGGTGTCCTTGAGCAGGCACGGTCCGGCGGCGAAGCCGGGCATCGGCAGGTCGGCGGCGCGCGGGTAGTCGTGGGTGACCGCGTGCCGGATCCGCTCGAAGTCGAGGCCGAAGTCGTTGGCCATCATCCAGAACTGGTTGGCGGCGGCGAACTTCAGGTAGCGCCAGGTGTTGGTGTACAGCTTGGCCAGTTCGGCCTCTTCCGGCTGGAGCCGGACGATGCCGTCGGTCAGGGTGCGGAAGAGTTTCTCGGCCCGGTCCAGAGCCTGCGGGGTACGCGCCGCGACGATCTGCGGCAGCGTGAACAGTTCCTCCATCGCCCGTCCCTCGGCGATCCGTTCCGGGCAGAACGCCACGTCGACGGTGAGTCCCCGGCTGGTCAGCAGCTTTTCGGTGAGTGCCGTGACTCCGGGGTAGACGGTGCTGCGCAGCACGACGAGCTGCCCGTCGCGCAGGTGTTCGGCGCAGCGTTCGATGGCCCGGGGGACCGCGCCCAGGTCCGGGTTGAGGTGTTCGTCGACGGGGGTGCCGACGACCACGATCAGCGCCTCGGCCTGTCCGACGCTGCTCGCCTCGGTGGTGGCCCGCAGTCGTCCGGTGGTCAGCGCCTCGGCGAGCGGCGCGGCCGCGCCGTTCTCGGCGAACGGCATCACGCCGGCGTTGACGGTCGCCACCGCGGCCGCGTCGATGTCGTAGAGCACGACGGACAGTCCGCGCGACGCCAGGGCGATGCCCAGCGGCAGGCCGACCCGGCCGCAGCCGCCGACGACGCAGATGTCGACTGTGTTGCCCGGTTGTGTCATGTCACCTCACCATCGCGCTCAGTACCGATGCCCGTGCAGGTTACTGGTGAGGAAACTTCAGGTCCATACCTCGACGGATGTCGTTGTACCGATGGGTATGGCACCCTGCTGTCGTGCCGAACCCTCTGGCGGCCGTGGCCGCTGTGATGATCGCCGTCAGTGTGGCGGCCCGTGCCCTGATCGCCCATCGCGGTTATCTGGCGTACGACGACTTCCCGATCCTGTCGATGGCGGACCGGAACGATCCGACGCCGGACTACCTGTTCCGCCTCTTCAACAACCACTTCATGCCGGGTGGTCACCTGCTCAGCTGGCTGGCGCTGCGGTTCGGCGGTTTCGGGTACGGCCCGTTCCTGGCGCTGCTGGTGGCCGGTCAGGCGGCGGTGAGCGTCGCGTTCTACCGGCTGCTGCGCCTGATGCTGCCGGCCACGTGGACGCTGCTGGTGCCGCTCACGGTCTTCCTGTTCACGCCGCTGACCCTGGAGGCCGGCACCTGGTGGGCGGTCGGCGTCAACGTGCTGCCGATGCAGCTGGCCATGGTCCTGGCGGTCGGTGCGCAGGTGAAGTACGTCCGCACCCGGCGGCCGCTGCACCTGGTGACCCTGGGCCTGTCGATCCTGCTCGGACTGCTGTTCTTCGAGAAGGCGATCCTCGCGGTCGCCCTGGTCTTCCTGGTCACCGCCTGCCTGTACGGCGACGGCCTGTGGTCGACGATCCGCCGCTGGTGGCCGAGCTGGCTGGTGCTGACCGGTGTCTCGCTGGCCTTCCTCGGGCTGTACTCGGCGCTGGCCACCTCGTCGGTGCGGCGGCCGTCGTCGGTCGCCGAGGTGCTCACCTTCATCGGGCAGGCGATCAGTCACACCCTGCTCCCGGGGCTGATCGGCGGCCCGTGGGCGTGGTTCCCGGCCGGGGACGGCGCGCCGATCGCCTCGCCGCCGCCCGCCGCGCGGTGGACGGCGATCGTGATCACGGCGGCGTTCGTGGCGTACACGATCTGGCGTCGCCGGACCACGGCGAGCCGGGCGTGGCTGCTGCTGGTGTTCTACCTGGCGCTGGTCCTGGGTCTGCTCGGCGCGACCCGGATGGGCTCGGTCTACAGCGCGGTCGCCGGTTCGGTGCCGCGCTACATCGCCGACGTCGCGGTGGTCGCCGCCCTGGCGATCGGGGTCGCGCTCTGCGGAATCCAAGAACGAGAAGAGAAAGCCGCAAAAATCCGGATGAGTCCGATCCTGCTCACCGGTCTTGCCGCGCTCCTGCTCAGCTCGGCGTTCACCGGCATCAGGTACGGCGACGAATGGGCGAAGAAGGCCGGCCGCGACTACCTCGCCAATGCCCGCGCCGACCTCGCCACCCTCCCGGCCGGCACGGTCTTCATGGACCAGCCGGTTCCCGAGGGGGTCGTCGGCCCGCTGTCCGCGCCGTACAACCGGCAGTCCGAGTTCTTCGCGCCGCTCCCCGAGGGCCCGGTCTTCGTCACCCAGGGCCGCGACATCCGGGTCTTCGACCAGGCCGGCCACGTGGTCAAGGGCTGGATCGACGGCCCCGCGAACCGTCCCGGACCCCGGCAGGGCTGCGGTTACCGGATCACCGGCGGACCGGTGCGCATCCCGCTGACCGCGAGCACCGCCGAGTACTGGCACGTCATCCGGATCGCCTACCTCAGCGACCGGGACGCCTCGGCCACCGTGCGCCTCGGCGACGGCGAGCCGCGCGGCTTCGACGTGCACCGCGGTCTCAACGCGATGTTCGTGGTCGTCTACGGCGGCGGCGCCGAGGTGGTCCTCGAGTCCGGTGACCCGGCGGCCGGCATCTGTACCGACGAGGTCGCGGTCGGCGACCTGGTCCCGGCCCCCGCGAACTGATCGTGCGCCGAGTCGCGGCCCTGGTCACCGCGGTCGTCCTCGCGCCGCTGGCACTGCCCGGTTACGTGCTGCGCTACGACATGGTGTTCGTGCCGCGGCAGCCGCTGTCCGCGGAGATGATCGCCCCGTCCGGCGCGCTGCCGCGGGCGGTGCCGCTGGACGCGGTGGTATCGCTGGCGAACCTGGCCGTGCCGGGCTGGCTGCTGCAACGGCTCGCGCTGGTCGCGGTGGTCTATCTGGCGGCGCTGGGCGCGGCCCGGCTGGTGCCGTCCGGTCGCCGTGGGACCCGGGTCGCCGCCTCTCTGGGGTACGCGTGGACGCCGTTCCTGGCCGAGCGGTTGCTGATCGGCCAGTGGGCGCTGCTTCTCGCGTACGCGATGCTGCCCTGGCTGATCATCGCGGTGCGCGACCTGACCGTGAGGCGTCCCGGTGCCCTGCCCCGCCTGCTGATCGTGGCCGCGCCCGCCGCACTGACCCCGACCGGCGGCCTGTTCGCGCTCGCCGCCGTCGGGATCCTGGCGCCGCTGCGGTCCCGGGCCACCGTCCTGGCCCTGGCCGGGGTGTCCACGCTGAACCTGCCGTGGCTGGTCGCGGCCCTGACCGGCACCGCCGGTGGCACGTCCGATCCGGACGGTGTCGCCCAGTTCGCGGCCCGCGCGGAGAACTGGGGCGGCACGCTGATCGCGCTGGCCGGCACCGGCGGCATCTGGAACGCGCGGACCGTCCCGGGCAGCCGCACGTCGGTGCTGGTCCCGGTCGCCACTGTGGTGCTGCTCGGCGTCGCCGCGGTGGGCCTGCCGGAGCTGCGGCGGCGCTGGCCGGGCGGCGCGCACCGGCTGTTCGTGCTGGCCGGCGGCGGTTTCCTGCTGGCGGCGGCCGGTGCAACCCCGGCGGCCGGGATGCTGGAGTGGCTGGTCGGGCACGTGCCCGGCGCAGGCCTGGTGCGGGACGGGCAGAAGTTCCTCATCCCGTACGCGATGCTGCTGGCCCTGTGTCTGGCCCTGGGGGCGGAACGTCTCGCCGCGGCGCCGGCCCGCCGGTTCGAGCCCGCCGCCGGGCGGGTGCTGCTGGCGAGCGTCGCGCTGCTGCCGGTGGTGCTGCTGCCCGATCTGGCGTTCGGGGTGGCCGGGGCGCTGCGCCCGGTCTCCTATCCGGCCGACTGGGACCGGGTCGCCGCCCTGGTGGAAAGCGATCCGGGTGAGGTGCTGTCGCTGCCGTTCGAGGGCTACCGGCGGTCGTCGTGGACCGGGGGTGTGGTGGTGCGCGATCCGGCTCCGCGCTACCTGGACGCTCCGGTGTTGATGAACGATGCGCTGCGGGTCGGCACGGTCACCGTCGACGGGGAGAGTCCGCGTGCCGCCGAGGCCGCCGCGCTGCTGGCCGCCGGCCGTCCGGCGGCGGAGCTCGGCGTCCGCTGGGTGCTGGTGGACAGGAGCGGGCCGGCATCGCCGCCGGGCGTGTTCGCCGGGCTGACCCTGGTCCATGACGGACAGGACCTGCGATTGTGGGCGAATCCCGCCGCGGTGGCGATGCCCCGGGGTCCCGTCCACCTTGTCCTGGCAGCGCATCTGCTCGCCGGGACATTGGTTCTCATCGCTTGTTGCGGGTATGCGTGGTACGGTCCGCGCACCCACGAGTCCGGGGAGGAAGAATGGCCAAGTTGGCCACGTTCGTCGTCGCGGCCATCGCCGGGGGAATCCTCGGCGTCGTCGGCATCGTCGCCACCTATGGCGCGGTGAGCCCGTCCGCCGACCATGTCGCCGGTGAGACCCAGCTCGATCCCGCGTCGCAGGTCTACGGCACGCGCTGACCGATCCGCGCCGGCTGTCCGGTGGGAAGCTGTCCGGCGACCACCCGGGCGAAGGCCTCACCCGCCTTCTCCCAGGTGAATCGCCGGGCATGCGCCGCCGCGGCCGATCCCATCGCGGTCCGGCGCGCCGCGTCCAGCAGCAGCGCCCGGGTCGCCTGGAAGAACTCGTACTCGTCCTCGACCAGCACCCCGGTCTCCCCGTCGGTCATCGCGTCGGCGACGCCGCCCGCCGAGCGGAAAGCGACCGACGGCGTGCCGCGGGCCCCGGCCTCCACGATGGTCAGCCCCCAGCCCTCCTTGAGCGAGGGCATCAGCAGCAGCCACGACCCGCAGAGCAGCTCGTGCTTGCGGTCCTCGGCGACGAAACCGGTGAACCGCACCCGATCGGTGATCTCCAGGTCCTCGGCGAGCCGGCTGAGCGGCTCGTCCCACCAGCCCTCGCCGGTCACCACCAGCTCCACCGCCGGCATCTCGGTGGCCAGCAGCGCGGTGGCCCGCAGGGCGAACTCGACCCGCTTGTGCGGTACCAGCCGGCCCAGCACGATCAGGCTCGGATGCGGGGTACGCGGCAACGCCGGCCCGTTCACCTCCGGGGTGCCGTTGTGCACGACGGCGATCCGGTGCGGATCGACGCCCAGTCCGGCCAGTTCGCCGCGGGTCGACTCGGAGACCGTCACGTACTGGCAGCGCCGGTAGACCCGGACCGCGAGCCGCGACTCGATCCACCAGCCGATCCGGGCCACCCGCGGGCCGAACACCACCGGCCACTGCTCGCGGTGCACGTGGTGGACGAGGGCGATCACCGGGATCCGGGCGTACACCTTGCTGAGGAACGGCATGCCGTTGCCGACGTCCACGATCACGCCGGGCCGGCCGAGGCGGCGCCGCGACAACGCGCCGATGCCGATCGCGCCGAGCAGGTAGAGCAGCGCCGCCCGCAGGTAGACCGTGTGCCGGCCGCCGCGCCGGACGATGTTCAGCCCGTCGGCGGTGGTCTCCTGCGCGGGTGCCCGGCCGTGGGCCTGACAGACCAGAGTGGCCCGGTACCCCTGCTTGATCAGGGACGCGGCGATCCGTTCGAGGTAGACCTCGGAGCCGCCGCCCTCCGGGTGCAGGGTGTCCCGCCAGTTCAGGAACAGGACGTGACCGCGGCAGGTATCCGTCATGGTCTACTCCGCCACCCCTACTAGCGAGTACGATTCGCGGTCGCGTCACACTAGGGCAGCTCCGCGACGATCCGCAATGGCGACGTAACACGGAAAGGGTCCACGTTGGTCGATGGTGGCCTGCGCTCACGACCGGAGTTCTGGCCGGTCACGCTGCTGAGCGTCGCACTGGTGGCGGTTCTCGCGGGGTGGGCGGGAGTGACGTACGCCGATCGCACCCGCAGTGCTCCACAGTGCTCCGACATGACAGTGTTACGTGTGAATGTCGCACCGAGCGTCACCGACCCGGTGCGCGAGGTGGCCGAACGTCTCGCCGGACGGACCCCCTGTCTGGAGATCGACGTGGTCGCCCGGGAGTCGTCCGACGTGCTGCGCACCCTCGGCGGCGCGGCCCCGGACGTCTGGGTGCCCGAGTCGACCCTGTGGCTGCGGCGCGCCCGGGCCGCCGGCGCGTTCCAGGTACCCGCCGAGGGCGTACCGGTGGCGACCACCCCGGTGGTGCTCGCCGTGGACCGGCGCGCGGCCGGCCGGGTGCCGAGATCCGGCTGGGCCGGACTGGTCGGCGCCGCGAAACCGCCGCTGCGCGTCGCGCTGCCCGACCCGGCGACCAGCCCGCTCGGGTTCGCCACCCTGGTCGGCGTCCGGCGGCTGGCCGGTTCGGACGCGGCCACGACGGCGGCCATGATGCGCCGGCTCGCCCCGGACACCATCCCGGTCACCGGCGAGACGGTGCCCGCCCCCGACGCGACGACCGCGGTGGTCAGCACCGAACAGCAGGTCAAGCAGGCCACCGGGCAGACCGCGGTCTACCCGTCCGCGGCGCTCCCCGGCCCCGACTACCCGTACGCGGTCCTGACCTCGGACGCCCCGGCCCGGGCGAAGGCCACCGCACTGCTGCGGGCACTGCTCGCCGACGAGGGCGCCGCCGCCGTCACCGCCCACGGCCTGCGCGCCCCGGACGGCGACACCCCGGTCGGACTGCCGGCCGAACAGGACAGCGAGGACCTGCTCAACGCCTGGGGCGGGGTGCACATCAGCGCCCGGATGCTGGCCGTCTTCGACATCTCCGGCTCGATGGAGTCGGCCGTGCCGGGCTCCGCCGACACCCGGCTGTCGGCGACCGTCAAAGCCGCCCAGGGCGGGGCGAAACTGCTGCTCGGCACCACCGAACTGGGCGTCTGGGAGTTCTCCACCGACCTGGACGGCGGCCGCGACTACCGGGAGATCGTCCCGGTCGGCCCGGTCGGCCCGCGCCGGTCCGCGATCGTCGCCGAGCTCGGACGGATGCGGGTCGAACCCGCCGGGCGGACCGGTCTCTACGACACCACGCTGGCGGCGTACAAGAACGCGACCCGCAACTGGACGGCCGGCCGGATCAACATGGTGCTGATCCTGACCGACGGCACCGACGACAACGCCAGCGGCATCAGCCGGGCCGCCCTGCTGCGGCAGCTCGGCGAACTGGCCGACCGGAGACGCCCGGTGCCGATCCTGTTCATCGGCGTCGGACCGGAGATCGACGCCGGCGAGCTGCGGCAGATCGCCGGCGCCACCGGTGGGCGGGTCGCGCTGACCGCGAAACCGTCCGGCATCCGCGACATCTTCTACACCGCCCTGGCCGAATTCAGCTGCCTGCCACCGGAGTGCCGCCGATGACCCGTCGTCTGCTCGTGCACGGCGGCGCACTGCTGCTCGTGGTGATCGCGTTCCTGCAACGGCCCGGACGGGTCACCTTCGACACCAAACTGGACCTGGCGGAGAACCCGATCGGGTTCATGGCCCGGGCGCTGCACCTGTGGAACCCGTCGGCCACCTCCGGCGAACTGCAGCAGCAGGCGTACGGCTACCTGTTCCCGATGGGCCCGTTCTTCGCCGCCGGGGACCTGCTCGGCGTCCCGCCGTGGATCACCCAGCGCCTGTGGTGCGCGGTGCTGCTGTGCGCCGCCTACTACGGCACGGTCCTGCTGGCCCGGGCGATGCGGATCGGCACCGGCGGATCCCGGGTGGCCGGCGGTCTCGCGTACGCGACGGCGCCCCGCATGCTCACCGAGATCGGCCCGCTCTCCTCGGAGATGCTGCCGGTCGTCATGCTGCCCTGGGTGCTGCTGCCGCTGGTCACGGTGAAGTCGCCGCGCCGGGCCGCGGCGCTGTCCGCCCTGGCGGTGCTCCTGATGGGCGGCATCAACGCGGCCGCCGTCGTGATGGCCCTGGTCCTGCCCGGGATCTACCTGCTGACCCGCCGCTGGGACCGGCGTCTCGCCGCGCTGATGGGCTGGTGGTTCGTCTGCGTCACCGCGGCCACCCTGTGGTGGATCGTCCCGCTGCTGCTGTTCGGCCGGTACAGCCTGCCGTTCCTGGACTACATCGAGTCCTCGGCCACCACCACCGCGGTCACCTCGCTGTTCCAGGCGCTGCGCGGCACCAACCAGTGGGTCGGCTACATCGTGCAGGGCGAACCGTGGTGGTCGGCCGGCTGGATCCTGGTCGACAACCCGGCACTGATGGCGGTCACCGCCGTGGTCGCGATCCTCGGACTCGCCGGGCTGGCGCTGCGTGACCTGCCGGAACAACGGTTCCTGGTGCTCGGGGCGCTGACCGGCCTGACCCTGCTGACCGTCGGGTACGTCGGCACCCTGGACAGCCCGGCCGCCCCGCTGATCCGGGAACTGCTGGACGGGCCGCTCGCGCCGCTGCGCAACGTCCACAAGTGGGAGCCCGTTCTCCGGCTGCCGGTGGCGCTCGGTCTCGCGTACCTCGCCGGTCGCCGTCTCCTGGCCCGGCCCGCCGTCGCGGCGCTGGTGCTCGCGGCGGCCGCGCCCGCCTGGATGATGGTCCTGCGCCCCGGGCCCGGCTGGGCGGAGATCCCGTCGCACTGGACCGAGGCGACCGCCTGGCTCGCCGACCACGGCGCCCGGGACCGCACCCTCGTCGTGCCGGGTTCCGGGTTCGCCCAGTCGACCTGGGGACGGACCGTCGACGAGCCGATGCAGGCGCTCGCCACCACGCCGTGGGCCACCCGCAACCAGATCCCGCTCGGCTCCGAGGGCAACATCCGGGTGCTGGACGCGGTCGAGGCGGTGCTGGCCGAGGGCCGGGGGTCCGCCGCGCTCTCCGGTTTCCTGGCCCGCGCCGGTTACCGCTACCTGCTGGTCCGCCACGACCTGGACCGGTCCGCGACCGGGGCGCCACCGATCGCCGTGGTCCGCGCCGCGGTCACCGGTTCACCCGGGCTGAGCCGGGCCGCCACGTTCGGCGCGGCCGTCACCGCCGGTGGTGCACAGGTCAGCCCGGCCGACGCCGGCCTGACCGTGCCGGCCGTCGAGATCTTCGAGGTGGACCGGCCGGTACCGCTGGTCACGGCGACCACCCTGGACAGTGTGCCGGTGGTCAGCGGCGGCCCGGAGTCGCTGCTCGGCGTCCTCGACCAGGGCCTGATCGACCCGGCGCAGCCCGCGGTGCTCGACGGTGACCAGGCGGTGCCGCAGGCCGGCGGCGGGCGGATCGTCACCGACGGCCTGCGCCGCCGGGAACTCAACATCGGCCGGATCCGCGACAACGTCAGCCAGACCCTCACCCTGGACGAACAGACACGGCAGGGCCGGGTACGCGACGACGTCCTCCCGTTCCCCGCCGAAGGCCACCAGACCGTCGCCGTCTACCAGGGCATCCGTGCCGTCGACGCGTCGAGCGGCGCCGCCTTCGCCGACTCGCTGGCCGCCAGCGACCCGTCCGCGCTGCCGTTCGCGGCGCTGGACGGCGACGACGGCACGGCGTGGCGGTCCGATCCCAACCAGGCGGGCCCCGGCCAATGGCTGTCGGTGGAACTGGAGACGGCGAAACGGGTCACCGAGGTGACCGTGGACTTCGCCGACGACCTGCGGATCGCCGCCCCGGTGGCGATGGTCCGCCTGACCACCGACCAGGGTTCGGTGGACCGCCCGGTGCCGGCGACCACCGGACCGCACCGGCTGTCCACACTGCCCGGTCTGACCACCTCGGTACGCGTCACCGTCCTCGCCCTGCGCGAGGGCTACCAGGGTGCGGTCGCCCTGCGCGAGCTGGGCATCCCCGGTCTGGACGCGACCCGGGCGCTGCGCGTCCCGGCTACCGGTGGGTCCTACGTCTTCGAACGTGCCCGCCAGCAGCGGGGCGCCTGTTTCCCGGCCTGCGACCAGTTCCTGCGCCGGGTGGGTGAGGAACCGCTGGGCGTGGACCGCCTGTTCACCACGTCCGCCGCGGCCACGTACGACCTGGGCCTGACCGCCCTGCCCCGCCCCGGCGGGACGCTCCCGTTTAAGGCGCAGGCCGCGGTGTCGGCGTCGTCGGTGCTCACCGGGGACGTGACGGTCGGCGCGCACGCCGCGATCGACGGCGACCCGGCCACGTCGTGGCTCGCCGAACCCGGCGACGACCGTCCCACCCTGACCCTGTCCTGGACCGCGGCCCGCAAGGTGGACCGGTTCCGCCTGGTCACCGCGGACAGTCCGGTCACCGCCCGGCCCACCCAGGTCCTGGTCACCACCACCGGCGATCCGGTCGCCGCCGCCGTCGGCGAGGACGGCTGGGTGCGGCTTCCGGCCACCACCACGAAACGCCTGGTGATCACGGTGACCGCCACGACGCCGGTGATCGCCGACCCGCGCGGCAACGGCTGGCCCGCCCCGGCCGGGATCGCCGAGGTGACCGTCCCCGGCCTGAGCCTCACGGCGACCGCTCTGGCGGCCGAGTGCGGGACGGGACCGGCGGTGGAGATCGACGGCCGGAGCTATCCGACGTCGGTGTCCGGAACCCTCGACGACGTCCGGGCCGGGCGCCCCCTGCCGGTGACCGTCTGCGACGACTTCGTCGGGGCGACCGTGACGCTCCCGGCCGGGGAACACCGGATCCGGACGCTGCCGTCGGCCGCCTACGTCGGACAGTCGATCGTCCTCGCCGCCGGTGGCACCCGGCCCGCGGTCACCCACCGGGCCACCACCGTCGAGGAGTGGGGTGCCGCGTCCCGGACGGTCACCGTCGCGGCCGGTGCGGCGGCGCTGCTGGTCGTCCCGGAGAACCACAACGCCGGCTGGGCGGCCACCCTGGACGGCGTCTCCCTGCCGGCGGTCCGGGTCGACGGGTGGCAGCAGGCGTTCCTGCTCCCGGCGGGGGACGGCGGGACGGTCACGCTGACGTTCACGCCGGACGTGCCGTACCGGGTGGGCCTGGCGGCCGGCGCGGTGTTCGTGCTGCTTGTCGTGTTGCTGGCGCTGATCCCTGTTCGCAGGGTCTCGCCGGTCACGGCCGCGGGACGTCCCGGTTGGTCGATACTCGTTCCGCTCCTCGCGCTGGCGGTGCTGCTCGGCGGATTCGCGGCGGTGTCGTTCCTGCTGGCCATGCTGATCGTTCGGCAGTTGTGGCCGCGGGCCCTGCCGTGGGTCACGGCCGGGTTCGCGGGGCTGGGCGCGCTGATCGCGGTGGCCGGACGGCTGCTCGATCATCAGCAGGAGTGGGCGTACGGCGCACCGGTCCAGCTGGCGATCATGGCGGCGGTGTTCGCGATGGCGGCCACGATCGCTCCGTCCGCGCCGCAGCCGTCCGGGGCGACTCTCGCACGATCGATCACGTTGTTCCGGACGTTCCTGGTCGAGCAGAGTGATCCGGATCGGTTCTATTCGCTGCTGGCCCGGGACTCCGTAGCCCAGATAAAAACTTATACGGATTTGTCGGGACAGACAGTCGTGGACGTCGGCGGCGGGCCGGGCTACTTCGCCGCCGAGTTCCGTGCAGCCGGAGCCGTCTACCACGGGCTCGACCCCGCGGTCGGCGACTTCGCGGCATCCGGCGCCGCAGTCGCCGGCATGATCCGGGGCAGTGGCACCGCCCTCCCGATCCGCACCGGCGCGGTCGACGTCACCTACTCGTCCAACGTGCTCGAACACGTTCCCGACCCGGAAGCGCTGCTCGACGAGCTGCTCCGGGTGACGCGGCCGGGCGGGACGGTCTTCGTCTCGTACACACCATGGTTGTCACCGCACGGCGGCCACGAGACCGGCCCCTGGCATCTGCTGCTCGGCGGCCGGGGCGCCCGGCGGCGGTACATCGAACGACACGGTCATGAGCCGAAGAACCGGTTCGGCGAGACACTGTTCCCGATCAGCGCCGCACGGACGATGCGCTGGGTCCGGTCGGCCCGCCGCGCGGGGCTGGTGACCGTCGTCGATGTCCTGCCCCGCTACCACCCGAAGTGGGCGTGCTGGGTGGCACGCGTGCCCGTCCTGCGTGAGCTGCTCACATGGAACTTCACCGTGGTCCTGCGCCGCACCCCGGCGTCCGATTCCGCGGACATTCAGGAAGATCGTGCTGAGGTCTCGCTTCTGGATGTGACTCGGTAGTAACCTTCCGCAAGCTTGGAAATCTACATTCCTCGAATCCTTTCTTAATCTCGCGTTCACTGACTCGTGGAGGCACCATGAGGTCCCGCGTCCTCGGTTCCGTGCTCTTCGGCCTCGGCATCCTGGCGCTGGTGTTCGCCGGCGGCCTGGCCTTCGTGGTCGCCCCGGCCGCCGCCCGCCTGCCGTACGACATGGAGCGCACCCAATCGGTTGCCGAGGCGCCGAACGCGCAGTTCCTGCAGATCACCAATGGCGTCGCCAAGGTCGACACCGGCACCCTGCGCTCCACCGTCACCGTCCAGCCGGACGCGAAGACCACCGCCGACCTCGAGGGCGACCTGGACGGCAGCGCCCTGGTGTGGCTGGTCGGCCAGGAGGTGGTGCGCACCGACACGAACGAGGTGGTCAGCGCATACAGCACCTCGTATGCCGTGGACCGGCGGACCGCCGCCGCCCGCGACTGGAGCGGCCAGTGGCTGGACACCGGCAGCAACCGGCAGAGCGTGAAGTACACCGGCCACATGTACAAGTTCCCGTTCGGCACCGAGAAGAAGAGCTACGACATCTTCGACCGGGACATCCTGAAAGCCCAGCCGGCCCGATTCGTCAAGACCGAGGAGGTCGGCGGGCTCGAGACCTACCAGTTCGTCCAGGAGATCACGAACGGCCGCCAGGACCTCCCCAAGGACCGCCTCGATGCCATCCTCGGCCAGCTCATGCCCGGCGCCACCAGCGGTTCGGTCGCCTACGCCAACACCCGCACCGTCTGGGTGGAGCCGACCACCGGCCAGTACATCCGGGTCCAGGAGAAGCAGAGCAAGACCCTGGTGGGCAACACCGGCCAGTCGGTGACCCTGCTCGACGCCCTCTTCACGTACACCGACGACACCGTGGCGAAGTCCGCCGACGCGGCGTCGGCGAACCGCCAGAAGCTGCTCCTGGTCGGTGTCTGGGGCCCGCTCGCCCTGGCGCTGCTGGCGCTGCTCCTCATCATCGCCGGGGCGATCCTGGTGACCCGCCGTGCCGCCCCCACCACGGCACCGCGGCACGCCCACCCGCGGCACGCCGCCGACGAGGACGAGACCGCGCCGATCCGCTGACCTGCTGTTCCCCGGCCGCACCCGGGCTTTTCCGGCCGCGCCCGCTGTCTGTTTCCGGCCGTGCCCCGCACAGCAGGTGCACAGGGCGCGGCTGGGGCAGGCCCAGATCAGCGGACCACCATCGAACACATGATGATTCTGGTTCTCCTTCTCCTGATGGGTGCCGGTGTCTCGCTCCTCCTGGCCAGAGGCCGCAACGGCGTCACGGCCCGGGACGACGAGGCCCTGGCGGATGCGCGCGCCGAGGCCCAGCGCTGGTACGAACGTCTCGGCGGCCAACTCGTGAATCTCCGTGACGACGGCTCGTCGGCGCGGCAGGCCCTGGTCGACGCGACCGAACGCCACCAGGCAGCCGGTGCCCAACTGGCCCGGGCCACCACGGTCACCCAGTTCCGGCTGGCTCGCGAGAGCGCCATCGAGGGCCTGGCCTACGTCCGGGCCGCCCGCACCGCTCTCGGCCTCGACCCCGGTCCCGAACTGCCGCCGCTCGCCGCGGCTCGGGGCGCCGGCCGGGTCGCCGAGGAACAGGACCTCAACGGGTACCGGGTGGCGCCGCAGGCCGGACCGTCCACCCCGTACTACTACCCGGGCGGCTACCGGAACGGTCGCCCGATGCCGGCCGGCTGGTACTCCACCCCGTGGTGGAAGACCGCGCTGGCGGCCGGTGCCGGCACCCTCGGCGGCATGATGCTCTTCGACACGCTGCTCGGCCACCACCACCATGGCGGCCCCGGTGGTCCGGGTGGTCCCGGCGGGTTCTTCTGAAGATCAGTTCCCCCGGTACGCGATCCGGCCGTCGACCACGGTCAGACGCACCGGGGCCTCGGCGAACTCGTCCGGGTCGCACCGCAGCGGATCCATCCCGAACACGGTGAGATCCGCCCGGCGGCCCGGCACCAGCCGTCCCGCCACCGCCCCGAGCCCGGCCGCCTCCGCCGCCGCGACGGTGTATCCCTCCAAGGCCATCCGGGCGGTCAGTGCCTGCTCGGGCAGCACCGGTTCCACCCCGGCATCACCGGCCGGGCGCCGCAGCCGGGCCGCCGCGACGATCCCCCGCGGGTCGAACGGCGCGATCGGCCAGTCCGACCCGAGCGTCAGCCGGGCACCGGCATCCCGCAGGTCACGCGCCCGGAACGCGCGCCCGGCCCGGTCGGGTCCGAGCCGGCTGGACCAGTTGTCGCTCTGGTCGGCGCGCGTCCAGTGTGTGCAGTGGGTGGGCTGCATGCTCGCCGTCACGTCGAGCGCGGCCAGCCGGGCGACCAGTTCCGACGGCATCGTCTCCAGGTGTTCCACCCGGTGCGGGACGGCCGACGTGCGCGGCAGCTCCGCGTAGGTGTCCAGCACGAACCGGATCCCCGCGTCGCCGATCGCATGCGTGACGATCGGGATCCCGTGGGCGGCTAGTTTTCCCACCGCCACCGCGTAGTCCGCCGGGTCCGGCCAGAAACACGCCGTCGACTCGCCGTGGCTGTCCGGCTCCTCCAGCCATGCGGTGCCGCCGTCCACCGTCCCGTCGATCATGAACTTGGCGCCCTCGACCCGCCAGCGCCGCCCGGCCAGACGCTGCTGCGCGATCACCGCGTCCAGCCCGTCGGCGCCCGCACCCGGCATCACGAACGGCGCGCACCGCCAGCGCAGCGGCAGATCACCCTCGTCCTCGAGCGCCCGGAACAGCTCCAGCGAGTCGCCCTCGAAGTCCATCGCGTTCGCCGCGGTCAGCCCGCTCGCCGCCATCCGCCGCATCAGGTCCCGCAGCCGCTCCCGCCGGTCCGCCGGGTCGTCGTCCGGCAACAGCTCCCGGACCAGGTCCAGCGCGTCGATCTCCAGCAGATGGCCGGTGGGCGTGCCGTCGGGGCCGCAGGCCACACTCGCGCCCGACGCGAACCGGCGCGGCCCGCTGATCCCGGCCAGTTCCAGTGCGCGCGGGCTGACCAGCGCCGAATGCGCGTCGAAGAGCAGCAGGAACACCGGCACGTCCGGCCCGAGCGCCTCGACGAGTGGTGCGTGCGTGATCGGCGCCCCGGCGAACACGTTGGGGTCGAGACCCCACCCTTCGACCCAGCCGCCGTTGCGTGCGGCGGCTTTCATCGTGCCTTTCAACCCTTCGAGGGTACGCACGGACGACAGGTCCACACCCCGCGTGAGCCCGATGCCCATCACCGGATGCGCGTGCCCGTCCACCAGCCCCGGCGTGATCGTCGCGTCGCCCAGGTCGATCACCTCGGTGTCCCGGCCCCGCCACCGGCGGGCGTCGGACCGGTCGCCCAGCGCGCTGATCGTCCCGCCGGTGACGGCGAGCGCGGTCGGTGTCCACGGTCCGTTCTCCGCGAGTGTGTGAATACGGTCGGCCATCAGGATCAGGTCGGCGGTGGTCACGGTCGCCTCCTCCGGGGCTGTCACGTCAACGGTGACTACCCGCGTCAACCGCTCCCGGTTCAGACCGATCTCTGTCAGTAGACGTCCCGGACGTAGCGCTTGTCGGCTGCCAGCTGTTTCAGCCATGTGGACGCGGCGCTCTCGGAGAGGCGGCCGTGCTGGACGGCGATCTCGCGCAGGGTCCGGTCGACGTCGCGGGCCATCCGGTGGGCGTCGCCGCAGACGTAGAAGTGGGCACCGTCCTGCAGCCACGCCCACACGGCCGCCCCCTGTTCCCGCATCCGGTCCTGGACGTACACCTTGGACCGCTGGTCTCGGGAGAACGCCAGGTCCAGCCGGGTCAGGGTGCCGTCATCGGTCAGCGCGGCCAGCTCCTCCCGATAGTAGAAGTCGGTCGCCTCCTGCTGCTCCCCGAAGAACAGCCAGTTCCGTCCGTCCGCGCCCGCGGCCCGGCGCTCTTCGAGGAAGCCGAGGAACGGTGCGACCCCGGTCCCCGGCCCCACCATGATCATCGGCGTGGACGGGTCGGCGGGTGGGCGGAAGTGCGGGGCGCGCTGCACGAACACCCGCATCGGGGCGTGCGGCGGGGCGTCCGCGAGGTGCGCCGAGCAGACGCCTTTACGGGCGCCGAACCGCACCACCGACACGGTCACGCTCACCTGATCCGGATCGGTCAGCGGGGTGGAACTGATCGAGTACAGCCGGGGCTGCAGGCGTTTGAGCACGTCGACCCACTCCTGGGCGGACGCCCGCACCGGATGTTCGGCGATCACGTCCACCGCCTGCCGTCCCCACGACCACTTCGCCAGTTCGCCCTTGTTGTCGGCGCGCAGCAGGGTCTTCAGGTGGCCGGCGCCGGACCGTTCGGCGGTGAACCGCAGCAGGTCCGGGGTGATCCGGGTGATGTCGAGGTGGGAGGCGAGCGCGGTGCCCAGGTCCACCGGCCCGTCCAGGTCGACCGTCTCGTCGGCGGACAACCCGGCGGTCGCTAGCCACTCGGAAACCAGGTGCGGGCAGTTGACCGGCCACACCCCGAGCGCGTCGCCGGCCCGGTAGTCCAGGCCGCCGCCGGTGTCGAGGGTGAACCGGCGTACCTCCTTCGCTGATCCGGGCAGGCTGAGCAGGCGGTTCCCGGTCAGTGTGGCGGTCAGCGGCGCGGCCTTCGTGGGGGCGGGCACCGGTGCGGCGGTCAGGGCGGTGACGACGCTGGTCAGCCAGCCGGCGGCGGTGTCGGCGTAGTCGGGTTCGCAGTCGGCCCGCGGGGCGAGCCGGGTCGCGCCGAGTTCGGCGAGACGTTCGTCGAGACGGCGGCCGTGTCCGCAGAAGTCGTCGTAGCTGGAGTCGCCGAAGGCCAGCACCGCGTACCGGCGTCCGTCCAGCCGGGGCGCGTCCTCGCCGCGGAGCGACTGCCAGAACGCGTCGCCGTTGTCCGGCGCGTCGCCGTCACCGAACGTGCTGGTCACCACGAGCAGGTCGGCGCCGCTGTCGAGCACGTCGCCGACGCCCGAGTCCATGCCGAGCACGGTCACCGGGCGCCCGATTCCGGTCAGCCGTCCGGCCAGGTCACGCGCGAACTCCTCGGCGGTGCCGGTCTGCGACGCCCACAGGATCTGTACCGGGCCCGCCGCCGGCTCGGTGGGTGGTTGCGCTGCCTTCTCGGGTACGCCCAGAGCACTCCCGAGCCAGCCGTTGATCCACATGGCGGTGGCCGGGGAGAACGGCGCGTTGGTGGGGAGGATGGGCGGCTCGGTCCGTTCAGCGGGCACTCCGGCGAGGAATCCGGCCAGGTAGTGCCGTTGATCGTCGCTCAGAGTCGGTGGCGCCGGGTCCAGTCCGAAAATGGTGGGAGCAGCGGTGACCGGGACGGGCAACGCCGGGGCGGGGGTCGGGATGCGGGTGAGGGCGACCGCGCACACCTTGAGTTCCGGCTGGAACGAGATCGGGTCGACGGCGTCGCTGGTCACCGCGTTGACGCTGAGATATTCGCCGAACAGGTCGTTCCAGTGCATCGGGGCGAAGCAGCCTCCCGGCCGGACCCGGTCGGTGACCGTGGCGGGCAGGACCGCCCGGCCGCGCCGGGAGGCGATCTCCACCTGGTCGCCGTCGGCGATGCCGAGGGCTGCCGCGTCGTCCGGGTGGATCTCCACGAAGGGCGCCGGGTTGAGCCTGTTCAGCTTGGCGATCTTCCCGGTCTTGGTCATGGTGTGCCACTGGTGCTGCAGACGGCCGGTGTTCAGCGTGAACGGGTAGTCGTCGTCCGGCATCTCGGCCGGTTCCAGGTGCGGGCGGGCGTGGAACACCGCACGACCGCTCGGGGTGGCGAACCGGAGTCCCCGGTCCGGGTCGCGGTACCGGATGGGGTTGCGGTCCGGCCCGCCGGGTGCGGCCGGCCACTGCACCGGCCCGCCCGCGAGCCGCTCGTACGTGACGCCGCTCAGGTCGTACCCCGTCTGGGGGTTGGCAAAGGACTTGATCTCTTCGAGGATCTCGGCGGCGCCGGTGTAGGTGAAGGCGTCGCGGTAACCCATCGCGACGGCGACCCGCGCGATCAGCTGCCAGTCGGGCAGGGCCTCGCCGGGCGGGTCGACCACCGGGTGGACCAGGGACAGGCTCCGCTCCGAGTTGATCATGATGCCGTCGGTCTCCGACCACATCGCCGCGGGCAGGGCGATGTCCGCGTACGCGTTCGTCTCGGTCTCGGCGAACGCGTCCTGGGTGATCACGAGTTCGGCGGCCTCCAGCCCGGCGATCACCGTGCGGCGGTTGCCGACCGACGCGACCGGGTTCGTGCAGACGATCCAGCAGGCCTTGATCCGCCCGGCCGCCATCTGCTCGAACATGTCGACGGTGCCCTTGCCGACGTCGGTGCGCAGCGTCCCGGCGGGCAGGTCCCAGACCCGTTCGGTGAACTCCCGGTCGCCCGCGACCAGCACCGACCGCTGGCCGGGCAGTCCCGGGCCCATGTAGCCCATCTCCCGGCCGCCCATCGCGTTCGGCTGGCCGGTGAGCGAGAACGGACCGCTACCGGTCCGGCAGATCGCGCCCGTGGCCAGATGCAGGTTGACCAGGGCGTTCGTGTTCCAGGTGCCGTGCGTGCTCTGGTTCAGGCCCATCGTCCACAGGCTGACCCAGTTCCCGGCCCCGTCGATCCACGCCGCCGCGGTCCGGATGTCCTCCTCGGCCAGCCCGGTCAGCGCGGCCACCCGGTCCGGCGGATAGTCGGCCAGGAACTCCGGCATCACGTCCCAGCCCTCGGTGTACGCCTCGACGAACTCCCGGTCCGGTGTGATCAGGTGCAGCAGGCCGTTGAGCAGCGCCAGGTCCGCCCCGGGACGGATCGGCAGGTACAGGTCCGCCTTGGCCGCGGTCGCGGTGCGCCGCGGGTCGACGACGATCAGCTTCGCCCCGGCCTTGACCCGCTCCATCATCCGCAGGAACAGGATCGGGTGGCAGTCCGCCATGTTCGAGCCGATCACCAGGAAGACGTCCGCGTGGTCCAGATCGTCGTACGACCCGGGCGGCCCGTCCGCACCGAGCGACGTCTTGTAACCGGTGCCCGCGCTGGCCATGCACAGCCGCGAGTTCGACTCGATGTTGTTCGTCCCGAGATAGCCCTTCACCAGCTTGTTCGCCAGATACTGGGCCTCCAGGGTCATCTGGCCGGACACGTACATCGCGACGGCGTCCGGCCCGTGCTCGTCGACGATCGCCCGCAACCGACGGGCGGTCTCGTCGATCGCGGCGTCCACCCCGCTGCGGCGCGGCGCGGCCCCCCGCTCGTCCCGGATCAGCGCGGAGTCCAGCCGGCCGCCGGCGCTGAGCAGGTCCGCGCTGGTCGCGCCCTTCGTGCACAGCCGTCCCGCGTTGGCCGGATGCTGCCTGTCGCCGGTGGCCTTGACCACCCGGGCCCGCCCGTCCGGCCCGGCCGCGACGTCGAGGACCATGCCGCAGCCGACCCCGCAGTACCCGCACACGGTTCGCACCTGGGTGACATCGGCAGCCACATGAACCCCTTAACCCCGGATCGTCGTCCCCTCGACGCTAGGGAGCGGGGGTTTCGTCGCCATCACTCGAGTGTGCGACCGCCGTTACCCCGGCCTCACCACGGCCCGTCCGTCGATGTGAGGGCCGGTGTGCTCCCGTCACCAGGGCCGGTCGGCCCTGCCTCAGAACAGGGACGACCGGGCACGATGGTGACACCTGGTTGGGAACGGGGCCGCCGTCACAGGCCGGCTGAGGCGGCGGCCCCGGAAAACCATCAGTGGTGCAGTTCGTCCAGGAGGTTGCCGTCCGCGTCGAACGTGCGGACCGGCCCCGGCGGCCACACCGAGACGCCGCCCTTCCAGTGCACGATCTCCATCTCGGCCATCTCCATCGACTGGACTTCGGCGAACATGTGCTCACCGCCGCCCAGCTCGTACGTCATGCCCAGTGGTTCGAACATGACTGTGAACGGCGCGTCGCCGTCGGCGGTCAGCTTGATCCGCAGGACCCCGCTCACGCCCGGTCCCAAGCGTCGAGGATCTTCTTGGTCAGGTCCACCCGGGCCGGAGCGGTCTTGTTACTGGGAATCTTCACCATGGCGTCCTTGTACAGCTCGTGCAGGATCGTCACGTCCTCCTTCGACACGATCGCCCTGAGCTGATCATCCGTCAGCCCGTCCAGGCGATCGGCGGCCGGCTTGCCGTTACCCCAGATCTTGCGGCCCACCTCGACGACGGTGCCACCACCCGGGAGGATGGTCGTCCCGTTCCAGCCGTTCTTGATGAGGTTCTGCGCGACGTTGACCGGGCAGGCGTCCGGGTCCTCGTTGTGGGTGAGCAGCGTGGTGCCGGCCGCCGCCACGTAGTACGTGTGCAGGTCGTCGACGGTCAGGTTGTACACCTCGGTGACCTCGGTGTGCTGTCGCACCGCGGTGATCAGGACCCGCTCACCCGCGTCGTCGAGCAACTCGTCGCCCACCCGAAGGTCCTCGGCGAGCAGCCAGTCCCGCTGCTCCGGCACCCAGAACGGGTGGTTGCCGGTGGCCGTGACGGTCTCGGTTGTCCCGTCGTTCGTCACCTCGATGTCGACGAGCTGTTTGGTGCCGGCCCCGACGATGGTGGCGGTCACCGCCCGCGCCCCGGTCCGGCCGAGCACCGGGTCGGTGGCGAGAACCCTGTCGCCGACCGCGAGTTCCTCGATCGGCCGGGTACGCCCGTCGCCCAGCACGACCCGGGTCCCGGCGGTGAAACTGTTCCGCTTGCAACCCTTCATGATCGTTTCGATGATGTTCTTGATGTTGCGGAGCTTGTCGGAGTTCTTCCACGCCTTGAGCGCGGTGCCGCCGTACCCGACGATCGGCACCGCCGACACCAGCGACAGCAGGCCACCGACCCAGTCGCCGCGGCTGACCGAGACCACCGCGTCGATGCCGTCGCAGACCTCGCCGGCGCCCGGGATCAGACCGCAGCCCATCAGGACGAACTGCAGCACGTCCAGCAGGACCTCGCCGTTCTCGCCGATGACCGCCTTGAGATCGCCGAGCATCTGGCATCCGGGCGAGTTCTGGTTCGCCGGGCTGCTGCACTTGGGCTGGTCGGCGAGCGCGCCCGCGAAGTCCTGGTAGACCCGCAGGCATTCGGCCGACACCGCGGACGGGTCGAGCGACAGGCAGCCCCAGGTCTTGTGGTCGTCGGCGGCGCTGCCCACGCCGTCGGCGCCGGTGCCCGCTGCGGTGTCGCGGCGCTGGGCCTCGACCTCCTTCAGCTTGGCGGTGTAGATCTCGGACGCCTCGGTGGCCGCGGCGTTCGCGGCGTCGGCGTCCTTACCGGCTGCTTCGGCCGAGGCGCGGGCGTCGGCCTTGGCGGCGTAGGCGGCATTGGCGTCACTGCGCGCCTGGTGAGCGGCGGCGGTGGCGGTTGCCGCGGACCGGGCGGCGCTGTTGGCGGCGTTCTGCGCGGTGGCCGCGGCCTGCTGGGCCTTGGTCGCCGACGCGGCAGCCGCGTCTGCTGAGGCCTTCGCCTCGTTCGCCGACTTCGCCGCGTCGTTGGCGTACCCGGCGGCCTTGTTCGCGTATCCGACCGCCTCCGCGGCGGCCTTGTCCGCCTCGCCGGCCTTGCCCCACGCGTCGAGTGCGGCTTCGTTGGCCTTGGCCGCGTCGGCCAGCGCCGTCTGCGCGTACTGCTGGGTCGCCACCACCAGTGCCCGTGCGGTCTGCACGTGCGCGGCCTGCTCCAGGTCACGCTGGGCGGCCTGGTACTGCGAGGTGGTCAGGAAGTACGACAGGTACGACTTCGGCCCGGCCAGCGCCACCGTCCCGGCCGCCTTGACCTCCGGGCCACCGACGTTCATCACCTGGTAGACGGCGATCCGGTCGTCGGCGGCCTGCGCGGTGTACTGCCCCTCGCGCAGGAACTTGTGCATGTCGGCCGCCGTGCCGAGGACCGCCTTCTCCGCGGCGTTCTTCAGGTTCGCCCCGGTCGCGGTGTTGTTGATGATCGCGTAGATCTTGATCCGGTCCTGGGCGTACTTTCCGGAGTAGTTCCGGGTCCGCAGGAACGTCTCCACCGCCGTGTCGGTTCCGGTCAGCGCCGCGTCTGCCGCCGTCTTCTCCGCACCGTCCGGGAGCGTGTCGATCAGCCGCCACACCTTGGCCCGGTCGTCCTGGCCCACCGCCGCACGACGGCCCTCGGCCAACCACGACCGCAGCTCGGTCTCCCCGCCGGTGAGCGCCTCACCCGCCGCGGCCTTGGTCCACTCGCTGCCGGTAGTCAGCAGGGTGACCGCGGCGTGCCGGCCCTTGTCGAGCACGACCTCCGACGACGCCCCCGCCGTGGCGGCCTCGGTCAGCAGCTGCCGGGTCGTGGTGTCGACCCGGTCCTCCTCGGCGGTGTCCCAGAGCAGCTTGTCGTTCCAGGCGACCGCCTCACCGGCGATGGCCTTCGCCTCCTGCTCCTGGCGCAGCGCGTCCTGGGCCCGCAGCACACCCTGGTCGGTGGCCTCGGCCAGCCGGGCGCTGTCGTCGGCGCGGGCCAGCGTCTCCAGGGTCGCCGCCTGCTCGGCAAGCGTGACGGCCAGGTTCGCCGCCTCGACCGCGGCGGCGGCGTGCTTCGACGCCTCGGTCGCCGACTTCTCGGCCCGGTCCGCGGCGTCCGCGGCGGCCTCGGCCGCGTCGGCGGCCCGCTCGGCGTGGTCGGCGGCCTGCTTCGCGAACGCGAACGCCTGGTCCGACGCCTCCGCCGCTTTGCGTGCCAGGTCCACCGCCCGGGTGGCGGCACGGGCACTCGCCGCCGCGGCCCGGCGGGCGTCCTCGGCCGCGGCCCGGGCCCGGGCCGCCTGCGCCTCGGACACGTTCGCCTGCGAGCCGGCCTCGTCGGCGGCCGCGGCCGCCGCATCGGCGTTCGCGCTCGCGCCCTGCATCGCCAGGGCGGCCTTCGCCGCCTCGGCCAGCGCCCGGTCCCGCTCAACCTTGATCTTCTCGAGTTCGCGGGCCTGCTTGGCCGCGTCCCGGGCAGCCTCGGCCGCGATCCGCGCGGTCCGGGCATCCCCGGCGCCGGTACGCGCATTCGCCGCAGCCTGCTGCGCAGCCGCAGCCGCCTGCGCGGTCCGGGCCGCCGCCGACGTCGCCTGACGCGCCGCGTCCGACGCGATCCGCGCCGCCCGCATCGCCGCATTCGACGCACCGACCGCCTCCCGCGCGGCATCCGCGGCACCCTCGGCGGCATCCGCCGCACGACCCGCCGCCGCGTCGGCCTTCTTCGCCGCGCTACCGGCGGCCTTCGTCTCGGCCGCCGCCGTCTGCGCGGCCTTCTTCGCCTCCTCGGCGGCGTTCGCCGCCCGCGTCGACGCACCGACCGCCGCCAGCGTCTCGCGCGCCGCCGTCTCGGACGCCTGCTTCGCCTGCTCGGTCAAACTCTGCAGCGACGCCAGTTCCTTGTCCCGGGCCCGGGCAACCGCCTGGCCCGTGGTCAGGAACTCCTGCAGGTCCTCGGCGGTCCCGGCGAGAGCCGTCTTCGCCGCCGCGTCCAGCATCGGCCCGCTGTTGTTGACCCCACCGGTCAGCATCCGCGTCGCGGCGATCCGGTCGTCGGCGTACGCGGCCTTCTCGTACCCGCTGGACAGGAAGGTCTCGATGTCCGCGGTGGAACCGTTGAGCGCCGACTCCGCCGCGGTCTTCACCGTCGGGCCGCCGGCGTTCTCCAGCACCCGGGTGGCCCGCATCCGCTCGTCGGCGTTCCAGGTGGACTCCCAGCCCTGCCGGACGAAGGAGCTCACCGCGGCCGGGGAGGCGGCGATGGCGGTCTGTGCGGCGGTCCGCAGTGCCGGACCGTCCAGGCCGGCCAGGGCCTGTGCGGCGGCCAGCTCGTCGGCGGCGAACGCCTCGTCGTAGCCGGTCACCACGTACTGCCGGATGTCCTCCTCGGAACCGGTCAGCGCGGCCTCGGCGGCCCGCCGCAGCGACGGCCCGCCGGTCAGCAGATCCTGCAGGACCTCGGCACGATCCACATAGACGTCCTCGGCGGCCGCGGTGGCAGGCGAGGCTGGGGACAGGAAACCGAGAGTCAGTAGTAGGGCGGTGGCCGCGGCGAAACCGCGGCGCAGTCCGGGCCCTTGTCGTCCACCGCCGTGGCGGACGCGCGTGGGCAGGGTTCGGTGCACCATTCCCCCGTTGTGGAGTAGGACCACGGAGGATGATCGAGCCGTCCGGAGGGGCGCGCCGATTCCCCCGTGGATCGAGCAGCGATCACAACATAGATCGACAATGTGACGCAGGTAAATGCATCACTCCCGATGCGGACAGTGGCGCTCGTCCCACAGCAGGTGCACAGGGCACGGGGAACAGCCCTAGATCCACCCGTGACCCGCGGCGATGTGCGCCGCCTCGTGACGGTTCGCCGCGTGGAGTTTGCTGATCGCCGAGGCCAGGTGGTTCCGCACCGTGCCCCGCGACAGCACCACGCGCCGGGCGATCTCCTCGACCGGCGCCCCGTCGCGGGCCAGCGCAAGGATGTCCGCCTCCCGCGGGGTGAGCGGCGAGTCCCCGGCGCTGATCGCCTCCGCCGCGAGCACCGGGTCGACATAGCGACCGCCGGCGTGCACATCGCGGATCACCGTCACGAGGGTCTGTGCCGGGACGGTCTTCGGGAGGAAACCGCGTGCGCCCGCGGCCAGCGCCGACTTGAGATAACCGGGCCGCCCGTGCGAGGTCACGATGATGCTGCGGCACTCCGGCAGACTTGTCACCAGGCTCCGCGCCACCTCGATCCCGGTCGGGCCGGGGAGCTGCAGGTCGAGCAGGGCCACGTCCGGGCGTACCCGCGCGGCGAGCGTCGACGCCTCGTCGCCGGTGGCCGCGCGGCCCACCACCGTGAAGTCGGCCTCCAGTTCGAGGAGGCCCGCGATGGCGTCCCGGATGAGGTGCTCGTCGTCGGCGACCAGAATGCGGATCATGAGCCTGCCCGGACCGGGAGCGTCGCCGCGAGCACGAACCGGCCGGCGTCGCGGGAGACGGCGACCGTCCCGCCGAGCGCCTCGATCCGTCCGGCCATCGCCCGCAGGCCGGTGCCGTCCGGCGAGGACCCGTCCGGCACCCCGTCGTTGACGATCGTCACGGTCGCCTCCTTCTCCGCGGTGCTGGTCGTCATGCGTACCTCGGTGGCCCGGGAATGGCGCAGCACGTTGGTGACCGCCTCCCGGACGACCCAGCCGAACCCCGCCACGCAGGATGGCGGAACCGGATCACCGGAGATCGTGCAGGCGATGCCCGCGGACTGCAGGAGCGACCGTGCCCCGGCGGCCTCCACGTCCCAGCTGGTGTCGATCTCACCGCGGACGACGCGGCGGACCTCCGTGCCGGCGTCCCCGGTGATCCGCTGGATCTCCCCGATCTCCCCGGCGGCCTGCTCGGCGTGACCCCGGCGGACCAGCTCGGCGGCGAGCGCGCTCTTGACCGAGATCGTGGCGAGGGTACGCCCGAAGACGTCATGCAGATCGCGGGCGATGCGGAGCCTTTCGGTCGCCTCGGTCGCCGCCTTCAGCTCCCTGAGGACTCGCAGCGTCCAGGCACTCAGCCAGCAGGTCCCGAGGACGAAACCCATCAGAACCGCGTCCACGAGACGGCTGCCGGTGTCGCCCATCAGGACGCAGAGCACGAGCACCGCCGCAGAGAGGGCGAGCGCCCGGCGCGCGGTGAGTGACGGCACGACGCTCGCGGCGGCGCAGGTCACCGTCGTCGCCGCGGCCAGCCCCGGCCCCGGCGACGGCAGCACCCGGAGAAGCACGCCCCCGGCGACTCCGGCCAGCACCCACAGGACCAGGACGACCGTCCGCGGGGATCGGCCGCGGTCGCCGATGCCGTCGATGGCCCGGTTGACGACGGCGATGTTCCCGGCGGCCAGGACCACACAGAGAACGAGGGCCGTGCCCGCGGCGATCGAATCGAACACCCCGGGCTCCATCGCCAGGGTGAGGATCGGGATCCCCGCCACGAGGGAGGCAGACCAGCGAACGAACGTCTCGAACCGGTGCGCACTCGGCAACGGCCAGTCGCTCATGTGGTCATTGTGCAGGTCAGCCTTCGGCGGGGGTACGTGCGGGGCCTGCGTGCCGGGTCCGCCACCAGACGGCGGCGGCGACCGTGACGTGCAGCGCGCACGGCAGCAGCATGATCACTGAGCCGGACCCGGCCGACCGGTCGAACATCACGGTCAGGTCCATCTGCAGGAGCAGCGTGATGATGAAGGCGACCGTGTTGTTCACCGCGTGGATGACGACGGCGATCTCCAGGCCCCCGATCCGCCACGTGATCAGTGCGAGGGTGACGCCGAAGACGACGTAGTACAGGTTGAGCCAGGGGTCCGAGGACGCGTGCAGCGCCGCGAACAGCAGACTCGATCCGGCGACCCCGAAGGTCAGCGCCGCGACCGGGCCGCGGCCCCAACTCGCCGCGACACGGAACACGAGCCCGCGGAGGCCGTACTCCTCACCGGCCGCCTGCAACGGCGTTGTCAGGACGGTGACCACGAAGAACGCGGCCAGGGTGTGGGACGGCCACGGCGTCGTCGCGTACGGCATGGACAGGTTGACCACGACGAGGCTGACGGTCCACATCGGAAGAATCACCAGCAGGGCCCGGCCGAACACCGCTGTCCGGAACGTGCCGACCACCGAACTCAGCGACGGCCCGGGTACCCCGTAGAGCCACCGCTGCAGCAGCATGGCCCACGGCACTGTCAGGCCGATGGCGAGCATCGTCGCAGCGTGACCGACGGGCGTATACCCGCTCAGGCCCAGCGCCGCCTCGAGGCGGGCGGCGGCCGCACCGAGCCCGATCGTCGCGCCGACGACGCCCGCCGCCAGCAGGACGATCGCCAGCAGCCCCCGGCCGACGCGACGCCGGTCACCGGCCAGGACCCGGTGGTACTCGGTGCGACGGTGGACAGGGGGCGCCAGTAGGGGAGCAGTGGTCATGCGTCAAACCGTAGGTTCGCGCCGGCCCCGGGCCGAGTGTCACCAGTCGTGACCTGGGCATGCGTTCACCCGGGGAGAACCATGTCGAATGTCATGGTCCTACTGCATCCGGCCGACGGCGGTACGCAGCCGCTGCACGTCGCGGCGGCGCTGCTCCATGGTGGTGGCGATGCCGACCAACAGCAGGCCGCCCAAGGCGAGCGGCACCCAGCGCGGCACCAGATCCCAGTACCGGGCCATCTCCAGCAGCGCGACCAGGGTCAGCACCGCGCCACCGACGACGACCGGCGCCTGCAGACGGGCGCGGGCGCCGGTGACCAGCACGGCCAGGGCACCCAGCCCGAGGAGCAGGCGGCGCAGGTACTGCGGGTCGGCCGCACCCAGGGTCACCGCCATCGTCGGGACGAACGCCGCGGCCAGCGCCGGACCGTACGCGACCCACGACGGCACCGGCGTTCCGCGGCGTGCGGCCCAGCCCGCCACCAGGGCCAGGATCGCGGCCGGCAGCGTGTACGCCTCGACCAGCCGGACGTCGGAGGAGAACAGGAACAGCCACCAGCCGAGCAGCACCGTGAGCCCGCTCGCGAGAGACCAGCCGAACCGGGACGTCTCGTTACGGCGCAGCGCCCGGACGGCGAGGACCGCCGCCCACACGGTGGCGATCACCGCGGCCTGTCCGGCGGTGCCGGAGACGAGCAGGGCGACGACGGCCGCCGCGTGGGCGGCCGCCCCGACGGCCCGGGCCTCCCGGGGGTGCCCGCTGCGGGTGGCGAGCAGCCACTCGACGCCGGCGATCACGAGTGCCGCGGCGAGTTCGGCCCGGCCCGCCCCGCCGGACTCCAGCCCCGCCATGTCGGACGCCGTGTACGCGACGACCAGCAGCGCCGCCGCCCCGGCCAGCCAGCCGGCGATCCGGGACGCCGGCAGCCACCCGGCCACACCGGTGATCGCGGCGGCGGTGACCAGCAGGGCGAACGCCGCCAGCGTGACCCCGTGGACCGCGGCCGACCCGGCGAGCGCCGCCGCCGTCAGCACTGCGAAGAGCACGGCGAGGCCGGCGTCCCACCCGGTCCGCGACGGTGTCAGGGCGAGCGCGACGAGGCCGGACAACCCGATGATCAGGGCGGTCAACGGCACCGCCGGCCAGGGCGCACCGGCCGCCGCCATCGCGAGCGGTCCGGCCAGGGCCAGCAGCGGGGTCGCTGCCCGGGCGGCGGCACGCACCCCGGACGGCGCCAGGAGGAGCGCGGCGGCGAGGGCGGCGATCAGCAGCGCCGCGACCGAGGACCAGGCCACCGGAGACTGGGCCGGGGCGTGCCCGGACCAGAGCACGTCAAGCGTCGTGTAGGGCTCGAACAGCACCACGGCCAGGTCGGTGAAGGTCAGCAGACCGACGGCGAGCACCGGCAGCACCGCCGCGATGATCCCGGTGGCGATCGCCGGACGCAGGATCACGATCAGTGGCAGGGCGGCCGCCGCGTACAGGACGACGGGGTCGGTTCCGGACGCCGACCACAGCGGGACGGACGACACCACGGTCAGGGCCACGGCACGGGCGGCTTGCGCGTACCCGCCGAGAAGTCGTACCACGACCGGAACCGCCGCCGTCAGGGCCGCACCCAGCGCGAACGTCGCCCGGACCCGGACCGGAGCCGGGGTGCCGGCCGCCATCAGGGCCAGCCACAGCGTCGGCGGCAGCGCGCCCAGGCCGGCCGTCACCGCGGTCACCCCGACCGGACTACGGCGCGGGCCGGCGTACGCGATCAGCGCCGTGCCCAGCCCGGCGACCACGATCACCGCGCCGACCCCGGCCGCCACCGCGGCCTGACCCGCCCCGACGACCAGCGCGAACAGGATGCCGGCACCACTGACCGCCAGCCGGAACGGCACCGAACCGCGGACCGCGAGCAGCAGTGCGGCGACCGCCACCGTGCTCCCGGCGACCGCGGCCGTCCACCAGGGCAGGCCGAACGACGCCGGGACCAGCAGGACGGCGACCGCCGTACCGGCCAGTGTCAGGTCGAGGCGCACCCCGCGGTAGGGGAGGAGCAGCACCGCGGTGCCGGCGACCACCAGCGCGGCCGGCGGAAGATCCCAGGACAGGCCGTCGATCCGGGCGAGCCGGTACGCGGCGTCCGTGCTGCGGAGCGTCGCGACCAGGGTCCAGACCAGCACGGCCACGGCCGGCACCGCGCCCACGACCAGCGCGCCCACCCACAGCCCGAGACGCAGCGCCGCCGAACCGGCCGCGAACCGGCGGGCCGGCACGACCGCGCCGGCGATCACCAGCGCGACCAGGGCCGCCCGCAGCATCGCCCCGGAACCCTCGAAAGCCAGCGTCCACCACGCGGCGCTGATCCCGGCCGTGACGACGAGCAGGCCACCGGCCATGCCCTGCGCCACCCGGTTGCCGGACAGCACCGCCCAGGCGGTGAGGACCACGGCGACCAGCGTCGACGCGGCCCCGGCGAGCGCGGCTGCCGGCGGCGCATCCTGGAGGATCACGCCGGCCAGTCCGAGGAGCAGCGCCAGGCCGGCCGCCCCGAGACCGCCCAGATGAGCGACCCATCGGACCTCAGGAGTCGTCCACCGGCGCGACACCACCAGATCAAGAACGGTCACCCCGGTCAGCGCGAGGACCCAGCCGGTCAGTTCGGCGCCGACCGCCGCGGCGATCAGCGGCAGGACCGGCTGGGCGATGGCCAGCGCCGCCGCCCGCGGTCCGGTCAGGCCGGTCGCCCGGGCGTACCCGACAGCGAGACCGGCGGTGCCGACGCAGACCCCCGCCGCGTAGAGCGCGCCGTCGAGCGCCTGCACCCCGGCGAGATCAACAGCCCAGGCCGCGAACCCGTCCAGCAGAATCATCGACAGACCCACCGCGGCCAGCGTCTCCGCCGCTGCTCGCAGCCCCTTGCGGACCGCCAGCGGCGGCACCGCCAGCACCGCGGCCGTCGCCCCGGCCAGCAGCAACGCGCGCCCGGCCACCCCGACCTGCACCCAGGCCACCGCGGTGAACACGACCGCCGCCACCAGCAGTAGCAGCCCACCCATCGCGAACAGGACGTTCTGCACGGTCAGCGCGGAAAGTCTCGGTTCTGCCGGGGCCGGCGGCGGCATCACCGGGACGGGACCCGGCATCATGACCCGGGCCGCGTGGGCATGCCGGATCGCCCGCGCCTCGGCGATCTGCCGCTCCATCTGCGCGGCCTCGTCCCGGAGCTGCCGCAGCCGCACCTCCACCCCGGCCGCGGCATCCCGGACCTGCCCCAGTCGCCGCTCGATCCCGGCAATCAGATGATCCATCCGCACGACCTCGGCGGCGTTCACGTCCGGCCCACGCCCGCACCCCGGACAGCCGGTCTGCAGTGACGCAGTGTTTCCACACCAGGGACACGGATAGAGCGGGGGTGGTGCGGCGGTCACGATGATCTCCGAGGTAGCGGGCCTGACAGGGTGCCAAGCTTCCCCCACCGCCGCAAGTAGGTCACTCTCGGTGACTCGCTTGCGCCTTCCTTTACGGTACGAACTACCCGTTCCATCACGGGCTCCCGGAGCGCGGCCCTGCTGCCACTCCATGCCCGTCCCGCGCCCCGGCCCCGTGCGCGGGCCGGGCATGGAGCGGGCACCCAGCCGGCATCAACGTCACATCGATCTCACGCGGCTACCGTCCGTGCGTGCTCACCTCGACTACCGCATGTGCGGTACACCGCATGCCCGCGCTGGGACGACGACGGAACGTCCCCGGCCGACGACGCTGAAGATCGTGACGACGATTGCGGAGCCGGTCTCTCCACGGCGATCCCGGAGCCCTCGCCTGCGGGCCCGGCGGCTGATCCGTGCCGTGCTGGTGGTGGCGGTGACCGTGCTGGCCGCGATCACCCTGCGCGAGCAGCTGCCCGACCCGGACACGCTGCTGGCGGCGCTGACCGCGGTGGACGCCCGCTGGGTGGCGCTGGCCCTGGCGGCGGGACTGCTCTCCCAGGTGGCGTTCGCGGATCAGCAGCGCCGCCTGCTCCACGGGTTCGGCGTCCGGATGCCCCCGGCGATTGCGGTGGCCCTGACCCTGAGCCGCTCCGCGATCAGCATGGCCCTGCCGGCCGGCTCCGCGGTCTCCGCCGCCTACGCCTTCCAGATCTTCCGCCGCCACGGCGCGTCAAAATCGGTCGCGGTGGCGGTGACCCTGCTGTCCGGGTTGGTCTCCTTCGTGGCGCTGGCCCTGCTCTACGGCTTCGGCTGGTCGGTGCTCCTGACCTCCGGGCTGGTGCTCCTGCTGGCGGCCGCCGTCGCCCTGTCCCGCCGTCGCGCGTCCGGGTGGTCCGGCCCGCCGGTCCGGTGGCTGGCCGACCGTCTGTCCCCGATCCGCACCGCCGCCCAGGGGGTCCCCGCGACCACGTGGGCCGGAGCTCTCCTGGCCGGCGTGGCGAACTGGCTGCTCGACATGCTCTGCCTCCTGGCCGCAGCCCAGGCGAGCCACGCCGACGTGGACATCACCCGGCTGGCCGTGATCTACCTGGGCGTGCAGTTGGTGCGTCAGATCCCCATCACCCCCGGCGGCATCGGCCTGATCGAGACCACGATGCTGGCCGCCCTGATCGCGGCGGGCGCCCCCGAGGCTCCGGCGGCCGCGGTGGTGCTCGTCTACCGCCTGGTCTCCTTCTGGATCCTGCTGCCGTTGGGCGCGGCCGGCCACCTGCTCCTCCGTTCCCGCCGCCCCTAACTCTCGCCGCCCGCAACTCCCCACCCCTCCCGCCCACCCTCACCGCTCACAGGCGGCGGCGAGGGCCTCCGCCGGCGGAGGCCCAGGCGGCGACCGCACCCGATCAAGCCATCGCGTGCGCTCACCATCCCAAAACGGTGGGTGACCGCGCCCGATCACGTGATCGGGCGCGCCCACCGCCCGGGTCGGCGTGATCGGGCGCGCTCGCCGTTTCGGCCGCCGTGATCGGGCGCGCCCACCGCCCGGGTCGGCGTGATCGGGTGCGCTCGCCGTCTCGGCCGCGGTGATCGGGTGCGCTCGCAGTCTCGGGGGCCGGTGGTAGCGCCCGATCACGCCGCCGTGTGTGCTCACCCTCCCGAATCGGACGGTGAGCGCACCCAATCCCGTGGTCGGGTGCGCTCACCGTCTCGGCCGTGGTGATCGGGTGCGCTCACCGTTTCGGCCGTGGTGATCGGGTGCGCTCACCGTCTCGAGGTCCGGTGGTCGTACCCGGTCAAGGCGTTGGGTGCGGCCGCCGGCCTGAAGCGGAGGGTCTGTGTACCCGATCACGTCATTGAGTGCGCCCGCCATCTCGAAGCGGAGGGTCAGTGCATCCGATCGTGGGATCGGGTGCACTCACCGTCTTGGCGGGCGTGAACGCGTGCGGCCGCCGTCCTGCGTTGGCGTGATCGGCGCCGGCGCGCCTCGGGGTGATCGGCGCACCCGATCAAGGGGTCGGGTGCAGAGGCCGGCCTGAAGCGGAGGGTCTATGCGCCCAATGCCTTGATCGGGTGCTGTCGCCGGCCTGGTGGGTTGATCGGGTGCGGGCGCCGTCTCGGGTGGCGTTGACGGGTGGGACTGGTGCTGTTGCTGTTGCTGTTGCGGACGAGGGCTTGCCGCTGGGACGGATGGGGCTCCTGAACTGGGAAGACGTTGCGGAAACGGGGGCTTGCCGGGTAAGTCGGAATTATCGTGAAGTAATGGGACGAACCAAGAAAGAAGCCATGAAGATATCGGCAGGGTTCCCGGTGGCCGTTTCGCTGGGGCTCTGTCTGTCGGTGACTGCCGCGGGGATGGCGGGTACGGCGAGCGCCGCCTACGCCAAGTCGCCCGGGTCGGTGACGGCTGCCGTGAGTGTGGTGGGCCTCGGGGCGGAGGTCGGGGGGAAGCCGCTCAAGGACGGGCTGCTCGTCGAGAAGGAACTGCCGGAAGGCTACAAGGCGACGAGTGATCTCGACTCGCTGCGGGAGACGCTCACCCCCCTCTACGAGAAGGGGCCGTCCGGGGATCCCTGCGCCGGTCAGGGCGCCGAGGACCCGATCGCGTCCACCAAGCCGGTCGTTCCACCGGTGATGCACCGGCTGGCCGAGGTGTTGCGGGGCAAGGCGACGAAACCGAAGTCCGAGTTCGCCTCGTTCCTCAAGGGCCCCGAAGGCCCGGTCGTGCTGCAGGTTCTCGTCGACACCGGCGCCACGACCGCCCGCGCCATCGTCAGCTCCAACGAGGATGTTCTCAAGCGGTGCCCGGAGTTCGAGGCCAACGGCATGAAGATCTCGATGTCGCGGGCGAAGCTGTCCGCTCTCGGTGACGCCTCGGTCGGCATCGCGATGGACCTGACCCTGCCGAATCCGAGCGGCGGTTCGATGACCGTGCACGGCAAGCTGGCCGTCGTCGCGTACAAGAATGTTTCCATGACCGTGGGTCTGATGGGCTTCCAGGATGCGCCGGACGCCGAGTTCAAGAAGATCAGCAAGACGGCCGCGCACAAGTTGACGCAGACTCTCTGAGGTTCGTGGTGGCCGGTCCGGGGCTCAGGCGGTGAACCGCAGCTCCGGGTCGGCGACCGTGGCGGCGCGCAGCAGGCGCACGTCGTCGCGGTAGTTCATCGAGGTCAGCCAGGGCATCCGGTCGCCTTGGCGGGGCAGTTCGTCCACCGCCCGGCGGATGTATCCGGCGCCGAAGTCGAGGAACGGCCGGGTCGTCATGCCGGGTGCGGCGGGTTCCGGGCGGCAGACGCGGTGCCCGTGGGCGTCCATGTGGGCGAGCAGGCGGCAGAAGTGTTCGCAGAGCAGGCCGATCTTCAGGGTCCACGACGAGTTGGTGTAGCCGATGGCGTACGCGAAATTCGGCACCCCGGACAGCATCATGCCCTTGTACGCGATGGTGTCCGCCAGCGTGACCGGTGTCCCGTCGACGGTCAGCGCGGCCCCGCCGAACGCCTGGACGCGCAGGCCGGTGGCGGTGACGATGATGTCGGCGTCGAGGGTGCGGCCGGATTCCAGGAGCAGCCCGGTCTCGGTGAACGTGGTGATCCGGTCGGTGACGACCGAGGCCGTCCCGGAGCGGATGGCGGCGAACAGGTCGCCGTCGGGGGGAGATGCACAGCCGCTGGTCCCAGGGCGGGTAGGGCGGGTTGAAGTGTTCGTCGACCGGATATCCGGGTGGCAGCTGCCGGGCGGTGATCCGGCGCAGGATGCGGCGGGCCAGGCCGGGGTGGCGGCGGCAGAACTTCCAGACGGCCCGCTGCTGGGTGATGTTCTTGTACCGGGTGAGGGTGTGGCCGCGGTCCGGCCCGAAGATCCGGGTGAGTGCGGCGGCGATCGGATCGTGCGTTCCCATCGGGAGTACGTACGAGGGCGTGCGCTGGAGCATCGTGACGTGACTCGCGGTCGCCGCCATGGCCGGGACGACCGTGACCGCGGTGGCGCCGCTGCCGATCACGACGACCCGTCGGCCGGTGTGGTCCAGTCCGTCCGGCCACTGTTGGGTGTGCACGATCGGCCCGGGGAACCGGTCGCGTCCGGGGAATTCGGGGGTGTGCCCCTGGTCGTAGCGGTAGTACCCGCCGGCCGCGAAGATCCAGTTGGCGGTGACGGTCCGGCGCTGCCCGTCGTGGTCCACGTCGAGGGTCCAGCGGGCGTCGGTGCTTGACCAGGCGGCGCCGACGACGCGGTGCCGGTACCGGATGTGTTCGTCCAGGCCGTTCTCGGCGATCGTCTCGTGGAGGTATTCCAGGATCCGGGGTGCGGTGGCGATCGACTCGCGGTGGCGCCACGGTTTGAACGCGTACCCGAAGGTGTGCAGGTCGGAGTCGGAGCGCACGCCGGGGTAGCGGAAGAGGTCCCACGTTCCGCCGGAGGCGGACCGGGCCTCCAGGATGGCGAAGGTCTTCGCCGGGAGTTCGGTGCGCAGGTATCGTCCGGCGCCGATGCCGGAGATGCCGGCGCCGATGACGGCGACGTCCAGGTGTTCGGCCATGGCGTTCAGGATCGTGGTCGGAGCGCCTCCATGCCAGCGCGAAATGCCTCTTTATCGTGAAAAATCCCGTAACCCGGCTCGTTCCAGCCAACGGATCAGCTGTCGGTGCACCGCGTCGGCCCCGTACAACTCCCCGTCATCGAGGAGCTCCTCGTCGACGGTCCAGCCGGCAGGGTGTACCAGCACCGCCTGGTTCTGCCAGCCGCCCAGTCCACCGTGGCAGCCGACCAGCTCCTCGAACGCGTGCACCTCGTCGGTGCCGGTGTCGAGCGTGCTGTGCACGTACAGATCAGGATGGTTCGTCCCGGTCGCCACCCGCAGCAGATCGCGGGCCGCGCGGGGCCCGAAGGGACCCAGCGGATCCTCACCCTGGACGGTGTCCTCGGCCAGCAGGTGCACGCCGCGCGGCCCGATCGCCAGCGGTCCGCGGGCGCTGCCGGCCACCACGAACCCGATGCCCGGCTCACCGAGCAGCCCCGGGATCAGCGCCGGGAAGCGTTCCTGCAGGTCCTCCAGCGTGACGTGGTCACCGAGGCGCGGGAACCAGATCAGGCCCAGGTTGCCGGAGCCGACCACGACCAGGTCGGTGCGATCACCGCCCGGCCCGGCGTCCGGCGGTCCGACCAGCATGCCGGCGCTCTCCCCGGTGGATCGCCGGGCGGCCCATCGGCCCACCGGTCCGCCGGTGCCGAGAAGGTCGGCGAGCAGAGCGTTGACCGGCCCCCACCCCTCCACGTCGCTGGTCGCGGCGAGGGTGACCGGCGCGGGGAGAGCCAGGTGGGCACGGACGGCCTCTTCCAGGGTACGCCCGGAAAGCTGACGAAATGTCGGACCTTGACTCTGCCCGTGATCGGAGAGGACCACGAACCGGTAGTCCCGGGGTGCCGCCGCGGCGAGCTGTTCGAGCGTCCCGAGGACCCGGTCGACGCCCGCGAGCGCGTCCATCGACTCCGGCCGTGCCACCCCCGCATGGTGGGCGATCTCGTCGTAGTCGACGAAGTCCACGAAGATCACCGGTGCGCCACGCATCATGTGCTCGGCGACCAGCGCCACGTTGAGGTCCCGCAGCAGCACGTTGGTCAGGCCGCGCAGCAGCGGGTACGCCCCGTGCCGGTGGATCCGCGGCTCGACGCCCCGCATCCGCTGCTGGCGCCCCTGGTGCAGCTCCTTGACGATCTCGCCGGCGGTCAGCACCAGCGACCGGACCAGTATGAACGGGCGGGCGAAGAACCGCAGGTAGTCGCCGCCCGGCCCGAGACCGCCGCGCCGCCCGGCCCGGCTCATCACCATCAGGGCGGTGTCCGCGTCCCCGCTGAACATGTTGGCGATGCTCACCCCGCCGCCGGCGAGCAGACCCCGGCCGTCGGAGACCCGCTCCTCGATCAGGGCGGCGTCGGCCGGCCGGTTGGACACCACGAGGCGGCCGAGGGCCTGCTCGTACCAGCGGAACGCCGGGATCCCGTCGTTGGAGCCGTGCAGCAGGGCGGCCTGACTGGCCGGGGTGGTGGACGGGACGCGGGCCCACCAGCCGACGGCGTCGTGACTGCCGGACCGGACCCAGCGGGCGAGCGTGGGCAGCACCCCGCTGTGGATGCCGTGCCGCAGCAGCGGGAACGGCAGGCCGTCCACCTGCACGATCACCAGTCCCGCGGGTGCGCCGGCGGCCGGCGCGGCACGGACCCGGCGGGCCCGCCGGAGCAGGTCCGCGACCAGGTAGGAGCTGTCGTTCACCCCGAGCAGCCAGTGCACCACCACGGAGACCACACCGACCACGGCGAACGTGGTGAGCACGGTGACCCAGCTGTGCACGCGTACCCACGGCAGGCCGATCAGCACCAGACCGACGATCAGGACCTGGGTGACCACGCCCAGGATCAGCGCGGCGACCGCACCCCACCAGCGGGCCAGCACCCGCAGCACCGGACGGGACAGCCCGTCGGCCACCGCCACCACGGCGGCCACCGCCAGACCCACCCACCACTGGCCCAGGGACAGTCCGGTGAGCAGCCAGGACGCCGCGGTCAGGGCGCCCGCGGTGGGCAACAGGCCGAGCACCGCGTCCCGGACGTCGCGATGGGTCACCACGGCGCCACCTCGCATCACTCGATCATCCGGGTCCTTCGGCCCTGTCGTACGCGTATCGCCGCTGGTTGAGTGGTCCCCGGAGCCACCGACCGGTGGTTCCGCAGTGGGAAGCAAGATTCAGCAGGTGATCCCGCGTCGTGGCCGCCGCAGCGTTGCGGCCACGGCACTCTCCCGGCCCGGGGGCCGCGCTCCGGGCCGGGAACACCCGCAGCGGTGCGAAGCCCGCCCGTGTGGTGATTTCGGGCGCGTTGGACGCCCGAAGTCAACACGCCCGTGTGGGTGTGGTGATTACGGGCGCGTTGGACGCCCGAAGTCAACACGCCTGTGGTGGGTGTGGTGATTACGGGCGGGAGGGGCGGCTGAAGTCGCCATGCGGATCACGATGGCGAAACGTGTCTAATCGAGCTCCAGATGGAAGCCCTGGGCCGCCAGTGCGGTCAGGAAGGTGGCCGGGTCGACCAGCTGGTCGATGTGTGCCACGCCCGCGGGCATCGTGTCCAGCATCCGGATCGCCTGCGCGGCGAACAGCCCGGTGGCCCGGCTCTGCCGGTTGCCGGTGAACCCGGCCGTGACCGATCCGGCCCGCACCGACACCGCGAAACCGTCACCGCCGAGGTGCACCGCGTCCAGCAGGCCGGCCGCGAACCGGCGGGCGGCGGGGCGGCGCAGCAGCAGGGCGACCGCGGGCCGGTTGAGCGCGCCGAGCAGGGCCGTCATCGGCCGGGAGTCCAGGGCCAGACCGTGCCGGGTGCCGGCCGGCCCGGCGAACGGGAAGGCGTGCACGGTTCGCCTGCCGTACGGGGCGGGGAACACCGCGGGCCATGATCCGGCGATCTGGCCCAGGCCCTCCAGGGTCCAGTCGATCGCCGCGGCGCCGTGCCGTTCGCCGGAGCCGAGCAGCACGCCGATGTCGACCGGGGTGCCGGGAGCACGCGCGGCGGCGTACCCGGCAAGAAGTGTCGTCACGCCGGGCGCGAGACCGACGCTCAGGATCGCGGTGGCGCCGTGCCGGGCGGCGAGGGGGCCGAGGGGTTCGATCGCGGCCAGCACCGAGGGCGTCGCGGAGATGTCCAGGTAGTGGATGCCGCGTCCCAGAGCGGCTCGGGCCAGGTCGGCGTTGCCGGTCTCGGCGCACATCAGGACCACGTCCACGCCGTCGAGGGCGGCTTCGACCTGCGCCGGGTCGGCCAGGTCGAGGTGGACCGCGGTGGTGCCCGGGACCGGCCGGGCCTTCTCAGGGTGGCGGCCGGCGACCTGGACGGTGAAGTCGCCGGCCAGAGCGGTGGCGGCCTCCCGGCCGACCGCGCCGTAGCCGCCGATGATGAGGACGCGAATTTTTGTAGTCACACTCCAAGAATGTTTCTGTAGTGCCGCTATAGTCAACACGGTGAGTGATAGCGCACAGAAGCCCGACGGGCGAGCCGCCAGGTCACGGGCGACTCGAAACAAGATCGCCGAGGCGGCCATCCCCCTCTTCGTCACCAGTGGTTATCAGGCGACGAGCGTCGGCTCGATCGCAGCGGCCGCCGGGGTCGGCGAGCAGACGATCTACTACGCGTTCGGCACCAAGCGGGCGGTGCTGGTCGCCGCCCTGGACCGGGCCATCGCCGGTGACGACGAACCGATTCCCACCCTGGACCGGCCCTGGGTTCGTGCGGCGCTCGCCGACCCGGACCCGCACGGCCAGATCCAGCGCCAGGTGGCCGGCGTCGGCGAGGTGCTGCGCCGGGCCGCGCCGCTGCTGGACATCGTGCGCGGCGCGGCGTCCGATCCGGAGCTGGCCGAGGTCTGCGCCACCAGCATCGCCCACCACCGCGAGGTACAGGGCGTGTTCGCCGCGGCGCTGGCCACCAAGGCGACCCTGCGCGACATCGACGCGGCGGACACCGCGGTGGCGCTGCTGTCCCCGGAGACCTACCTGCTGATGGTCGACCACCTGGGCTGGAGCCACGAGAAGTGGCGGATCTGGGCGACCGACTGCCTGGCCCGGACACTGGTGGCGCCATGACGGAGATCGTCGGTCTGCTGGACCTGCTCGGCCTCGACGATCCGGAGTCGATCGACCCGGAGGTCGTCTGGCGTCCGCGGCGCTGGCCCGACCGGCTGCGGGTGCCGATCGGCCGGACGGCGTACGGTGCCGTCGTCGAGCTCGACCTCAAGGAGGCGGCTGAGGGCGGCATGGGCCCGCACGGCGTGATCGGCGGGGCGAGCGCGTCCGGCAAGACCGAGTTGATCCGGACGCTGCTGACCACGCTGGCGATCACCCATGCCCCGGCCGACGTCGGCTTCGCCGGTATCGAGGCGCGCGGTGGTGACACCTTCCACGGTCTGGCCCGGTTGCCGCACGCCTTCGTGACCATGGGCGACGTCGCCGCCGAGTGGCCGGGGTCGCCCCGCCTCGACCGGTTCGTGACGACCCTCACCGCCGAGATCGCCCGCCGTCAGGAGCTGCTGCGGTCCGAGGGGCACCGGTCGCACACGGCCTACACGAAGGCGGTCCGGGCCGGCGCGCCGCTGATGCCGCTCCCGCATCTCCTGATCGTGATCGACGAGTTGAGCCTGATCAAGGACTCCTCCCCGGGCCTGGTCCCGCTGCTCCGGCGGGTCGCCCGCCTCGGGCGGGCGCTCGGCCTGCACCTGCTGATCGCCGATCAGACGGTTGCGGACTGGATCGACGACTTCGACCGGCACCTCTCCTACCGGGTGGTCCTCCGGACGTTCACGCAGTCGGACAGCACCCGGCTCCTGGGCATCCCGTCGGCCTGGAACGAGCTGCCGCGGGAGCCCGGCAACGGGTTCCTCAAGCGGGACAGCGACCCGGTGACCCGGTTCCGGGCGGCCTACCTGCCCCTGCTGGACCGGGTCGTCGATCAGCTGGCGGGCTGGCCGGGTGTGGAGAAGGAACTGTGGGAACCATTGCGGGACTCCACCACTGGTATCTAACATTTCAGTTGTGGAGAGCATCGGGCGCAACCTGCTGCGGGACGCCGCCTACGGGCGGATCCGCAGCGCCATCATCGACGGCACACTGCCGCCCGGATCCGCGCTGCGCCCCGACGACCTTGCCGAACGCCTCGGTCTGTCCCGCGCGCCGATCCGGGAGGCGCTGGCCCGGCTGGCCGCCGACGGGCTCGTCGAGACCAAGCCGCAGAGCTGGACCCGGGTCACCGAGGTGGTCGCCAAGCAGGTCGAGGACGCCGCCGCGGTGCTCGGCGCCATGCACGACCTTGCCGTCCGCCACGTCGCTGGGAGCCTCGACGACCACCTGGTGACCGCGATGCGCGAGGCCAACACCCGGTTCGCCGCCGCCGTCGCGACCGGTGACGTCGAGGCCGCTCTCGACGCCGACGACGAGGTGCACGCGATCCCCCTGCTGGCCTACGGCAATGCCGCGGCCATCAGCACCGTCGATCGGCACACCCCGGTGGTACGCCGTGCCGAGCGCCTGTTGTTCACCTCGGCCCAGGCGTCCCGCTCCGTGCGGCTGCACGACGACCTCATCTCGGCCCTGGCCGCGCGCGACGAGGCGCGGGCCGTCCGGATCAACACGGAGATCTGGGGCCACCTGCACCACAGCGTCGACCTATAGGAGCCCCCGCATGCCGCTCGCCGATTTCCCCCGCCATCCGCTGCTGTTCGGCCCGTCCCCGGTGCACCGCCTCGACCGGCTCACCGCCCACCTGGGCGGCGCCGCGATCTGGGCGAAGCGCGAGGACGTCAACTCCGGCATCGCGTACGGCGGTAACAAGACCCGCAAGCTGGAATACCTGGTGGCCGACGCCATCGCCGCCGGCGCGGACACCCTGGTGTCGATCGGTGGCGTGCAGTCCAACCACACCCGCCAGGTCGCCGCGGTCGCGGCAGCCACCGGCCTCAAGTGTGTGCTGGTGCAGGAGAGCTGGGTGGACTGGCCGGATGCGGTCTACGACAAGGTCGGCAACATCCTGATCAGCCGGCTGGCCGGGGCGGACGTGCGGCTGGTCAAGGCCGGTTTCGGCATCGGTTTCAAGGAGAGCTGGGACGCGGCGATCGCCGAGGTCGAGGAGCGCGGGGGCACGCCCTACGCGATCCCGGCTGGTGCCAGCGACCACCGGCTCGGCGGCCTCGGCTTCGCGAACTGGGCGCACGAGGTGATCGCCCAGGAGCAGGAGCTGGGCGTCTTCTTCGACACGATCATCGTCTGCTCGGTCACCGGCAGCACCCAGGCCGGCATGATCGCCGGGTTCGCCGACGCCGGTGGCCGCCCGCGCCGGGTGATCGGGATCGACGGCTCCGCGAAGCCGGCCGAGACGCACGCCCAGGTGGCCCGGATCGCGCGTGCCACGGCGTCCCTGATCGGCGCCCGCGACCTGACCGACGACGAGATCATCCTCGACGACCGGTACCACGCCGGGATCTACGGCATCCCGGACGAGACCACTCTGGACGCGATGCGACTCGCCGCGCGGACCGAGGGCATGGTCACCGACCCGGTGTACGAGGGCAAGTCCATGGCCGGACTGATCGACCTGGTGCGGCGGGGTGAGATCGACAGCGGATCGACGGTTCTGTACGCCCATCTGGGTGGTCAGCCGGCGCTCAACGCGTACTCCGCGCTGTTCTGACATGAAACGATGCCGGATGTGACGATCCGGAGAGCGACCATCGCCGATGCCGCCGCGCTCGCGCACGTGCACGTGCGCGGCTGGCAGGCCGCCTATCACGGGCTGATGCCGCAGGACCATCTGGACGGACTCGACGTCGCCGAACGGGAGGTCCGCTGGCGGGGCTGGCTGGCCGGTGACCACCCGTCGATCGCCGTGCTGGTCTGGGAGGACGCCGACGGCGTGGTGGGCGGTTTCGTCAACGTCGCCGCCGGCCCGGACGCCACCGGCGAGGTGAACGCGCTCTACCTGCTCCCGGAGCACTGGGACCGCGGCGCGGGCCGGCGCCTGCTGGCGGACGGCCTGCGCGTGCTCGCCGCAGCGGGCTGCGACACGGCGACGCTGTGGGTGCTGGACACCAACCGGCGGGCGCGGCGTTTCTACGAGATCGGCGGCTGGCGCCCGGACGGCGCCACCCGCATCGACGACAGTCTGGGACTGTCGCTGCCGGAGACCCGCTATCGCCGGGAGCTCGACGGTCAGGGTTTGCGGCCGACCGCGGCGTAGATGCCGATCTGTTCGGGGGTCGGGCGCTCGTCGTCCGGCACCTCGGGGAACCAGTCGGCGACCGGGACGATGCCGGGTCCGATCAGGCCGAGGCCGGTGAAGAAGTCGCCGAACTCCTTCTTGGTGCGCGGGTGGGCGTCCGACCGGCCCTGCTCGATCATCTGCCGGGCGACGGCGGCGAGCCGTGGGCTGCTGTGGTCGAGGGTGAAGTTGGTGGCGGCGAGGTAACTGCCGGAGGGCAGGGCGTCGACGAGCTCACGGACGACCGCGGTGGCCTGCGCGTGGTCGGGCAGGAAGTGCAGCACGGCGACGAGCATCAGGCCGATCGGGCGGCCGAAGTCGAGGGTCTCCTTGAGCTGCGGGTTGCCCAGGATCGCGCCGGGTGACCGCAGGTCCTCCTGGAGATAGACGGTGCGGCCCTCGGGGTTGCTGGTGAGCAGGGCCCGGGCGTGCACGCCGACCATCGGGTCGTTGTCGACGTAGACCACCCGGGTGTGCGGGTGGATGCGCTGGGCGACCTCGTGGACGTTGTCGGCGGTGGGCAGGCCGGTGCCGATGTCGAGGAACTGGTCGATGCCGGCCTCGCTCGCCAGGAAGCGGACGGACCGTTGCAGGAACGCCCGGTTCTCCCGGACGGAGAGCCGGACCGTCGGGTGCACGCTCTCGATCAGGTCGCCGGAGGCCCGGTCGGCGGGGAAGTGGTCCTTGCCGCCGAGCCAGTAGTTGTAGCGGCGGGCCGGATGCGACGTGGAGGTGTCCAGCCCCGGCGGCGCGAATTCCTCAGCCACTGTTCGTCTCCCCGTGGTCAGGCCTGCGGATGGCACCGAGAGTAACGCATCCCCGCCGATCCGTGATCCATTGTGGACGACGGATCGAGAAACATTTCCGCAACGTGATCGTCACGCGGCTGTTAGGGTGCGAGTGTCAGGCATCGATCCCCGGCGATGTCCGGCCGCTGTCGAAGCGCTTCGACGAATCCCCGTAAGGAGCTACGCATGCGGAAACTACGTGTCCTGTTCTCCCTGGTCGTCGCGGCGGTGCTGATCGCCGTCGGCCAGGCGCCGGCCCGGGCCGCCACCTGGGGGTCCTCCGACCAGTGGGCCACCTGGACCAACGGTGGCTACACCCTCTACAACAACATCTGGGGCTCGGGCGCCGGGCCGCAGAGCATCTGGGCCAACTCGTACAGCAACTGGGGTGTCTGGGCCAACCACCCGAACACCGGCGGCGTGAAGTCGTACCCGAACGCCAGCAGGAGCGTGAACATCAAGCTCAGCTCGCTCAGGTCGGCGAGCAGCAGCTTCAACGTGACGGTGCCGTCCAGCGGGGCGTACGCCACCGCCTACGACATCTGGGCGAACGGCACCACGTACGAGATCATGCTGTGGATGAACAAGACCGGCGCGGTCGGCCCGCTCGGCAGTCTGCAGACCACCGCCACGGTCGGCGGGCACACCTGGAACGTCTACTCCGGGTCCAACGGCGCCAACCAGGTGTTCTCCTTCGTCCGGACCGGCAACACCAGTGCCGGCACGGTCGACATCAAGGCGGTCCTGGACTGGATCCGCACCCGCGGCTGGTACGGCGACGTCACGCTGAGCACGATCCAGTTCGGCTACGAGATCACCTCGTCGAGCGGCGGCCTGAACTTCGTCACCAACAGTTACTCGGCCTCGGCGTCCTGACGGTTCATGCCGGGTGCACAGCCCGGCACAGGGCATCCATAGCCTTCGGTGTTTGCATAGTGCCGTACCGCGGTTCAAACGCGGTCGAAGTTGGCAATCGGCACATTGCGAACCGGCGATACCGCACGGTATCGCCGATCGGAGGACACGTGGCATCACGACAGAACGAACCGACGTACCAGGGGCGGCGCCTTCCCAAACCGCACGAGGAGGTGTTCGATCAGGGTCTCGGGTTCGACCTGGGGACCCTGATGGGACGCCGTCAGGTCCTGCGGGCGTTCGGGATCGGTGCCGCCACCCTGGGGCTCGCCGCCTGCAGCGACGGCTCCTCGACGACGGACTCCACGACGTCCTCGGCCTCGACCGGATCGTCCACCTCGACCGGCGAGATCCCGGACGAGACCGCCGGGCCGTACCCGGGCGACGGCTCCAACGGGCCGAACGTCCTGCAGGAGAGCGGCATCGTCCGCAGCGACATCCGGTCCAGCTTCGGTGACGCGAGCGGCACCGCCGAGGGCGTGCCGATGACGCTGGAACTCACCATCACCGACATGGCCAACGATGACGCCCCGTTCGCCGGGGTGGCCGTCTACGTCTGGCACTGCGACCGGGCCGGCCTCTACTCGATGTACTCCGACGGGGTCACCGAGGAGAACTACCTGCGCGGCGTGCAGGTCGCCGACGACTCCGGCAAGGTGACGTTCACCAGCATCTTCCCGGCCTGCTACACGGGCCGGTGGCCGCACATCCACTTCGAGGTGTACCCGGACCAGGCGAGCATCACCGACGCGACGAACGCCATCGCCACCTCGCAGGTCGCCATCCCGCAGGAGTACTGCGACACCGTCTACAAGGAGACCGGCTACGAGGCCTCGGTCGCCAACCTGGCACAGCTCACCCTGGCGACCGACAACGTCTTCGGTGACGACGCCGGCGCCAGCCAGCTCGCCACCGTGACCGGTGACGTGAGCGGCGGATACACCGTGAAGCTGACCGCAGCGGTGGACACCACCACGACCCCGACCGCCGGCGCCGCTCCCGCCGGTGGCGGCGGCGAGGGTGGCACCCCGCCGTCCGGTGCTCCCGGTGGTGGCGGCCCCGGCGGCACGCCCCCGTCGGGCGCGCCGGGTGGTGGCGGCCCGGGCGGCACCCCGCCCTCGGGAGCTCCCGCCCAGTGACGAGCATTGTTGTGTGAGTAGCGATGGCCCGGGGCTTCGGCTCCGGGCCATCGCGTGTTCAGTCGCCGTTGGTGAACAGCGCCAGCCAGGACTGGGCGGCCTGGATGTGTTCCCGGCTCACCGCGGCGTTCGGCGCCCAGCCCTCGAAGCCGTGCGGGGCGCCCGCGACGGTGTGCACCACGGCCGGCACCCCGGCGTCGCGCAGGCGTCGCGCGTACGCCAGGCACTCGTCGTGGAACAGGTCGACGTCGCCGACGCCGATCCACGCCGGGGGCAGCCCGCTGAGATCCTCCCGGCGGGCCGGGGACGCGTGCTCCGGAACGTCCGGCCCGCCCGGCTCGTACCCCAGATAGGCCGCCCAGGCGTAGTGGTTGAGCCGGTTGTTCCACACCAGATGACCGAGGTCGTCCAGGTCCCGGCGGGCCGCGGTGCGGTCGTCGAGCATCGGGCAGAACAGCCACTGCGCCACCGGCCGCACCCCGCCCTCGTCGTGCAGGAGCTGCACCAGTCCGGCGGCCAGATTGCCGCCCGCGCTGGCACCGCCGACGATCACCCGGTCCGGATCGACGCCCAGGCGGGGCGCATGCTTCTGCAGCCAGGTCCAGGCCGTCCGTCCGTCGTCGAGACCGCGGGGGTACGGGTGACGCGGCGCCAACCGGTAATCCACGCTGATCACGACCGTGCCCAGTTCGGCGGCGGTGGCCCCGCAGAGCCGGTCGTCCTGGGAGGCGCGCCCGATCACGTGGCCGCCGCCGTGGAACCAGAGCACCGCGGCGTCCGAACGCTGCCGGGCCGGCCGGTGCACCCGGATTCCCGGCGTCCCGCGTACGGCCTGCTCGATCGACACCCCGGGGGTCCGGACGGTCGGCATCAGGCGGACGGCCGTCTGCGCCGCCCAGCGGACCGCCGCCCGCTGGATCGGGGGAACCCGCACCCGGCGGGCCGCCCGGCGCAGCTCGGGATGGATCCGGTCCGGATCGATGGTGCCCTCCGTGGTCGCTCGTCGCGCCGGTGAACCCCGGCCGGTGACCTGGCCACTACTGATCTTGAAGGGATTCACGGGCACAGTGTGTCTGAAAACGGTCACTCTTTCGTGGCGGCGCGCTGCCGATCGTCAACTCCAGTACAGCCGTCCGGTTGTTGTCCTGCCCGCTTTTGCCCCGGATCATCGGAAACGATGCTGGTGGATCGCGGTTGTTAACCTGCGGCTCCCGGCGGAGATGCGGCCGGTACGCACGCGGGGAGAACTGGTGGCGGATCGTCGGACCTTCATCCGGGCAGGTGGCGCGCTCGCCGCGACGATGGCGGTGACCGGCGCGACGCCGCCGTCGGTGGCCCGGGCCGGTGCCGGGATCGGGCTGCCCCTGCTGACATGGCACGCCGCCCTCGCCGACCGGCGATACGCCCCCGCCGTGATCGCCGTCATCGGCTCGTCCAGCAGCGAGGGCGTCGGCGTCACCGGGTACGACCGGGGATACGTCCCGGTCCTCGCCCAGAACCTGCGCACCCGGTTCCCGGTGCCCGGCGCGGCCGGCGGCGACAACTACACGGCGGCGTGGGGCCGGCCCGGCCGCGGATACACCTGGCCGGTGACCGGGTCCGGTGGCACCCCGGGCGCGAAGGCCGGCTGGGGGATGAAGACGCTCACCCTGACCGCCGCCGGGCAGACCGTGTCGCACCGGTTCACCGGCACCGGCGTCCAGGTGTGGCACTCGGCGCAGCCCGGCGGCGGTACCTTCGCGGTCGCCGTCGACGGCGTGACGGTGGCCGCCGCGGTCACCACCGGCGCTCCCCTCGCCGACCGGGACGCCACCTGGTCGTCCGGGCCGCTCCCGGCCGGGGCCCACACCGTCACGGTCACCTGCCTGACCCCCGGCGTCGAACTGCACGGCTTCGCCACCTTCGACGGCGACGAGAGCCGCGGCATCCAGATCTACAACGGCGGCCACGGCGGCTTCACCAGCGGCGACTTCGCCCGGGGCGCCGACGCGTGGGCGCCCCGCCTGGCCTCGATCCGCCCCCACCTGGTCCTGCTCCAGCTGGGCGTCAACGACTGGCGCTCCGGTGTCCCCGCCGCGACCATCAAGGCCGACCTGCGCTCGATCATCGCCACCGTCCGCGAGAACACCCCGACCGACCCGTCGTTCGTCGTCTACGGCTCACCGCGGGTCGCCCCGACCGCGAAGGCCCAGGAGTACGCGTGGCTGAACAAGGCCTGGCGGGAGGTCGCCACCGAGGACGAGCGGGGCGCGGTCGCCTTCTTCGACCTGTCCACCCGGCAGCCCGCCCCGTCACAGGACAACACGCTGCGCTTCTACAACGACGACCTGGTCCACATGACCGACCGCGGCGCCGCCTTCACCGCCGATGCCCTCACCGCTTTCCTCTCACCCACCTGACCGCCTTCCGTGCACCCGCCTGACCGGGGAACGGGCGTGTATGTCGGCGGCGATGCCGGCGCTGGATGCGGGCGTGGACGTGATGACCCGGGACGCCCGCTGGTACGAGCGGGTGGCCGGCGGCGGTCTCGCGCTGGAGTTCGAGGACTGACCGGGGGCGCTGCTGTACGGCGTACCCGTGAAGGAAGGTCTGGGGGTTGGTTCCGGGAACTGTTCGGAGTCTTGACAGATGACGAATGTCGATGGGTGAATGTGTGCGACCCGAGTGTTTCCCCAGCATTCCGGCTCGATTTCCTTCCTTCGCGTCCCGTTCTTCGAAGGAGTCCGATGCGCCGCACCCTCGCCCGTGTCCTGGCCGCTCTCAGCATCGCCGCCGCCGGTGTGGTGGCCGCGGCCGCACCCGCCACGGCGGTCGAGCCGAAGACGCCGCCGCTCACCACGCCCTGGACCGGTCAGGTCTCCACCACGAACCCGCTTCCGGAGTATCCGCGGCCGCAGATGACCCGGCCCGACTGGCAGTCGCTGAACGGCGAATGGCAGTTCCTCAATCCGGCCGTCGGCGCGGGCGGCGCGGTGGACCGCAACGCGGCGCCGCCGATCGGGCAGACGCTTCCGGAACGCATCCTGGTGCCCTACCCGGTGGAGTCCGCGCTCTCCGGGATCATGCGCAACGACAACCGGGACCTGATGTTCTACCGGCGGACGTTCACCGTCCCGTCCGGATGGGCCGGGCGGCGGGTGCAGCTGCACTTCGGCGCGGTCGACTACGAGGCCACGGTCTGGGTCAACGGTGTCCAGGTGACCACCCACCGGGGCGGCTACGACCGGTTCGAGGTGGACGTCACGCCGCAGCTCAACGGCGGCACCAACGAGATCGTCGTGCGGGTGTACGACCCGACCGACGGCCGTGGCGAGAAGCAGCCGGTCGGCAAGCAGACGAACAATCCGAGCGGGATCTTCTACACGCCGACGTCGGGCATCTGGCAGACGGTGTGGCTGGAGCCGACCCCGGCGTCGTCGATCTACTCGGTCGACATCTATCCGGATCTGGCCGCGGGAAACGTGCGGGTGCGGGTGTTCACCCGCGGCGACGTCAGTGGGCACAGCGTGCTGGCCTCGGCGGTGTCCGGGACGACGGTGGTGGGCAGCACGGTCGGCGGGTTCACCGAATTCCGGGTCCCGGTGCCGAACGCGCGACTCTGGTCACCCGATGACCCGTTCCTCTATGACTTGAGGGTGTCTCTGCGGAATTCCGGTGGAGTGGCGGTCGATGAGGTGACCGGCTACTTCGGGATGCGCGAGGTCGGCACCAAGGTCGTCAACGGCGTGCTGCGGCCCACCCTCAACGGCGAGTTCGTCTTCCAGGCCGGCACCCTCGACCAGGGCTTCTGGCCGGACGGGCTGTACACCGCGCCGACCGATGCGGCCCGCGCCTTCGACATCCAGAAGCACAAGGACCTGGGCTTCAACATGGTCCGCAAGCACATCAAGGTGGAACCGGCCCGCTGGTACTACTGGGCGGACCGCCTCGGTCTGCTGGTCTGGCAGGACATCCCGTCCACGCCGCCGTTCGACGCGAACCGGACGGCCGCGCAGATCGCCCAGTTCGAGACCGAGGCCCGCGAGATCATCGACGAGCACCGGTTCTCCCCGGCGGTGATCACGTACGTGCCGTTCAACGAGGGCTGGGGCGAGTGGAACCTGGCCGACACGCAGCGGGTCACCACTTCTTTGAAATCCTATGATCCGACACGGCTGGTCAACGCGCACAGCGGCTTCAACTGCTGCGCGTCGAAGGGCGACCCGGGCACCGGCGACATGATCGACTGGCATGTCTACACCGGGCCGGACGCGCCGTCGCCGTCCGGCACGCGGGTGTCGATCCTGGGCGAGTTCGGTGGGCTCGGGCTGCGGACGCCGGGACACGAGTACAGCCCGGACGGGCAGTACTTCGCCTACGAGCAGATGGCGAGCGCGGCGCAGCTCAACGACCGGTTCACCGGCATGATCCGGGACTCGCAGCGGCTGATGACGAGCAAGGGCCTGTCCGGTTTCGTGTACACCGAGATCACCGATGTGGAGGGCGAGTACAACGGCCTGTTCACGTACGACCGGCAGGTCCAGAAGGTCGACACGGCACAGGTGCGGACGGCCCTGACGAACCTGATCCGGGCGTCCCGCAACGAGAACGCCGCCGTGCCGCTGACCCTCGGGCACGTACGGTCGTTCCAGGTCACCACGGCCGGGTACACGGACCGGTTCCTGCGGCATCAGGACTCGCTGGCGCGTACCGACGTGATCAGCGGGGACCTCGCCCGGCAGGACGCGTCGTTCCGGACGGTCGCCGGGCTCGCCGACCCGCGCTGCTACTCCTTCGAGTCGGTCAACCTTCCGGGCCGGTTCCTGCGGCACGCCTCGGGACGGGTCCGGCTCGACGCGGACACCGGCGGCACGTTCGCCGCCGACGCCACCTGGTGTACGCGTGCCGGACTGGCCGCCGGCGGCATCTCGCTGGCGTCGTTCAACCATCCGGGGCAATACCTGCGGCACCAGTCGGAGGCCGTGTACCTGGCGGCCCCGGACGGCTCCGCGTCCTTCGCGGCGGACGCGACCTGGAACCTGTCCGGGACGGCGCAGTGGCGCAGCTCGGTGATCCTGCCGTTCGACGTGCGGCGGTCGCTGCAGGTCACCACCGGGAACTACACCGACCGGTACCTGCGGCACGCGGACAGTCTGGGGTGGACCGAGGCGGTGAACGCGTCCAGCAGTGCCCTGTTGAAGAGCGATGCGACGTTCACGCTGCGGCACGGTCTGGCCGACTCGTCCTGCTACTCGTTCGAATCGGTGAACTATCCGGGGCAGTATCTGCGGCACGCTTCCAGCCGGATCCGGTTGGCGGCGCCGGACTCCTCGGCGCTGTTCGCGGCGGACGCCACGTTCTGCACCCGGCCGGGGCTGAGCGGGGCCGGGGTGACGTTCGAGTCGTACAACTTCCCGGGCCGGTTCCTGCGGCACTTCGACGCGCAGGCGTGGATCGCGGCGGGCACGGGCAGTGGCTTCGACCGGCCGCTGACGCTCACCGCGGACAGCAGTTGGAACGTCGCCGCTCCCTGGGCGCCCTGACGGTTGCCGCCGCCGGGCTTTCGGGCCCTGATCGCCCGGCGGACCGGAAGCCTCTGGGGTGCAGGGCCGAAAGTTCCGGGCTTGAACCGAACTGTTCGACTGGTTCCCCGCACGTGTCCGATAGGTAAAATGGTCACGTTTGGGAGCGCTCCCAAGCACACTTCCACCCCGGGAGGACCTGTTGCGTTACGGGCACTTCGACGACGAGCAGCGCGAATATGTGATCGACCGGCCGGATACCCCGCTGCCGTGGATCAACTATCTGGGCACGGAGTCCTACTTCGGGATCATCTCGAACACCGCCGGTGGCTACTCGTTCTACCGCGACGCGCGGCTGCGCCGGCTGACCCGGTACCGCTACAACAACGCCCCTCTCGACGTCGGCGGGCGATATCTGTACGTCCGTGACGACGCGACCGGCGACTACTGGTCGCCGAGCTGGCAGCCGACACCGGAGCGCGACCTCGACGAGTACGAGTGCCGGCACGGCCTGTCCTACACGAGGATCACCGGGGCGCGTGGTGGCGTGCGGGCCGAGATGCTCTACTTCGCGCCGCTGGACGAGACGCTCGAGGTGTGGCGGGCCCGGATCACCAACACCCGGGACACCGCGGCCGAGTTGTCGCTGTTCTCCTCGGTCGAGTTCTGCCTGTGGGACGCGCAGGACGACGCGACCAACTACCAGCGGAACTTCAACACCGGCCAGGTCGAGGTGGTCGACGGGACGATCTACCACAAGACCGAGTACCGCGAGCGGCGCGACCACTTCGCCTACTTCGCGACAAATCGTGAAATATCGGGATTCGATACGCAGCGCGAAGCGTTTCTCGGCCCGTACCGCGGCTATGACCGCCCGGCCGCGGTGGAGACGGGTCAAGCGACCGACAGCATCGCCCACGGCTGGCAGCCGATCGGCTCCCATCACGTGAAAATCACGGTGAATCCGGGCGAGACCGAGGAGGTGCTCTTCGTTCTGGGCTACGCCGAGAACCCGAGAGACGCCAAGTTCGACCCGCCCGGCTCCCAGACGATCAACAAGGTGACCGTCGAACCCACCATCGACCGCTGGCTCGACCCGGCCACCGTCGAGCAGGGCTTCGCCGATCTCCGGGCCCACTGGGACGCGCTGCTCGGCACGGTCACCGTCACGACCCCGGACGACGACACCAACCGGATGGTCAACATCTGGAACGCGTACCAGAACATGGTCACGTTCAATCTGAGCCGCTCGACCAGCCTGTACGAGGCCGGCATCGGCCGCGGCATGGGATTCCGCGACTCCAACCAGGACCTTCTCGGATTCGTCCACATGATTCCGGCGCGGGCCAGGGAACGGATCCTGGACATCGCCGCGACCCAGAAGACGACCGGCGGCGCGTACCACCAATATCAACCACTCACGAAGCGCGGCAACAACGACATCGGCGAGGGTTTCAACGACGATCCGCTCTGGCTGATCCTGGGCGTGGCCGCCTACCTGAAGGAGACCGGCGACCAGTCGATCCTCGACGAGCCGGTCCCGTTCGACAACGCCGCCGGCTCCGAGGTGTCCCTCTATGAGCACCTGCGCCGTTCCCTGCGCTACACTCTGGACCGGCTCGGCCCGCACGGCCTGCCGCTGATCGGCCGCGCCGACTGGAACGACTGCCTCAACCTGAACTGTTTCTCCGACACTCCCGGCGAGCCGTTCCAGACCACCGAGAACGCCTCCGGCGGGGTGGCCGAGTCGGTCTTCATCGCCGGCCAGTTCGTGCTGGCCGCCAAGGAACTGGCCGGCATCGCCGCGCTGCGGGAGCAGGAGGGTGAGGCGGTCGTCTACCGGGCGGCCGCGGAGAAGATGTCCGGCACCATCGCCGAGCACGGCTGGGACGGCGCCTGGTTCCGGCGGGCCTACGACTTCCACGGCACGGTGATCGGCTCGGGGGAGAACGACGAGGGGCAGATCTTCGTCGAACCGCAGGGCATGTGCGTCCTCGGCGGGGTCGGTCTGGAGGACGGCCTGGCGGTGAAGGCGCTGGACAGCGTCGCCGCGCGGCTGGCCACCCCGCACGGCATCGTGCTGCAGCAGCCGGCCTACTCGAGCTACCGCATCGAACTCGGGGAGATCTCCTCGTACCCGCCGGGTTACAAGGAGAACGGCGGGATCTTCTGCCACACCAACCCGTGGATCATGATCGCCGAGACGATGGTGGGCAACGGTGACCGGGCGTTCGACTATTACCGGCGGATCAACCCGTCGGCGCGGGAGGACCTCGGCGAGGTGCACCGGTGCGAGCCCTACGTCTACGCCCAGATGATCGCCGGACGGGACGCGCCGACCCACGGCGAGGCCAAGAACTCCTGGTTGACCGGCACCGCGGCCTGGAACTTCGCGGCGATCACCCAGTGGATCCTGGGCCTGCGCCCCGACTTCGACGGCCTGCGCGTCGACCCGGTGCTGCCGGCCGACTGGACCGGCTTCACCGCGACCCGGCGGTTCCGCGGCGCCACCTACGAGATCACCGTCCGCAAACCGGCCGGGGTGCGGGGGCGGGTCACGCACCTTCTCGTCGAGGGTGAGCGGGTCGAGGGCTCGTTGGTCCCGCTCGCCACCGAGGGCGGCGTCGTCCGCGTCGAGGCGATAGTGGAATAGCCGCGGGCACGGCGGTCCCTCCCGGTCACGTGGCGGCGCGAGCCGGGAGGGGCGTCGATCCTCTTCGCGGTACGGGACTGCTTCGTCCCGTACCCGATGAGGGTCTCAGTTGACGAACACGGCAGCGCCGGAGGCGTCGGTGACCGGGGCGTACTTCGCGGTGAAGAAGACGTTGGCGCTGCACAGCGACGACCCGCTGGTCCGGTTGAACTGCTGGTTGCTGAACGCGATCGAGTTGTCGGCGTTGCTGCTGGTCCCGCTGATCGCGTTGTTGTTCGCCTGGAACACGCAGGTGATCGTGCCGAGCAGGGTCCGCAGCACCAGGGTCGCCTGGATCGGCGCCGCGGTGGTGCCGGAGACGGCGACCGTGCCGTCGCTGTCGATGGTGGTGGCGTAGGGCTGGTTGTTGATCGCCACGCTGTTGACGCCCAGCACACCGACGATGCCGCTGACCGTGCAGCCGGAGAGGCCGAGTGTGGCGGCGGCGGACGCGCTGCCCGGCGCGGCAGGGTTGTCGCCGACCGTGGCGCCCAGGCTGGAACCGGTGCAGCTCATGCCGGCGGTGCCGGTGGTGGCGTTGTAGAACGTGGCGTTGGTGCCGGTCGCCAGCGTGGACGAGATGGTGCTGCCGGTTGCGACCGCGGTGCCGCCGGCGCTGCCGGTGGTGAGGACGTTGCCGTCCGCGGCGAGGGCGGGGCCCGCGGTGAGCAGCGGCACCATGACGGCGGTGGTCAGGACGGCGGGGATCCAGTGCTTGCGCATGGGGAGACCTTCCGGAGAGCGGTGGGGACGCGGCGGGGAGGACACCACGCCGGCGCGAACCCGGTCGTCTCCGCAGGGGACCGGGGGTCGGGCGGAGGGTGACAAGCGCACCCCGGGCCCAGCACCATCGAGAGAGAAACCTGCCGATGTTCTAATCCCGACGGCGACCGGATGTCAAGACATTGGGGGATGACGATGAATGATCCGGCTTTCGCCACTCCGCTTCCCGGCTCCCGGGCCGGCCGCGATCCCGAACGGGCGATCAAGCGCGGCCCGCGCCGGGTCCCGGCCGAGGTGGTGGCGGCCACCCAGCGCGAACGCCTGTGGGACGCGCTGGTGCACACGGTGGCCGCGAAGGGCTACCCGAACGCCCGGGTCAGCGACATCTGCGCGGCGGCCGGAGTGACTCGTCCGGCGTTCTACGCGATCTTCGCCGGCAAGGAGGACGCGTTCCTGGACACCTACCGGCACGGCACCGCGGTGCTGCTGCGGATGATGGACGACGCGTACGCGGCCCGGCCGGACTGGCGGGCCGGCGCCCGTGCCGCGCTCGGTGTGCTACTGGACGTGCTGGCCAGTGTGCCCGCGTTCGCGACGATGGCGGTCGTGGAGATCGACGCCGCCGGCCCGGCCGCCCGCGCCGAGCGTGCCGCACTGCTGGAACGGTTCGCCCGGTTCTTCGCCGAGGCGCCCGCCCCGGACGGCGTGGTGGCCGCCGTGGTCGGGGGTGTCTACGCGACGATCTACGACTACGTGGCGAGTGGACGGCTCGCCGAACTCCCGGACGCCCGCCCGGTATTGAGTTTCTTCATGATGGCGCCATTTCTGGGACGCGACGCCGCCCTCGCCGAGCTGGCCGCCCCGGCCGTGTTCCCGCAGGCCAGCGCACCCTGCGCGGAGCCGGGCCGATAGTCGGACACCTCCGGGGTTTTTCACCACCCATCGAGGGCGGTCGCGGTCTTGACGATCGGGGTTACTGGGGCGTAACTTCGCCGAAATCATCGAGATGCTTCAATCGCGGGCGGTGGTCCGCGGCCCGCATCCGCAGTGCGGAGCCGAGGGACCACCGCGCCGACCGTCGCTGCAAGGAGTGCGCGCATGACCACCGTCTCCGTCACCGCAGGCCGGACACGCTGGCGCCGATTCGGCGTCATGATGTTCGGCGTCACCCTGGCGGCCCTCGGGCTGGTCCTGGTCACCGCCAAGGGTGTGCTCGCGGTGTCCTTCTCCATCTCCGGCATGCCCTTCACGGTCACCTCGCCCCGGCTCTACGGCGACGGGTTCGAGCAGTTCGCGACGCTCGATCACATGCCGGAGGGCAGCCCGAACGCGGACCCCGAGACCGGCCTCGAGAAACTGCTGATCGTCTCCGCGATCGACGACGCCAAGCTGTACGGCCTGTGCCAGGCGATCAACCTCGGCGGCACCAACCTGGTGATCCGCGCCGGCAGCGAGAGCAACCCGGTGACCGCCGACCGCCTGATCGTCGACTCCGACCTGATCACCGGTGACGCCGAGTTCAACAACATCTCGGTCGGTCAGGACGCCAGCACCCTGACCGAGGTGCCCGGCGTGACCGGTCCACTCGGCATGTTCAGCCAGCAGGCCGAGAGCGTGACCATCCGCAACCTCAAGCAGAACAACTACTCCACCACGGCGGCCACGTTCCGCCTGCCCAACCTGAACATGGGCTTCAAGTCGTCGGGCTGCTGAGCCGATGACGGGTTTCAAACACTGGCGCCGGGCCCGGCCGTTCTGGGGCGGGCTCCTCGTGCTGCTGGGCGGCGCCGAGATCATCCTGACCGTCTGGGCGCCGCTGCCGGTGGTGATGCACGTCGGGATGCAGAACTTCCTCGGCTACCTGATGCCGATCCTGATCCTGCTCAGCGGGCTGCTGCTGATGTTCCACCCGGTGCAGCGGGTGTTCTACTCGCTGCTCGCGATCATCCTGGCCTTCAGCTCGTGGATCACGTCGAACATGGGCGGATTCTTCATCGGCATGATCCTGGTGCTGGTCGGCGGCTCGCTGGCGTTCGCGTGGGCGCCGGTGGAGGAGGAGGTGGCCGTGCCGTCGGCGCCCTCGCCGGACCCGGATGATCACCACGAGGAGAAACCGTTCCCCATGGGGTTCACCGAGGAGGCTCGTTGAGGTGGTGCGGTGCCGGAGGACGTCCGGCACCGCCCTTTCTATCGGGGCAGGCGCAGCCCGGACATCCCGCCGTCGACGGCCAGTGACATCCCGGTGGTGGCCCCGGACGACGGGCTCGCCAGATAGACGATCGCCGCGGCCACCTCGTCGGCGGTGACCAGCCGGCCGGTCGGCTGACGGGCGGCCAGCCGGGCCTTCTCGCCCGCCGGGTCGTCGGTCCGTGCCAGTAGCCGCGCCACCCACGGGGTGTCGACGGTTCCCGGTGCCACACAGCACACCCGGATCCCGTCGCCGACCAGGTCCGCCGCCATCGCCAGGGTGAGGGCGTGCACCGCGCCCTTCGACGCGGAATACAGTGCCCGCTGCACCAGGCCGGCCGTCGCCGCGATCGACGACAGGTTCACGATCACCGGGTGCGCGCTGCGCCGCAGGTACGGCAGGGCGGCCCGGCTGGCCCGGGCCACCCCGGTGACGTTCACGTCGAGGACACGCGTCCACTCCGCGTCGTCGTTGCCCTCCACCGGGCCGACCGCGCTGATCCCGGCACTGTTGATCAGGATGTCGATGCCGCCGAACCGGTCGGCCAGCTCGGCCATCGCGGCGTTCAGCGAGGACGCGTCGCTGACGTCGGCCCGGATGGCGAAACCGGGGGAGTGGCCCGGGTCCAGGTCGAGGATGCCGACCTCGGCGCCGGCGGTGGCGAGCCGGGCTGCGGTGGCGGCGCCGATGCCCGAGCCGCCGCCGGTGATCGCCGCTGTCAGGCCTTTCAGCTCCATGCCTCTCCTTCGGGGAACGCGTACCGCTTCAGGGACTCCGGGCGCATCTCGGTGGAGAAACCGGGCCGGGTGGGCGCGCGGTAGACACCGCCCTCGACGACGACCGGGTCGACGAAATGGTCGTGCAGGTGGTCGACGTACTCGATGACCCGGTCCTGGAGGCTTCCGGAGACGGCGACGTAGTCGAAGAAGGACAGGTGCTGGACCGCCTCGCAGAGTCCGACGCCGCCGGCGTGCGGGCAGACCGGCTTGCCGAACTTGGCGGCCAGCAGCAGGATCGCGATGTTCTCGTTGACGCCGGCCACCCGGCAGGCGTCGAGTTGGACGAAGTCGACGGCGTCGGCCTGCAGCAGTTGTTTGAAGACGACCCGGTTGGCGACGTGTTCGCCGGTCGCGACCCGGATGCCGGCCGGCTGGAGGGCGCGGCGGATGGCGGCGTGGCCGAGGATGTCGTCGGGGCTGGTCGGTTCCTCGATCCACCACGGGTCGTACGGGGCGAGCGCGGTCATCCAGTCGACGGCCTGCCCGACGTCCCAGCGCTGGTTGGCGTCGACGGCGATCCGGATGCCGGGGCCGACGGCTTCGCGGGCCCGGGCGAAACGGCGGATGTCGTCGTCGAGGTCGGCGCCGACCTTCAGTTTGATCTGCCGGAATCCGTCGTCGACGGCCTGCCGTGCGAGCCGGGTGACCTTCTCGTCGTCGTAGCCGAGCCAGCCGGCGGACGTGGTGTAGGCCGGGTACCCGACCTCTCGGATTCGTCGGATCCGTTCTCTGCGGCCGGAGGCGGCGGCGGTGAGGAGGTCGCGAGCCTCGTCCGGAGTCAGCGCGTCGGACAGGTAACGCCAATCAACCAAGTCGACAAGTTGATCGGGCGACATTTCCGATAAATGCTCCCAAAGCGGCAGTCCGGCGCGTCGTGCGGACAGGTCCCAGGCGGCGTTGACCAGGGCGGCCGCCGCCAGGTGCATGACGCCCTTCTCCGGCCCGAGCCAGCGGATCTGGGAATCGTGCACGAGCCGCCGATAGAAGTCGCCCAGGTCTGACAGATCCGCGTTCACGACCATCGGAGCCAGCGCGTCCAGGGCGGCCCGGACCACCTCGTTCCCCCGCCCGATGGTGAACGTGAACCCGTGCCCCTCAACCCCGTCATCGTCCTCGACCACCACGTAGGCCGCCGAGTAGTCCGGATCCGGGTTCATCGCGTCCGACCCGTCCAGCTCCCGCGAGGTGGGGAACCGGACGTCATGGGTGCGGATCCTCATCCCGCCACCACGCTGCGCTGCCGGCCGAGCCCGTCGATCTCCAACTCCACGACGTCCCCCGCCTTCAGATAGGGGAACCGTCCGGACAACGCGACGCCTTCCGGCGTACCCGTGTTGATCAGATCTCCGGGGTCGAGAACGGTGAACTGGGACAGATGCCAGATCAGGAAACCCACGTCGAAGATCATGTCGGCGGTCGTGGAGTCCTGCCGGGGCGAGCCGTCGACCCACGACCGCAGGCGCAGCGGGAACGTGACCTCGTCCGGGCTGACCAGCCACGGCCCGAGCGGGTTGAACGTCTCGCACGACTTGCCCTTGGACCACTGTCCGCCGGACCGCTCCAGCTGGAAGTCCCGTTCGGACACATCGTTGGAGATCACGTACCCGGCGACGTGGTCCAGGGCCTCCTCCGGCGAGGACAGGTACCGGGTCCGCTTCCCGATCACCACACCCAGTTCCACTTCCCAGTCGGTACGCACCGCGTCGCGCGGCAGCACGATGTCGTCCTCCGGCCCGACGATCGTGTTCGGCGCCTTGTAGAAGAGGATCGGCTCCTTGGGCGGCGTGGCCCCCGACTCGGCCGCGTGTGCCGCGTAGTTCTGCCCGATGCAGAGCACCGCGCCCGGCCGGGCGATCGGCGGGCCGATCCGGCTGCCGTCCACCCCGGCCGGAGGCAGACTGTCCGGGTCGCCGTGGAAGCCGCCCCCGGCGAGGAAGGCGGCGTCGATGTCGGGGGTGACGGCCGACAGGTCGCGCAGTACCCCGTCGGCGTACAGCACCGGGCGTTCCTCGCCGGGCGGTCCGACGCGCAGATATCTCACAGGGGCTCCAATCCGTAGACCCGGGTGGCGGTGTCCCCGAAGACCGCCGCGGGGCGGCCGCCGAGAATCTCGGTCAGGGCGTCGATGACCTGCTCGTACGTGGCGACCAGTTCGCACACCGGCCAGTCGGAGCCGAACATCAGCCGGTCCGGCCCGAACAACTCCAGCGCGGTCTGGACCCAGGGGCGCAGCGCGTCGGCGGTCCAGTCCGGTCCGGCCTCGGTGACCAGGCCGGACAGCTTGGCGGTCACGTTCGGGCACTCAGCGATCGGGGCGATCATCGACCGCCAGACGGCGAGACCGTCCGGGTCGGCGATCGGTGGTTTGCCCAGGTGATCGAGGACGAAGCGCGCGTCGGTGAGTGCGGCGGCGGCGCGTGCCACCGAGGGCAGTTGGGGTGTCCGCACGACCAGTTCGTTGACCAGTCCGGCGGCGGCGACGGTGGCGAGTCCGGGATGCAGGTGATCCAGGAGGTCGTCGGGCCCGGCCTGGACCTGATCGCGGATGCCGACGAGCCATTCACTGTCCGGCAATGCTGATATATCGGATAAATCCGATAGTGACGCCCACCCGACCACTCCCGCAATCGCCGGAGTCGCGGCCGCCAACGACAGGAACCAAGCCGTCTCCGCCGACTCGCACCGCCCACCCTCGACCAGGATCGAAGCGTCCACCCCGGAGGCCGCCAGATGGGGGAGCAGATCGTCCACCCCGTAGTCGCGGCGAATGGGCTCCAACGACGGATCGGCCAGCCACGCGTAGTCCGCCGTCCAGAAATGCTGATGCGCGTCGACGATCACGGCACCGGAACCTCCGGGTCGAGCAGCCACGCCCCGACGAGATCCCGCCAGAGCTTGTCCGGGATCTCCACCGCCGCCATCGCCGCCGCGTCCGCCGCCTCGGCCGGGGACCGCATCCCGATCAGCACCGACGCCACCGCCGGATGCGCGAGCGGGAACTGCAGTGCCGCCGCCCGCAACGGCACCCCGTGCCGCGAGCAGATCCGGGCCATCGCCTGCGCCCGGGCGAGCACCCGCGACGACGCCGGCCGGTAGTCGAACGTCGCCCCCGGCACCGGCGCCGCCAGCACCCCGGAGTTGTAGACCCCGCCGACGATCACCGAGATGCCCCGCCGCTCGCACTCCGGCAGCAGGTCGGCCAGCCCGGACTGGTCCAGCAGCGAATAGCGCCCGGCCAGCAGGAAACAGTCGAACTGCCCGGTCCGTGCGAACTCGGTCAGCATCGCCGACTGGTTCATCCCGGCGGAGACCGCGCCGATCGTGCCCTCGCGGCGCATCGCGGCCAGCGCCGGAAGCGCGCCGGCGACCACCTCGGCGTAGTGCTCGTCCGGGTCGTGCAGGTGCAGCACGTCGACCCGGTCCAGGCCCAGGCGCTCCAGGCTCTCGGCGTGCGAGGCACGGACGCCCTCGGCGGAGAAGTCCCAGGCGGTGACCGTGCGGGTCGGCTCGGCCCACATCCCGGACGGGTCGTGGGACCCGGCGACCAGCCGCCGCCCGACCTTGGTGGCCAGCGTGTAGTCGCCGCGGTCCCGCCCGCGCAGTGCGGCCCCGGCCCGCCGCTCGGACAGCCCCGCGCCGTAGAGCGGTGCGGTGTCGAACAGCCGCACCCCCTGCCGCCAGGCCTCGTCGATCGCGGTGACCGCCTCGACGTCGCCGACGGCCGCGTAGAGCCCGCCGATCGGGGCCAGGCCCATGCCGAGCCGGGTCACCGTGACATCGGTGCTGCCCAGCGGCACTCTTGCGAACGGGTCCACGAGCGGCATCCTTTCGTAGATCCTATAGGATCTACGAAACTGTTTAGCGTCTGTCGATGTCTCCGTCAACCCGGGGGTGGTGGCATGTCGGGGCCGATCCGCCGCTCCGTCCTCAGCGACGACGTCCACGAGTCGCTCAAATCCCTGATCCTCGAGCACCGTCTCGCCCCCGAGGAACGCCTCAACATCGACGCCCTCGCCCGCTCACTCGACGTCTCCCCGACCCCGGTCCGCGAGGCCCTGGCCCGCCTGGAGTCCGAGGGTCTGGTCCGCAAACGCCCCCTGGCCGGTTACACGGTCAGCCCGCTGCTCACCCGCGACGAATTCACCGACATGTTCGACATGCGCCTGGTGCTGGAGTGCGCCGCCGCCCGCTGGGCCGCCACCCGCTCCTCCGCCGAGACCCGCGCGGCGCTCGTCACCGAGGCCGCCCTCCCGGTCCCGGTCGACACCACGTCACACACCCTGTTCACGACCATGGACGCCCGCTTCCACGACGCGATAGCCGAGGCCGCCGCGAACCCGCTGCTCCGCGAATCGGTCACCCGCCTGCACGCCCACCTGCACATCCACCGGTTGTATTTTCCCTACACCGAGACCGGCACCACCACGTCCGAGCACCGCGCCCTGGCCGCCGCCATCGCCGCCGCCGACCCCGACGCCGCCGAGGCAACCATGCGCCACCACCTCACCGAGGCCCGCCGCCGGCATTTGAGAGCCTTCGACGGGTACGCGTAAAGCCCCGTCCCGGCTTGCCGACATCCCCCACCCGCCCGTGCTGGCTCGATGCTCGTTCAGCGCGGCTCGTCGGCTGCCAACCGTCGCAGCCATAGCCGACGGCCCGATCGCCTCAGCCGTCGCCCGTGGTCGTTCCCCGTTGCTGGCGGAGCCGTGGACGACGGCTGAGTGACGTCGGGCCGTCACTCACGGTCCGTCCGCGTGCCGAAAACGACCCTGGACGGCGGCTGGGTGACCCTGAGCCGTCGCTGACGGCTGATTTCGGCCTCCCGGGCAGCCGTGATTGACGGCTTGGCCGGCACAGCCGTCGTTCACGGTCCACCTGCGCGCCGAAAACGACCACAGGCGACGGCCGGTGGCTCGGTAATGCCACTCAACTTGAGTCGATCATGATTCTGGCCAGGGGATCTGTCTCTTCCGGGCGCTTCGGACGTCGGCGCAGTTCAGCCACTCGGAGTCCCTGTGACCGCTGCCAAGATCAAACGGAGTGAACCGGACCGCCGTGCACGGTATTTCGCTTGATCAGGCAGCTGTGGCCCACGGCCGGCGACTGCAGGCCGCTGTCAGCGGTTGCTCGGTGTCGCCGAGGAGCCCTGAAGACGCTGGATCGGTTTGCGGACTCGGGCACCGGGCGCCCAACCGGTTCAACGACGACGGGATGCGGGCGGACGGGAGGTCCCTCGAGAAGGCGATCGCCACCCGCGCTGATCCCGGGCCGACGCTCGTCGCGAGACGCCTCGGCGTGGCGGACATCTGGTTGTGGAACGGCGGTTCCGACGTGGTGCAGCCCGGTCAGTGGGTGTGGGCATGGTGCCCGGTCGGGGTGCTGTCCGCATGGTGGTGGGCGTGATGTCCGGCCGGGGCGGGGCTGGTGTGGGCGGGGTCGGTGTGGGCCAGGGCGGCGTGGTGGGTGGGGCCCGGGTGGGTGCTGGGGTCGACGTGGACGGTGGCGGAGAGCAGCCGCGGGATGTCGTGGGTCAGGCGGTGTTCGGCCTCGGCGGCCAGCGCGTGGGCGGCCAGCAGCGACAGGTCGGCGTCGACGACGATGCCGGCCTCGGCGTGCAGGCGGTGGCCGATCCAGCGTAGGCGCAGGTCGGCCACGTCGCGGATGCCGGGCACCGCACGCAGGGCCGCCTCGGCCCGGTCGACCAGGGCGGGGTCGACCCGGTCCATCAGGCGGTGGTGGACCTCGCGGGCGGCGTCCTTCAGGACGAGGGTGATCGCCGCCGTGATCAGGAGGCCGATCACCGGGTCGGCCCAGGTCCAGCCGAGCCAGGCGCCGGCGGCGGCCAGCACGACGGCCAGCGAGGTGAAGCCGTCGGTGCGGGCGTGCAGGCCGTCGGCGACCAGGGCGGCGGAGCCGATGCGGCGGCCGACCCGGATGCGATAGCGGGCGACCAGTTCGTTGCCGGCGAAACCGATGAGGCCGGCGGCGAAGACCCACGGCAGGTGGGTCATGGTCTGCGGGTTGAGCAGGCGGTCGACGGCGAACCAGGCGGAGGCCAGGGCGGACGCGGCGATCACCAGGACGATGACGACGCCGGCCAGGTCCTCGGCGCGGCCGAATCCGTAGGTGTAGGCGCGGGTGGCGGCGCGGCGGCCCAGCCAGAAGGCGACGCCGAGCGGGACGGCGGTCAGGGCGTCGGCGACGTTGTGCACGGTGTCGCCGAGCAGGGCCACCGACCCGGAGAGCGCCACGATCAGGGCCTGGGCGGCAGCGGTCACGCCGAGGACGGCCAGTGAGATCCACAGGGCGCGCATGCCCTCGTCGGAGGCTTCCAGGGCGGTGTCGACCTTGTCGGCGCTGTCGTGGGAGTGTGGCGTGACGAGGTGTCGTAGGCGATGTCCGAGTCCGTCGCCGTGATCATGCCCGTGCGAAGAGTCGTTCACTCGGCCACCATAGGCGACGGACTAGACGTGCGACAACGTGGCAAACGCCAATGAGCTGCAGAAACGTACAATCAGAAAGAGCGTAGGAGGGGCAGTAGGTCTCGACCCTGGCGTTGGATCTCAGGCAGGTACGGGGTGTCGGAGAGGACCAGGTGGCTGATGCCGAGCGCCTGGTACTTGCGCAGGGACGATGCGACGTCCTCGGCCGAGCCGACCAGCCACGTGGTGCCGGCGCCGCCCCCGCCGACCTTGCCGGGCGCGGTGTAGAGGTTGTCGTCGAGGACGTCGCCGCGGGCCGCCAGGTCGAGGAGCCGTTGCTGGCCGACGGCGGTGAAGCGGTTCGGGTCGCGGGCGAATCGGCCCTGGCCCTCGGCCATCAGGGCGACCCGTTCCTCGGCGGCGGCCCACGCCTGTTCGGTGGTGTCCCGGACGACGGTGGTGATCCGCAGGCCGAACTCCAGTGGCGCGTGTTCCCGGCCCAGCCGCGTGCTGAGGGTGCGCAGCCGGTCGATGCGTTCGGCGATGTCGTCGTAGGGTTCGCCCCAGAAGAGCTGCACGTCGGCCTCGGTGGCGGCCACCTCCTCGGCGGCGGGGGAGGCGCCGCCGAAGTAGAGGCGCGGTGGAGCCGCGAGGCGGGGCACGACGGTCGAGCCGGTCACCTGGAAGTGCTCGCCCTGGTAGGTGACGTTCTCTTCGCGCCACAGCTTGCGCACGATCTGGAGGAACTCCCGGGTGCGGCCGTAGCGGGCGGCCTGGTCACCTTCGCTGTCGCCGTACGCGGCCAGGTCGTCCTTTCCGGACACGATGTTGACGAGGACGCGCCCGCCGCTGAGGTGGTGCAGGGTGGCGGCGGCGGAGGCGAAGTTGGCAGGCCGCCAGTACCCGGGGCGGACCGCGATCAGCGGCTGGAAGGTCGTGGTGCGCGCGGTCAGGGCGGTGGCCACGGTGAACGTGTCGGGGCGTCCCCATCCGGTGCCGAGCAGGGCGCCGCCCCAGCCGTGTTCCTCCAGGGCGAGGGCCTGTTCGGTGAGGGTGTCGAGGCTGTTGTGCCCGTCGACGACGTCGTCACCGCGGTGGCCGGGCTGCGCCTGGTTGGGGATGTACCACAGTGGCTTCATTCGGCGTCTCCTATGTCGCAGGTCACATTCTAATCCTACTGTGCCTATAGGGTTTATATTCTAACCCTCTACCAGGCGATCGGGAGAAGCTGATGTCCGACCTTCGTGAATCCATCGAGAGAGCCGAGTCAGGCCGCCGCAAGTGGCCCTGGATATCCGGCGCCGCGGTGCTCGGCGTCCTGCTCGCCGCGGGCATCGGGCTGGCCGTCACCCGCGGCGGCGAGGACTCGGCGTCGGCCGCGTCCGGCGAGCCGGTCCGCGGCGGAACACTGCAGTTCGCGCTGATCGACTACCAGCGCAGCCCCGACCCGCAGTGGGGCACCAACTACGCCGAATCGCTGATCGGCAACAACATCACCGACAAGCTGACCTGGCAGGACCCGGACACCGGCGAGATCACGCCGTGGCTGGCCGAGTCGTGGTCCTACAACACCGACCTGACCGCATTCACCTTCAAGCTCCGCCAGGACGTCACGTTCAGCGACGGGACACCGTTCGACGCGGCGGCGGTCAAGGCCAACTTCGACCAGTACGTGCACGGCGACCAGACGCTCGGCATCAACCCGAACGGCGCGACGCTGCTGCCGGGGTACATCGAGACGCAGACACCGGACGCGTACACCGCGGTGGTCCGCTTCGAGAAGCCCCTGGCCAGTTTCCTGCAGGCGTCGGCGTTCACCGCGAACGCGCAGCCCGGCTTCCTGTCGCTGAACACGCTCAAGCTCAGCGCCGAGCAGCGCACCGACCCGACGAAGGTGATCGGGACCGGGCCGTTCGTCTACGAGTCGTGGGAGGAGCAGGTCAAGACGGTTCTGGTCCGGCGGCAGGGCTATCACTGGTCGCCGCCGTCACTGCGGCACAGCGGTGAGGCGTACCTCGACAGGGTCGTCTTCAACACGATCCCGGAGGCCAGCGTCCGGACCGGGTCACTCACGTCCGGCGCCGTCGACGCCACCCTGGACGTCGGCACCACCGACGAGCAGCCGCTCAAGGACCAGGGCTTCGCGATCGTCTCGCGGAGCGTCTCCGGCACCTCGATCTTCTTCAACCTCAACTCGCAGCTGTTCCCGACCAACGACCTCGCCGTCCGCAAGGCGATCCAGCTCGGCTGGGACCGGTCGGCGGTGGCGAAGACGGTGCTGACCGACTCGTACTCGATCGCCACCTCGGTCCTGAACACGTCGGTGCAGGGGTACGCGGACTACAGCGGCTCGGTGCTCAGGTACGACCCCGATCAGGCGAAGGCGCTGCTGGACCAGGCCGGCTGGGTTCCGGGAACGGACGGGATCCGGGTCAAGGACGGCAAGCGGCTCGAGGTGAAGCTGCTCGGCATCAGCAACCTGGTGGTCAACAAGCCGGCGTACGAGTCGGTGCAGCAGGACCTGCAGAAGATCGGCATCGACCTGCAGTTGACCGTGGTGCCGATCCCGGACTATGCGGCGCAGGTGGCCAAGGCGAAGACGGACTGGAACATCACCGCCGCGAACCGGTCCCGCAACGACCCGGCGGTCCTGAACCTCAGCTACAGCCCGGCGCTCGGCAACGGCTCGTTCCTGGAACAGGGCGTCTCGACCGGCGTCGACGTGGCCGAGGTGACCGACGCGCTCGGCAAGCTGGAGACCACGCTCGACCCGGTGCAGCGGGCCGCGTACGCCAAGACCGCCCAGGACCTGCTGCTGGACAAGTACGCCCTGGTCAGCCCGATCTACAACCCGTCGCAGGTGATCGCGCACGCCGACTACGTGCACGGGATCGTCTTCGACGCCCAGTCCCGCAACCACTTCGTGGACGCCTGGAAGAGCGACGCCGGGAAGAGCGCCGGACGATGACCGGGGTCGCGCGGTACACAGCGCTCAAGGTGGGCCGGGCCTTGTTCGTGGTCTGGGCCGCGTTCACCGTCACGTTCGTCCTGCTGTTCGTCCTCCCGGCCGACCCGGTGGACCTGCTCTTCGACCCCGCCGAACTGAACGCGATCCCGCCGGAGGTCAAGGAGCAGGTCGCCGCGAACTACGGCTTCAACGAGCCGGTGATCCTGCAGTACCTGAACCGGCTCGGGCACGCCCTGACCGGCGACTTCGGCAGCTCGGTCCAGTCCGGCAAACCGGTCACCGGCGCGATTCTCGAGGTGCTGCCCAGCACCCTGGTGCTGGCGTCGGCGGCCCTGGTCCTGGCCACTCTGATCGCGTTCGGGATCGCACTGGCCGCCACCGCCACCCGGCGGACCTGGCTGCGTGACCTGCTGGAGTCGCTGCCCTCCGGTGCGGTCTCGGTGCCGGTGTTCCTCTCCGGGATCCTGGTCCTGCAGGTGTTCTCGTTCCAGCTGGGCTGGTTCCCGGCGTTCGGCGACCAGGGCTGGCGCAGCCTGGTGCTGCCGCTGATCACCCTGGCGATCCCGGTGGCCGGGCCGATCGCGCAACTGCTGGTGCGCAGCTTCACCACCGAGTTCGCCGCCGGATACGTCACCACCGGCTGGGCGAAGGGCGGCACCCGCGGCGGCATCATCGTCCGCGACGTGCTGCGCAACGCCAGCCTGCCCGCGCTGACCATCGCCGGTGTCACCTTCGGCAACCTGATCGCCGGTTCGGTCATCACCGAGACGGTCTTCGCCCGCAGAGGGCTGGGCCGGATGACCCAGACCGCGATCAACACCCTGGACGTGCCGCTGGTCGCCGGGATCGTGGTGCTGGTCGCGGCCACCTTCGCCGTGATCAACCTGATCGTCGACCTGATCTACCCGCTGCTCGACCCGCGGCTGCGGGCGTCGCTGACCGCGGGCGTCGCGCCGTGAGGGCCGGCCGGGTGCTGTCCTGGGCCGTGGTGCTGCTGGCCGTCGGCTGGGCGGTCGCGCCGCACCTGTTCACGTCGTACAGCCCGTTCGCCGGGGACGCCACGGCCAGCTTCGCCCCGCCCAGCGCCGACCACTGGTTCGGCACCGACCGGCTGGGCCGCGACCTGTACGCCCGCAGCGTCTACGGCGCCCGCACCACCCTGACCGCCACCCTGCTCGCGGTGCTGATCGCGTTCGGCGCGGGTGCCGGAGTCGGGCTGATCGCCGGGTTCGCCGGCGGCGTCGTGGACACCGCGATCATGCGGGTGGTCGACGTGTTCCTGGCCATCCCCAGCCTGCTGCTGGCCATGGTGCTGGTCTCGGTCCTGGGCTACTCGACGAACAACATCGCCCTCGCGGTCGGGGTCTCGTCGATCGCCTCGTTCGCCCGGGTGATGCGGTCCCAGGTGCTGACCGTGGTCCACCAGGACTACGTGCGGGCCGCGTACGGCCTGGGCGTCAGCCGTCTCGGCGTGCTGGCCCGGCACGTGGTCCCCAACTCGCTGAGTTCCGTGGTCGCCCTCGCCGCCCTGGAGGTGGGCGCCGGGGTGCTGGCGGTCGCGTCGCTCGGCTTCCTCGGCTACGGGGCTCCCCCTCCGCAGCCGGAGTGGGGGCTGCTGGTCGCCGAGGGCCGCGACTACGTGGCCGTGCACCCGTGGGCGTCGATCCTGCCCGGCCTGGCCCTGGCGACCGTGGTGATCGCCACCCACCGGATCAGCACGTCGTTGCGAAGGGAGAACCGGTGACCGAGTCCCTGCTGGAGATCACCGACCTGGCCGTCGACTACCGCACCGGCCGTCGCACCTGGACACCGGCCGTCGACGGGGTGAGCCTGCACGTCGATCCGGGCGAGTTCGTCTCGCTGGTCGGCGAGTCCGGTTCCGGCAAGACCACCCTGATCCAGGGCGCGCTCGGACTGCTCCCGGTCGCGGCCCGGATCCGCTCCGGCACGGTCGCCTATTCCGGCGTGGACGTGACCGGATTCAACGACCGGCGGATGGCGCTGGTCCGCGGCACCTACGTGGGGTTCGTGCCCCAGGACCCGAACACCTCCCTCAACCCGGTACGCCGAGTCGGGGCACAGGTGCAGGAGGCCGTACCCGAGAAGAAGCGGGAGGCGGCCCTGGAGAGCCTGCGCCTCGCGGGTCTCGAGGATGTCGAACGGGTGTTCCGCAGCTATCCGCACGAGCTGAGCGGCGGCATGAAACAGCGCGCGCTGATCGCGATCGCGCTGGCCGGCCAACCGAAGATCATCGTCGCGGACGAGCCGACCAGCGCCCTGGACGTGACCGTGCAGAAGCGGATCCTGGACCACCTGGTCAGCCTGCGGGAGACGCTCGGCATCGGGATCCTGCTGGTCACCCACGACCTGGGGGTGGCGCAGGACCGGTCGGACCGGATCCTGGTGATGAACAAGGGCCGGATCGTCGACGAGGACCACGAGTACACCCGGCGGCTGTTCGCGGCGAACCCGGCCCGGCAACCCGCCCGGGAACCCCGGCCTGCGGGCGGCCGGGTGGTGCTGCGGGCGACCGGTCTGACCAAGGAGTACGGCACGCTGCGGGCGCTGGACGGCGTCGACCTGGCAGTCCGCGAGGGCACCACGCACGCCGTGGTCGGCGAGTCCGGCGCGGGCAAGTCGACGCTGGCGGGCATCCTGGCCGGTTTCGCGAAGCCCGGCGCCGGGACGGTGCACGTCGGTGACCGGGAGCTGACCGGACTGAACCGCAAGCAGCTGCGCGAGGTGCGCCGGGATCTGCAGTACGTCTTCCAGAACCCGTTCACCTCCCTGGACCCACGGTTCACGGTCCGCAGGCTGATCGCCGAACCGCTGCGGGCATACCAGCTGCCGGCCGGTGACCGGGTGACCGAGCTGCTGGCGGCGGTGTCACTGGACGAGAGCTTCCTGGACCGGCTCCCGGCCCAGCTCTCCGGCGGCCAGCGGCAGCGGGTCGCCATCGCCCGCGCCCTGGCGCTGCGGCCGAAGATCCTGGTGCTCGACGAGGCGGTCAGCGCCCTGGACGTGTCGGTGCAGGACCAGATCCTGAAACTGCTCACCCGCCTGCAGGACGAGCGGGGCCTCAGCTACGTCTTCGTCACCCACGACCTGGGCGTGGTCCGGCTGGTCGCCGACGACGTGACGGTGATGAAGGACGGCGCGGTGGTCGAGAACGGCCCCGCAGCCTGCGTGCTGCGCGACCCGGAACACGACTACACCCGCCACCTGCTGGACGCGATCCCCGGCGTGAAGCTTTAAGGAGCGACCGTGCTGCACATCAACGTCAACATCCTCAACGCCGGAGTCTTCGGCGGGTCCTGGCGGTTCCCCGGCACCGACCCGGCCGGCAGCTTCACCGTCGAGCATTACACCGCGATCGCCCGCAAGGCGGAGCAGGCCAGACTGGACGCGGTGTTCCTCGCCGACGGTCCGGTCCTGGACCCGGGCATCCGGCACCGGCCGGGACAGAACCTGGAACCGACCACGGTCCTCGCGCGGATCGCGGCGCAGACCGAACGGATCGGGCTGATCGGGACGCTGTCGTCGTCGTACAACGATCCGGCCGAACTGGCCCGGCGCACCGGTGACCTGGACTTCGTCAGCGGCGGCCGGTTCGGGTGGAACGTGGTCACCACGGCCGGCCCGGCCGCAGCCCGCAACTTCGGCCGGACCAGCGAGCCGGAGCACGCGTTCCGCTACCAGCGGGCCGCGGTCGTCACCGGGCAGGTGGTGGACGCCTGGAAATCCCGGCGCGAGCTGGCCTCCCCGCAGGGCCGGCCGGTGGTCGTGCAGGCCGGCGGCTCCACCGACGGACGGCGGCTGGCCAGCCAGGTCGGCGAGGTGATCTTCTCCGCCGACCAGGACCTGGAACACGCCCGCCGGTTCCGGGCCGAGATCCGGGACGGGGCCGCGGCGTTCGGCCGCCGGCCCGAGGAGATCGTGGTCCTGCCGGGCCTGTCCACCGTGGTGGGTTCCACCGAGGCCGAGGCGCGGGCCCGGCGCGAGCTCCTCGACGAGCTCCTTCCGGATGCGTACGCCCGCCGGCGCCTCGCCGGCCAGTTGGGCATCTCCCTCGACGGCCTCTCCGACGACGAGCCGATCCCGGACGAACTGCTCGTCGACCCGGACGAGGCGGGCGGCTCGCAGACCTTCTACCGGGTGGTCAAGTCGATCATCGACCGGGACCGGCCCACGCTCGGGCAGCTGCTCAAACGGCTCTCCGGCGGCGGCGGTCACCGGATCGTGGCCGGCACCCCGGAGCAGATCGCCGACGACATCGAGACCTGGCACCGGGCCGGCGCCGCCGACGGCTTCAACGTGATGCCGGACGTGCTGCCGTCGGGCTTCGACGACTTCGCCGACCACGTGATCCCCGAACTGCAGCGCCGCGGCCTGTTCCGCACCGAGTACGAGGGCGCCACCCTGCGCTCGCATCTCGGGCTGCCCGCCAACCAGGAGGTGCCGTCATGAGTGTGCCCGTGCAGATCGCTCTGTCCGTCGGGGGAGCGGGACTGGTGTCGCCGGCCGACGCGGTCCGGATCGCCGCAGCCGCCGAAGCGGCAGGGGTCGTGGCCCTGCGACTGACCGACACCGGCGCCGCGCTCGACCCGACGGTCGTCGCGGCATACCTCGCCGGGATCCACGGCGGCATCGGTTACCTGCCGGAGTTGCCGACCACCGGGAACGCGCCGTTCAACGCGGCACGCCGGATCCTGTCGCTGGACCGGGCCACCGGCGGCCGGGCCGGGGTGGTGCTGCGCCCGGGACGCGGGGACGCGGTGAGCGAGCTGACCGCCCCCGAACCCGGCCTGACCGACCCGGTACGCCGCTGGGGCGAGTACGCCCACATCCTCACCCGTCTCTGGGAGTCGTTCCCCCGCGAGGCCCTGATCGGCGACCGCGACGCCGGGGTGCTCGTCGACGACGCGCTGATCCGGCCGATCGGCCACGAGGGCGCCCACTACCGGGTCGCCGGCCCGCTGGACGGCCCGTCGTCGGTGCAGGGCCGCCCGGTCCTCGTCGCCGATCTGGGCGTGCTCGACCTGGCGACGGTCGCCGCGGTCGCCGACGTGGTGGTGGTCGACCTTGCGCACGCCGCGGAAGCGGACGCGGCGCTGCGCACGGCCGGCCGTGCCCGCGACGACATCACGCTGATCGGCCGGGTCACCGAGATTCCGGACCCGGCGTGGCGCGGGCCGCTCGACGGCTTCGAGCTGGCGGTGACCGGCGGCGCCGACGAGATACTGGCGGCGATCGCGGCCCTGGAACCACGGCCACCCGCGGACACCCTGCGCGGCGCGTACCAGACGGTGGCGGCATGACCCCGGCCGGCATCCGCGCCGCGATCGCCCCGATCCTGGCCCGCCTCCAGGACAGCGCGGCCTCCCGCGAGCAGAAACGCGACTACGCCTTCGACGACGTCCGGGAACTCGCCGGCCGGCGGATCACGCTGACCGGCATCGCGACGGCCGACGGCGGCGCGGGCGGCACGGTCCGCGACATCGCCGAGCTGATCATCGCGATCGCCCGGGCCGACTCCAGCGTCGCCCAGGCGCTGCGATCCAGCTTCCTCACCGCCAACCAGGTGGCCACCCGGCCGGACCTGCCGCACCGGGACGTCACCCTGGCCCGGCTGCGGGCCGGCGACCTGTTCGCCGGAAGCGGCAACGAACGCAGCGGCGGCGCCAGCGGCACGGTGCACACCACGCTGCGCCGCGACGGCGAGGCCGGTGGCTGGGTGATCGACGGCGAGAAGTACTACTCGACCGGTGGGCTCTACGCCTCCTGGTTCAGCGGATCGGCGAAGACCGAGGACGGCAAGCTCTACGGCTTCACGGTCCCGGTCGACCGGGAGGGCGTCCAGCGCCTCGACGACTTCGACGCGGTCGGCCAGCGGCTCACCGCCAGCGGAACCACCCGGCTGTGGAACGTCCGGGTGTCCGACGACGAGATCGTGTACCGCGACGACTCGATCGTGGAGAACCCGTGGCTCGGGTCGTTCGCGCAGCTCTACCTGGCGGCGGTGCAGGCCGGGATCGCCGCGGCGGCGCTCGACGACGCGGTCCGGTTCACCCGGGAACGGGCCCGCCCGATCAAGCACAGTTCGGCGGAGAAGAGCGTCGACGACCCCTACGTGCGGCAGACGGTGGGGGAGATCTCGGCGCGCAGCCATGCGGCCCGGTCGGTGGTCCTTCTCGCTGCCGAGGAGCTTCATCGCGTACGCGACAAGCACGGTGACGAAGCGCGGGCCGCGGGGGCCGCAGCGTCGGTGACCGTCGCGCAGACCGGCGTGATCGCCATCGAGAGTGCCCTGCGCGCCGCCGAGCTGCTGTTCGACGTGGCCGGCGGATCGATCACCGACCGGGAACTCGGTTTCGACCGGCACTGGCGCAACGCCCGCACCGCCGCCAACCACAACCCGCGGCAGTGGAAGGCGTCGGTCGCCGGCGCCCACCTGCTGACCGGGCAGGAACCGCCCACCACCGGCCTCTTCTGAAAGGGCTTCTTGTGACCGCACGGGTATTGGGACGCACCGGGGTACTGATCTCCCCGCTCACCCTCGGCGCGATGAATTTCGGTCGCCACCAGGACGAGGACACCAGCATCGGGATCATCCACGCGGCTCTGGACGCGGGGATCACCGCTATCGACACCGCCGACGTGTACGAGCAGGGCGAGTCGGAACGGATCGTCGGCCGCGCCCTGCAGGGCCGCCGCGACGACGTCTTCCTGGCGACGAAGTTCCACGGGAGGATCGGTGACGACCCACGGCACGCCGGGAACTCGCGGCGCTGGATCACCCGGGCGGTGGAGGGTTCGCTGCGCCGCCTCGGCACCGACCATATCGACCTCTACCAGGCACACCGGCCGGACCCGGACACGGATCTGCTGGAGACGCTGCGGACCTTGGACGGGCTGGTCCGGTCCGGGAAGATCCTCTACTACGGCACCTCGGTGTTCCCGGCGCATCAACAGGTCGAGGCCCACTTCCTCGCCTCGCAACACGGACTGATCGCGCCGCACACCCAGCAGCTGCCCTACTCATTGCTGGTCCGCTCCGCCGAACGTGAGGTCTTCCCGGTCGTCCGGAAGTACGGCGTCGGCGTCCTCGGCTACGGGCCCCTCGCCGCCGGCTGGCTGTCCGGGAAGTACCGCCTCGGCGCCGCACAGCCGGAATCGGCCCGCGCCGACCTGATCCCCGGCCGGTTCGACATCGGCGCCGACCACAACCAGCGCAAACTCGCCGCCGCGGACGCGCTCGCCGCGCTGGCCGAGGAGAACGGTCTCAGCCTGATCGAGCTGGCGGTGGCGTTCGCGCTGAACCACCCGGCGGTCAGCAGCGTGATCATCGGGCCGCGGACGGCCGAGCATCTGGACGCCTACGTCAAGGCGTCGCAGGTCGTCCTCGACGCCGCCGTCCTGGACCGGATCGACGCGATCGTCGACCCGGGCACGCACTTCCTCGAACGCGACACCGGCGTGGACACGCCGTCCCTGCAAGCCTCTTCTCTCAGGAGGACCGCTTAGATGACCACGATTCCGTTCCGCCGCTCCGGACGTTCCGGGCTCGACCTGCCGGTGTTCTCGTTCGGGCTGTGGCAGAAGTTCGGCACCGACCACGCGTACGACACCCAGCGGGCCATCCTGCTGCGCGCCTTCGACCTGGGCATCGTGCACTTCGACAACGCCGACCGGTACGGGCCGCCGCACCGGGCCGCCCAGCAGGTCTTCGGCAAGGTGCTGCGCCGCGACCTCGCCCGTCACCGCGACGAGATCGTCCTGTCGACCAAGGCCGGCAACCCGATCGGGACCAGCCCGTACCAGCAGGGCGGGTCCCGCAAGTCGCTGCTCGGCTCGCTCGACCAGAGCCTGCGCGACCTGTCGGTGGACTACGTGGACGTGTTCTACCACCATCGGGCCGACCCGAGCACCCCGCTGGAGGAGACGGTCAGCGCCCTGGCCGGCGCGGTCACCAGCGGCAAGGCGCTCTACGTCGGCGTCTCCAACTACCCGGCGACCCGGGCCCGGGAGGTGGCGAAACTGCTGCGCGAGGCGGGGGTGCCGCTGCTGGTCCACCAGCCCCGGTACTCGATCTTCGACCGGACGCCGGAGACCAGCGGACTCCTCGACGCCGCCGACGAGGAGGGCTTCGGCCTGGTGGTGTACTCGCCGCTGGCCCAGGGACTGCTCACCGACAAGTACCTCGACGGCATCCCGGCCGGAGCGCGCGCGACCGCCAGTGACTTCCTGAAACCGGAGGTCATCGACGACACGTACCGTCGACGGGCCCGCGCCCTGAACGAGCTGGCCACGCGCCGCGGCCAGTCCCTCGCCCAGCTCGCGCTGCAGTGGGTCCTGCACCGCCCGCAGGTGACGTCGGCGCTGATCGGGGCCAGCTCGGTCGCCCAGCTCGACCACAACGTCCAGGCCCTCGACTTCGACCCGCTGTCCGAAACGGATCTGGCGGTCATCGACGAGCACGGTGTGCACGGCACCGGGCTGAGGATCTGACGTGCCCCGGCTGGGATTCTTGCTGCACCTCGACCGGGACCTGTCGCCGGCCGAGTCCTACCGGCACGCGATCGAGCTGTTCCAGCTGGCCGAGGAGCTGGGCTACGACTCCGGCTGGGTGATCCAGCGGCACTTCCGGCAGGGGAAGGAGCACGTCTCCGCCCCGCTGGTGCTGCTCGCCGCGATCGCCCAGCACACGTCCCGGATCCGGCTCGGCACCGGCGTGCTCGTGCTGCCGCTGGAGGATCCGCTGGTGGTGGCGGAACAGGCGACGACGCTCGACGCACTCAGCGGCGGCCGGCTCGAACTCGGCGTCGGGTCGGGGCCGTTCCCGGGAGCGTGGGAGGCGTTCGGGAAGGACCTCGCCGACCGGCACCGGCTGTGGGATGCCTCGGTGGCCCGGCTGCACGAGATCCTCGAGGGGAAAGCCCTGAACAGCCTCGGTGAGGTGCTGCACCCGCCGGGCGCCGGCGTGCGGGACCGCCTCTGGCAGGCGACCACGAGCGACCCCCGGCTGGCACACGCGGCGGCGATCGCGGCCGCCCGCGCCGGCGACGGCCTGCAGCTGTCCCGGGCCACCTCGTGGCGGTCCAGCTCGCCGTTCGCGGACCAGGCGTCGTGGATCTCCGCCTATCTGGCTGCGTTGCCCGCCGGCACCCCGCCGCGTATCCAGGTGTCCCGGGCCGTCTACCCGCACCCCTCGCGGTCAGCGGCTCTGGAGGCGGTCACGCCGGGAGTACGCCGATGGCAGAGCTGGCAGGCGTCCGCCGCCGGACTGCCGGTGCCGGAATACCTGGCGAAGGATCACGCGCTGCTCGGGCCGGCCGCCGGGATCGCCGCCGCGCTGAACGCCGACCCGGCCCTGCGACATGTCACGGATCTGCTGGTCAGCTTCGTGCCCGGAGTTCCGGACCTGGCCGAACACCGGAGGTTGCTCACATCCACGGCACGGGACCTGGCACCCCTGCTGACCTTCGGCGGATCATGGGCTTCACCTTCGAGCCCTCCTGAGGAGGCGGCCGCCTGATGTCCGTAACCGCCCGCTACGGCGACCCCGCCGCGACCCTCGGCGTGACCAACGACGTCCTCGCCGTCCAACTCGCCCACCGGTCGGTCCGGGCGTTCGGCCCCCGCCCGGTCGGTGACGACGAACTGGCCGCGCTGATCGCCGCCGCCCAGTCCGCGCCCACCTCGTCGAACCTGCAGCCGTGGAGCGTGGTGGCGGTCCGTGACCCGGACCGCAAGAAGCGCCTCGCCGCCCTCGCCGGTGAGCAGGACTTCGTCGCCCGGGCGCCCCTGTTCCTGGTGTGGGTCGCCGACCTGGGCCGGGCCCGCCGGCTGGCCCTGCGGGCGGGCGTCGCGCTCGACGCCGCCGACTACCTGGAGTCGACGATCATCGGGTTCGTCGACACGGCCCTGGCCGCCCAGAACGCGGTGGTGGCGGCCGAGTCGCTGGGACTGGGCACGGTCTTCGTGGGCGCGATCCGCAACCATCCGGAGAAGGTGGCCGCGGAACTGGGCCTGCCGTCGCATGCGGTGGCGGCGTTCGGCCTGGCGGTCGGTGAACCCGACCCGTCCGAGCGGGCCGGGGTGAAACCTCGCCTGCCCCAGGCGGCGGTCCTGCACCACGAGGTGTACGACGCTGCGGCCGCGGACGCGCACATCGAGGTGTACGACGAGCGGCTGGCGGCCTACAACAGCAGGTTCGGTCTGGCCGGCGGCTGGAGCGAGCGCGTCCTGTCCCGCCTCCGAGGGCCGTCGTCGATGGCCGGCCGACACGTGCTGCGGGCGGCCCTGGAACGCCTCGGCCTGCCCAGCCGCTGATCCCGGCCGGCCTTCAGCGAACTCCCGGCCATGGTGGGGTGCTCGCCGGGAACTGGCGATTGCGGGAGGTGTGGGGTGGTGGGAAGGGTCTTTACGCGTACAAGAAAAGGAAGAGTGCGGGGGAGATCCTGGATCTCCCCCGGCGGGGTGCTCAGAGGACGGCGCGGAACTCCGGCCAGGTGCCCCAGAAACGCTCGACCTCTTCGATGATCGGCTGGAGGGTGGCGACGATGTCGTGCGGGACCGGCGTGCCGTCGTCCCAGCGTGGGGTGGCGGGAAGGTAGTAGAGGCCGCCGCGGACGCCTGGGTCGACACCCAGCGTCAGCACGTGTCCGTCCATCTCGAACTGGCGGGCGAAGCGACCGTGACCGCGCAGGATCGCGCCGGTGTGGTGCCGGGCCTGCCGGCGGTCCAGAGCGAGGACTGTCATCGTGGTTCCTCCTGACTAGCCGATGACAGACAGTACGCTCCGGACGGTTCAACCGTTCACTGTGAACGTGCCAGATCCTGCATCGATCTCCCTGAGTGACCGATTCTCGGGTCACTGTGTGTTACTGTTTGGCCTCTCGCTGCTTCCGGCGGCGTTCGCCGATCTCCCAGGCGACGACGTATTGGCGGATCAGGTGCGCCAGTTCGTCGCGGGTGTCGAAGACGACGACCACATGCTGACCGGGCCCGTCGGGCGAGTCGCGGACCGCATGGACCGTGCCGCCGAGGTCGGCCTCGCTGGTGCCGAGCCAGAGGACCGCGCGCATCCGGTCGCCGGCCTTGATGCCCAGGGGCTCGGTGACCCAGCAGCGCATGCCGCCCTCGCTGATGTCGAGCAGCCGCGCGTCGACCGGGTCGTTGCCGGTGGCGGTGTGCACCCGGACGGTGGTGACCGCGCCGCCGCGTGAGTACTGCCGCCGGTTGCGGACCTCCGGGGTGGCGGTCGGTGCCAGCGTCCACTGGTAGGGGGCCTCGCCGGATATCTCGACCAGCCGGCAGGACAGCACCACGCGGGTCGTCGGCGTCACCTCGGGTATCCAGAAGATGTCGAACTCGCCGCCGGGTTCGATCCCGGCAGCCTGGCCCTCCACCGGGGCGGAGACGGTGAACGATTCGGTGCCGGCCGCCTCGAGGCGGGAGCGGAAGTTCACCCCCTCGCCGATCTCCAGGAAGATGTCGGCGCCGATGTCCGGGAGTTCGGCGAGGGCTGTTTTCAGCTTGGCCCTGGAGATGCCTACCGTGCCGGCGCGCCCCTTCGCCATGATTTATCCCCTTATGCCGGATCCATGAGTTCTCGCTCCCTCGTCTGTTCGGCGCGCGGCGGGCCGACATGAGGTCCGAGTCTGGCTGGGTCGTCGTTCTCAGATCGTCATCGGAGGGAGCCCCGTCGTGACGAAACGCGCAACGCCGCCGTTCCGGGCGGATCATGTCGGAAGTCTGCTGCGCCCCGCCCGCCTGCTGGAGGCCCGGCGCAGCCGCGCACTGGGGGAGATCACCGCGGTGGAGCTGCGGGCCGTCGAGGACGAGGCGGTGGCCGAGATCGTACGCATGCAGCGTGACGTCGGCCTGCAGTCCGCCACCGACGGCGAATTCCGGCGAACCTCCTGGCACATGGACTTCATCTACCGCCTCGGCGGGATCCGCCCCACCGACGAGAAGATCAAAGTGCACTTCCGGAACGCCTCCGGAGAGCTGGACTTCGAATCGGCGGCGCTCGCCGTCGACGGCCCGGTACGCCTCACCGAGACCATCTTCGGCGACGACTACCGCTACCTGTCGTCGATCGTCGACCCGGACGTGACGGCGAAACTGACCATCCCGTCGCCGAGCATGGTCCACTACCGCGGTGGCCGGGCGGCGATCGATCCGGCGGTCTACCCGGAGCAGGAAGCGTTCTGGGAGGATCTGTCGGCCGCCTACGCCGAGCAGGTGCGGCGGGTCGCGGCCCTGGGCTGCCGCTACCTGCAGCTGGACGACACGAGTCTGGCGTACCTGAACGATCCCGCCCAGCGCAGCCTGCTGTCGGCGCGCGGCGACGACGCCGACCACCAGCACCTGCGCTACATCCGGCAGATCAACGCGGCGATAGCGGACCGCCCGGCCGACCTGAAGGTGACGACCCACATGTGCCGGGGCAACTTCCGCTCCTCGTGGGCAGCCGAGGGCGGCTACGACTTCGTGGCGGAGGCCCTGTTCGGCTCGCTGGAGGTGGACGGCTTCTTCCTGGAGTACGACGACGCCAGATCGGGAGACTTCGCGCCCCTGCGGTTCGTGCCCAAGGGCAAAATGGTGGTGCTGGGCCTGGTGACGACCAAACGCGGCACGCTGGAGTCGAAGGACGACCTGAAGAGGCGCATCGACGAGGCGGCGCGCTACGTCCCGTTGGAGCAGATCTGCCTGTCACCGCAGTGCGGCTTCTCCTCGACGGTGGAGGGCAACGAACTGACCTACCAGGAGCAGATGGCCAAGTTGCGCCTGATCGTCGAAACAGCCGCAGAGGTGTGGGGCTGATCCCTCTCCCGGGTCGCGGCCTTCCTGCTGGTCGCGACCCGAGGCAGGCTGGGGCTGCCGGCTCAGCGCAGCCGGGGCAGGACCTTGGCGCCGAAGGTCTCGATGAACGGGCCGAGGTCCTGACCGACATGGTGCAGATAGATCCGCTCGAAGCCGAGGTCGGCGTACCCGCGAAGCAGCTCGATGTGCCGTTCGAGGTCGGCGGAGATGTTCACGACCTCACCGATCTGATCGATGCCGACCCGCTCGGACACCACGTCGAACTCCTCGGCGGTGGCGGTGTCCCAGCAGACCGGCGGCGGGAAGATGTTGCTGCGCCACTGGTCCAGCGCGATCTCCTCGGCCTCTGCCTGGGTCGGCGCCCAGCTCAGGTGGACCTGCAGGCAGACCGGCCCGCGGCCGCCGGCGTCCCGGTATGCCGCGATCATCTCGCGCAGCCGGTCCTCCGGGGCGTTGACCGTGACCAGGCCGTCCGCCCACTCGGCGCACCAGCGGGCGGTGGCCGGGCTGACCGCGGCGCCGATGAGCGGCGGCGGGGTGTCCGGCCGGGTCCACACCCGGGCCCGGTCCACGGTGACCAGGCCGTCGCGCGACACCTCGTGGCCGTCGAGCAGTTCCCGGATCACGTCGACGCATTCGCGCAGGCGGGCGCTGCGGACGTCCTTACGCGGCCACGGGTCGCCGGTGATGTGCTCGTTGCTGAACTCGCCCGTGCCCAGGGCGGCCCAGAACCGTCCCGGATACATCGAGCTGAGCGTGCCGATCGCCTGCGCGATGATCGCCGGGTGGTACCGCTGGCCCGGAGCGTTCACCACCCCGAACGACAGGTTGGTGGCCTGCAGCGCGGCGCCGAGCCAGGACCAGGCGAAACCCGACTCGCCCTGGCGTTCGCTCCACGGCGAGAAGTGGTCGGAGCACATGGCGGCGTCGAAACCGGCGCGTTCGGCGGCGATCACCGCCTTGAGGAGGTCGCCGGGCGGGATCTGTTCGTGCGAGGCGTGGATGCCGTACTCGGTCATGTCCTATCTGGTACCCACTCCGGCGCTTCCTGTCACCGCACCGTCCGCGGAGACTCAGGCGGGATCCTCCGGGACGTGGGCGGCCGCGATCGGTCCGTGGTCGGACCAGCCGAGGGTGCGGTAGAGACTGCGGCCCTCATCGGTGGCGACCAGTACTCCGGTGGTGATGCCGTGGTCGAGCGCATGGGTGGCGAGCGCGCCCATGACGACGCGGCCGAGTCCCCGGCGGCGGTGCCGGGGTTCGGTCACCACCTTGTCGATCACCGCGATGTCGCCGGTGGGGCCGTATCGGGCGGTTGCCGCGAGGTCACCGGCATGGTCGTGCACGGTGGCGATCATGACCGGGCCGTGCAGGGCGGTCCGCAGGGTGTAGGGCGCCGGCGGCTCGGCGGCCTTCGCGGTGAGGCTGGTGCTCATCAGATAGCAGGTCTCGGTCATCTGCCACACGTCCGGCAGGGCGGCCCGTAACGCCTCGTCAGTGTCGGCGATCTTGATCCAGGTGCCCGGCTCGGCGGCGGTTCTGCCGAGGTGGGCCGCCGTCGCGGTCTCGCCGGACCGGAGCACGTACCGGATCCGGTGGCCGGGGAGTCCCACCCGCGCACGAAGACCGCCCGTGACCTCCTCGGGCTCGGGGACCTCCCGGGACACGGCCCAGCCTCGTACCCACGACATGACGAACTCATCCATGGCCATGGAGTGATCTTCCACCATCGTCAAGGGTGAGGCGCGTCGCTGGAGGTGGGTGGTGAGTTGACTTCTACAACGCAATAAAAGAAAGTGGGGGCGGCCTTGTTAGGTTTGCCTTACCTTAGGAGTGGTCGGTGGCCGCTATCTACCTGATCGGTCTCCGCGAAGGCCTCGAGATCACCCTGGTCGTGTCGATCCTGGTCGCGTTCCTGGTCCGAAGCGGGCGGAAACCGTTGCTGCGCCTGGTCTGGGCCGGCGTCGCGATCGCCGCGGCGCTGTCGATCGGAGCCGCCGTCCTGCTGCAGGTCGGCGTCGCCCGGCTGTCGTTCACGCAGCAGGAGCTGTTCGAGGCCATCGCGTCGTTCGTCGCCGTCGGCTTCGTCACGTGGATGATCTTCTGGATGCGGCGGATGGCCCGGCACATCGGGGCTGAACTGCGCGGACGGCTCGAGGGTGCGATCCAGGTCGGACCGGTCGCCGTCGCCGGGGTCGCGTTCCTCGCGGTCATCCGCGAAGGCCTCGAGACCGCGATCCTGTTCTACGCCGCCGCCCAGGGCGCCGCCGACAGCACCCGGCCGATCATCGGGGTCACGCTCGGGCTGCTCACGGCGGTCGCCCTCGGCTGGCTGCTCTACCTCAGCGCCGTCCGCATCGACCTCGGACGCTTCTTCACCTGGACCGGGGCACTGCTCGTGCTGGTCGCCGCCGGGATCACCAAGTACGGCGTCCACGATCTGCAGGAGTCCGGCGTCCTGCCCGGACTCGACGACCTGGCCTTCGACGTGAGCGCCGCGTTCCCGCCCGACACGTGGTACGCCGAACTGCTCCGCGGAATGGTCAACTTCACCCCCGCTCCGACGGTGCTGGAGACCGTGGCCTGGCTCGCGTACGGCATCCCCGTTCTCGTCCTCTTCCTGAACCCGGCGGGCAGTCCCGCGTCGCGGCTCGAGAAGAACACCCCCGAACCCGCGTCCTAGGAGAACCATGCGCACCGCACGGATACTGACCGCCGCCACCGCGGCCGCCCTGCTGCTCGCCGCCTGCGGCGACAACGACGGCGGCACCACCGGCGACGAGGATGCCGCCATCGCCGTGTCCGCCTCGGACACCGCCTGCGACGTCGCCGAGGGCGAGTCGGCGGCGGGCACGGTCACCTTCACCATCGCCAACAAGGGCAGCAAGGTCACCGAGTTCTACGTGTACGCCGACGGCGACCGGGTGATGGGCGAGGTGGAGAACATCGCCCCCGGTCTGTCCCGGGAACTGATCGTCGAGCTGGCCGCGGGCACGTACGAGACCGCCTGCAAGCCGGGCATGATCGGCAAGGGGATCCGCAACGGGTTCACCGTCACCGGCTCCAGCACGCCGCTCACCGAGGACGCCAAGCTCGCCCAGGCCACCACCGACTACCAGCGGTACGTGAAGAGCCAGACCGGCGCGCTGATCGACAAGACCACCGAGTTCGTGACCGCGGTCAAGGCCGGCAAGGTGGACCAGGCGAAGGCGCTGTTCCCGGTCGCCCGGACGTACTGGGAGCGCATCGAGCCGGTCGCTGAGATCTTCGGCGACCTGGACCCGGCGATCGACGGCAGGGAGGGCGACCAGGAGGAGGGCCAGGAGTTCACCGGTTTCCACCGGATCGAGAAGGACCTCTGGACCACCGGCGACATCAGCCAGGACGGGCCGGTCGCCGACAAGCTGCTCGTCGACGTCCAGAAGATCGTCGACCTGGCGAACAGCACCACGCTCTCCCCGCTGCAGCTGGCCAACGGGGCGAAGGAACTGCTCGACGAGGTCGCCACCGGCAAGATCACCGGTGAGGAGGACCGCTACTCGCACACCGACCTGTGGGACTTCGCGGCCAACGTGGAGGGTTCGCAGGCCGCCGTGTCGGCGCTGCGCCCGGCGCTCGAGGAGAAGGACGCCGCGCTGGTCACCACGCTCGACGAGCGGTTCGCGTCGGTCGAGGCAGCCCTGGAGAAGCACCGCGACGGCGACGGCTGGAAACCGCACACCGCTCTGACCGAAGCCGATCTGAAGACACTCAGCGACGAGATCAACGCCCTGGCCGAGCCGATCAGCAGGATCGCCGCGCTGGTGGCGTCCGGCAAATAGGGGACACATCAGCATGCAACGCCGGAAGGTGATCGGGCTGGCGGGCGTCGGCGCGGCGGGTGTCGCCGCCGGTGCCCTCGCCCTGAGCAGCGACGACCCGGGCCGCGGTGCCGGTGGTGCCGGCGCCGGTGGTGACGGGTCGAGGGGGAACGCCGCCGCGGACGCGATCTCGTTCTGGGGTGACCGCCAGGCCGGCATCGTCACGCCCGCTCAGGACCGCCTGCACTTCATGGCCTTCGACGTGATCACCGACGACCGGGCCGCGCTGGTCGGCATGCTGGAGGCGTGGACGGCCGCCGCCGCCCGGATGACCGCCGGCCTCGACGCGGGCACCCGCGGCGCGGTCGGCGGCATCCCGGAGGCGCCGCCGGACGACACCGGCGAGGCGCTGGGGCTGCCCGCGTCGGGGCTCACCCTGACGATCGGATTCGGTCCCGGGCTGTTCCGCGATGCGACCGGCAAGGACCGGTTCGGCATCGCGGACCGGCGGCCCGAGGCGCTCGCCGACCTGCCCGCGTTCCCCGGCGACGCCCTCGACGCGAAGATCTCCGGCGGTGACATCTGCGTGCAGGCATGCGCGCACGACCCGCAGGTCGCGGTCCACGCGATCCGCAACCTGGCCCGGCTCGGCATGGGCGTGGTGAGCGTACGGTGGTCGCAGCTCGGCTTCGGCCGCACCTCCTCCACGTCGACCAGCCAGGACACGCCCCGCAACCTGTTCGGCTTCAAGGACGGCACCGCCAACCTGAAAGCCGAGGAGACCGCGCTGCTCGACGAACACCTGTGGGTCCGCGACGGTGACGGGCCGGACTGGATGACCGGCGGGTCGTACCTGGTGACCCGGAAGATCCGCATGATCATCGAGACGTGGGACCGGACACCGCTCGGCGAGCAGGAGACCATTTTCGGACGAGCCAAGGGTTCCGGGGCGCCGCTGACCGGGACCGCCGAGTTCGACGAGCCCGACCTGACCGGCGACCGCATCGACGTCGGCGCGCACGTGCGGCTCGCCCACCCGACGGTCAACGGCGGGGCGCGGCTGCTGCGGCGCGGCTACAACTACGTCGACGGGTCGGACGGGCTCGGGCGACTCGATGCGGGACTGTTCTTCATCGCCTACCAGCGGGACCCGCGAAAACAGTTCGTTCCGGTACAGACCCGGCTGTCCCGGCACGATCTGCTCAACGAGTACATCCGGCACGTCTCCAGCGGCGTCTTCGCCTGCCCACCCGGCCTGCTCGCCGCCGACGACCACTGGGGGCGGTCACTGCTCGCCTGACTCCCACGGCGGGTCGTGGAGTGGGCGCCGACTCTGGTCGTTGCGGTGTTCACGGAGGTGCGCCCGGATGAGGCGGTCATCACCCGGCCGGTTCTCGCTGCGGTTGTGCCGGCTGCGCTTTCACGACGCGAGCCATGATGGGACGGCACCTCACCAACGGAAAGGTCGCACCCGTGGAAGCATCAGCGCTCTCCGTCGGCGCGCTGGCTGATGCCACCGGCGTCAGCACGCGCTCCCTTCGCTATTACGAGGAGCAGGGGCTGCTGGTGCCCGATCGCAACTCCGCTGGGCACCGCCGATACTCCTCGCGCTCCGTGGACTGTGTGCGGTTCATCCAGAGCCTCTACGCCGCCGGAATCCCGAGCACTCTGATCCGCGAGATCGCTCGCGACTGGGATCGTCCCGGCGGCATGGCGAGGATCGAGGTGGTCCTGGCGGCTCGCCACGCTGAACTACTCGCCGGCATCTCGGCCCAACAGGCGGCCGTGAGTCACCTCAAGGAGACGATGAGCATCGTGCGCGCTCGTCGCGACGCCGGCGAATCGGCGCCGATCAAGGGCTTGCACTTCACACCAGCGTGAACTCCTAGGTTCATGAGTGCCCCACTTCGAGGGCGAGAACAAGGAGGAATCAGATGAAGAGCTACATGCTCGCCCAACTTCAGCTCAAGTACGGTTTTGCGAACCTGGCCCGCTACGACGCGGCGATGACGACAGTCCGGGGATTGTTCGAGTCGCAGGGCATCATGCTGGTCGCCGGAGCCGTGACGCAGGTGGGGCCGCTCTACGAGAGCTGGAACCTGTGGTCCGTCGACGACCAGGGTCACCTCGAGCGTGCTCTCGCGCAGATGGCGCTCGACGACCCCGAGACGCAGGCCGCGCTCGGTGAGCTCAACGACACCGTCGTTCACGAGCAGACCCGGTTTCTCGGGTCGCTCGGCTTCGCGGCAGACCACGAGACCGCGTAGTTCTCCTCGCGTTCGGTCGGGACTGGGAACAGCGGTTCGGCATCGGGACCCTGATCAGCCGGGACCCTGATCAGCCGGGACCCTGATCAGCCGGGACCCTGATCAGCCCGCCCACCGCGGCGCGCCGACAAGCGGTCACGGGGCGTCGGGTTCTCGAAGCAGGTCGCGAAGGACGCGCTCGTCCGAATCGGTCAGCGTGCTCACGAAGCGGCGCAGCACCGACGCGCGGTCGGCCTCCACCGCCAGCAGGCGGCTCATCCGATCGGCCACCAGTCCCGCCGGATCGCTCAGAGCGCCGTACCGGAACGCTCGACCGTCCCGGCTCCGGGTGACCGAGCCCTTCTCGTGCAGGCGGGTGAGCGTGGTGACCACCGTGCTGTAGGACAATGACCCGGTCAGGTCCACGATGTCACGGACCTCACCGGGGGTCAGCGGGCCGGACGCGGCGCCGAGCACGGTCACGATCTCGGTCTCCAGTTGACCGGGGCGTCGCCGTCGGCCCGGCGGCTGTGCGGTGCTCACCACCCGACTGTATCGATCGGCGACGGTGCCCGCTGCGGCCCGGCCCGGTCGGATCGGCGAGGCCGCCGCGCCGGGCGGGGGTGCCGCCGGCCGGGAGTGCGGCCGGTGCGAGGAGGGCGGGCGGGGCGATGTTCGATCACTTCGTCTGGTCGGTTCTCGTGGTACCCCCGATGATCGTCGTGGTGGTGCGTCTCGTGGTCGACCGGCTCGCCCCGGGGCGTGCGGCGATGGCGGTGGTGTGGTCGGCGGTGACGGTCGCGGTGGCGAGCACGATCAATCTGGTGTTGCTGTCCGCGCACGCGCTTGCGGAGATTCCGGCGGTGGGGCGTGGATTCGGGTGGTCGGCCCGGGTGGTTGCGGACGACACCGCCTACGTCGCCTGGGTACCGTGGCTCAGCGTGGGACTGACGGTGGCGGCCGCGGTGTCGGTGACGGTGCGGGTACGCCGGCATCGGCAGGTCCTCGCCCTGGCGCCGCCGGGACCGGGTGGCCTGGTCATGGTCGACGAGGCGGATGCGCGGGCGTTCGCCGTTCCCGGGGAGCCGGGGCACGTGGTGGTGACCACCGGGATGCGGGACGCCCTCAGCGGACCGCAGTTCCGGGCGCTGCTCGCCCACGAGAACGCGCATCTGGAAGGCCGGCATCACCGGCTGGTCCGGGCGGCCGAGGTGGCGGTGGCCGCGCATCCGGCACTGTGGTGGGTGGGGCGGCACGTGGACTACCTGATCGAGCGGGCGGCGGACGAACGCGCGGCGGAACAGGTGGGGGACCGGCGGCTCGTCGCCCATGCGATCGGGGCGGCCGCACTCGCGGGTGCAGGCGGAAGAGCCGATGGAGGGGCGGGGCTGCATCTTGCGGACCGGCCCGGCGTGGTGCCGCGGCGGGTGGCCAGGTTGCTGCGGCCGGAGCCGGCCCGGGTGCGGCGAGGACTGTACGCCCTGCCGGTAGCGGTGGCGGCGGCTTCCGTGGTGTGGACCGGTGAGGCGGCCTGGGACCTGGTCGAGTTGTTGATCCGCGCCTGCCGCGCCGTCTGAGGTCGCTCACTCCGGCGGCCGTCGGAGGCTGTTCTTCATTGATCGTCGGCCACCTGCTCTGGCTCTATATTGCATTGCAAGGTACCTTGTTGGCGTGAGTGACGACGCGACACTGACCACGGCACTGCGCCGGGGGACGATCGAGTTCTGTGTGCTCGCGCTGCTCGACAGGCGTGAGCTCTACGGGGTCGAGCTGGTGCGACAGCTCGGCGAGACGCTCGGGATGCCCACCAGCGAGGGCACCATGTATCCACTGCTCTCCCGGCTGCGACGCCACGGCCGGATCGCCACCACCTGGCGGGAGGCTCCAGCCGGTCCGCCCCGGCGCTACTACACGTTGACCCCGGACGGGGAGGCGGCGCTGTCCCGGTTCCGGGCGGAGTGGGTCGTCTTCCGGGCCGGCGTCGACCGGGCGCTGGGCATCGAAGTGGTTCCGGCCACCGAGGGCGGAGTCGTCGGGGCGGCGACGGGCCCGGCGCGGGGTGCCGCATCAGCCCCGATGGGTGCGATGGAAGCCACCGGTGTGGCGAAGGGTGCCGCACCCGTGGTGGTGGCCTCGGAGCGGCGAGCGCTGGGAGTCGCACCCGTCCGGACCGCCGGCGGAGACGGGCATGCCGGACGAGGGGGCGCCGCCGGGACGGGTTCCGGCAAGCCGGACGGCGACGCGACGAATGACGACAAGACACCGGACTCGGTGCGGGTGACGAGCGGGACTACCGAGGGAGCGGGAGACGATGACCGAGACTGATCACCTCATCGAGGGTTATCTGGCGCGGGTCGAGTTGGCTGCGGCGGGGCTGCCGGTGGTTCGGCGGCAGGAGTTGTTGCGCGATCTGCGGGAACACATCGAGATCGCGCGGGCCGAGTCCGAGGACGGTTCGGGGGCGGCCACCGTGGCCATCCTGGACCGGCTCGGCGAGCCGCGGGACATCGCGGCGGCGGCCGAGGCCCAGGACACCGGCCGTCTGGCGGCCATCGCGGCGATCGCGGCGGGATCCGGCTACGAGGGATCCGAGGCCGCCGGGCGGGGCTCCGACGCGGCTTTCGGCCCGGCGCCCATGACTCACGGCCCGGCGCCGGTGATGCCCGCGAAACGCGGTGGCCTTCCCGGCTGGGGCTGGGGGCTCGTCGGCGGCGGGGTGCTGGTCGTGCTGTTCCTGCTGTGCGGCGCCTTCGCATTCACCGGTGCGGAGGTCAACCGGCCGGTCCCCGCGACCACGGCCTACCTGCCGGGCGGGGAGGCCGAGCCGGTGGAGGAGGCGCCGACCACTACAGAGCCGACCACGACAGCACCGGCCACGGACCCGGCCACCGTGCAACCGACGACCACGGGACCGACGCCCGCAGAGTAGACCCGGCGCCGAAGGCCCCGCCGTCCCCGGGAGCAGTGGCTGCTCCCGGGGGCTGCTTTTACGCGTACCCCACAGGGCTCTGGATCGTGGCCCAGACGAGCTTGCCGCCGGGCACCGGCATCGCGCCCCACGCCGCCGCGGCAGCCTGGATGATCTGGAGTCCGCGGCCGCCGGACGGTCCGGGCCGGACGCCGGTGCGGGGCAGTTCGCGGCTGGCGTCGGCCACCGACAGACGCAGGCCGGAGCCGCGGCGGGTGATCGCGACGCGGGCCGGTCCGGTGGTGTGTTCGACCGCGTTGGAGACCAGTTCGGAGATCACCAGGCGGGCCGGGGCGAGCAGGTCCGGAAGCCCCCAGCCGGTGCACGCCTGTTCGGCGAGCCGGCGGGCCAGGCCGGGAGCGGACCGGTCGTTGGTGAGGCGGTCGCTGATCCGGGGGACCGCCGGCAGGCGCTCCTCCAGTGCGCGCCGCGCCTCGTCGACGCTGCCGCGGGTGACCAGCGCGGGACGCAGATGCGCCGCGAGGGACATGCCGGGCGGGACGGCGAGGGCGAGCGGCACCGGCGGGTCCAGGGCTCCGGCGCGTCGTCGGGCGGCGACCCAGGTCGGGACGCCGCGGCCGGTCGGGTCGTCGAGGGATGTGAGGTCGAGCAGCAGTCCGGCGGGCTGCCCGATCAGGCATCGTCGCAGGGTCACCGAGGTCTGCCGGCGCAGGGCCGCACTCCAGCGACCGTGCACCGAGACGACGGTGATGTCCGCGTGGAGATCGCCCTGCACGGCGACGGTGCCCGTCGCGGCCATGGCGTCGTGGGCGAAGAGGAACGGTGGGTGTACCTCCATACCCGACAGTGTCCCCCATGGCCTTGCGGACGTGAAAGTTGCACTTTTAGTACCGCGCCGAGGAGGAGATCTCGTCCGCTTTCGGTACGGTTTCGGGGTCTTCCGCGGAGCCTTCGACGTCCACGTTCGGAAGCAGACGGTTCAGCCGGCGAGGCAGCCACCATGCGGACCGGCCCAGCATCGAGAGGACGGCGGGCACGATCGTCATGCGTACCAGGAAGGCATCGACGGCGACGCCGAAGGCAAGCCCGAAACCGAGCATCTTGATGATCGGATCGTCGGCCATGATGAAACCGGCGAAGACGCTGATCATGATGAGGGCCGCGGCGGTGACCACCCGCGCGCCGTGGCTCATGCCGGTGACGATCGCCGCGTCGGGCTCCGCGCCGTGCACGAACTCCTCCCGGGTCCGGGTCACCAGGAACACCTCGTAGTCCATGGCCAGGCCGAACAGGATGCCGATCAGGAAGATCGGCATGATGCTGATCAGCGGCCCGGTGCTGTCCACGCCGAGCAGGCCGGCCAGGTGGCCCTGCTGGAAGACGAAGACCATCGCGCCGAGGGCGGCAGCCACGCTGAGCAGGAATCCGGCGGTCGCCTTCAACGGCACCAGCAGACTGCGGAACACCAGCATGAGAAGGACGAAGGCAAGACCGACCACGATCATCAGGTACGGGACCAGAGCATCGGTGAGTGTCTGTGAAACGTCGATGTTCACCGCGGTGGCGCCGGTGACCGCGATGCTCGCACCGGAGACCGTCGCCGCGTGGTCCCGGATGTCCTGCACCAGGTCCTCGGTGGCCTCGCTGGTCGGCGCGCTCGCCGGGATCACGGTGAGCATCGCGGTGTCCCCGGCCGCGTTCACCGTCGGCGGGGTGACCAGGGCGACGTCGTCGAGTTTCGCGATCACCCGCTGGGCCTGCGCGGCGGAGTCCTGTGCCGCGCCGGCGCCGGCCGACACCACGACGATCAGCGGACCGTTGAAGCCCGGCCCGAAACCCTCGGCGAGCTGGTCGTAGGCCTTGCGCTGGGTGGAGTCCACCGCCGCGGTGCCGTCGTCGGGCAGGGAGAGCCGCAGGTCGGTGGCGGGCAGCGCGATCACCGTGAGGAGGGCGAGCGAGCCGACCAGGGCGAGCCACCGGTGCCGCAACACGATCCGGGCCCAGCGTTCACCGAACGGAACAGTCCTCCTCTTCAGGGTACGAGGCAGAATCCGGTCACCCGCGAATCCCAGGATCGCCGGGACCAGAGTTAGCGTGACCAGCACAGCGATCGCCACGGTGCCGGCCGCGGCGACCCCCATCGCGGTCAGGAACGGGATGCCGGTGACGGCGAGCGCGGCCAGTGCGATGACCACGGTCAGGCCGGCGAACACCACGGCCGACCCGGCGGTCCGGTTCGCCCGCCCGGCGGCCTCCTCCCCGTCGCCGTCGCGATGCAGTTCGTGGCGGTACCGGGAGACGACGAACAGGGCGTAGTCGATGCCGACCGCGAGACCGAGCATGGTGGCCAGCGCCGACGTGGAGCCGGACAGGTCGAGGAAACCGGTGGCGATCTGGATGGCGAACATGCCAGCGGCCACCCCGACCAGCGCGGTCAGCAACGGCAGGCCGGCCGCGACCAGGGAACCGAACGTGAGCAGCAGGACCAGGGCGGCGAACGCGATGCCGACGGCCTCACTGGTGTGGTTCTGCTCGGCGGCCGCGGTGACCGCACCGGAGTACTCGACGCCGACCCCGGCGTCGCGGGCACCGTCCCCGGCGGCCATCAGCGCGTCACGGGCCTCGTCGGTCACGTCCGCGGCGGCCACGTCGTAGGTGACGGTCGCGTACGCGGTCCGCAGATCTGCCGCCACCGTCTGCGCCTCGAAGGGGTCGGCCACCGCCGCCACCTGCGGCGACGCCTCCAGGGTGGCGATCACCCGTTCGACCGCGGCCTTGGTGGCGGTGCCGGTGAGGTCGGTGTCCGCGGTGAAGACGACAGTGGCGGTGGCGTTGCCGGAACCGCCGAACTTCTCCGCCATCACCTCCAGGGCCTGTGTCGACTCGGCACCCGGGATGGAGAACGTGTCGTCGGTCGGCCCGGCGAGGGTGAGCGCGCCGATGCCGAACAGGGCCAGCACGGTGACCCAGGCGGCCAGGGTGAGCCGGCGGCGCCGGTACGAGAACCGGCCGAGCCGGTACAGGAGTGATGCCATGCCCACCACGATCTCGGCGTCCCGGTCCGGTGGCGTCCGGCCGGCGCAGGCAGCCGTGTACCGCGGATGCGGTACGGACGGTGGTGACGGTTACTGCCGGAACAGGACGAGGTTCCCCGCTCGGCCGCATAGGTTCGGTGGCGTGCTGGAGAATCGCAGGGCCCTCGCGGGTGACGTGCTGCTCGCGGTCACGGCGTTCGTGCTGGTGCTGCGGCTCAACTACGAACTGGCGACCACCTGGACGCCGGGGCTGGCGGTGGGCGCGGCGGTGCTGATGCTGCTGCGCCGGCACCGTCCGATCGGGGTGCTGGTCGTCGACGTCGCCGTCACGGCGGTGTGCATCCTGCTCGACCGTGCTCCGGCCGGCATGTTCATCACGGCCGGGGTGCTGGCCTACAACGCCGCGCTCTACAGTGCGCGGCGCCGGCCGTGGCATCTTGCGGCGGTCGCGTACGGGACATTCTGCATCTGTGGCACCATTTCCGTGGGTAACGCCTGGTGGACGTCCGCACAGTTCGGACTGTTCGCGTTCGTCTTCGGGGGTGCGGGCGCGGGCGACTCGATCCGGATGCGCCGCGCCTACATCGCCGAGGTCACCGAACGCGCCCGGCAGGCCGAACTGACCCGCGAACAGGAGGCCCGCCGCCGGGTCATGGACGAACGCCTGCGCATCGCCCGGGAACTCCACGACGTCGTCGCCCACCACATCGCGGTGATCAGCGTGCACGCCGGGGCCGCCGACCACGCGCTACGCGGCCAGCCGGACAAGGTGTGGCCGGTGCTGGCGCACATCCGGACCGCCGCGGACACCGTCCTCGAGGAGATCAAAGCGGTGATCAGTGTGCTCCGCGACGAGAACGAGATGGACAGCACCGAACCGGCCCCCGGCCTGGAACGCCTGCCCGAACTGCTCGACGCGTTGCGCGCCACCGGCTTCGAGATCCGCCACGAGCAGCGCGGACCGGAGCGGGAACTGCCGGCGGTGGCTGATCTGGCCGCGTACCGCATCGTGCAGGAGGCCCTCACCAATGCGCACCGCTACGGCACCGGCAGCGCCGTCCTCGACGTCGAGTTCACCCCGTCGGCGGTCAGCCTGGAGATCACCAACCGGGTCGCGGCGCCGAGGCCCGAACGTACCGGCTCCGGATTCGGCCTGCTCGGCATGCGCGAACGGGCCGCCGCCGCCCACGGCACCATCACCGCCGGCCCCCTACCCGGGGGACGTTTCCGGGTACGCGCCACGCTGCCGGCCGTGCCGGTCCTCTCCGAAAGGCCGTCATGACGATCCGGGTACTGCTCGCCGACGATCAGGCGCTCATCCGCGCCGGCTTCAAAATGATCATCGACGCCGAGCCGGGAATGGAGGTGGCGGGCGAGGCCGGCGACGGTCGCGAGGCGGTCACCCTCGCCCACACCAACCGGGTCGACGTGGTGCTGATGGACATCCGCATGCCGCACATGGACGGCATCGAGGCCACCCGGCTGATCTGCGACGATCAAAATCTTGCGGGGGTACGCGTACTGGTGCTCACCACCTTCGACAACGACGACAACGTGGTGCTCTGCCTGCAGGCCGGTGCAAGCGGTTTCCTGGGCAAGAACGTCGCCCCCGCCGACCTGGTCAACGCCATCCGGGTGGTGGCCGCCGGCGAGGCCCTGCTGTCGCCGAAGGCCACGAGAGGCCTGGTCAGCCGATTCGTCGAGCAGGCCCGGACACCGTCGGCGCCCCGGATGCCGGAACTCGACCTGGTCACCGACCGCGAGTCGGAGATCCTGGTGCTGGTCGCCCACGGCCTGTCCAACGACGACATAGCCCGCCGCCTGCACCTCTCACCGTTGACCGTGAAGACCCACGTCAACCGCACCATGATCAAGCTGAACGCCCGCGACCGCGCCCAGCTGGTCGTCATCGCCTACCGCAACGCCCTGCTCCACCCCGGCGACGCGCTGCCCTAGAGGAACTCGGTCACCGCGGCGAGGAAGTCGGCGGGCCGGGTGGCGTGGATCAGGTGGCCGGCGTTGATGGTGGTCAGGCGGGCGTCGCGGAGACGGGCGGCCAGCTCGGCCACGTCCGGCTGGGGGATCGGGCTGGCCGGGCCGCCGCCGATCACCAGGGTGGGGGCGGCGATGGCGGCCACCGTCGCGGACCAGAGGGCGTCGTCCGGGGAGTCCAGCTCGGGGCGGACCTGCTCCACCATCCGCCAGTCGAACGGCAGGTCGCCGGCCGGGCGGGCCGGGGGCGCGGCCGGCCGCGGGTGCGGGAACGGGATGTCCTCCACGACCAGGCGCCGGACCGTGGCGGGACGGGCCGCGGCGACCAGGCAGGCGACGAAGCCGCCCACTGAGTGCCCGATCAGGTCGAACTCGCCGATGTCGAGGACGTCGAGGAGCCCGATCACGTCGCGGGCCATCAACTCCACCGCATAGTCGCCGGGCCAGTCGCTCGCGCCGTGGCCGCGCAGGTCGACCGCGTACACCGTGCGCTCGGCCGACAACGGCGCAGCGATCGTGTCCCAGTCCGCGGCGGTCTTGCCGGTCGCCGGCAGCAGCACCGCGGGGACAGCGTTCCGGGAGGCGGCGGGCCACACCCGCAGCGCGAGAGTGAGAGAGTCGAGCGGGATCTTCCTGAGTTCCGGCATGATGCGATCGTCGACGGCGACCGCGCCGGGAACCAAGCGTTTAGGCCGACAGCAGACCGGGGGAGACATGACGCGGGTGTGGCGCCGGCAGCGGCACCACACCCGCGGACTGGCGTGAGGCGTCAGCCGCCGAGGCTGGTGGCCGCCGAGCGGATCGCCGACGAGAAGTAGCTGACCTGGGTGTAGACGCCGGGCTTGTTCGGGCGGGCGCACCCGTCGCCCCAGCTGACGATGCCGACCTGGACCAAGCCGCTCGCACCGGTCCGGAACATCGGGCCGCCGGAGTCGCCCTGGCAGGTGTCGACGCCACCGGCCGTGTAGCCGGCGCAGATCTCCTCGGCGGCGATCACGTCACCGCCGTACATGCTGCTGGAGTTGCAGGTGGTGTCGCTGACGAACGGGACGGTGGCCTTGCGCAGGTAACGCTGCTGCGAGCCGCCCTCGGTGGCCGCGCCCCAGCCGGCGATGGTGAAGGTGCCCGAGTCGTACGCGGTGCTCGTCGCGATCGGCAGCGTGGCCAGCGTGGTGACCGGGCTGGACAGGCGGATGAACGCCCAGTCGTCGCCGTTGCCGTTGTAGCCGGGCGCCCGGTACACGTAGTTCGAGGTGCGGGTCAGGCGGCTGCTGGACTGCAGGTCGACCACGCCGAGGGTGGCGGTGATCGAGGTGTTGGTGCCGGTGGAGCCGACGCAGTGGGCGGCGGTGAGCACCAGGTTGGGGCTGTACAGCGCGCCGCCGCAGCCCATCGAGAGCCGCACCATGAACGGGAACTCGCCCTGGGTGGCCAGGGTGCCGCCGACGACGTACGGCGTGACGATCTCGTCGTCGTCCGCCGCGACGGCCGCGGTCGGTGCGACCAGGAGGCCCATCGTCGCCGCGGTGATCGCCGCGGCGGCCGTGGCCAGAAGGGTTCGCCATCTGTGCATCTGGTACTCCTCAGTCCGGTCGCGCCCGGTCGGGGCACGTCGCTGAGGGCAGCCTGACATTTACATCAGTAAATATAAATATCTCAGGTCGCTCATACCGCCGACGGATATCCGCCGAGCAGTCGCATCAGGGTGCGGCGCCCGATCCGGGACATCGTCGGATTGGTCGTCGCGTAGTACCAGACCAGGCCCATCGACTGCGCGAACGCCCATGCCCGCCCCCGGTCCCACTCCGCGTCGCCGCAGCCCAGGCGCTCCCGCAGCACCTCCCGCGGGCCGGATTCGAGCAGATGCCACGCACCCACCAGGTCCAGTGCCGGATCGGCCGGCCCGAAACCGCCGACATCAAGCACCCCGGCCAGACGTCCCCCGGCCACCAGCACATTGCCCGGCATCAGATCCTTGTGCGACATCACGTCGGGGTCCGGGCCCCGGGGCAGGTCACCCAGGGCATCCCACAAACACCGCAGATGGTGTACGGGTAAAAGGCGCTCGCTGTTGGCGAAACAGGTCTGCATCCACTCACCCTGGTCGGCGATGACACCCCCGCGTCCGCGGCCGTCGAAGGCGCGGCCGCCGGTGTCCACCGCCCGCATCCCGAGGATCAGCTCGGCAAGGTCCTCGGCGAACCCGGTCGACGCACCCGGGTCGTCGTCGGTGGCGATCGTCCCGGGCAGCCACGTCTGCACCGACCACGGGCGGGGGAATCCCGGACCGGGTTCGCCGACCGCCACCGGCGTGGGCGTGACGAACCTGGTGCGGCCGAGGAGCTGCTGTGCCGCGTACCCCTCGGCGTGAAGGTCCTCGCCCTCGGCGAGCGGAAGGCGCGCCACCAGGCTCTCGCCCACCCGGAAGATGGCGTTGACCGTTCCGGCGGAACGGACCTGCCGCACCGGCAGGTCCGCCCACGCGGGGAACTGCGCCGCGATCAGATTCCGGACCGTCTGTTCGGTGATCTGCACGCGGCCATTATCTGGAGAGGATCAGCAGTACGTCGATTCCTTGCCGATCACCTTGTACGGGCAGTCGGCCACCTCGGCGACCCGCAGCGCGGCCTCCCGGTTCCGGGCGGTCTGCGCCGGGATCACGCTGGCCGGCGGGTAGAAGCCGCCGCCCGAGGCGCTGCCCGGGTACAGCTCGAAGGTGTACGCGAAGATCTTGTGCGTCCCCCAGAGCCAGTCGAGCGAGTCGCCGTCGGTGATGTAAAGGTCGCTGGACTGCTCCGGCGTGTAGCCGTTGGTGGCGGCCAGCTGCGTGCCGAACGTGGAGAACACGCTGTACTGGTCGGCGGTCATGCCGGTGGTGGTGTTCGCCGTGGTGTGCCCGAACGGCCAGAGGACCAGCTGCGAGTACGAGTGGAAGTCGATCGCCGTCTTGATCTGCTGGACGCCGCCGACCACCCGGCTGTTGACGAAGTTGCGGATGACCTGCGTCTCCGGCGCGGAGAACGCCGACGGCCCGCGGTAGGTCGCCGACGACGGGGCGCCGGACGAGCCGCCGCAGCAGCCCCACAGGTAGCCGTAGTTGCGGTTCAGGTCGGTGCCGACATAGCTGGACCCGCTGTTGGGCTGCCGGTTCTTGCGCCACGACCGGTAGCTGCCGGTGGCGACGTCGTACTCGGCGCCGTCCGGGTTCACCAGCGGGATGATCCAGATCTCGCGGCTGTCCACGATGCTCTTGATCCGGGTGTCGCTCGCGTACAGGCTGGTGTACTGGGTGAGCAGGTAGAGCGCCTGCTCGACGGTGAGGTGCTCGCGGGCGTGGTGTGCCGCGTCGTAGAGGACCTCGGGTTCGCTCTCGTCGGTAGCCACGTTGTCCGAGATCTTCACGGCGACGATCTGCCGGCCCTCGTACGAGGTGCCGAGCACCCGTTTCTGCGCGATGGCCGGGTACGCGGCGACCGCGGCGTCGATCGCGGCGAGCGTCTCGGCGTAGTTGTGGTAGGCCGAGTCGGCCGGCGGGAAGTCCAGGATGCCGGCCTCGGGCTCGGCCTCCTGCACGGTGAAGCCGAGCCGCCGCAATCGGCTGACCTCGGCGCCGGTGGCGGTGACCGTGGCCACCCCGTGCTCGATGTTCTCGATCGCGGCACCGGATCGGGCGATCGTGTTGCGCTGCGCGAGCGTCCGCACGTCGTAGATCTCGAACTCGGCGGCGGGGTCGGCGACCGGTTCCGCGGTCGCGGGGGAGGAGGCGCTGAACGCCCCGGTCACGCAGAGGGCGACCGCGGTGAGCACCGCCAGGGAACGCCGTCGTCTCATGAACGACCTCCGGATCTGGGGTGGGAATGGTGCACCCACCCCATCACTAGAAATCGATGAGCGGCAATGTTTTAGGTCATGTCATTAAACCCCGGGTTTCGGTGTGATGGCGGCGTTGCGCGTCAACAGCGACCCGTAACGCGGGCCAGAGGCGTAGGCGGCGCCGGCTGTCTATCGCGCCGATCAGTGCGGCCAGCGCGTCGCGCTCCTGATGCGGGACGAACGCGATCACGATGAGCAGGGGCAGTGCCGCCGATGCCAGTTCCACCACGAGGAAGAAGATGATCACAGCGGCGGCCAGGGCGACGGTGGTGAGAGTGGACAACGGGATCTCCTTTCATGCGCTGAGGGCGGCGGTGACGACGAGCACCAGCGCCAGTCCGAGGGTGAGGAACACCGCGATCGCCGCGGCCATCGATTCGACGATGGCGCCGAGTGGCTCGACGGCGCGCTTCATGAATCTGATCGCGACCACCAGGCAGGTGGCCGCAAGGATGAGGAGGAGTAGGGGCGAGGGATGCGGGAGCGGCGAATCCCACAGATGTGCGTCGATCATTTTCACCACCGGAATCGGGCGGGCGGGTCGATTCCAGCGTCTATTCACACACCTTGAATTTCCAGCTCTATTCACAAGATGCCAATAAATCTAGACATAGATGCTGATCAGATAGGTGGCAGGTGGGTATAGTGCAGTCGGCCACTTGGCTACCTGTGGGGGCGATGGTGCTGATGGTGAGAAAGATTCTGAAGTTTCGCGGTTGGTCTGAGTAGGTGATCTACCATTGAAAGTTTCAGCTGCAGTCCAGCGAGATGATCATTTAAAGTACTGTGGTGACTCTTCCGAGCGGAGTGAATTTCCTCCCCACCTTGGCGATCTGCATCGCCCTTGTCTTCTGCGCATTCCTTGTCGCCAAGCTCCTTGTCGCGGCCCGTTCCGCAGCTTCCCGACCGTCCAAAATTTTCAGCAGTCTTCGGCCCATCGCCAATGTGTGTACCGCGGGATCCTGTCCGACGATCTTCGAGACCGGCACCGACCGGGTCGTCGTGCAGGGATACGCCCTCTCCGCGCGGAAGGCGGGCATCGACGTTCCGGACGGCGAGGCGCTCGTCGAGATCCCGGTGGAGTTGTTGAAAGAGGCGTTGCAGAAGTTGTCCTGATCGATCAAGCATGGGGGGGTGTCGAGCATTAGTTCCACGGACGCCCCCCTCGGCCAGGAGCCGGTCGGCGTCGAGTTGGCGCGGATGCGCCGGGCGCGGGGACTCACCGGCGCTGTGCTGGCCCAGATGGTGGGGATGAGTCAACCCAAGATAAGCAGGCTCGAGCGAGGGCGGGGTCTGCCGGACCCGGCGGATGTCGCGCAGATCGCCCGCGCTCTAGGGGCCGACGAGAGGGCCGTCCTGGGGCTGATGGACCGGGCGGAACAACAGCACGACCGGATCACCGACTGGCGGCCGACGTCGACCAGCCTGGCCAGCCGTCAATCGACGGTGGCCGACTGGGAATCGTCGGTGATGGTTGTCCGGGACTTTCAGCCGGCGCTGCTGGCCGGCCTGTTGCAGACCAGCGGTTACGCCCACGCGGCGCTGCTGGCCTTTCAGCGGCTGTCGACCACCGGCATCGACGAGAGCGCCGAGACGGCCGTCGCGGCCGCGGTGACGGCGCGGATCCGGCGCCAGGAGATCCTCACCGATCCGGCCAAGTCGTTCGCATTCGTCTTCACCGAATCCGCCCTCCGTAACCGCATCTGCCCGCCGATCGGCATGCTGGAGCAGATCGAACACCTGCGTCGCCTGGCCGCCCGGCCCACCGTCGACATCCGCGTCATCCTGGACGACGCGTCGATCGAGGTGCCGCCCCTGCACGGCTTCACCATGCTCGACGACGACCTGGTGATCATCGACGTCTACAACACCGGGCTGACGTCGCGCGGGCGCAACGACGTCGAGCGCTACCGGCAGGTGTTCGACCTGTTCCAGGGCAGCGCCACCGGCGACCTGTCGCCTGTTCTCGACAAGTACCGGAAGCTTTACATCGGGCAGCTCGGATAGGGCGCCGTCAGTCCGGCGGCTCCACCTCGTCGCCGGTGACCGGGTCGGCGGGGTCGCGGTTCAGGTCCTCCACCGGCTTCTCCGGGGTCTCGTCGACGTCGGCGCCTCCGGGGCCGTCCTGGGTGGTGAACTCGGCATACTTCTGTTCAGGGTTGACGTCACTCATGATCAGGGTGGTACCCGTTGCCGGCCGGACGATTCCTCGCGTGCCGGAACTCGCCGGGCAGGTCGGGCGGCGGGGGCGGGGCGCCGAGGTCGGCGGGGGAGTAGCCCCGCGGATATCCGGGGTAGGTGCGGTTGCGGCTCTGCTGCGCCAGCACGGACCGCGTCCGCGGTGGAAAGTGGCGGACGATCCGGGCGCGGGCTTTCAGGGCGGCCTCGGCGGCGACGGTCAGCCAGCGCGGGGCGGCGTCGAAGCCGAACGCCCGGAGCATCCTCTCGTCGAGGAGGCTGCGGACACCGAGTCGCGCTGCCGGGCGCAGGAATCCCGGAAACCAGGACGCGAACAGGTCGATGGTGTAGGTGCCGACCACCCGGTTGTCCTCCGTGTACACGAAGTTCGCCTTCTCGTAGTCGACCTTGAAGTTTCGGAAAGCCTGATAGGTGTCGGGAATGTCGTGGATGCCCATCCGGGAGCCGACCTCCCGGTAATAGTGAAAAGCGGCCACCCGCTCGTGCGGGTGCAGCGGCCGCCAACCGAACCGGTCCAACCAGTCGATCGGGTCGTAGACGAACGTCGACAACACGTACAGCATGTCGTCGTTGGTGATCGCATAACGGCCGTGGGCGCGGTTCACCACCCGCAGCGCCTCCCGGCCGCGGCGAGTCGTACCCGTGGGCGGCGATCTCCGCCATCAGCAGGGCCGTGTCGTCGTAACGCTGCTGCGGCCGGTCGCGGAACTCCCCGGTCGCCGCCAGCAGCTTCGAGATGCTCGGCACGCAGTACGTCCGGAACAGCGCGAACTCCAGTGCCCGCGTGTAGTCCCACGGGAACTCGCGGCCCGCCGACAACCGGTAGATCTCCAGGTGGTCGTCGACCGGGTCCAGCGAGGCGATCCGGTCGCGGACGTCGTAGCGCCCCATCAGCCCAGCATCCCCTTCACCCGCTCCAGCAGCCGCTGCGGGTCGTCGCCGAGCGGGGTCACGTTCAGCACGGTCACCCCGGCCTGCGCGTACGCGGCGATCCGCTCCCGAACGTACGACTCCGGGCCGATCAGGCTGGTCGCTTCGAGCAGTTCGGCCGGCACCGCGGCGGCCGCCTCCTGTTTGCGGCCGGCCAGGTACAACTCCTGGATCCGGTCGGCTTCGGCCGCGTACCCGTACCGGCTGATCAGATCGTGATAGAAGTTGCGGTCCTTCGAGCCCATCCCGCCGACGTAGAGCGCGATCTGCGGCCGGGCCAGTTCGCGCAGCGCCGTCACGTTCTCGCCGATCGCCAGCGGACCGCCGGCCACGATCTCCAGCGGCGGCAGCCCGGCCGGCCGGTGCTTCAGCGCGTCACCCCACACCTGCCCGGCGCGTTCCGGCACGAACAGGAACGGCAGCCATCCGTCGGCGATCTCCGCGGTCATCCGGACGTTGGCGTCACCGAGCGCGGCCACGTAGACCGGGATCCGGTCGCGTACCGGATGGGTCAGCATCTTCAGTGCTTTCCCGCGGGGCGGCAGCGGAAGCTGATAGAGGCCGTCGTGCGTGACGATCTCCCGGCGCCAGACCGCCCGGCAGATCTCGATGATCTCCCGGGTACGCGCGACCGGCCGGTCGAACGGGACACCGTGCCAGCCCTCGATCACCTGCGGCCCGGACGCGCCGAGTCCGAGGATCGCCCGTCCGCCGGAGAGCGCGTCGAGGCCGGCCGCGGTCTGCGCGATCAGCGCCGGGGTCCGGGTGTACAGCGGCAGGATCGCCGATCCGATCTCCAACCGTTCGGTACGGGCGGCCAGATAGCCCATGATCGTGGCGGCGTCGAACCCGTACGCCTCGGCCACCCACACCACGTCCAGGCCGGCGCGTTCCCAGCCGGACACCTGGTCGGCTGCCGTCCGCGGGTCGCCCGCGTACATCAGTGTCGTGCCCAGCCGCATGATCAGCCTCCGTACTTTTGATATTTGATAGCGTCGGTCCGATGGATCGCCCGCAACTCTCCGAAGAGGTCGCCGGTGTGCTGCGCGGCCGCATCATGGCCGGTGAGCTGCGGCCCGGCAGCCGGATCCGCCTCGAGGAGGTGGCCGCCGGCCTCGGCGTCAGCATCACCCCGGTGCGCGAGGCCCTGCTGACGCTGCGCGGCGAGGACATGGTCGAACTCGAACCCCGCAAGGGGTACGTGGTCGCGCCGCTCAGCCGCCAGGACATCCTCGACGTCTTCGGGCTGCAGGGCGACATCGCCGGTGAGCTGGCCGCCCGGGTCGCGACCGCGGTCACCGAGGCGCAGCTGGCCGAGCTGACCCTGGCCGACCGCGCACTGGCCCGGGCGACGAAGGCCCGCAAGGTCGCCGAGATCGAACGGCTGGAGTTCGAGTTCCACCGCGCGGTCAACCGGATGGCGCAGAGCCGCAAACTGAGCTGGTTCCTGCACGTGGCGACCCGCTACACCCCGGTCCGGGTGTATTCCGCGGACCCGTCCTGGCGGGAGTCGATGCGCGGCGATCACGAGACGCTGCTGGCCGCGTTCGGCGCGCACGACGCGGCACAGGCGCGGTCGGTGATGGTCCGGCACTTCACCGACGGCGCCGAGCACCTCGTCAAACACCTCGACGACCTGGGCATCTGGGCGTAGCGACGATCATCGGGCGTGCCGCAGCCGGAACAGGCGCAGCGCCCGTTCCATCACCTTCGGGTCGCGGTCGAGCCGCATCAGATCCATCGGCGGCGCGAACCGCTGCCGGGTCACCGACTGCGCCCGGGAGAACTCGCGCAGCCCGTCCGCGCCGTGGACGCGCCCGAACCCGGAGTCGCCGATCCCGCCGAACGGCAGCGACGGCACGCTCGCGAACCCCAGCACCGCGTTGATCGACGCGGCCCCCACGCGCAGACGCCGGACCGTCTCGGCCGCTGCGCGACCATCGCCGGAGAAGATCGCCGCGGCCAGGCCGTACTTGCTCTCATTGGTACGCGTGACCGCATCGTCGACGCTGTCCACCGGATTGACGACCACCGTCGGCCCGAAGGTCTCCTCGGTGACGGCGGTCGAGTCCTCCGGCACCTCGGTGAGCACCACCGGGCTGATGAACGGCGGGGTGATCGATTCCGGTCCACCGACCACGGCCCGGCCACCCTTCGCGAGGGCGTCCTCAACATGCCGGCGGACGATTCCCGGCTGCTCCGGGGTGGTCATCGGACCGTAGGGGACCTCTCCCGACACCAGAGCACTGAGCCGGGAGAGGAACTCGGGGTAGACGCTGCGGACCACGTAGATCCGCTCGACACCGGCGCACGTCTGGCCGGCGTTGCCGAACCCGCCGAACGCGGCCGCGCGGGCCGCCGCATCCAGGTCGGCGTCCGCAGCAACGATCATCGCGTCCTTGCCGCCGCCCTCGACGACCAGCGGCGTCAGCGTCTCGGCGCAGGCCGCCATCACCCGGCGGGCGGTCGCGGCCGACCCGGTGAACGCGATCTTGTCGACGCCGGACCGGCACAGGGCCGCCCCGGTCGTGCCGTCGCCGACCACGGTCTGCAGCACCGGATCGCCGGCCCAGGCGTCGGCCAGCCACGCCCCGACGCCGGGAGTGTGCTCGCTCGGTTTGAACACCACGGCGTTGCCGGCGGCCAGCGCGTACGAGATGGAGCCCAACGGCGTGTAGACCGGGTAGTTCCACGGGCCGATCACCCCGATCACGCCGAGCGGGTGGTATTCCAGCGTGGCGGCGTGATTGGCGGCCAGCAGACCACTGCTGACCTTGCGGCGCCGCAGGACGCGGCCGGCGTTGCGGGCCGCCCAGTCCAGGTGCTCGACGGCGAGCATCACCTCGAGGATCGCGTCGGCCCGCGGCTTGCCGGTCTCGGCCGCGACGATCGCCGCCAACTCGTCGACGCGGGCGGCGATCGTACGTTTGAAGCGGAGAAGACGGTCCCGGCGCCCGCGGTGACCGAGCGCGCCCCACCGCTGGGCGGCGTCGCGCCCCCGGGTGACCGCCGCCGCGACCTGGTCCGGCCCGGCGACCTCGTATTCCGCAAGCACCTCGGCGGTTGCCGGGGACAGCGACTGAATGTGTGTGCTCGTCATCGAGACCCCTCACATTTGATATTTGATATGTTACGTTCGCTGTCAATGTCTCCTCCCACCAGCACGAACCTTCGGATGGTGACGAAATGACGGTCGATCTCTCCGACGAGCAACGGGCCTTCGCCGAAGCCGTTGACGACTTCTGCCGCCGCGAGGCCGGCACCCGGGCACAGCGCGGCGACGAGGCCCACCACCCCGGGCTGTACCGCAAGATGGCCGACCTGGGATGGCTCGGCGTCACCGTCCCCGAGCAGTACGGCGGGGCCGGCGGCGCGATGGCCGACACCTGCCTCTTCCTCGAACACGTCGCCTACGGACAGGCGCCGATCGGCGGCTTCACCACCTCCGCCATCGTCGCCGCGGCCGTGGAACGCTCCGGCACCGAGGAGCAGAAGAAGACGGTGCTCGGCGGCACCGCATCCGGCCGGGTCTTCGCCATCGCCATGTCCGAACCGGAAGCCGGCTCCGACGTCGCCAACCTGGCCTGCCGCGCCGTGGCCACCGACGACGGCTACGTGATCAACGGACAGAAGACGTGGTGCTCCAACGCCCACATCGCGGACGCGATCCTGCTGGTCGCCCGTACCTCGGCTCATGCGGGCGAGCACGCCGGCCTGACCATGCTGCTCGTCCCGGCCGACTCACCCGGCCTGCGGATCAGCGGCATCGACACGATGGGCGGCCGCGAGGTCAACGACCTCTACTTCACCGACTGCGCGGTCCCGGCCGACGCGGTCGTCGGCACCGTCGACGCCGGCTGGCAGCAACTGATGGCCGGCCTCAACGTCGAACGCCTGATGCTGGCGGCCCTGATGCTCGGCACCGCCCGGAGGGCCTTCGACGACACCATCGCGTACGTGAAGGAACGCCGGCAATTCGGCCGCCCGATCGGCTCCTTCCAGGTGATGCGCCACCGTGCCGCCGACCTGGCCACCGAGATCGAATGCTGCCGCCTGCTGGTCCGGCACACGGCCGCCCTGGTCGACCGGGACCCGTCGACGGTGCTGCCCCGGGAGAGCTCGATGGTCAAGCTGAAGACGACCGAGGTCGCGCGGCAGGTGGCGCTAGCCGGCATGCAGATGATGGGCGGCTACGGCTACGCCACCGAGTACGACATGGAACGGTACGTCCGGTCCACCCTGGTCTCCACCATCTACGGCGGCACCAGCGAGATCCAGCGCGAGATCATCGGCAAGACGTTCGGCCTGTAGTCTCCATCGACGACCCTCAGCGACAGGGATCAGGCCGTCGCCCGCGAGGCCGGGATCATCGTGTACGCGGGGCGGCTGATCCTCGACGCGCAGCCGCCAGTGGACGACGACACCCTCGCGGCGGTGGCCCGCCGTTGTGCCGGAACACCGCCCGGGGGCTGGTCTCGTTGTGGCGGACCGGTTTCGGTGGTCGCGTCGAGTGACGTCGCCTCGAGTGGCGTCGCGTCGAGTGATGTCGCGTCGAGTGATGTCGCGTCGGGCGGTGTTGTGTCGGGTTCGGGCGTTCCGGGTGGGCGTTTGTGGCGGCGGGCTGAGGTCCTCAGAGGAATTGCCGAGCGCTTCGATCCGGGCGGGCATTAGGATCTCGCGTCGGGTGGGGGCATGCCGCTTCGTGGCCACCCCACCTTCGTCCCCGGGCAGGCCGGTGACCTGACGGGAGGGGCGAGCATGAGCCGTGCGTTTCTGCAGCTGGAGGATCTCCACGATTTCGCGGCCGCGCAGTTCGGTTCTGAGCGACGGCTGATCCGCGTGGACCGGCTCACCGGCGGCACCAAGAAGGGCGTCTACCGCCTGCACCTCGACGACGCGACAACCGTGATCCTGTACGTGTGGGCGCCTGACGAGAGCTACTGGCCGACCTCGTCGGTGGTGCCGGACGACCCGTTCACCGACGCGTCGGGCTCCGAGCTTTTCGCCGTGAGCCACGCGGCCCTCACCGCAGCGGGCGTCCGGGTCCCCCGGCTGCTCACCATGGACTGCGAAGGTCGCCATCTCGGCACCGACATCGCCCTGGTGGAGGACGTGGGCAGCCTGAGGCTGGAAACGGTGATGGAGACCGACCCGGCCCGGGCCGCCGGTCTGCTGACCGACCTCGGCGCCACCCTGGGCCGCATGCACACCACCACCGGCCCGCGCTACGGCAAGGTAGCCGAGGTGCAACACGCCGAGGAGCGCGAGAGCACGTCTGTGCAGCGGCTCGCCGAGGACGTGATCGTGGACCGGGCGCTGCTGCACCTGGACCTGACGGCAGCTCGTGAGGAGCGGCTCGCGGAGGCGCATGGGCAGATCGCCGCACACGTGCGGGAGTTGCGCGCCGCGGTTCGGCCCCGCCAGGAATACGGCCTGGTGCACGGGGAACTCGGCCCTGACCACGTGTTCGTCACGCCGGCGGGGGAGCCGGTGCTGATCGACTTCGAGGGCCTGGCCTGGTTCGACGTCGAATGGGACCACGCCTGGATCGAGATGCGTTTCGGCGACCGCTATCCGGATCTGAACCCCGTCGCGCTGGACCCGGACCGGATGGCCCTCTACCGCTACGCCCAGGTGTTGTCGCTGATCGAGGGCCCGCTGCGGATCGCAGACACCGACTTCCCGGACCGCGACTGGATGCTGTGGCTGGCCGGCCTGAACATCGAAAAGGCCCTCGCCGCCGTCGCGCCCCTCTGACCCACGGGCCTTCACGGGATGACTATCTGTTTGCCGAGGGTGTGGCGGGTGGCCAAGTCGGCGTAGGCGCGTGGCCCCTCATCCAACTCGTAACGCCCGCCGACGGTAGGGCGGAGCAGGCCGGTGCCGGCCAACTCGGCGACCTCGCGCATGCCGCCCAACGCGCCCTCGCTGTCGAGCACCAGTTCGGCGGTCACGTCGTCGCGGCCGATCAGGTCGGGACGCGGCGCCGGGAACGTGACGGAGTAGAGGCGGCCACCTGGGCGGAGGGCCGCGGCCGCCCCGTCCAGGCGGTCGCCGGGCAGGACCAGGTTGAGGACGACGTCGGTGCCACCGGGGTAGTGCTCCGCACCGTACGGAATAAGGCGGGAAGCGCCGAGCCCGCGCAGGATGTCGGCGTCAGGCGGGGTGGTGGTGGCGATCACCCGGGCTTTCGTGTCGGCCAGCAACGGGATCAGGGCGGTGCCGATGCCGCCGGTGGCGCCGATGACCAGCACTGTCTCGCCGGGCTGGATCGCGGCGCGGATCAGGAGCGCGCGGGCGACGAGGCCGGCGGTGCCCAGGGCGGCGGCGTCGGCGGGGTCGAGGCCGGGCGGGCGGTGGGTGATGAACGGTGTGTCGGCCTCGACGACGGCGAACTCGGCGAGGGTGCCGGAGCCGAGGGAGGGGCGGTGGCGGCCGGCGATCGGGCGCAGCGCCCGGGGCATCGCGTGGCCGAAGATCTCGTCGCCCGGCGTGTAGGCGGTGACGTCCGGGGCGACCGCGGTGACGGTGCCGGCGAAGTCGGTGCCGAGGGTGTGCGGGAAGGTCAGCTCGGCCACCGCCCGCAGGTCGCCCGCCGCGATCCGCAGGTCGGCCGGGTTGAGCGCGGCGGCTGCTATCCGGACCTGGAGCTGCCCGGGCCCGGGAACCGGCGTGGGAATGTCGGCCACGGTGAAAGGCGAGCCGTAACTGGTGGCGATCACTGCGCGCATCGAGAAACCCCCGGTAAGCGGACCCTGCGGTCATGTTAGGGTCAGGCTAGTCCTAAGCGGACCGGCGGGTCAACTTCTTTAGACTGGGGTGATGACGAGTGATCGACCACTACGTGCCGACGCCGCGCGCAACCGGGCCCTGCTGCTCGCCGCGGCCGAGGCGGCCTTCGCCGAGCGTGGCATGGACGTCTCGGTCGCCGACATCGCACAGCGCGCCGGCATCGGCAAAGGCACCGTCTTCCGGCACTTCGCCACCAAGGACGACCTGCTCGCCGAGGTGGTCCTCGATCGGGTCGGCGTGCTGATCCACACCGGTCAGCGGCTCCGCGACGCGGCGGATCCGGGCGACGCCCTCCTGGAGTTCCTGACCATCGCGGCCGAGCGTCAGCAGCGCGGCGACCTCTCGGTGCTGCGTGACGCGCACCCGGTCAACGACCGGCTGTCCGGCGCCCGCCTCGCGATGAACGGCGTGATCGAGGTGCTGGTGGACCGCGCCCGCCGCGCGGGGGCGATCCGTCCCGACGTCACCGCGGCCGACGTGGTGCTGCTGATGTGCGCCCCCGGACACGTGGCGAGTTTCGCCCCGGACGCGGGGCCGGATCTGTGGCGCCGCTACCTGGCGATCATCTTCGACGGCCTGCGTCCCGCGGGCGCGACGCCGCTGCCGGTGCCACCACCGGACGCCGGCGTCACTCCGTAAGGACGTCTCTGCCGTCCGCAGAAACATTTCCGGGACGGAGCACGCCGGTGGAACTCTCGGGCGGTGACTTCTTTCTCCCTGCAGGCCGTTCCGCAGGACGCCGCGAGTTGGAAAGCTCTCGCCGTCCGGTGTGAGGAGGCGGGCTTCGACGCCCTGCTCGTCCCCGACCATCCGGGGAGTTGCGCATCGCCGTTCGTGGCGCTCGCCGCCGCGGCCGCGGTCACCTCCCGGATCGGCCTCGGGTCGAACGTGGTCAACGCCGGGGTCCGTGAGCCGATCCTGGTCGCCGCCGACGTCGCGACGCTCGACGTGATCTCCGGCGGGCGGGCCCGGCTGGGCGTCGGCGCCGGGCACACGCCGGCCGAGTGGCGGGCGGTCGGCCGGGAACGTCCCGATGTGGCCGGCCGGGTCGACCACTGTCTGGCCTTCACCGAGGCGGTGCGTGCCCTGCTCGACGGAGAACCGGTGCGGGGTGGCGGGCTGGACGGAGAACCGGTGCGGGACGCCGTGCTGGAGAAACCGCGACCGGTGCAGGCCCGGATCCCGCTGACGCTCGGGACCGCCAACTCACGGATGCTGCGCTGGGCCGGTGAGCACGCCGACGTCGTCGGGCTCACCGGGTTCGGACGGACGCTCGAGGACGGCCACCAGCACCAGGCACGATGGCGGCCGGACCAGATCGAACGGCAGATCGAGCAGGTCAGGACCGGTGCCGCCGGGCGGGAGACGCCACCCGAGCTGGAAGCGCTGGTGCAGATGGTCGAGATCACCGACGACGCCGAGGGGGCTGCCGCACCGCACGCCGAACGTCTCGGCATGTCGGTCGCCGATGCCCTGGCGGTGCCGTTCGTGCTGATCGGGACCGCCGGCGAGATCCGCACGAAGATCGCGCGGAACGAGGAGCAGTGGGGCATCACCCGGTACGTCGTCCGGCAACCCGCCCTGGAGTCGATCGCCGAGTCCGTTTTCCGCTAGCGCGGGACGGGCGGGAGGGGGTTGGCTGAGGGGATGCCGGAGAAACGGGCGCTCGCCGCCGCCACCGTCACCGTCGTTCTGTGGGCGTCCGCCTTCGTCGGGATCCGAGCGGCCGCGCCGCACTTCGCGCCGGGGTCGCTCGCCCTCGGGCGCCTGCTCGCCGGATCCCTCGTCCTGGTGGTGTTCCTGCTGGTCAGCAAGCAGGGGCTGCCACCGCGGGCGGCTTGGCGGGGCATCGTCATCTCCGGGGTGCTGTGGTTCGGCGTCTACATGGTCGCCCTCAACTGGGGTGAGCAGCTGGTCGACGCCGGCACCGCCGCGATGCTGGTCAACGTCGGCCCGGCGGTGATGGCGCTGCTCGCCGGCTGGCTGCTCGGCGAGGGTTTCCCGCCTCGGTTGCTGCTCGGCATCGCGATCTCGTTCGCCGGGGCGGTGGTGGTCGGCGTCTCGATGTCCGGCGGCGGTCGGTCCTCGGTCCTCGGCGTGGTGCTGTGCCTGGTCGCCGCGGTCACCTACGCCGCCGGGGTGGTCGCGCAGAAACCCGCTCTGCGGTACGCGTCCGCGCTGCAGGCCACCACGTTCGGCTGTGTGATCGGCGCGGTGGCGTGTCTGCCGTTCGCCGGTCAGCTGGTCCACGACGTCGCCGAGGCACCGGCCGGCGTCACGCTCAGCGTCGTCTACCTGGGGGTCTTCCCGACCGCGGTGGCGTTCACGACGTGGGCCTACGCGCTGGCCCGCACGACGGCCGGGCGGATGGGTGCGACCACCTACGCGGTGCCGGTCGTGGTGATCCTGCTGTCCTGGGTGTTGCTCGCCGAGGTCCCCGGCTGGCTGGCGCTGGCCGGTGGCGCGTTGTGCCTGGCCGGCGTCGGGGTCTCGCGGTCCCGGCCACGGGTGCGTCCGGTGGAGGCGGCGCCTGCGTCGCGATGATCGCGGTCCGGGTCACGCTGGTCGCGCTGACCCTGTCCACGTTCACCTTCGTCACCACCGAGACGTTGCCGATCGGGCTGTTGCCGCTGATCGCCGCGGACGTGGGTGGCAGCCTGTCGCAGGCCGGTCTGCTGGTCACCGTGTACGGCCTGGTCGTGGTGGTGGCCTCGGTCCCGCTGACCCGGCTCACCCGCCGGTTGCCGCGGCGGTCGCTGCTCTGCGGCCTGCTGACCGTGCTGATCGCCGGCAACCTGGTGTCCGCGCTGGTCGACGGCTACCTTCCGCTGATGGCGGCGCGGGTGGCCACGGCGCTGAGCCATGCGCTGTTCTGGGCGGTGGTCCCGCCCGCGACCGCGGCTCTGGTCGAGGCCCGGGAGCGCCCGCGCGCTCTCTCCTTCCTGTACGCCGGAGGCTCCGTCGCCGGACTCGCGGGCGTCCCGGCCGGCACCTGGCTGGGCCAGCAGACCGGTTGGCGGGTCGCCTTCGGGGCGCTCGCCGGACTCGGCGTACTCCTGCTGGTGGTCGTGGTGGCAGTGATGCCGCGGGCGCCGATCGGCGAACGGGAGACGGCGACCGGCACCGCCCCGGACGCCGGACGGTACTGGGCGATCATCGTCTACACCGCGCTCGGCGTCGGTGGCGCGTTCTGCTCGTTCACCTATGTCAGCCCGTTCTTGACCGAGGTGGCCGGCCTGCCCGAGTCCGCTGTCGGCGGTCTGCTGTTCGTCCGCGGTCTCCTCGGCGTGGGCGGGGCGTTGGCGGCGGGTTACCTGGTGGCCCGCAACGGGTGGCTGACCATGACCGGGGTGCTCGGTGTGCAGACGGTGGTGCTGGCGGTGCAGTGGCTGTTCGCGGGCGAGCCGGTGCTCGTGGTGGCGTCGCTGGCGGTGTCCGGGTTCTGCCTGACGCTGATGGCCTCCGGTCTGGGCGCCCGGGTGCTGGAGACCGCGCCGGACAGTTCGGACATGGCCGCGGCCGGCGTCTCCACCGCGTTCAACGTGGGGATCACCGCGGGCGCGTTCCTGGGTGGGGTGCTGATCCCGGTCGGCGGGCTGCGGGCGACGCCGCTGGCGGGCGCGGCGTTGTCCGCGGCGGCGTTCGCGGTGGTACTCCTGGAACCGGTCGTCTCCACCCGGCGGCGCCCGGCGTTGGTCACGGCGACGGACACGACTGATCAGGAGACCGCCGATGGGTGAGAGCGCACGAGCCGGCGCGACCGTTCTGGGGTACGCGATCCGCGTACTCGGAAAGCTGCCGCGACCGGCGCGACGGGCGGTCCTCGGCCGGGCCACCGCGGGGGAGTTGCCGCCGGTGCCGGATTACGTCCGGATGATGGAGATCGCCGGCGACATGCCGGACACCGGTCCGACCGACGGGGAGTTGTTCGCGCGCTTCCCGGAGCTGGCCGCTGTCGAGGTCAGCGAGCCGGCCGCCGGGGTGCCGGCCCGGCTGTACCGGCCGGCCGGGGAGTCAGGCGCCTCTACGCTGGTCTGGGTGCACGGCGGCGCGTTCGTCGGCGGCAACCTGCGGATGGCCGAGTCGCACTGGGTGGGTCTGGCGCTGGCCGCGCGGGGCATCCCGGTGCTCGCACTCGACTACCGCAAGGCGCTGCACGGTGTCCGGTTCCCGGCCGCCTCCGACGACGTGCTGACCGGCTGGACCTGGGCGGTGGAGAACCTGCCGGCGGAGCATCTGCATCTCGGCGGGGCGAGTGCGGGCGGCAACCTGGCCGCCGGGGTCGCCAAGCGCCTGCGTGACGGCGCCGGTCCGCTGCCGGCGTCGCTGGTGCTGGCCTATCCGGTGTTCCACGCCGAGCTACCGGAGTGGAACCCGACTGCTCTCGCGGCGATCCGGGACAACCCTGGGGTGGTCTACTTCTCGCCCGATTGGGTCCGCGACATGAGCCGGCACTACGCGGGCGACGCGAAGATCCTGGAGGACCCCTATGCGTTCCCCGCCAACGGTGATGCCGCGGGCACCCCGCCCACGATCATGCTGAACTGTGAGGCGGATACGCTGCGCAGCTCCGCGCAGGTGTGGGCGGAGCAGCTGCGGGCGGCCGGGGTGACCGTCGCCGAGCATCAGGAGCCCGGCGCGGGCCACGGATGCCTCGGTGAGCCGTTCTCGGTGGCCGGTCAAGCGATGCTCGACCGGATTACTTCCCACCTGCGGAGGTGGTGATCACCACTGTCATTCTTCTTGAGGTTTCAACATCGGCGGACGATGCTCGTCTGTGAAACTTCAACAACTAGGGGGAACGTATGACGGTCACACTGGGCCTGCCCGCGACCAAGGTGCGCACCCGGGTCGTCGTGCCGCTGCAGTTCCCGGACGGCTACACCACGACCGCCGACGTCGTCACGTTCACCGGACTGGCCGACGGGCGCGAACACCTGGCCCTCGGCCTCGGCGACTGGCGGGGCGCCGTGGCCGCCGCGGCGACCGGCGGCACCGCGCCGCTGGTCCGCCCGCACAGCGAGTGCCTGACCGGCGACGTCTTCGGCAGCCAGCGCTGCGACTGCGGACCACAGCTGCGCGAGGCGGCGGAACGCATCTCCGCGGAGGGCGGCTTCCTGCTCTACCTGCGCCAGGAGGGCCGCGGCATCGGCCTGTACGCCAAGCTCGACGCGTACGCGCTGCAGGACACCGGCCTCGACACGTACCAGGCCAACCTGGCACTCGGCCACGCCGAGGACGAGCGCGACTACACCCCGGCCGCGCAGATGCTCACCGCGCTCGGCGCCGACCGGATCCGCCTGCTCAGCAACAACCCGGACAAGGCCACCCAGCTCACCGGCCTGGGCATCGAGGTCACCGAGCGCATCCCCACCGGCGTGCACCTGTCCGACGCGAACGCGCGGTACCTCACCGCCAAGCGCGACCACACCGCGCACACCATCGACCTCCCGCTGGCCGGCTGACATGCTCGAGACCGCTGTGCCCACCACCGACATGCTCGACCGGGACTGGATGCACGCCACCATCACCGTCTCCCGGCACGCCCCGCGCGTCCCGGACCGGTACGCCGTCGGCGCCATCGTCGTCGGCGGCGACGGGATCGTGCTGGCCACCGGATACACCGGCGAGACCGACCCGCACGAACACGCCGAGGAGGCCGCCCTGGCCAAACTCCCGGCCGGCCTGGACCTCTCCGCCGCCACCATCTACTCGTCGCTGGAGCCGTGCACGACCCGCCTGTCCCGCCCGGTGCCGTGTGCCGGGCTGATCCTGGCCGCCGGAATCGGCCGGGTCGTGCTGGCCTGGCGCGAGCCGCTGCTCTTCGCCGACTGCGACGGCGTCGAAACCCTGCGCCGGGGCGGCGTCGAGGTGGTCGAACTGCCGGATCTCGCCCAGCACGTCCGGGACATCAACGCACACGTGCTGCTGCCCGGGCTGACCCCGTGACCCGCTGGCTCGACGAGGCCCAGCACCAGACCTGGCTCAACCTCGCGCAGCTGCTCATGCGGCTGCCCGCCGCCCTGGACCGGCAGCTGCGCGAGGACGCCGGCATTCCGCACGCGTACTACCAGATCCTGGCGATGCTCAGCGCGGAACCGGACCACAACATGCGGATGACCGACCTGGCCCGGGTCGTCGGCACCACACCCAGCCGCCTCTCGCACGCGGTCACCAGCCTGGAACAGCGCGGCTGGGTGGAGCGCACCGCCTGCCGCTGGGACAAACGCGGCCAGCTCGCCCAGCTCACCGACGACGGGATGGCGTACCTGGAGACGATCGCCCCCGGCCACGTCGACGAGGTCCGTCGCCTGGTCTTCGACCACCTCTCCGAGGCGGACGTCGCGTGCCTCGGCTCGATGATCGATAAGCTGCTCCCCACCCTCAACCAGACCTGACGCCGCGGGAGCCCACTTGTCCATGCTGTGGGAACAACACTGCTGCCTGCCCCTGACCCGGCAGGCCGATCTCGGCCAGCTCGACCGGTACCGCCGGCCGGGCGGCAGCTACGTCTCGGTCAACGCCGGCTACGCGCCCTCGCACGGCCACGACTTCGTCACCGACCTGCTCGCCGACTGGCGCCCCCGTATCGAGGCCGACGACAGATTCCGGCTGGTCGGAGACCTCGACGACCTCGACTCCGCGCAGATCACCGTCGGGTTCGACCTGGAGAACTCCGCACCCCTCGAAGGCGACCTGAACCGGGTACGCGAGTTCTACGACCTCGGTGTGCGCACGATGCTCCCGGCGTACAACAACCGCAACGCGGCCGGCGGCGGCTGCCTCGACGCGGTCGACGACGGCCTGACCGCGTACGGCCGCGATTTGATCCGCGAACTCAACGCGGTCGGCATGGTCGCCGACGGCTCACACTGCGGCGCCCGGACCGCCCTGGACATCAGCGACGTCACCACCAAGCCGATGATCTACAGCCACTCCTGCATGCGCTCGCTCTGGGACCACCCGCGCAACATCACCGACGAGCAGGCCCGCGCGTGCGCCGCAACCGGCGGCGTCGTCGGCATCACCGGCATCGGCATCTTCCTCGGCCCCAACGACGCGTCGCTGGACGCCTTCGTCCGCCACATCGACTACGCGGTCGAACTGGTCGGGCCGGAACACGTGGGCCTCTCCAGCGACTTCTCCTTCGACGCCGACGAGGTCAACGCCGAGGTCGCCGCCAACCCGGAACTCTTCCCGGACTGGTTCACCCGCTGGGGCCCGATCACCTTCACCCCACCGGAGGGCCTGCTCGCGGTGGAGGGGGCGCTGCGTTCCCGCGGCTACCCGGAAGACGCGATCACCGCCATCCTGGGCGGCAACTTCCGCCGCGTCGCCGCCGCCTGCTGGGCCTGATCAGCCTCGCCGGCTGAGCCGACCCGCACAGCGGGCGGTGGGACTGCCGCTCTCGCTGTCCTGACATTCCCTGTTCAGAAGGCACTTCTCTTTTCGGTAGGCCTCCGCAGCCCTTCAATGAAGGGCTGCGGAGGAAAGTGCTGACGTCCGTGAACCGCGCAACGGAAAGACCCGTTGTACGTGTAGTAAATCCGGTCGAAGCGCGAAGGAAAGGGAAGTAGAATGCCGCATTACGGCTATGACATGGGTGACGCCGTCAGGACTCACTACCAAAATGCGATAAACAAGGGGGCGATGCTGCCGAAAACTCTGGACGTTACAAATCCCCTCGACGTGTGGTCGAAGAACCTTTCTAACGGAACGGAATTCGCCAGCGCACGGGAGAGGCGGATCTTTTTGCAGGACGGTCTAATTCCGACTCGATTCTGGGTGGACAGGGGCGGCGAGAACTACCAGCTCCATGATCCTTTCCATGAGATCTCATCGAGCAGGGCGACAGCGGAGACGCGTCTAGCCATCCGGCACGAGGCCGCGGTGGAGATCGCTCGGGCGCAGCAGCATCATGCGCCGCAGCCGGCGTACCATGCCGGACATCAGGCTGTGCCTCAGGCGCCGCAGCATTATGCGCCGCAGCCTGCCTACTATGCCGGACATCAGGCCGTACCCCAGGCGCAGCAGCATTTTGCGGTTCCCGTGATCCTCGACCCCCGAGTCGCGGCCTTGCGGAGCTCGAGCTCCGTTCCGGCTCCCGCGGGTCAGAGCCTCGGAACCCCCCGGGGCACACGCGTCCCCTTCGGAACCCCGGGACAGAGTTCGTCCAGCGGGCACAATCCGGGCCGGTAGTCGCAGTTGGTCGGAGGCTTGCGGGAATCGCCGGCCGCCGATTCCCGCAAGCGCCCGATTCGGCAGGCACATCGAACGCCGAATGGTCCTTGACCGAGCAGGCCTTGACTTGCCGGCGACATGATCGCAGCCGAGATCCACGCCCTTGACGAGTCGACGGCGCCGGCGCGCTGGGTCGTCTACTTCCTGGACCGGACGTAGAGAGCCAAGGTCCCGTTCTTCACCCTCCACACCCCGGCCTGCGTGAAGTCCCTACTCAGCGGGGGGCGCAGGTCGGCGCGGCCGTCCACCGGGTCGGTGCGGCGGCCGTAGAGCGCCAGCCAGACCCGCTGGGCGCCGGCCAGCCGGGTGGCCGGGTCGGCGACCTCGGTCGCCCGGAGGGTGGCGTTGCGGGCGGCGGATCGTTCCATCAGGACGTCGCGCGGGCGCAGGGCCTGATGTCGCAGGTAGTAGTCCACTCCGGCGCGCATGGTCCGGCCCTGGCTGTAGACGATGGCGTCGCCGGGCAGCTGGTCGCGGCGGATGACGTCGGCCATGGTGCGGTAGTCGCTGCCGTTCTTGAGCGTCGGCTGCCGGACGGCGATGTGCCCGGGGACAGCGGAGGCCGCGACGAGCAGCATGATTAGCGACAGCCGGGGGAGGCGGGCCGGCGGGCGGTCCGCGGTCAGGGACGCGGCGATCGCGACGGCGACCGGGATCAGGGCGAACAGCAGGTAGCGGTTGACCCAGAAGGACACTCCGGCGAACGCCAGGACGCAGATCAGCACCACCGGGGTGAGGGCGGCCGCCGCCATCTCGAGGGCCGTCCGCGACGGCCGGAGGAGCAGCGGCACGACGAGGAGACCGAGCAGTAGCCATGCGAGCTGCGGCGATCCGATGAGCAGTTCGGGGAACGCGTACACCGACTTGATCGTCATGGGTTCCACCCAGTGCAGCTGGGTCGTCCGCTGCCGCAGCCCCCACCAGATCAGCGGGGCGACCGCGAGCAGGGTGCCCAGCAGCGCGACGGCCCAGCCCACCGGTAGCCGCCGGCGGATCAACAGGATCGCCACGTGCCCGGCCACCGCCACGAGGCCGACCAGGCTGAACAGGCCCAGCCCGGTGAGCGCCAGACCGTAGCCGGCCCACCGTCCCGGCCCGGGCCGATCCAGCGCCCTGAAGAGCAGCAGCAGGGCGAAGACCGAGAACAGACAGGCCATCGCGTACGGGCGCGCCTCTGCCGCGTACCGCGAGATATTGGGTACGAGGCAGAGCAGTCCCCCGGCGACCAGTCCGGCCGTGGTGCCGGCCAGCCGCCGCCCGAGTTCCCCGGTGAGTGCGGCGGCCCCGGCCATCGCGAGGATCGACGGCAGGCGCAGGCTGAGAACCGCGTCGCCGAACAGTTCCGTCCACACGTGCATCAGCAGGTAGTACGCGCTGAACACGGCGTCGATGTGCGGCGCCAGCCCGGCGATCTGCGCGACGGTGCGGTCGGCCACGTCCGCGGTGGCGATCTCGTCCCAGCTCAGCACCGTTCGGGTGGCCCCGACGAGCCCGATCACGAGCATGGCCGCGCCGGACACCACAGCGGGCAGCCACCGCCGAATCCGGGTGACCATGAGCCGCGGACGGCTCTCGGCCGATCGGGATGGCGACCGTCGACCGATGAGGACGGACGACTCCGCGGCGGCGGGCGCGGGTGACTCCCAGCGGTCCGACAACGGCGTGTTCACATGGTCTCCTCGGATCGAAGCAGACGACCAAGGTGGCACAGGCGACTGGAGGACTACTTCCGATGCGATGAAGTCTGGCAGTCATGGGTGATGCGATCGATGAACGCGATGCCCACGGCGCGGCCGTCAGGCTGCCTGCCGTCGCCTGCTCACGTCTGTGAACCTCGACGGCCGCCTCTCCGTTGACAGTGTGGTGCTGAAGCCTTCGCGCATCCCGGGAAAACGGCGCAGCCGACGGGCGGTTCACCGATTTATCGCATCAGGTAAGGACTTAGAATGGCGCCGAATGGAACACCCTCGTCAATTCCAGATTCCTCGCAGAGTTCTATCGGTGGTTCCGAATATTACGCGACGCGCATCATCGATGCTTGGGAAAATAGGGAGCACGTCGATCTGTGGAGGGCGATTCAGGGGATACCCGAACCCGGTGAACTTGTTTCTGGAGTGGTGGAGAATATCCGGGTCAGGCGAGGCTCGGAGCTGCTATCCGAAATGGCGGATGTCTCTGACCGGCTTGGTCTGAAATGGTTCTCAGATGCTTCTCGGAGACATCTGAGCGGTTTATCGGATGGTGGCCCGAGGGGTGAGAGGTCAAAGAGAACGTCCCCCACGTCGAAGGTCAAAGCCGATCGCTTCAGATCGCGCAGTTTCAGGACCTGGCTCATTGATGTGTTCGGGAAGCCGCGGCGAGTTCAGGCGGAGAGTTCCAGAATAGACTTGCTTCAAGGGGCTTCGGAGGTCCGGACTCCGGATTCGTTGGAGGCGGGACCGAATCCCATTGCGAAATGGGTGCGTCAAGCAGATGAGGCCAGGCGTAACGCGGGCTCGGAGGCCGGACGGAATCGACCTCGCGCCGCCGAGGGGGCTGATGTGCGTGCCAAGGCTGCCGGGATCGTCTCGCCCGCCTCCTCAAGGGTTGATGCCGGTAGAACATCTTCTCCTGTGCCCGCCGATAGTTCCCTGCAGGGGAGTTCGCGACGTACCGCGCCGGGCTCGCCACCGCCGAGGCGTAAGTGAAGAGGGTCTGAACCTGAGGTGCACGGATCGTCCACTGGGAGGTCCTGGCCTCGGAACGGACCAGCCCCGGGAGGAACCGTGCAACGGGAGTACGGCAGATTTCCGGCGATGCGGCGGCTGGTGAAAGGTGGGGACACCGATGGTGTGCCCCAAGACAACCAGCTCTCCGGCATCTGCTGACGAGAGCTCGTCGGCGCCGCTGCTCCGCAGCGTTTGTGGATCGCGGTCTTCGGCGATCAAGTGGTTCTTCACCGGCTGCCCGGACGATCTCCGTGAAAGTTGTCGAATCCCTCAAGGAGTTGTTCCATGCGTTCGATCATTGCCGGGGCCGTTGTCCTCGCCGGCGTCGCTGCGCTTTCGGCGTGCGCCGGTAGCCCGGCCGCCCCTGTCGCCACGTCCTCCACCGCTGTCGTGCCCGCCGCCCCGGCCGGGACCGAGACCACCGTCCCGGCCGGGACCGAGACCACCGCACCGGCAGGGACCGGAGACGCGGCGCCGGCGACGACCCGGACCGCGACCGCTGCCGGGACCGTGGAGGCCGGCGGCGGTTCCTCCACGTCGGACGTGAGCCAGCTCAGGAAACTGGGCATCGTGCTGGACGAGGGTGTCCTTCTCGACGTCGCCGACGACGGGCTCGACCGATACCTCGCGGTCGGCAGGAACGGCTTCGTCGACTTCACCGGCACGGCCCGGACCGACGCGACGATGATGGTGCTCACCGCCGCACCGGGTGCCGGTAGGAACCGGGTCGTGATCAGGCCGCCGTTCTACAACGAGGATCTCAGGGCCGGCAAGTGCGTCCAGGACACGGCAGGCGCCGCGCTGACGTTGGCGACGTGTGAAGCCGCTGAGCCGGCGCAGATCTGGACGGTGGAGCCGGCCGGCGATTCCGGCCAGTTCGAGCTTCGCGGCAAGTACGGCATTCTCGAGGTCGACGGCGGAAAGATCATTACGGGTGGCGGTGGGTACACCGGAATCCAGACCATTCGCTTCGCGAAGTGAAGTGACGCGAAGTGAAGTGACGTGAAGTGAAGTGAACGAACCACCGCCGGATCAGTCGCGGCCCGGAAGGTCGTCGGGTGACGCGACGGCCTCGGTCCAGAACGCGATGAACATCTGCTCCATCCGTAGTCCGAGCTCCAGCGTCGCCCGCTGTGGTGAGCCGGGCGGCAGCCCTCTCGCGGCGACCAGGTCCTGATAATGCGCAAGCTGCCTCCGGTGGGCCTCCAACTGCTCGGTGGCCAGGCTGACGATCGCGTCGGTGCAGTCGCCGTCGGTGCGTAGGAAGAACAACCGCAGGAGTCCTTCGTCGTGGATCTCGGTGCTCGACGCGGAGGGCGTGTCGAGCCACCGGTCCAGTTCCGTCCGGCCCGCGTCGGTCAGCGACAGCGTTCGTCGCCGCCGGCCTTCGGTCTCACGCTGCTCCGCGATCAGCCCGCGCCGGATCAGCCGGCCGGCCTCGGCGTACAGCTGGGAGCGCGGGAACGCCCAGAAGTGGCCGATGCTCTCGCGGATGCGTTTGTCCAGCTGGTACGGGGTCAGACTGCTCCGCTGGCCGAGAAGGCCGAGCACGACGTAGGCGCTGGGGGGAAGGGGTGATGGCATCGGGGTCCTCTCGGTGGCGGTGCGATCGTCTGAATCTCAATATTCCAGATTGGATGGTCTGAAGCGTACCGTCGGTCGACGTGAACAGATATCTGGAGGGCAACTACGCGCCGCTGGCCGACGAGGTGAGCACGGTGGACCTACCGGTCAGCGGGCGCCTGCCCCGCGATCTGAACGGGCTCTACCTGCGGATCGGCCCCAACCCGCGGACCGAGGTCGACCGCGAGCTGCACCACTGGTTCAGCGGCGCCGGGATGGTCCACGGCGTGCGCCTGCGCGAGGGCCGCGCCGAGTGGTACCGCAGCCGTTTCGTCGCGAGCGAGCGCGGCGCGCCCAACACCAACGTCCTGAGCCACGGCGGCCGCCTGCTCACCCTCATCGAGGGAGGCAAGCCACCGGTGGAGATCAGCCCCGACCTGGCCCACCAGGCGATCTGGGACTGCGACGGCACGCTCAGCCGCGGCTTCACCGCCCACCCGAAGATCGACCCGGCCACCGGTGCGATGCACGCGATGACCTACAACCCGCGGTTCGGGTCGGTGCGTTACGTCGTGCTCGACGCCACCGGCCGGGCCACGCACACCAGCGACATCGAGGTTCCCGACGGCCCGATGGTCCACGACATGGCGCTGACCGCGACCCGGGTGGTGCTGCTCGACCTCCCGGTCACCCTGGCCGCCGCCCAGCGGCGCGGCGCCGCCGGCCTTCCCGTCGCGACCTTTCCCTTCAACTGGGACGACCAGCACACCGCCCGTCTCGGGATCCTGCCTCTCTCCGGGACGGCCGACCAGATCCGCTGGATCGAGGCCCCCCGGTCCTTCGTCTTCCACGTCCTCAACGCCTTCGACAACCCGGACGGGTCGTTGACGATGGATGTCATCCGCTACGACACGATGTTCGTCCGGGACATCAACGGCCCCGGGGACGCCACACCGCGGCTGGTGCGATGGACCGTCAATCCGGCGACGGGGACCGTCAACGAGGAACCGATCAGCGACCACCGTGTCGAGTTTCCGAGGGTCGACCCGGCGCTGACCGGCCGGCCGCACCGGTACGGCTGGTTCGCCGGCTTCAGCCCGGACGGCCTGCTCATCACCGACGACGTCAACCGTGATCCGGCAGCCGGTTTCGGTACCGGGCCTCTGATCAAGATCGACACCACGAGCGGACAGACTGTGGTGTACGACTACGGTCCGGGTCGCGTGACCATGGAGCCCGCGTTCGTGCCGCGACCGGGTGCGATCGCCGAGGACGACGGCTGGATCCTCTCGGTCGTGCACGACGGCACCGTCGACCGGGCCGACCTCGTCGTGCTCGACGCCGCCGCCCTCGACGCCGGGCCGGTCGCCACCGTGCACCTGCCCAGCCGGGTGCCGTTCGGCTTCCACGGCAACTGGGTCGACGACCGCGACATCGACGCTGCTCGGTCGGCGGTCTAGTCGAATTCCACAAGTCCTCCAGTCCTCTTGAATAGCTTGGGGCCTCATCCTGACATCGAAGGAAACGCTGTTGACCTCTCCGGACGCGGTACGCCTCCAGATCATGGGCCCGTTGCGGGTCTGGCGAAACGGCGTCGAGCTCGACGCCGGCCCCCGCCAGCAACGCTGCCTGCTGGCCCTGCTCGCCGCCCAGGAAGGCCGGCCGATAGGCATGACCGACCTGATCGAGCTGATCTGGGGCGGCGACCCGCCGGCCAGCGCGGTCAACGTCATCCACAAGTACGTGGGAGCGCTGCGTCGCGTGCTGGAACCGGAGCTGGCACCCCGGTCCGGCGGATCGTTCATCACCCGCCGGGACAGCCGGTACCGGTTCACGGCCGGGCCGGAATCGCTCGACCTGGTGGCGTTCCGCATGCTCGTGGCCCGTGCCAGGTCGAGCGCGAGCCACGACCGGCCGGCCCAGGCCCTCGACGAGTACCTCGAGGCGCTGCGCCTCTGCGAGGGCCCCTCCGGAGACACCCTCGCCGACAGCGCCGGAGCCACCGCGGTCTTCGCGGGCATCGACGGCGAGTTCCTCGACGCGGCCGTCGCGGCCGGTGCGGTCGCCGTGCAGGCGGGCCGCCCGGCCGAGGTGCTTCCCGCCCTGCGGCTGGCCGCCCGGATCGGGCGCCTGACCGAACCCGTGCACGCCGGCCTGATGCTCACGCTGTCGGCCGGGGGATACCAGGCCGAAGCGCTCGAGACATACCGTGCCATCCGGGAACGCCTGGTCGACGAGCTGGGCATCGACCCCGGCCGGGAACTCCAGGAGGCACACCAGCAGGTGCTGACCCAGGCCCCGGTTCCGGACGCGGCGGTGCTCCCGGCGCCGGACGAGACCTCCGGCCTGGTGCCACTCGTACGTCCGGCCCAGCTGCCGCACGACCAGCCGATGTTCGTGGGCCGTACCGCCGAACTGGCCAAGTTGCACGAGGTCGTCCGGTCGATGCGCGACACCCGCCGGACCAGCCCGATGGTGGTCGCGGTCGACGGCATGGGAGGGGTCGGCAAGTCGACCCTGGTCACCCACTTCGCCCACCGCGTCGCCGCCGAGTTCACCGACGGCCAACTCCACCTCGACCTGCGCGGCTACCAGGGCGAGGACGGCAGCGTGCTGGCGGCCGACGCGCTGCGTACCCTGCTGTACGGTCTCGGCCTGCGCGCCTCCGACGTCCCGGACACCTTCGACGCGCTGGTCGGCACCTACCGCAGCCTCACCGCCGGCAAGAAGATCCTGGTGGTGCTGGACGACGTGCGTGACGCCGCACAGGCCCGCCCCCTGCTCCCGAACTCGGCCGACAGCCTCGTGCTGATCACCAGCCGCCGCCCGCTGACCGGCCTGGCGGTCTCGGACGGGGCGCGCCTCCACCGCGCATACGTTCCGGAACTGCCCGACGCGCGGCGGCTCCTCTCGGCCCGCCTCGAGCACCTGCACGACCCGCGAGCGATCGGACTCGAGCCGGCCGTCATCGACGAGATCATCGAACTGTGCGGGCGGCTGCCGCTCGCCCTGGCGATTCTGGCCGCGCGATTGAGCGTACGTCCGAAATTGTCCCTGGCGACGGTCGCGGCGGAGCTCCGCGACGGCTCTCAGCGGCTGGCCGCCTTCCCGGAGGGACGCGACGGCGCCGGCCCCCGGACCGCCTTCTCCTGGTCCTACCGGCAGCTCAGCCCCGGCGCGGCGCGGTTGTTCCGGTTGTTGTCGATGGCCCTGGCTCCCGGCATCACGATCGAGGCGGCCGCCAGCCTCGGTGGCCAGGGCCTGCACATCACCCGGGCCGAGATCGAAGAGCTGTCGGAAGCTGCCCTGGTGACCGAGGACGAGAGCGGCTGCTTCACCTCGCACGTCCTGGTCCGGGCGTACGCGGAGGAGCTCTTCCGCACCACCGAGACCGTCACCGAACAGCGGGCCGCGGTCACCCGGCTGCTGCAGTACTACCTGCACAGCAGCTTCAACGCCCAGGTGGTGCTGGAACCGAACCGGACGCCGATCGCCCCCGCTCCGGCCGAGCCGGGTGTCGTCCCGGAACGACCGCGGTCCTACCGCGAGGCGATCGACTGGTTCGCCGCCCATCGCGAGGTCCTCAAGGAAGCGGTACGCACGGCCGCCGACCTCGACCACGGCATCGTCCCCTGGCAGCTGGCCATCACCATGCAGCAGTACTTCGAATGGTTCGGCCACTTCCCGGACTGGGAGGACGTCATGCGGTTCGCGTTGCGAGCCGCCCGCGGGAGCGGCGACGTCGTGGGCGAGGCGCACGTGCTGCGCAGCCTGGCCGGCGCCCGATGGTTCCTCAACGCGTACGACGAGTCCCTCGAACTGCTGTCGGCCGCCCTGCAGGTGTACGTCGACCACGGGATGCTGCTCGAACAGGCGTTGACCCACGTGAACTTCCACTCGGTGAACACCGCGCTCGGCGAGCACCGGAAAGCCCTGGAACACGCGGAGATCGCTGTGGGTCTGTCGCAGGCGGCCGGCAGCGACAGGTCGGAGCGATGCCTCGACTGCATGGGCCGATCGTTGACACACCTCGGCGAGTACGAGAAAGCCGACGTCGAGCTCCACAAGGCCCTCGATCTCAACCTCGCTGTCGGCCGCCGGCACGAGGAAGCCATGATCCGGGTCTCGATCGCGCACAACCTGATCAAGTTGGGCCGGACCGAGGACGCGGTGGCCGAGCTGAAGTGGGCGGTCGAGGCGGCCCGCTCGGTCGGTCAGGGCCCCTACCACTTCGAGGCGTTCCGCAGCCTGGCCGAGCTGCTCATCGACACCCACGACCTGGCCGGCGCCCGCGAGGCGTTCGACCAGGCGAGCGCGGTGCTGCAGTCCTTCCAGGGCGGCGGCCCCCGCCACATGCAGGCGAAGCTTCACCACCTGGCGTCCCGGTTGTCCCATTCGACGTCCCGCTGACGGCGGGCCGGGTCTCTCCCTCGGTCAGCGCCGACCGGTTCGGACCGGGCCTGAGACCCGCCGGGTGAACTCCAGCAGGATGTGGACGAAACGCTCCGACTCCTCCAGGTGGGCGAGGTGGCCGCTCTGCTCGAAGGTCACGATCCGCGATCGGGGTATGCCCGCGGCCAATGCGGCGGCCTCCTCGGGGTCGTCATGCGCGCCGGCCAGAACGAGGGTCGGCGCGGTGATATGGGACAGATCGGAGCATTCGGCTACCGGGCTCGTGGAGTACAGGATCAGGCCGGCGACGCCGGCCGGGTCGCAGATCGCATACCTCTGTGCGGCGAATCCGCCCCGCCCGTGCCCGATGACGAAGACCGGCTCATCGCCGAAATGTTCGACGACGGCCCGCAGGCGCTCGACGGGATCGTCGGCACCCGCGGGCTCGACGTAGACCATGGCCAGTTCGCGTTCCGCAAGAGGAATCCGTGCATGTTCCCATCCCGGTTCAGCCTCCCCGGGATACACCACACAGAGCGGGCCGCGGCCGTGAACATGACAGTTGATTGTGCTTCCGTCAACACATAGTGCGATGGTCTTTTTGCGGTTGCTCACCTGCTCATGATGCCGTGAGTCACTTTATTTTCTATTGTTGTCCGTCTGCTGGCGGAAAGCCGGGAACATGACCGTTCAGAGGGAGCGGTCGAGGAAGTCTCGGATCAGGGGGCCGGCTGCGTCGAGCTGGTCCTCCAGGAGGAAGTGGCCGGTGTCGAGCAGGTGCAGCTCGGCGTCGGGCAGGTCCTTGAGGTACGGGTGTGCGCCCTCGGGCGGGAAGATGTAGTCGTTCTGGCCCCAGACGATCAGGGTCGGCGGCCGGTGGGTGCGGAAGAACTCCTGGAACCGCGGGTACAGGCCGACGTTGGTGCCGTAGTCCTTGAACAGGTCGAGCTGGATGTCGTCGTTGCCGGGCCGGGCCAGCTGGGTGATGTCGTGCAGCCAGGCGTCCGGGTCGAGGCGGGTGCGGTCGGCGACGCCGTGGGTGTACTGGAACTCGGTGGTCTCCTCGGACAGGATGGGGCGTACGCCCTCCCGCTTCTCCGGGGTGTCCTCGGCCCAGTAAGCCTTGATCGGGTTCCAGAACTCGAGCAGGCCCTCCTCGTACGCGTTGCCGTTCTGCACGATCATCGCGGTGACCCGTTCCGGCCCCTGGAGCGCCAGCCGGTAGCCGGTGGGGGCGCCGTAGTCGAACGCGTAGAAGGCGTAGCGGTCGACGCCGAGCTGGTCGAGCAGCCCGTGCATGAGGTCGGCGTAGTTGGCGAAGGTGTAGTCGAAATCGGCGCGGTCCGGGCTCGCGGAATGGCCGAAACCGGGGTAGTCCGGGGCGATGACCCGATACTTGTCGGCAAGGAGCGGAATCAGATTGCGGAACTGCCACGAGGATGTCGGAAATCCGTGCAGGAGAAGCACGACGGGACCGTCCGCCGGCCCGGCCTCCCGGTAGAAGATGTCGAGCCCGTTCACCTCGGTGGTCATGAACTTCATGCGTTCCCCCTCGATCGTGTAGCGGTCCAGAGCGACGCTAATCGCTCCTTGTGAATCGGAACTGAATGACGACTGTCGTTGCCGATGTCAGTGGCCGGCCGGGGAATCGGTGCGGGACACGAATACGGCTACGCCACCGATGCGGCGGTGTCGGAGGATGCTGCCGCCGACCACGAGGAGGCCGATCAGGCGGTACTTGCGGAGGATCCGGCGCGCGGCCCACCCGGTGTCCTCGGGAGTGCCGAGGCGGGCGCGACCCTCGACGGCGGGGCCGAGGACCCGCCCGGCCACCGTGCACGGGGCCAGCGTGACCCGGCCGTCGCGACGGATCCGCTTGATCTTGCCGCTGTCGGCGGCGGTCCAGATCGCCAGTTCACCGTCGGGCGCGGGGAGCACCCAGACCGCCGTCGCCACGGCGCGGCCGTCGCGGCGGAAGGTGGTGAGCAGGACGTACCGGGCGGCACCGAGTTCGCTGAAGGAGGTCACCGGCCGAACGTACGGACATCGACTTGACGATGAGTGAAGCGTCTTCGGGTAGGCCGGCGACGGTTCCAGTGCCGGTCAACCGGGTCGACCTACATTTCCACGGATGAACAGCGATCTCAGCCCGGGCACCCACGGTTTCCAGCACCGGGGCACCACTCAGACCTATCACGTGGCGGGCGAGGGGCCCGTGATGATCGCCCATTCCGGTGGGCCCGGCGTCGACCATTCCTATCTGCGTTCCTCCCGGCTGGAGGAGCATTTCACCATGGTGTACGTCGAACCCGTCGGCACGGGCGGATCACGACCGCTGCCGGCCGGAGCCACCTACGTCGACACGTACGTCGACTTCCTGTCCGCGATCGTCGACCGGCTGGGTGTGCCGCGCGTGCACATCCTGGGGCATTCGCATGGTGGGCTCGTCGCCCAGCGGTTCGCCTTCCTGCACCCCGAGCGGGTCGCCGGCCTCGTCCTGTACAGCTCGACGCCGGTCACCGACGCCGCCTTCTGGGCTGCCGCGACGGTGGCGGCTGACGCGTACCCCGGAAGAGGTTCCGGTGGCGCAGAAGCTCGCGCCGCCCGCGATGCCCTCAACGATGAGAGCCCGGTGTTCACCGACGAGGAGAAGACCGCCGCGCTGCGGGCCGGACTGCCGGTCTACTTCGCCGACTTCTGGGGGCGCCGGGAGGAGTTCGAGCCGCTCCGCGGCGCCGTCCGCTCGTGGCGGGTGACCTTCGAGACGACGGCTGTCGACTACCGCGCCGACCTGGCGGCCGTCTCCGCGCCGACCGTGGTGATCTGCGGTCGGCACGACTTCATCTGCGGCCCGGTCTGGGCCGAGGCTCTGCACCGGAGCATCGTCGGGTCGCGGCTGGTGATGCTGGAGGACAGCGGCCACTTCGGACAGGTCGAGGAGCCGGATCGCTTCCTCGACGCGGTCCTGCTGGTGCGCGACTGGGACGGCGCGGTCGCGACGGAGCTGCGGGCCGTCTTCCGGGGAGGCGACGACGCCGCGGTGACCCGGATGGCTCTGGCAGAGATCGAGCGGGCCCGGGCCACCGGTGAGCCGGCCGGACAGGTCGAGGGGATATACGCGATGGCCCGCGTCGCCCTCCGCGCGGGGAACCTGGCTCGGTCCGAGGAACTCGCCTCCTCGGCTCTCCGGATCGCCGAGCGTTCCGGCGTACGCCGGCTGGAGGAGCGTCCCCGGCATGTGCTGGCAGCGGTCGCCCGGCTGTCCGGACGTCACGCGGAGGCCCGGGAGCGATACCTGACCAGCATCGCCCTGAACACCGAGCTCGGTCAGCCGGAGCTGGTGAACGCCGAGTACCACAACCTGTCCTTCATCGAGCTGCGCATGGGGCACCTCGACCGGGCCCGGCAGCTGTTCGCGGAGGGCCGGGAGCGGGTCTTCCGCAACTGCTACCGGGATTTCGTGCCGTATCTCGGCGTGGCCGCCGCGGCGATGGCGACGGCCGACGGCGAGTTCGAGCGGGCCGCCCGGATGGTCGGGTTCTCCGACAGCGCGTACGCCGCCGCCCGGCAGCTTCCCGACCCGGACGACGCCGCCGAGCTCGACGCCGCCCGGGCTGCGGCGCTCACCGCTGTCGGGGAGGCGGAGTTCGCACACGCGTACGCGATGGGTGCGGTCCTGGACCCGGCGGAGGCGTTCCACCTCGAGTGGGGAGCCTGCTGACCGGTCAGAGTGCTTCGGCGAGGAACTTGCGGATCAGCGGCACGCACTCGCCGAGGGCGCTCTCCAACAGGAAGTGCCCGCCTTCGAGCAGATGGATCTCGGCGGCGGGCAGGTCACTGGTGAAGGAGTACGCGCCGCGGGGCCGGAACATCGGATCGCCCTGGCCCCAGACGGCCAGCAGGGGAACCTGCCATTCGCGGAACCAGCGCTGCACCTCCGGGTAGAGCTTCACGTTGGTCGCGTAGTCGCGGAACAGCTGCATGTGGACGAGATCCATGCCCGGGCGGGATAGCAGCGCGTAGTCGTTGCGCCAGGTGCCCGGGTCGACCAGGGTCGGGTCGGTGACACCCGCGAGGTACTGATGGCGGGTGAAGTCGAGGGTGAGAGCCTGTCGCAGGGGCGCCTCGGTCGCCGGTCCCGGCGCGTCCCAGAGGTTCCGATTGAGCTGGAGGAATTCCGGGACGAACCCCTCCTCGTACGCGTTGCCGTTCTGACTGATCACAGCGGTGATCGCCGCGGGTTCGGCGAGAGCCAGCCGCCAGCCGATCGGGGCGCCGTAGTCCTGAACGTAGATCGCGTAGCGGCGTACCCCGAGATGGTCGAGCAGCCGGCGGGTGAGGTCGGCGAGCGCGTCGAAGCTGTAGTCGAACTCGTCCACCGCCGGAGCGTCGGATTCCCCGAAACCGAGCAGGTCGGGCGCGATGACGTGCCAGCGGTCGGCCAGCTCGGGGATCAGGTGCCGGAACATGGACGAGCTGGCCGGGAATCCGTGCAGCAGAACCACCGTGGGCGCGCCGGACGGGCCGGCCTCCCGGTAGAACAGGCGATGCCCCTGGATATCGGCGTAGCGGTGATGAGTGATGACCGTCATGCAGCGAACGGTATTGATGTCGACTTGACGGCTTGTTCACGAGAAGTGGACCTAGGGTCGTACCATCGGCCCGGTGCTGCCGGAACCGACGCTCCGTCTGGAGATCCTCGGCCCGCTGCGGTTGTGGCGGGGCGACGTGGAGCTCGACGCGGGCCCCCGCCAGCAGGCCTACCTCCTGGCCGTGCTGCTGGCCCGGGAGGGGCGCCCCATCACCGCCGATGAGCTGGTCGACCTGATCTGGGGCGAGTCGGCCCCGGCGACCGCGCTCAACGTCGTCCACAAGTACGTCGGCATCCTGCGGCGGCTGCTGGAGCCGGGCCTTCCGGCCCGGGCGAGTGGCTCGTTCCTGCTGCGGCGCGGGGACGCCTACCTCTTCGATGCCGGGTCCGGTCTGGTCGACCTGGCTGCTTTCCGGGATCGGGTCGCGGCGGCGCAGGCCGCTGTCGGGCCGAACCGGCGGGAGGTGGCGCTGGAGAACTACGCCGAGGCGATCGCCCTGTGGAACGGCCCGGCGGGGGACGGACTGACCCACCGGCCGGGCGGAGAGGCACTATTCGCCGACCTGAACCGGGGGTTCGTCGACGCCTGCGTGGCCGCGGCCGGGCTGGCCGTGCCGCTGGGCCGGCCGGAGCGGATCCTGCGGGCCGTGCACCGGGCGGCGGCGATGGCGCCTCTGCACGAGCCGGTGCAGGCGGCCCTGATCGAGGTGCTGGCCGCGGCGGGGGAGCAGGCCGCCGCGCTGGACGCCTACCGTGCCGTGCGGTCCCGGCTCGCCGACGATCTGGGTATCGACCCGGGGCCGGCGTTGCAGGACGCGTTTCGGCGGTTGACGGACGGGCCGGCGGCCGGCCCCTGGGAGCTGGTCGGCCGGTCCGCCGAACTGGCGGCGTTGCGGGCGGCGGAGGGGCCCGTGGTGGTGACCGGCGAACCGGGCTCCGGCAAGACCCGCCTGCTCGAGGAGGCCGCCGCGGAGGCTGCCCGGGCCGGCCGCCGGGTGGTCTGGGGGCGTTGTCTGGACGGTGACGGCACCCCGTCGATGTGGCCGTGGGTCCAGGTGGCCGGGGCCATCGTGCCCGCTCTGCCGGACGAGATCCGTCAGGACCTGCTCGACAGGGGGATCGGCGCACTGGTCGAGCCACGCTCCGGCGCCCTCGCCGGGCCCGACGACGGCACTCGGTTCCGGTTGTTCGAAGAGGTGGTCGCGGTCGTCGCCCAGGCCGCTGCCCGGCGACCGCTCCTGCTCGTCATCGACGATCTCCAGTGGGCCGACGCCGGCTCGATCCAGCTCTTCGGCCACCTGTCGGCTCGGCTGCCGGCCGGCGCCACCCTGATCGGCGCGATGCGCGACCGGGCTCCGGCTCCTGGCGCTGAGCTCTCCCGGATGCTGGCCGTGGCGAGCCGGGCGCCCGGGCATCAACGGATCCAGGTCGGCCCGCTCGACGTGGCCGAGGTGGCCGCGATGGTACGGCTCGAGACGGGCGACAGCCCGGGACCGCAGGCCGCCGCTGTCATCCACGCGCGGACCGGCGGCAACCCGTTCTTCGTACGGGAGCTGTCCCGCCTGACCGCCGGCGGGGCCGATCCGGTGGACGTGCCGTCGACGGTGCGGGACGTCGTCCTCGACCGGATCGCCGCTCTGGACGACGGCGCCCGGAACCTGCTCGAGACGGCCGCGTTCGTGGGCCGCGACGTCAACCTCGGTGTGCTGGCCGCCGCCGCGGGCATGGACGTCCAGACCTGTCTCGACCACCTGGCGCCGCTGGCGGAGCTGGGCCTGGTGGAACCGGTCGACGGCGACCCGTACTCGTACCGTTTCACCCACGACCTCGTCCGGGAGGCGGTGGGCGAGAGCGTCTCGCCCCGGCGAGTGCCCGGTCTTCATCTCCGCATCGCGGACGCCCTCGACCGTGACCCGGCGGGCGGACCCGTCGTCGAGCGCCTGGCCTATCACCTGTGGGCGGCCGGTCCGCTCGCCGATCCGCGGCGCACTGCGGAGGCGCTGGCGGCCGCCGGTCGCCGGGCGGCCGACAAATCGGCGTTCGAGACGGCCGAACGGCATCTGCGGTCGGCGGTCCACACCGCCCGGACGGCGCGCCTGTACGAGCAGGAGTTGTCCGCGCTGTCGGCCCTCATCGTGATCGTCGGACGGCGCGCCGGGTACGGCGGATCGACCGCCGAGCTGCTGGAACGCGCTGCCGAACTCGCCGACGACCTCGGGCGGGACGCGCAGGCCGCCGATCTGCTGGCCGCCAGGACGATCGGCGCCACCCACACCCTGCAGGCCGTCCGGAGCCGGCTGGCCCGACGGCTTCACGACCGGGGCGCCCGCTCCGCCGATCCGGTCGTCCGTGCGTACGGCCTTCAGGTCTGGGGACAGCATCAGCTCTACGACGTGGGCGACGTGGGGGAGGCGCTGCGGTGCCTGAGTGAAGGGAACACCGCTTCCTCGACCACGGGCGACCCGCTGCGGTACGACCTGGCGTACTTCTGGTCGGTGACCGAGGCGATGGCGCTCGCGCTCCACGGCGCTGTCGACGACGCCCGGCAGCGCTTCGAGGACCTGATGAGGGCCGCCGGCGAGGACCTGTATCAGCAGTCGATCTGCGCGCACTTCGCCGGCATGTCGGCCGCGGCCGCCGGCGACGCGGCCTGGGCTCTGCGGGTGACCGGACGGTGGATCGACCCGGACCCCGGGCGCACCTTTGTCGCGGTGCATTACACCAGGCTGGAGTGGTTGTGGGCGCGGGCCCTGCTCGGTGACGACCCGGCCGGCGCCGCCGAGGATGCCGAGAAGATCCTGGTGACGGTGCTGAGCGATCCGCCGCAGTGGGGGGCCGCCTTCTTCTACGGGCTGTACGCCGAGATGTCGCTGGCGGCGGGCCGGATCGATCAGGCGGGCGCCGCGCTCGACCGGGCCGGCGAGTTCTTCGAGAGCCACGGCCCGCGTCACGCCGAGGGGTTGTTGCTCCTGCTCCGCGCGCGGCTGCTGCGGGCCCGCGGGGAGGCGGTCGCCGTGGTGCGGGCCGCGGCCCGTACGGCCCGCGACGTGTCCGCCGGTCAGCGGGCACACCTGTTCGTCCGGCGGGCCGAGGACCTGCTGGTTTCACTGAGCTGACGCGCTCGAGCAGGATGCCCGTCGATACATTGGGAATCCAGTGGCCGTCCACAGCGAATCGGCAGGCTGAACCCCACTTGTCCGTGGCCCGGGGGTGTGCTCGTGATCGCATCGGTCGGCCTGCGTCTTCAGATTCTCGGTCCGCTGCGGATCTGGCGTGACGGCATCGAACGGGATCCCGGTCCGCGCCGGCAGGCGTACCTGCTGGCCCTGCTGCTCGCCCGAGCGGGCCGCCCCGTCGCGACCAGCGAGCTGATCAGCCTGATCTGGGGCGAGGAGCCCCCGACCGGCGCGCTGAACGTCGTCCAGAAGTACGTCGGTGGCCTGCGCAGGCTGCTCGAGCCCGGCGTCGAGGCCCGGCGGCCGGGCTCGTACGTGCAGCGCCGAGGGACCGGCTATCAGTTCGTGGCCGATCGTGAGGTGCTGGACGTCCTGGCATTCCGGCACCTTGCCGATACGGCCTCCACCGCGTCGGCCGAGCGGCGCCCGGACGACGCCCTCACGCATCACCTGGCCGCGCTGGGCCTCTGGCGCGGGCCGGCCGGTGAGGGACTCCTGCACGCACCGGCCGCGATACCGACGTTCGCCGCGCTCGATCGGGAGTTCTTCGCGACGGCGGTGTCCGCGGCCGAACTCGCGATCACGGTCGGCCAGCCGCACCGGGTCCTCCCGTTCGTGCAGCGGGCGGCCACGATGGCGCCGCTGCACGAACCGGTCCAGGCGGCCCTCATCACCACCCTCGCCGTAGCCGGGCGTCAAGCGGAGGCGCTCGCGGTGTTCCAGCGGGTGCGGGCCCGGCTGGCGGACGACCTCGGCATCGACCCCGGCCCGGCCCTCGAGTCCGCCCTCCAGCAGGCCCTGAGCCGGACGGTGTACCTCGCCGCGCCGCCGGTGACCGTCGCGGCGCAGGCCCCCGCGGCCGTGCCGCCGGCTGATCCACGCGTCGAGGGAGATCTGGTCGGCCGGGACGCGGAGGCCGGAACCTTGCGGCGGACGATCGGGTCGGCCCTGGCCGGTGGCAGCGCCTTCGCGCTGGTCGAGGGGGAACCGGGGGCGGGCAAGACCCGGCTGCTGGAGGAGGCGGCCCGCGACGGTGAGCGGCGCGGCGCCCGGGTGGTCTGGGGCCATTGCCTCGCCGGCGACGGAACGCCGTCGATGTGGCCGTGGGTGCAGGCGGTCGGCGCCGTCATCGAGGGCCTGTCCGGCGCCGACCGCGAGAAGTGGCTCGCCGGGGAGCTGGGCGGTCTCGTCCAGAGCCGGGACGACGCTCTCGGCGGCCCGATGATTCCGGAGAACGACACCCGGTTCCGCCTGTACGAACAGGTGGTGGCCGTCCTCGGCGAGGTCTCGGCCGGGCAGCCCCTGGTCCTGCTCGTCGATGATCTGCACTGGGCCGACCTGGGCTCGCTCCGGCTGTTCGCGCACCTGGTCATCCGGCTTCCCCGGAACGTCGCGGTGATCGGCGCGTTCCGCTCGGTCGCCCCGGTGCCGGGCTCCGCGCTGACCCGGGTCCTCGCCGCGGCGAGCCGGACACCCGGCCACCGGCGGATCCGGCTCGGGCCGCTGGGACCCGAAGGCGTGGCCGAGCTGGTCCGCCGGGAGACCGGGCAGGCTCCCGGCCGCGACGCCACGCGCATCATCCACACGCGTACGGCCGGCAACCCGTTCTTCGTCCTGGAGCTCTCCCGGTTGCTCGCCGAGCAGGGCGTGCTCACCGGGGACACGGTGGCCCGGGCCGGCGTGCCGGCCACCGTGCGGGACGTGGTCCACGATCGGATGGCCGGCCTGGACGACCACGCCCGTGGACTGCTCCGGATCGCCGCCATCGTCGGCCGCGACGTCGAGCTGAGCCTGCTCGCCCGGGCGGCCGGCGTGGACGTACAGACGTGCCTGAACCGCCTGGAACCGGTGGAGGCGCTCGGCCTGCTGGGCCCGGCGCCCGGCAATCCGCTCGCGCTCCGGTTCGCCCACGACCTGGTCCGGGAATCGGTGGCCGGATCCATCCCCCGGCCGGCGGCGCCCGAGCTTCACCTGCGGGTGGCGAACGCGCTGGAGCAGGGCGTTCCGGGCGACGACTCGATCGCCGAGCGCCTCGCCCACCACCTGTGTGAGGCCGGTCCGCTGGCCGGCCCGGGCCGGACCGCGATCTCGCTCATCCGGGCCGGCCGCCGGGCGGCCGCCAAATCGGCGGTCCACGCGGCCGAGCGGCATCTGCGGAAGGCAGCCCGGCTCACCCGTGCCGCCGGCCTGCCCGAACTGGAGCTCTCCGCGCTGGCCCTGACCGCGGCGGTCGGCATGCAGTCCCGGTACGGCGCCGCGACGCTCGACGTGCTGGAACGGGCCGAACACCTGGTCCGCGATCTCGGGCGGGAGGCGGAGGCGACCGGATTCCTGTTCTCGCGGTGGCTGGTGCACGCCACGCTGATCGAACTCGACCGCAGCGGCCCGGTGGCGCGTCGACTGCTCGAACAGGGCCGGCGATCCGAGGACCCCACCGCGCGGGCGTACGGCCTGCGGGCCTGGGGGCTGCATCAGTGGCACATCGGCAACATCGGCGAGTCGTTCCGCTACCTCACCCGATCCCACCAGCTTCGGCCGGCCGGCCGGGAGGAGGACCCGGTCCGGTACGACGTCGAGCTGCTGATGGACGGGATGCTGGCCGAGACGACCGCGCTGCACGGCCGGCTCACCGAGGCCCGGGCACTGTTCGACCGGGCGGAGGCCGCCGCCGACGACCCGTACGCGATCACGGTGTGGGCGTCGCTGGCGGCCCGCACCGCGGCGATCGCCGGCGACCCGGTGTGGGCGCTGCACGCCGCCGACCAGGGCATCGCCGCCGACCCCGGATTCACGTACGTCTTCCTCGGCACCTATCAGCGCCTGGCCCGTTGCTGGGCACTCGCCGTCACCGGCAGAGACCCCCGGGGTGCGGCCGCCGAGGCGCGCCGGCTCATCGACGCGAACCTCCTCGATCCGATCCGGACCTGCGTCTCCACCTGGCACGGGCTGCTCGGCGAGATGCTGATGGCGGCCGGGGACCTGGACGCCGCCGCCGAAGCCCTCGACCGGGCCGATCAATTCCTCGACACCCACGGGCAGCGGTACGCGGAAGGCCTGATCCTGCTGCTCAGAGCTCGCCTGTCGCACGCCCGCGGCGCACCCGCCGACGTGGTCCGGGCCGCCGCGGAGCGGGCCCGGGCCCTGGCCGTGGAGCGCGAGGCGCACCTGTTCGCGACCCGGGCCGACGAGTTCCTGGCGGCTCTACAGGTATCCCTCGCGCAGGGCGTGCGCGACGGCGTGGGTCCGGTTTCGCAGCCGGAACCGGACGGTCACACCGTGTAGAACCTTTTTGACGGTACGTTCGGAGACGGCCAGCCGCTCCGCGATGTCCCGGGTCTCCAGGCCGTCGGCGAGCAGGCGAAGGACGGCCAGTTCGCGTTCGGTCGGCGGACGGGCGGCGTCGCGGACCGCGGCCGGCTGCCGGCGCAGTCGCGTCACGACGTCCACGAGCCGCCCGACGGCCTCGCGCGGCAGATCCCGTTCGTCGCGGGCCGCCGCACCGACCGCGTCGAGCAGGCGCTCGCCGGTGATCTCGTGGCGGAAGAGGATGGCGGAGACCCCGGCGTCGAGGGCCTGCAGCAGCTGGTGTTCGGTGAGGTGGGCGACGACCAGGACAAGCCGCTGGGAGCGGGCCAGGTCACGCAGGTGGTTCAGCACCGGCCGGTGCATCCGGTCGGTGAAGAGGACCGCGACCCCGGCCGGGTCGTCGCCCGGGCCGGGATCGCGTACCTCGATCCGCGCACTGCATCGCAGCAGGTGGGTGAGTCCGGCGTTGATCAGCGGGTCGGCGTCGTGCACGAAGACCGTGACCGGCGTTCCGGATGCTGGCACCGATCTACTCCTGACTGTCTCCGATTGCGGCGGTCGCAGGATAGGGATCGGGCACTGAAGGCTGACTTCCGCGGGACTGAAAGCCGGGCCGTGCTATTGGAGGTGGTCGTCCAGCCACAGCGCGACCCGGTCGGCGACGTCCTCCCCGCCGTGGTCGAACGGGGCGGAATGGCCCCGGCCCTCCAAGGTGATCAGGTCGGAGACAGCCGGTGACCGCTGGTAGAGCCGGTGAGCGCCGTGCGTCACCACGGCGGGGACGGTGTGGTCGTGTTCGGCCGCGAGGAACAACAACGGCGCCCGGTGGCCGGTGCGGGTGTCCACCGCGGCCGGCGAGCGGCGGCGGAGGTCGGCGGTCGCCACCTCGAAGATCGGCCGGCCCGGACCGGGGATCGCGTACCGCTCGTACAGGTCGTCGGATTCGGCCTCCGGCAGGGCGTTGCCGAACCCGTACCGGAACTGCTCCCGGGTCAACGTGACGGTTCGCCGGGCGTTGCCGGGGTTGCGCAGCACCGGGAAGGAGGAGCGCAGCTGGGCCGGGGGCAGCGCCCGGACCCCCTTGATCGGAGCGGGGCTGATGACCACGGCGGCCGCCAGTCTCGTTGTGACGTTCAGTTTCTGCACGACGGCTCCGCCCACCGAGTGGCCGACGACCACCGGCGGACGGTCCAACCCGGCGATGACGTTCCGATAGTGGTCGGCGATCGCATCCAGCCCGTTCCCCGCCAGCGCCTCGGGGCGCGCCCGGGTGTCGGCGACGGTGTCCCGGTCGCCCGGCCAGCCGGGGGCGATCGGCTGGTAGCCGGCGGACCGGAACCTCGCGGTCCACGACGACCACGAGGACGCATGGATCCACAGTCCATGGATGAAAACGACGGGTGTTCCCGGAACGGCCATGTCACTCCACCAGAGCGCGTACGAGCAGGGGCGCCGAGCGGCGCGATCCCATCGAACACCGGCCCACCGGATATCCACTGACGAGCAGGGCACCGATCGTCAACAACTGTTCGACGCCCCTGCCCGATGAGGCATCGGGAGCATGACACTCGTCGCGTCATATCGACGGATATCCGAACCCACCCGGTAGACTTCGGCCGTCCTACCGGCGCCGGATGCCCGATCGGGCAACGGGGCGATGTTGGGTGGGGTGCCGATGGCGGGCGGGGCCGGCTCGGCACGCATGCAGATCCTGGGGCCGTTGCGCATCGAGCGCGGTGGCGTGGACGTCGCTCCGGGCCCCCGCCAGCAGGCTCTTCTGCTCGCGGTGCTGCTCGCCCGTACCGGACAGCCGGTCAGCGTCAGTGAGCTGATCGACCTGATCTGGGAGGACCGCGTCCCGCCGAGCGCCGTGAACGTCATCCAGAAGCACGTCGGTGCCCTGCGGCGGCTCCTCGAACCGGACCTCGCGTATCGGGACAGTGGGTCCTACCTCCGGCTCCACGGCAACGGGTACCTCTTGGCCGCCGATCGTGAGGTCGTGGACCTCGTCGCGTTCCGCGCGCTGGTCGAGGAGGCATCGGCCGGATTGGACCGGGAGCGGGCTCTCGACCGGTACGACGAGGGACTGCGGCTCTGGCGTGGCCCCGCCGGTGACACGCTCGGCAGCGGCGCCACCGCGCGGCGGGTGTTCGCCGAACTCGACGAGGAGTTCCTCACCGCCTGCCTGGCCGCCACCACCCTCGCCTCGTCGCTCGGGCAGCCGCAGCGCATGCTCCCGCACCTGCGCCTGGCCGCCTCGATGGCCCCGATGCACGAACCCGTTCAGGCGGCTTTCGCCTCCGCCCTGGCCGCGTCCGGTCAGCGGGCCGAGGCACAGGCGTTGCTCACGTCGGTCCGGGACCGGTTGGCCGAGCAGCTCGGCATCGATCCGGGGCCCGCGCTGCGAGCCGTGGAGCGGCTCGTCGGTGACGGTGCCCCGGCGCCGGCGGCCGTCACCACGCCGGCGGGGCGGGCGCGGCGTCCCGGTGCCCTGGTGGGCCGCCATGAGGAGCTGACGGCGCTGCGTCAGGGGGTCGAGCGGGTCCTCGCCGGCGGCACCGGGCTGGCCGTGGTGGAGGGCGAACCCGGCGTCGGCAAGACCAGGCTGATCGAGGAGGCCTCCGCGGAGGCGGAGCGGGGCGGCGCCCGTGTCGTCTGGGGCCGGTGCCTGGAGGGGGACGGAACACCGGCGATGTGGCCGTGGGTCCAGGTGGTCGTCGCGCTTCTGGACGACATGCCCGCCGCCGCACGTCCGGAGTGGAAAGCCGGGGAGCTGGGCCGGCTCGTCGTCCCGCGGGACATCTCGCCGGGGGCGCCCCTGCAGCCGGACAGCGGACTGCAGCTCCGCCTGTTCGAACAGGCGACGGAGCTCGTCGCGGTCGCGGCGTCGCGGCGGCCGGTGGTGGTGGTGATCGACGATCTGCAGTGGGCCGACCTCGCCTCTCTGGACCTGTTCGGCCACCTCGGCGCCCGCCTGCCGGCCGGCGCCGCCCTGATCGGAGCGTTCCGCACGCACGCCCCGACACCGGGATCGGAGCTCACCCGGATAGTGGACGGGGTCAGCCGGACGACCGGCCACCGACGTGTCCGCCTCGGCCCCCTGGCCCCGAAGGACGTCACCGAACTCGTGAGCCGGGTGACCGGACGGACGCCGGTGGCCGGCGTCTCCCGTGACATTCATGCCCGTACCGGCGGCAACCCGTTCTTCGTCCGGGAGCTGTCGCGGCTGCTGGCGGCCGACGGCGGGGAACTCGTCGCGGAGGACGGGTTCCGCGCCGCAGTGCCCGCGACCGTCCGCGATGTCGTCCAGGACAGGATGGCCGGTCTCGACGACACCGCGCTGGGGCTGCTGAGAATCGCCGCCCTGATCGGGCGCGAGGTCGACGTCGAACTGCTCGCGCGGGTCGCCGGGCTGGAAGTCCCGGAGTGCCGGCGACACCTCGAACCGGTGGAGGAGCTCGGGCTGATCGGCCCGGCCCCGGGCAACCCGCTCGCCGTGTGGTTCACCCACGATCTGGTACGCGAATCAGTCGCCCGGACCACGCCACCGCGCAGCGTTCCCCGGCTGCATCTGCGGGTGGCCGACGCGATCGAGGACGCCGAGCCGGGCGGTGAGCCGATCGCCGAGCGGCTCGCCCATCACCTGTGGTCGGCCGGCCCGTTGGCGGAACCGTCCCGGACCGCCACCGCACTGCTGCACGCCGGCCGGCGCGCGGCGGCCAAGTCCGCCTTCGACGTCGCCGAGCGGCACCTCCGGCTGGCAGCCCGGGTAGCGCGCGGGTCCGGCCTGGCGGAGATCGAACTCGCCACCCTGTCACAGCTCACCATGGTTCTCGGGATGCAGAAGGGATACGTCGGCGCCCCGCCCGACATCCTGGAGCGCTCCGAGGACCTGGCGCGTGGCCTCGGCCGGGAACTGGAGGCGACGAGCCTGCTGTTCACCCGCTGGACCGGATACTCCCAGGGCATGCAGATCGAGGCCAGCGGGCGGCTGGCCCGCCGGCTGCGGGAGGGCGGCGAGGTGTCGGCCGATCCGATGGTACGTATCTACGGCTGGCTCGCCTGGGCGGTGCACCAGTGGGAGATCGGTGCGATCGGCGAGTCCCTCCGCCACCTGCGGAGGGTCGACCGTGCGGTGGCGGCGGGCGCCGTCCGGGCGGAGGCCGCTCCGCTGCTGCGCGACCAGAAGCTGCTGGCAGCCGGGATGCTCGGGCTGATGGCCACCCTGCACGACGACGTCCCGGACGCCCGGGCTCGATTCGCGCGGATGCGGGCCGACGCCGGGGACGATCCGTACGCGGTCACCTTCTGGGCCACCTTCGTCGCGCTGTCGGGGGCGGTGGCCGGTGACCCGGAATGGGCGTTGACCGCCGCGGAGGACGGCATCGCCGTGGACCCCGAGCTCGCCTTCGAGTATCTGGGCACCACCCAGAGGCTGGCCTGGTGGTGGGGGACCGGCATGCTCGGCCGGGACCCGGACCGGGCCGCGGCCGAGATCGAGCGGATCATCGAGGCCCACCTTCTCGAACCCCCACGCTCCTCCGTCGCCGCCTGGTACGCGGCGCTCGCCGAACTGCACCTGACGATCGATGCTCTCGACCAGGCAGGGGCCGCCCTGGACCGGGCCGAGCAGGCCCTCGAACGGTACGGGCAGCGCTACGCCGAAGGCCTGATCCTGGCGCTGCGGGCACGACTGGCCCGCGACCGAGGCGCACCGGCCGACGTCGTCGAGGCCGCCGCCGACCGGGTGAAAGCGCTCGCCGCCGAGGGTGAGGGTCTGCTGTTCCTGCGCCGCGTCACCGATCTCCTGCGATCCGGCGAGGGATGAAGTCTCCGTTCAGAGAATCTCCACTCGTTGCCGCCAGTATCAGCCGGACCGACTGACACAGGGGGAAACGAGATGACCAAGCCTTCCATCGTCCTCGTCCATGGGGCCTGGGCCGATGCCTCGAGCTGGAACACGGTGGCTTCCGAGCTGCGGGGGCAGGGATTCGACGTGCTGGCGCCGCCGAACGCGCTGCGCGGTGTGGAACCCGACGCCGCCTACCTCACGTCCTTCCTCGCGCAGCGGACCAGCGGACCGGTCGTCCTCGTCGGCCACTCGTACGGCGGTGTCGTCATCACGAACGCCGCCGGCGCCGGGGGCGACGTGCGCGCGCTGGTCTACGTCAACGCCTTCATCCCGGCCGAGGGCGAGAGCATCTTCGCGATCCTCGGCGGTTCGGGTTCCGCGCTCGACGTGCCGGACCCGACCACCGTGCTGGACATCGCCGGCTATCCGGGTGCGCCCGAGGGTGACGCGGAGGCGTTCCTGAAGGCCGACACCGTGTACCGCTACTTCGCCCAGGACCTGCCCAAGGCGCAGGCGGACCTGATCGTCACCGGTCAGCGTCCGATCACCCTGGGAGCCAACGCCGCCCCGACGACGACCGCCGCCTGGCGCACGCTGCCGAGCTGGGCCGTGGTGGGCACCGACGACCTGGTGATCCCGGAGGCCACCCAGCGGTCCCTGGCCGAGCGGGCCGGCGCGAAGATCTCCGAGGTCGCGGCCTCGCACCTGTCGATGGTGTCGCACCCGGAGACGACGGTCGAGGCGATCCTGGCGGCGGCCGCCCACGCCGGCGCCTGACGGTCAGCCGCCGGCTTCCGGCAGCGTGGCCAGGAAGCCGGCGGCCCGGTGCGCGAAGAGATGCGCCTCCCGCGCGATCGACAGCGCCCGGGCGTGTTCGGCCGCCGCGCGTACGGCGGGGAGCGGCTCGCCCCGGGCATGCCGGTGCCGGGCCCGCAACAGCAGCAGCAGGCCCTCGGCGTACCGCTGGCCGTGGGCGTCGAGGAACCGGTCGGCCTCGTTCAGGGCCCGCGCGGACTCGGCCGGCCGGCCGGATTCCAGCCACATCTCGCCGCACAACGCGTACCACGTGTGCAGGTTCGAGCGGGGCGGGTCGAGCAGCACCGCGGCGACGAGGCGCTCGGCGGCGGGTGCGGCGGAGGCGTCACCGGTGACCGCCCGCGCCCAGTACCGGGCCAGCCGCAGGTAGGCGCCGAAGAAGGTGTAGGAGTGCCCGGGATCCGCGGCGATGCCGCGGCCGGCAGCGGCCAGCGCCCAGGCGGGATTCCCGGCCAGCGCCGCGACACGCGCCGCGAAACTGGTCACGACAGTGATGGCGTACGGATCGTCGCCGGCAGCGGCCTCGAGGTCGTCGAGCAGTGCGCGGGCGGCGGGAACGTCGCCGTGCAGCGCGGTCGTCTCCGCCAGGATCCCGGCCGAGAGCAGCCCGAGGTCGTACCGCAGCGGTTGCTCGCTGCGCCGGCCGTCGCCGTTGTCGCCGTCCGTCCGGCTGAGATGGCGGTACGCCTCACCGACGTTACCGAGATCCCATTGGTGGATGCCCCAGGCCTGATAGCCGTACGCGCGGACGACCGGGTCGGCGGACGCGCTGCCGTCGTCAAGCAGCTGCCGTGCCAGCCTGCCGCTCAGGTCGAGCCGGGCCGCCTGGGAGTATGCGGCCCGCCGGGAGAACAGGAAGGCGGTGGCCTCCCGCTCCCGGCCGAGTTCTCTGGCCAGTCGTTCGGCCCGTTCCAGCCGTTCGGGAGCGGACGAGTGATACCCGGCGCGCATCCCCGCGACGGCGGTGAGCCGCGAGAGCGCGGACAACTCCAGCTCCGGTTCGGAAGCCGATCGTGCCGTCTCGGCTGCCGCTTCCAGACGGTCGGTGGCGACCTCAAGAGCTGACTTGGCGGCGGCATGGCGGCCGGAGTGAAGCAGCGCGGTGGCTGTCCTCGCCCGCCCGGCGAGCGGTCCGGCGGCCAGCAGATGGTGGGCGAGGCTTTCCGCTACCTCATCGTCCGGGCCGGAGCGTTCCAGCGCGTCGGCGATCCGCAGGTGCAGCTCGGCGGCCAGCGGGGACGGCGTGGCGGCGACAACCGACTCCCGTACCAGATCGTGTTTGAAGTGCAGGAAGAGCGAGCTGTCCCGGTCGAGCCGCAGCAGGCCGGCGTTCTCCAGCCGTTCGGTGAGGTCGAGGCAGGCAGGCACGCCGACCCCGGCCACGTCGGCGAGCAGCCGTATGTCGACGTCGCGGCCGATGAGCGCGGCGATCCGGAGTAGGTCCCGCGCGGCGTCGTCGAGTCCGGCCAGCCGGTTGCCGACCACGTCCCGGACGGTGGAGGGGACCTTCGCCCGCGCGGTGGCCTCGGCGGTCAGGTCACCCCCGTCGGCCAGGAGCCGGGTCAGTTCCCGGACGAAGAACGGGTTGCCGGCGGTTCGCAGGTGGATGGCCCGCACCACCTCGGGTCCGGGGACCTGACCGGTGTCGCGTCGTACCAGCTCGCCCGTCGCGGCCAGGTCGAGGGCGCCGAGGTGGATCCGGCGGTACCGCGGCGTCCGGCTGGCCAGCGCGAGGACCCGGGTCAACTCCGAGCCGGGATCCGGCGTCCTGTCCCGTAGCGCGCCGACGACCACGGCCCGGCGGGGCAGCCGGGCCGCCAGGTGCCCGAACAGTCGCAGGGAGGCGGCGTCGGCCCACTGCAGGTCGTCGATCAGAAGCAGGACCGGTCGCCGTCCCGAGACCTCCCCGATCACGGCGACGACCTGTTCGAAGAGCCGGAACCGGGTGCCCTGGTCGGGTTGCTCGTCGCCGGGGGACGCCGTGAGACGACGAAGCTCCCCGGAGAGCCACCGCGTTCGGTCCGTGGCCGGCAACTCCGCGAGAAGGGTGCGGACCACCTGAACCCACGGCCACATCGACGGCGTGCCGTCGCCGCCGAGACAGCGTCCCCAGACCGCGAGTGATCCGAGCCGGCCGGCCTCGCCGGCGATCTCCTCGAGCAGCCGGGTCTTCCCGCTGCCGGGTTCACCCTCGACGAGGACCAGACCCGAGGCGCCGCCGAGCGCAGCCTCCACGGCCTGCCGCAGAGCGGCCAGCTCGGCGCCGCGCCCGACCAGGCCCCCGTCCGTCCTCGCCGGCCTCGGGGAGCGGGCCGGCGTCACCGGTGTCAGGTTCCCGGTCAGCACCCGCCGGTGTGCGGCCGACAGGGCCGGGCCCGGCTGAACGCCCAGTTCCTCGGCGATCCGCGCCCGGACCGTGCCGAAGACCACCAGGGCCTCGGCCTGTTGACCCGCCGCCGCCAAGGAGACGATCAGGCCGGCATGCACCGCCTCGTTCAGGGGTGCCATGGCGGCGGCCATCCGCAACGCCCGAAGCACCCGGTCCGGCCGGCCCAGTGACGTCGCCAGCTCGGATGCCCGTACGCAGGTGTCCAGGAAGTCACCGTCGAGAGCGGCGAAGACGGATGCCGCGGCGGTTCCGTCGTTCCGCAGACCTTCGGCGACCGGGCCACGCCACAGACCCAAGCCTTCGGTGTACGCGTCGAGCGCGGCCTCCGGTCGACCGTCGGCGAGCAGCGACGCCGCATGGCTGACCAGCTCCCGGAAACGCGCGAGATCGAGAGTCCCGGGCCCGGCGGCGATCAGATAGCCGTGGCGTTCGCGCCTCAGATACGTACCCGGATCGCGGGCGGGAAGACCCGGCTGCATGATCCGCCGCAGTGTCCCGACGTACTTCTGGAGACTGTTGACAGCGCTGGCCGGGGCGTCGTGCCCCCAGATCAGCTCGACGAGAGTGGAGACGTCGGTCGGCCTGCCCTCCCGGGCCAGCAACAGTGCGAGCAGACTCGCCTGCTGCCGCGGCGGCAGGGGCACCTGGACTCCGGCGTACACGATCTGCAGTGGTCCGAGAATCCGCAGCGAAAGCTCGTCAGGGCCCGACATCGTGGACCCCTTTGATAGCGAGAAACCGGACGGCACAGCGTATCCGACCGGAGCGGGAGGGCCCGGGAAGGCCATATCGACCTTCCCGGGGATCGCTAACAGACGGTGGACAGCTTGTTGTCGAAGTCGCCGCCCGGCATTTCGGGGGTCTCCCACGGCACGTTGCTCAGGTCGTTGAGCTTCTCATCGGGGCTGAGGCCGTAGAAATAGTCCTTGCACGGCGCGTTACGGCCGAGGAAGACGACGGTCTTGCTCCGGTTGTCGATCGACGAGGCCTGGTTGTCGAGCGGTTCGCCGTTGGCGAAGGTCTTACCCGCGAAATCCCGGAGGCCTTCGCCGTGCATGACATAGACCGAGCCGGTGAAGTTCGCGTTCTGGTAGACGCAGATCTCCTCACGGGCGGAACTGCAGACATAGGCGGCCTGCGCTGCGGAGGCGGTGATCGCCGACCCGGCGGTGGCGACGGTGAGCCCGGCCAGGAAAGTGGCGACCCTGCGGCTGTTTCTCATGGTGAACCCTTTCATCGGCGATTGGCTCATATAGCCATGAATCGAACCGTAGCGGCGGCAAGTGGACGAAAACTTCCTCGCACTTGATGCGGTTCGGCGCCGTCGTCAGGCGTCGGTCCACCCGCGGATCAGAGCCGCCTGGCCGGCCGGTGTGCCGTCGCCGGCGACGAGGTTCCAGACGGTGACATCCTCGATCCAGAACTGCCGTCCCGTCTTCGCCACCCGCAGACCGCGGTAGCCGTCGGCGTAGCCGTTCCGCCGTACGTCGTCCATGAACCGGTGGCGTTCGTCCCGCGCATCGCCGACGGCCGAGAGCCGGGAGGGCAGGCCGGCGAACTCGTCCCAGGTGTAGCCGAACAGGCCCTGCGCCATCAGGTTGGCGTACACGAACAGCGGGTCGGCGGAGGTGCCGTGGGCGAGCAGGCCGAACGGTGCCGAATACAGCCATGCGGCGGCCTCGGCGCCGTGCAGCCCGTCCGGTACCAGCGCCTTGCCGGTGAGTGTGGCGTAGCTGCCGGTCAGCAGATCGGCGAACACGGCGTCACGCTCGTTCATGCCACGAAGATGTCGACAGTCGGACGCATCTGGGCGCAGATCCGCAGCACCTCGTGGATGGGGTGCTTCGCGAACGCCTCGACCAGGGTGAGGTCCAGCGGGCTGGTCCGGTGGTCGACAGCGGGGTACGCCGTCTGGGTCAGCAGGTAGTCGAAGCGCGGCGCCCACTTGCGGGATCCGAGCCGGGCGGTCGTCGAGCAGTTGTCCACCATGAACGAGACACCCCGGGCATGCATGTACGGGTTGAGCGAATCCGTCGCCTCGATGACCGACTCGTTGGCGATCTCCGAATACGGGTGGCCCTTGGCGATGAACGTGTCGATCTGGCCCATCATCACGCCGCAGAAGACACCGGCGGTGAACGGATCGAGCGGCAGATCCGCGTCGTCGCGATCCTGGCGCGCCACCTCGCCGGCACGCCACATGTCCGCCTGATCGATCTTTCCCATCGGGAAGTCGGTCAGCCGCTCGCCGGCCAGGATGACGCTGCGGATCTCGTTGCCCGAGGCGACCTCGTCGTAGATCTCGTGGGTGAGTTCCAGACCGATCGGGTACGCCGCGGCGTACGCCTGCCCGAACGTCTCCTGTCCCGCGGCGTCGAGCCGCTCGTACAGGCCGATCAGCCCGTCCTTGGAGACGATGCGCGAGACGGGGCCGGTGACACAGTCGACCGAGTGCCGGTACGCCTCGGTCTCGCTCATCCCCTGGCCGCGGAAACGGCGGTAGAGGCTCTCGACGATGCCGTGCACGCCGCCGAGCAGGATCGAGCGCTCCCCGGTCAGGTCCGACTTGTACTCCGAGCGCAGCGTCGTCCGGAACGTGTACGGGGCGCCGAGCGCCACCGACCAGCCCAGCGCCCGGTCGGTCGCCCAGCCGGAGGCGTCCTGCTCGACGGCGAAGCTGGCGTTGATCCCGGCGCCGTTCGTGTCGGCACCCTGCAGGTAGAGAGCGCGTACGGACGCGCCCATCCCCTTCGGGCACACCGCGATGACGTCGATGCCCTCTGGGAAGCCGCTGCCGAGCTGGTCCAGGTAGCCGAGCAGGAACCCGTGGGACAGCCCGACGGTGGCGCCCGGGCGCAGCGTCGCGAAGATCTTCTCGTACTGGGCGGTCAACGCGGCGTCCGAGATGAGCAGCAACACCATGTCGGAGGCGGCGATCACCTCGTACATCTCGCCCAGAGTGCCGTCGGCCTCGGCGAACCCGGCAGCGCGGGCGGCCTCGAACGACGAGGACCCGCTCCGCAGCCCGACCACGACCTTGACCCGGCCGTCGAGCGAGTCCCGCAGGTTCTGCGCCTGGGCCGACCCCTGCGGCCCCCAGCCGATCACCGCGATCTGGTTGATGCCCTCGAACGCCCGGGGCAGGCGGCCGAACAGGTCACGTCCACCCCGGACGATCGCCTCCCGGGTACCGGCCAGCGTGATGTATTCCTTGTCGAAGACGTGAGTCTCGAAATCCAGGTCGTTCGCCGTCATATCTCCACCTCATCGTCGGGTTCCGGGACGGCGGGTAACGCTAGCCCGGCCTTGTGGACGACGACTTCATGCCGATTTCAGTTTTCTGTCGTCCGGTGACGTGAACCGCCGGGCGCTGGGGCTCGTTTCATGGGGAGGATCAATTTACGGAGGGCAGGAAAGCGATGTCGTCAGTTCCATCAGAGTCGTCTGACGAGGTTTACAAAGCCAAGAGAAGAAGGCGGGAAGCTGTTTACTCGGCGGGTCTTGAATCAATTCAGGACCTTCGCGAGCAAAGTCACCCTTTTGAAGCGAACCTGCAGACCCGTCGGGTGCCTTCCTCTACCCCTACTATCGTTCCTGCCGGCGAAGAAGCCATAGCGCCGGTAGTGCCGATAATGGGAGTCGTTAAGGGGTCGGGGAAGCGGCAGCGTTCCATGGCCGCGGCGGCGGGCCTTGAATCGGCCACGGTGGGAGTCAAATATTCGGCGACGCCTAAATCGGAAACCGTGAATCGTGACAATTCGGATGTGTTCAAGGAGGGGGAGACTTTTACAGCATTCCGGGCAAAGATGACACGGGCGGTATTGACAGAGGCGCCGCGCCCCGTGGTTGAGCCCCCGTTGGAGTCAGAGTCGGAGTCGGAGTCGGAGTCGGAGGCTTTGCGCCCCAACCGCCGTGGAGGCATCTTGCTGGCCGGCGACAGTGAGGCGACGATGCGGAACGAACTGGCGAACATAGGCAACCATGAGGGGGGCACGACACCTTCTCAAGCGTTGGAAAAGTGGGCGAGGCTTCCTGAGACCCTGACCGATGGGGGGCGGGGTGAAGCGCAAGAACCCGCAGAGACGCGTGCTGAAGAGACCGCATTGACGGCGCCGGCCCCCCAGCCCGCGGTCCGCAGCCGAAGGGCTACGCCGCAATGGCTGACCCGCGGTGGGCTGTTTCAAGAGCATATGAGAAGGCATCGGGAGGCGACGGCAGCTCAAGTGACAAGTGTTGCCGGCCAATCAATGGAAGCTCCTGCCGGTGGATCGAGGGTGGCGCCGGCCGCGCCCGCGGCGGTAGCGCCGAGGCCCGAATCTTCGCGGCGTAGGTGATGGGCTGCTTGCCACCACGGCCGGTGCCGTGGCGATCGGTCGGCCGTGAACCCGGATGCGCCGACATCCGTTCCGGGATGAGAGCAGTAGGCCGATCCCATGGAGGCATCGATGCGGGCGCCCGAAATCAAACAGAATCCCCGTCGTCGAGACAAAGCTGATCCTGCGCGTATTCAGCGGGCGGCTCTCGACCTCTTGAGAGAAGATTTGGTGAATCTCTCGAAAAATGCGGACCCGGGGGATAGGGATGATATTCAGAAGGCGCTGAAGGAGCTGAAGACCCATTACAAGTGGAATTACGAAGCGATATCGTATGCGCGGAGCGAAGAGGAGCACAGGAGGACCAAGACTTACCGGATTTTTGCTAGAATGCGCTCGGGAGCGCGTCTCCTGCGTGGCGAAAATCGTCATCATGGCAAATATGGACGGTTGCTGATCGGCTCCAGTCAGCACTATGGGCATGGTAAGTACCATCTGTTGGAAACCCTTCGATCCGGCATAAAATTGGAGTCTCTGCTCTCTCAAGGAAAGCTGCCGGGGACCGCGGATTTCCTGAGAGGCGATTTTCTGCGCCGGCCGAATCAGATTTATGGTGGTGCTCCCCAGACCTCCGACGGGTTTCAGGCGACGCAGGGACAGGAACGTCGGTCAGGGGCGTCACCACAGGGCGCACTGCTACTGTCCGGTATGGGTATGCAGTTACCCGATGCTTCTCCGAAACGTCCTGTCTATCCGGGGCCGATGGCTGAGTCCGCCGCATTGACCGGCTCGGTTCATCGCACCGCGAGGCAGCGTGAACAACAGCTTCCCAGCCCGGTGGCGGCCCCTTCTATACCTCCTGCGCGAGGGCGTCGGTCCCAGTCGGCGCTTTGATCGGTCGTCGGCGCGGGAACCGGCTCGTGCAGGATTTCCCGCGCCGCGGCGACCACGCGCCGTCACCTCCCGGACCGCGTCAGGGTGCCCGCCGTGCTGTGCTCCTCGTCGCCGGCGCGGCGGGTGCCGCGGGTGCCCGCTTCACGGCGGGCTCGGCGCGCGGGCCCGGGGAGACGATGCCTGCCGCGGCCGCCAGTGAAGGCCTCGTGGGCCCGGCGGCCGGAGCGCCGCGGCCGGCCGTCATCCGCGCGATCTCCTGATCGGCTCGGGCCGCGGCGGCCGACCGTACGGCCTCGACGATGTCCTTGTTCAGGGCGTCCGGATCGGGGTTCGCGAAGACGGACGGGGCGAGGCGTACCCGTTCGATGTCGCCGTTCTCGGTGGTCACCACTGTCACGTCGCCCGATTCCGATGTTCCGGTCAGCCGGGCCGGCATCTGCCGGAGGGCCGCTTCGATCCTGCCCAGCGACAGCGATTCGTCCTGATCCATGGTGTCTCTCCTGCCGATGGCGGCGTGCGGATGACCGTTCACTCGCCGAACGCTTCGATGGGCGGGGCTTCCTTGTCGCGATGCGTTCGCGGTTTGCAGCCGGCGAACGGGCCGTCCGGTGAGCGCAGCGCGTTCATCGTCGGGGCGAGGAAGTCGCGATGCCAGCTGGTGGGGCCGAGGCGGTCGGCCTTGGGGCCGGTCAACTGCTGCCAGGCGAGCCAGAGCCCGTGCAGTTGAGCGATGGCCGAGGTGTGCATCCACCACTGTGTGCACCAGGGGCGGGCCGACGTCACCTCCTCAGCATAGGCCGGGACCAGCAGCCCGTGAACCCACTGGGCGAGCAGCGACAGCTCGATCGAGAAGTCCGGCTCGGGCAGGTACAGGATGAAGAACGGCTTGGCTTCGGGCTCGGTGCCGGTCGGTGATGTCATCGGTGCTTCCTCGATAGGGGACGAAGGCTGTTGATTCACGGTCAGCACCGCAGCCGGTCGCCGGGGCTGACGCCGAGCATCTGGCAGAACGTCTGATAGGCCTGCACCCGCGAGTTGATCGCCGCGGGAATGCGCCCGTTGCACTCCTTGGAGCCGTTGATGCTGCGGATCGTCTCGCCGAAGCCGTTGCCGCCGGTGATGGCGGCGTGCGGGGTCATCTTTCCGGCGCCCGGCTGGGTCATCCAGAACCACAGGGCGGTTCCCCAGGCGATGCTCGCGTCGTTCTTCACCAGGTCCGGCCGGTTCAGCAGGTCCACGCCGAGGGAGTCGCCGGCGGCCTTGTAGTTCATGTTCCAGCTGATCTGGATCGGTCCGCGGCCGTGGTAGGCGCGCTGGCCGGCCGGGCAGCCGTACGAGACGTTCCGGTTGCAGTAGTCGCCCCACAGGCTCTGGTTGAGCTCTTCGACGTAGCGCAGGCCACCGGACTCGTGGTTGACGTTGGCCAGGAAGGCGGCGATCTCCCGTTTGGCGACATCGCCGGATCCGCTGGCGAAGGCCGGATATTTGGCCATCGCGGTCGTCATCGCCGAGTACGTGTAGAAGGGGATGGCGTTCTTGAACATCTGGTTGAACACGGCCTGGTTGAATCCCGTGTTGCCGGGCAGGGGAGCACCACCGCCCCCCGGAGTGGCACCGCCGCCCGGAGTGGTCCCCGTCGAGGTGGGCGAGGGCGACGGTGCGTCCTCCCCGGTCGAGAACGTGCCGAACTGTCCGCGGACCTGATACGGATAGGCGTCCAGGGGGACGAGTTGGGTGCCGAGGGCCTTGACCTCGTCGATGCCGATGTCCCAGGCCAGCAGCGTCATGGTGAGGGCGTCACCGCCGATCTCGTGGTCGGCCAGCAGCTGCTGGACCTGGGTTCCGAGGTGACACAGGTATCGCGCTTGGGCGTGGATGGCGTCGATCGGATCGTTCACCGACTTCGTGCCGTTGTCGTCGTCGTCCTCGCCGTACTCGTCGAAGACGCCGGGGGGAAGTTGCGCGATGCCCTGTTCGCCGTCCGGGCCGACGGTGGCCGGGTCCCACTCCGATTCCACCTGGATCTGTGCGGCCAGCACGATCGGGCTGATCAGATCGCATTCCTGACCGGCTGATTCCAGGGCCGGCACCAGCTCCGGGCGGGGCACGGCGTTCGCGGCGAGGCGGCCCTTGCCGCTGCCGCCGATGATGGCGCCGGCAACGTCCCCGTTGCCCTCGCCCAGTAGCTCGGGACCGAACGACACCCCCGTCTCCGGGTCGGTGGCCAGGGTGGAGGTGCCGGTGATGGCGATGATGCCGACCAGGCACACCAGCACCACGGCGAGCAGCGGGACCAGCCCGATCGCGGCGACCGTGATGCCGGCGATCTGGGCCGCGTCCGGCGGTTTGGTCGTCTGAGCGTTCGCCGCCTGGCGCAGCATGTTCCCGCGTGCCATGTGTTCCTCGTGTCTGGTCGGTCGCCGGCCGGCGAGAAGTGACTCTCCCCTTCAGGAACGGAGACGTTCGCGGGTGGTTCAAGGAACGCCGTTTGCGGTGTGAACCCCCGCCGATGTCGTTCCGTTGCATGTCGGACCGGGAATGTGTCCACGACAGTGAAGGTGCGTCGATGACCTCGTTGAACAGGAAGTCCCTGAAGGTCCGTTGGCGGTGGCCCCGCGCGGGGCGCCGACCCGTGGCGATCGCCGGGCTCGGTGCGCTCCTCCTGGTCGGCGGCGTGCTGCCGATGCGCGGGGACATCGCCGCCCTGGCCGCCGGCGGATCGGCGGAGGGGCAGGAGGTGCCCCCGGAGCTGGCTGAGGCGATCGTCGCCGCGTCGCTGTCCTGCCCCGCGCTCACCCCGTCGCGGCTGGCGGCCCAGATCATGGCGGCTTCGCGCTTCTCGTCGGATGCCACGCGGGGGATCGCGGGCCTCACCGACGACGGGTGGAAGAGCTGGCATCCCGCTGCCGAGGCGAACCGCGACGACAGCGAGGCCAACGTCCAGGCGCTCGCCCATTTGACCTGTGACCTGGTCGGACAGCTGCGTACCGCGGGGCTGACCGGTGACCTGTGGCAGTTCGCGGTCGCCGCGAGCAAGGTCGGCATCGACGACGTGCTGGCGGCCAGGGCGGTGCCGGACTCGGCCCGCTCCTATGTCGATCTGGTGCAGAAGTACGCGGCCTGGTATGCCGACCAGGACCCGTTCCGCGTCGACGCCGGTGGTGGGGCCGCCGAGCCGTCGATGGCAGAGGCGGTACCCGTTCCGGACGCGTACGTGGCGTCGATCGTCAAGGCGGGACGGATCTGTTCGGTGGTGACCGCCGACCGGATCGCCGCGCAGCTGATGGCGATGTCGCGGTTCGACCCGAACCTGCGGTCGACGGACGGCGCCGAAGGCATCGCGCAGTTCAGTCCCGCGTTGTGGCGCCAGTACAAGGTGTCCGATTCGGCGTCGGTGTGGAACCCGCAGGACGCCATCCCGGCGCTGGGCATGGCGATGTGTGATCTCGAGGCTCAGCTGGGGCGACTGACCGGCGCGGACTCCTACCGGCTGGCGCTCGCCGCGTACCAGTGGGGTGAGGCGACGGTCCGGGCCGCGAACGGGGTGCCCCGCGCCAATCTCCCGCAGCTCTCCGACGCCACGCTGCGCTACCTGCCCACCTACGAGAAGGACACCCGGCTGACCGGCGGCACGTCCTCGCCGTCGCCGTCGCCGTCGTCATCTCCCACCGGGACGCCGACGACCGGGACGCCGACGACCGGAGTGCCGACGACGTCCTCACCGGCCACCGTCCCGGAGACGACGACGCCCGCGGCGACCGGAACTGCCACCACGCAGGCCCCGGCGACGCAGACGCCGGCCACTCAGGCCCCGACGACCAAGGCGCCGACCACGCAGGCACCCACCACCATCGCCGGGTTCGAGATCGGGAAGAACTACAAGCTGCTCAACTACTGGACGGGCGCGGTCGCGGAGCTTCCGGACAAGGACGCGAACACCACCGTCGGGGCTCATGTCCAGCTCTGGGAGAAGCGCGACCAGAAGGATCAGTACTGGCGGCTCACCGCGGCCCCGGAGGCGGGCTACGTCGTGTTCGTGAACGCGTACAGCGGGCATGCGATGGGCATCGAGTCCGGCGGCACGTGGGACGGGGCCAAGGTCCTCCAGGTCAAGCTGAACCCCACCGACCGCTTTCAGCAGTGGAAGCTGGAGCACATCGGCGGCGGCTGGATGCACCTGCGCAACCACGCGACCGGCAAGGTGCTCGACATCCTCGGCACGGATCGGGGCGCGGAGTCGGACGGCACCTGGAACGGCCACTGGGTGGAGCAGTGGGCGCAGGTGGACGCCGAGCGTGACCAGCGGTGGAGCCTCGTCCGATGACGGCGCGCACGAGGTACCTCATGGTCGGCGCGGCCGGGATCACGGTGGTCGGCACCATCGGTGTCATCGGCATCACCCGGGCCGACGCGGACACCTCGACGGCCATCATCGGCCTGTCCGGTAAGTGCGTCGACGTCGACGCCGCGTCCCCGGTCGACGGGACCAAGGTGCAGATCTTCGAGTGCAACGACACGGTGGCGCAGAAGTGGTCCTTTCACGAGGACGGCACGCTGCGGGCACTGGGGAAGTGCCTCGACGTCACCGGTGGTGCCGCCGTCAACGGTACGAGGACCGTGCTGTACGAGTGCAACGGTGCCGAGGCGCAGAACTGGTTCCCTCGCGCGGGCGCACTGGTCAACACGGCTTCCGGCAAGTGTCTGGACGTGACGGACTGGGGCCGGGCGGACCGTACCGGACTGCAGATCTGGACGTGCACCGGCGCGGCGAACCAGGCCTGGGAGTTCATGACCGACCGGGCGACGCTTCCGCACGAGACCTCGACCGTCCCGACCGACGGCGACACGCCTCCGGCGGATCTCGAGACACCGCCGGCCGGCGGTGAGACGCCGCCGACACTGGAACCGGGCGGTGGGGGAGCCGCGGGCCCGGGACTGAACGCGCAGCTCCCGCCCGGCGGCAATTTCGATCTGGCGGTCTGGCGGCTGGAGCTGCCGACCGGCCGGCCCGGCAGCCCCGACGTGATTCCGCCGGCCGAGCTGGCCGGGGTGAACGGGTACACCAACCCGGCGTACTTCTGGACCGACCGGACCGACGGCGCGATGACCTTCTGGGCGCCGGAGCGCGGGGTGACCTGGAAGGAGTCGAAGTACGCCCGATCCGAGCTGCGGGAGATGAACCGGGACGGCTCGTTCGCCGACTGGGCCCGGTCCGGCAGCCACACGCTCAGCGCCGAGCTGCGGGTGGCCCAGGTGACCCGGAACGTGTGCGTCGGCCAGGTGCACCTCGGTGCGGGTGGGCCGTCGAAGAAGCCGCTGCTGGAGCTGTACTACCGGCCGTCCGGTGACATCTACATCGGCGTCGAGAACTCGCCGGCGGGCGGGCAGACCCTGCACAAGGTCGGCAACGTCCCGCTGGGTGAGCGCTGGGCGTACGCCATCAACGTGTCGGGCGACACGATCAACCTGACCGTGAACGGGTCGCGGACGAGTTATCCGATCCCGAGCTCGTTCGGGCCGTACCGGCACTTCTTCCAGTTGGGCGCCTACAACCAGTCCTCATCCGCGAGCACCACGCAGGGTGCACGGGTGAAGTTCTACAGCGTCGGCATCACGCACGCATAGATGAAGGGGGGTGGGAAGATCCCACCCCCCTTCGACCTTCAGTCCGTCCAGTGACCGCTTGCGGCCGGCTTCGGCCGTGGCGTCTCCACCGGCGGTCGCGGCGCGGGCGGCGGAACCACCGGCGCCGCGACCGGTCGCGGATCGGGTACGACGTCGAAGATCGCGTCACGCCGGCGCTGCCAGAAGCGGTACCCCAGATAGCCCAGCGCCGCCAGCATGATGAGCAGGACGACCGTGACGAGGCCGGCGTGGCCGCCGGAGTCGGCCGCCGCGGTCCCGTCCGCGGCGTCACCGACGGGTGACGGCTGAGCGGCGCCCTCCTCCGGGAGTTCCCGGGTGGTCGCCGCGCCGGGGTTGAGCATCCCCCAGCCGAACTCGCTGCTGGGCTGGGTCTCTTCGCCGATCTGATCGGCGCTGACCTGCATCCGGTGGGCGACCTGGGCCGCGGTGAGGGCGGGATAGGCCGCCCGGACCAGGGCGGCCTGCCCGGCGGCGAACGCGACGGCGTAGTGGGTGCCGGAGCCGACGCCGTCCTTGGTGCCGAGGCTGGTGACCTGCAGGCCGGGCGCCACCAGGTCGATGCCGCCCTTGCGGTACGCGTCGGCGGCGCGCATGTCCTCCCCGACACCGGCGACCCGCAGCAACCCCGGAACGGCGTCCGGGACGCTGACGTCAGTGGTGGTCGGGGCGCCGAGAACGACCACCACGTCCTGTTCGATCGCCTTCTTGACGGCGGCGGTCACCTCGGGGGCGCCGGCGTCCACCGCCGGGCCCAGGGCGATGACCGTGGCGCCGGCGCTCACCGCGTACTCGATGGCCTGGGCTTGAATGCCCGGACGGGCGACTCCGGCGTCGGCGCGGACCCGGAGGGGGAGAACGGAGGCGTCCGGCGCCACGCCCGTCAGTTCGCTGCCGGGTGTCGGCTGGGCCACCATCAGCGCGGCCATCGCGGTGCCCGTGCCGATGCAGTCGAGGTCGCCGCGGTTCGTCGTGCCCGCCAGGTCCCGTCCGACGCCGATCCGGCCCTTGAGCTGGGGGAGTGTTCCGTCGGCGCCGGAGTCGACGATCGCGATGACCTGGTTCGTTCCCCGGGTTCGGGGCCAGGCCTGATCGGCGGCGAGACGCCGTGCCGCCCAGTCCAGACGGGTGCTGGACGCGGGGACGGTACAGGCCCCCGCGGAGGGCTGTGCGCTGCCGGACGGCGTCGCCCCGCTGGGGCGTGAGCCGGTGTTCGGCGTGCCCGCTGCGGTGGTGCCGCCGGGGAGATATCCGGGCTGGACCGGCGTCACCGGTTGAGGGGCGCTGATGTACGGAGGAACGGTGGTCGGGGTTGTGGTGGGCGTCTTGGTCGGGGTCTTGGTGGGGGAGCTCGTCGGGGTCTTGGTGGGGGCCGGCGTCGAGGGTGTGCTCGACGGGAGCTCGCCGTACCGGATGGCTGATCCGACGGCGTCCCATGGCATCACCATCATCCAGCCCGCCGTCAGCCGGTTCGCGTCGGACAGCGCCCGGCCGTCCGGCTGCTCCCGCCCCACGTTGAGGTTGAAGATCTCCGCCGAGCGGGAGCCGCTGCCCAGGAACCGGGTGGCGATCTCGGTCAGGTTCTCCGGCGAGCCGGCGTACGCGGCCGTGACCACGTAGTACTTCACGTATTCGTCGCTGGTCGGCGCCGCTTGCGCCGATGTCGTGCCCAGCACCAGAGCGGCCACGGTGACGAGGCCCGGGATTGTCGCGGCTCTCATTTCTCCTTCTTCGATCCGCCGCTGAATCCCCGAGCGGCGAGTTCGTCACGCAGGGCGCGGAGCCCATGGTGGGAACGTGATTTGACGGTGCCGGGCGGAATTCCCAACAGGGCCGCTGTCTCGGCGATGGAGCGTTCCTCGAAATACAGGTGTTCCAGGGTGCTGCGTAGCCGTTCCGGCAGGGCGTCGACGGCTTCCCGGACCGCGGTGGAGTCGAGTTCGCGTTCGATCTTCTCTTCCGTGTCGTCGCCGGGGATCTCTATGCGTTCGTCGGTGTATTCGACCGGTCTCACCTTCGCCGCCCGTACGTGGTCGATGGTCACCCGCCTCGCGATCGTGAACAGCCAGGCCCGGTTCCACTGGCCCTTCTCGTTGCGGGCGTCGAGGTGCCGCCAGGCTCGCATCATGGTTTCCTGGACGATGTCCTCGGCCCAGTGGACGTCGCCGCCGGTGAGCCGGCGGGCGTAGGCGAGCAGGGCGGGTTTCTGGACGAGGAAGAGATGCCGGAGCGCCTCGGTCTCGTTCAGTGGCATCGTTTCCGCGGGGGCCTCGCGACCGTCGATGGCTCCGTTCAGGTCGTCGACCGTGCGCATGCGCCACCCTTCTCTGAGGTTCCCGAAACGCGCGCCCCGACGGGGGCGCGCGGTGACCGGGACAGTCAAGACCTCCGGAGTGGATCCGGACTTGAACGGCCGGATCGGGCCGTTCAGAGAACGGCTTCGATCGACCCGGGAACCCTCGTCGGGGTGTGGGGAAGCCGCAGGTGAGACCTTTGTGGAAGGTCTCTTTATCGGTGCGGATTCATGGCGTTGTCCGTGTCGGTGATCGCCACTTCCCACCGCGATCGGAGGTGCTGCATGGCGAGGGGCGCCGCAGCGTCGATCTTGAGCAGGCACATGCCCTGGGGGAGGGTCATCAGGTCGCCGACCAGGTGTGACGGCAGGGAGTAGAGGTCCACGCAACGCTGCGCGTCCGCCTCGCGGCCCTGGGCGTACAGATAGGCGGTCCCCGCCTCGGTCAGCATGCTGACGGCCGGCGAATCCACCGGGATGTCCGAGACGTGGTGCAGCGCGACGACGTTGGCCAGGCCGATTCCCCGGGACAGCTTGCTGTTGCGCTGGAAGATCCGGGCGCCGACCCCCTCGGCGAGGTGCCAGCCCTCCTCGGCCACGAACGTGGTCAGCCACCCGCGCCGGCGTCGGAGCAGGTTGGTGAGCCAGGTGTTCAGCACCGTCATCACCAGCGGGATGGCCGGCCCGTCGGCGGGCAGCTGGGACAGGTCGAACGAGGTCAGCCGCTCGGAGAGGACGACGTCCTTGGAGGTCGGCCCGTCGAACAGGCCGGCCAGGTCGTCGCCGAGGAGCCGTTCGAGGTCGAACCGCATGGTCAGGGCGGCTTCCGCCCAGGTCTCCCGGGCGTTCGGGGAGTCGAGGCCGCCGAACCGGTCGGCCGGCGGCGCCTCGCCGAGAGCACGGACGACGTCCTCCAGCACCGGCGTACGCCGGTCGGCCTCGGCCACCCGCAGGGCGTGCAGGTGAGCGGCCCGCAGCGCGGCGCCCTGCCACGAGTCGACCGGGCGCCCGGAGGCGGTCTGCACCACGGCCCGCAGGAGTTGCAGCTGGCCGGCGACGTGGTTGTTCGTCGCTGCCGACACGTTGATGACCGGATCGAGGAGGTTGAGCCGGCTCCCGGCACCGCCGAGCTCGAAACGCACCGGCTTGCCGCCCAACTGCCGGCAGATCTCGCTGAACTCGCCCTCGCCGCCCTGGTCCTTGCGGTCGGCCACCACCACCCGGCGCTTGCGGAAGGTCAGCTGCCGCACCACGAACACGGTTTTGATCAGACTCGACTTGCCCTTGCCGAGATCACCGAGGACGACCACGTTCGGCGACGAGACGATCTTGTTCTCGTACGCGGTGAAAGGGTCGTGATAGACAGGTTGACCGGTGGTGAGGTCGATGCCGTTGACGAGTCCCTCCACCGTGGTCGGCGGGGCGGAGATGGCCGTGCACAGGACCTCGGCCTGCCGGGTCGTGCTCGGGATGCCGGGTGATCGTGGGGCGTAGAGGCCCAACCGGCCGAGCAGCGGCGAGCGCCGCCAGCGCCACGCCTTCGGTGCGAGCTGGACGGTCATGTGCTGGTCTCCATTCCTCGCCACACCGGCCAGGTGGCGGGCAGCGCCTCGTCGTGCCGATAGGTGAGCCAGTCGAGCTGGGCGATGCCGCACTCGTCGGCGGCGTCGCCGATCCGGGTGGCGGCCTCCATGACGTCGGCCTGCGTACGGGAACTGACCGCGACCCACCCCACCCAGTGGGCGCCGTGGATTCCCGAACCCGGCTGCAGGTCCGCGAGCCGCTGCGCGGAGGCGGACAGCTGCACCGCCTGGCTACCGTCGTCGATGGCGCCCCGCCGGGCGCTCTCCTCGTTCTGCCCCACGTCCATGGTCAGGTCCTGACGGGCTCGACGGCGGGCCTGAGCAGCCGGTTGTACCGTCACACTCAGCGCGATCGTGCGATGCACCGGCGCGGTCATCCCGTACAGCAGGGGTGCGATCCACCGGGTGCCGACCGGCTCGGCCGTCACCGCCGAACGGGGGATCGAGGCGACCCGATGCCACCAGAGATCATCGACGACCACCGCGTCCCGTTCCGTCCGCTGCGGCCGCAGCCACGTCTCGGGGGAGACGTCGACGGTCTGGTCCAGCGGGAAGTCCGGGTTCTGCAGATGCCGGAACAGAGCCGCCAGCCGATGGGTGGAGAGGATGCGGGGGTTGTGCAGACCCGCGTGCGCGGCCAGCGAGGCGACCCACCGTGCCTGCGCGACGGCGAGCCGGACCATGCCCTCCTCGCCGGGGGCGAGCGCGGCGGCCTCCCGGGCGTAGGCGGGCGTCAACGGGAGGCGGACGGCGAGATAGTGGCGCACCATCTCGGCCGCTCCGGCGGTCATCCGGACCAGTTCGGCGTACGAGCTGAGCAGCAGCTCCGGCGCGTCCGGGTCGACGTGGCTGGCCGCCCACTGCTCGTGCGCGGCCGAGTCGAGCGGAACGATGCGGGTCACCGACTGGACGCCCGTGATCAGGCCGCTCTCGCGTGCCAGCCGGCTCAGCAGGCGGCCGTACGCGGCGGCGGCCTGGTCGTAGTCACGGTCGGTGCGCAGCCCCGGCGCCTGTCCGTCCACCTCGATGGCGACCGACAGGTACGCCGGTTCGCCCGGCGGATGATGCATCAGGACCGCATCCGGCTCGCCGTCGGCGGTCAGCCACTGGACACCCTCCAGCCCGGGCGCCTCGGCGCGGACCGACCGGGCCCACGCCACAGCCTCCCGGCGCCGGGACGTGCCGGTCGAAGGGGTGAACGGCTGCGCCAGGTGCAGGGGCAGCAGCCGGGTCTCGCCCCGGCGGCGCCGTTGCCGCCAGCGCAACGCCAGGGCCAGCTCGCGCCCCGGCGACCGTCCGGTGGCCGGGTTCTGCAGGGTCAGCGCGAATGCCGTCGCGAACACGATCAGCGCCATGCCGATGCCGACCAGGCCACCGACCAGCACGGCGAGCAGCAAGGCCGTGCCGAGCCCGCCGCCGAGGATCAGATTGCCCTCCCGGCTCCGGGCGCCGCCGAGCAGCGTGCGCCGGCGCAGCTCGCCGCCGAGCAGGGAGGAACGGATGTCGGTCATCAGGGCTCTCCGCGGTGGACGAGGTCGGGCATCGGCGGTGGGGCGTTGTCGATGGCCTGTTCGCTGAACGCGACCGGGCGCTCGGTGCCGGGGCCGTCGGCCGGTGCGATGCGGTTGATCCGGTCCCGGCCGGGGCGCAGCATCGCCGGTCTCGGCCGGTGCGGGCCGGCCGGCCGGGCCTCGTCGACATGCCGGGTCAACGACCCGTGCAGGCGCCGGTAGGACAGCTGGAGCATGGTGGAGCTCCCGCCGGACACGATGGCACCGGCCGGCACACCGGACCCCTGGCCGGCCCGGCTGCCGGGCGCCGACGGCAGCGGCAGAGTGGCCCTGATCAGTGACCACGGGGCGACGCCGACGAACAGCAGCGCCAGCGCCCCCATGAGCGCCGGCATCAACCGGCCCCACCCGTCGTCGGCGCCGCCCGGCGCCGGATCGAGGATCCGGGCGAGCGCGCCGATCAGGAAGAACAGCAGCGGCTTGGCGAACAGCAGGCCGAGCCAGGTCGAGGGCAGCCGCAGCGCCCGGCCGCGCGTCGCCGGGTCGATCGTCGCGACGAAGGCGACGGCCATGACGGCGCCGGTCAGATACAGCGCCAGGGTCTGGATGACCAGGCCACCGACCAGTCCGCCGACGCCGACGAAGGCGACGGCCATGACGAGCAGGGCGACGATCGGCCCACCCGGGAGCTTCGCCGGATCGTCGATGACCACCATCGTCGTGAGGCGGTCCGGCAGCGAGGCCACAGCGGCGCTGAAGTAGCGCACGATGCTGGTGGTGGCCGCGTCGGTCAGTTGCACCGTGAGCTGCCCGAGGGCCGGGCCGAACAGGACGAGCAGCATGGCGCCGGGGGCCCATCGCCACAGCGAGTCGGCCAGCTGCTGCCCACTCATCTGCCCGGACGAGGTGCGGTGGAACAGCCGGGCCAGCATGACCACGAGGACGAAGATCGCAATTCCGGACCCTGCCGCGTACGTGGAGAGGAACTGTTCGGTGGCGATGTCGGGCGACTTGACCGCGTTGAGTTCGGCGAAGGTCGTGCTCAACAGCGAGGAGAGGCTCCGCGCGAGGAACGCCGCGGCGTTGGTCATGGCGGTGTCGAACGCGTCCGTGCCACCCGGTGTGACGCTCACTCCCGGGCTCCGGCGTAGGTGTGCCAGCCGGTCCCGTACCGGATGAGGGTCTGGGCCCGGCTCACGAAGGACGGGCGCTGGGCCTGCGGATCCGGCCCGTCGGTGAACGCCGGGTCGGCGGTGAGACGCCAGTCGCGGCGTTCGCCGTCCCAGCGCAGAGCGATCCGGGCACGCTTCCAACCGGCCGGTCCGGGCGCCTGGCCCGGCGCGAGCAGGGCGATCTGGTACGGGTACCAGACGTCGACGGACGCCTTGTTCCTACTGGCGGTGACCACCCGGAAGGCGCCCAGCTCCGGTTGGGCGAGCGCGATGACGTGTCCGTCGTGGACCGTCCCGAGCGCGGTTCTCCGGTCGGCGATCCGCCGGCCGGCATCTGTGACGAAGTCGGCGTCGCCGATGGCCTTCAGGATGGCGGCCCGCCGGGACGGGTCGAGGACACCACTGCCCTCGACCACGGTCAGCCACGCCGTCGCGGCGCTGACCGCTCCGTCCGTGGAATGCGCGAAGCCCAGCGGCGTGCCGGCCGGCCCGGCCCGGGTCGAGCCGGAACCGGCGGCGACCTCACCGACCGGGAGTCTGGCCGGTTCGGCGTGCGTGATCTCCTCTGCCGCGTGGTCCTCCGCGGTCGCGGAGGTCACCGGCCGGGGTTCCGGCGTCTGGTCCGGGCGCAGGAGCGCCACGGCGGCCAGGCCCCCGGCGGCGGCCAGCGCGGTCGTCAGCAGTGTCGCCGTACGCATCCCGGTCAGCCGACCACGGTGATGATCGTCCCGACGATCACCGGCAGGCCGATCAGCCCGGCCAGCGCGGCGGCCCGGACCTTCACCTCGCCGGTGGCGTCGGTGACCATGTGCGCGTTGCCGATCCGCTTGGCCTGCGCCATCGACAGGAACGCCGCGGCCAGGTAGAAGACGGCGGCGGCGATGAGCAGCGCCCACACCGCGCCGGCGACACGGGCCCAGGTGGTCACGAACGCGGGCCCGAGGATGCCCATGTCCGGGGTCACTCCGTCGAGCGGATTGGTGACGGGGCTGTCGCCGAGGATTGTCGTCATCAGGGTTCCTTCAGCAGGAGTCAGCCGGCGTGCGGGATGCCGCCTCGAAGGAGAGACGGAGCGATCCAGGCTCGGGTTCACGGGCTGATTCACTGACCGGGCCGTCAAGATTCACTGACCGGGCCGTCAAGTGGCGCTGTGTACCGTCCGCCAACTGTGTTCTCACATTCGAGCGGAAACCGCGGCACGATGATGATCACCATGGCGGTTCTCGCCGTCCTCGCCCCGATAGCGCTGGTGGCCGTGATGCAGTCCGCCGCCCCCGCGGTGACCGTCGGCGCGGCCGACTGCCTGACCCCGGAAGGCACGGCGTGGGTGCTGGACACCGAGCAGAAGGCCAACGCGCAACTGATCATCGACGTCGGCGCGGCACGGTCGATCCCGCCCCGGGGCTGGGCCGTCGCGATCGCCACCGCCGCCCAGGAGAGCGCCCTGAGGGCGGCGCCCGAGCCCGACGGGTTCGGCTCGTCCGGCCTGTTCCAGCAGACACCGCCGGCCTGGGGCACCCGGGCCGAGGTCAACGACAACCGGCACGCCACCGGCTCGTTCTACACGGCGCTCGAGAAGGTCGGCGGCTGGCAGACGATGGACCTCACCGTCGCCGCCCAGACTGTCCAGATCAGCGCGTTCCCCGACGCGTACCGCAAACACACCGCCACCGCGATCGACACGGTCCGCGACCTGGGCGGCCAGGAACTCGACTGCTCCCGGGTCACGCTGGCCAGCGGCATGGCCGAGCCGGCGCCACGCAACCCGGACGGTTCCTGGCCGATCGAGACCTGCGCCGTCCGGCCCGACCCGACGACCGGCGGCGGCTGCCTCACCCCGCGAACCGATCACCTGGTCCGGGTCGCGGAGGCGGCCGGCTATCCCAAGCCGGGCTGCTGGCGGGTCGACAACCACGGCGAACACCCGAAGGGCCGGGCCTGCGACTTCATGATGACCTCCGGCGGGGAGGCCTCCGGTGCGCAGCGGGCGCAGGGCGACGCCATGGCCCAGTGGGCGGTCGCCAACGCCGACCGGCTCGGCCTGATGTACGTGATCTGGTTCCGCCGGATCTGGACGCCGGCCCAGGGCTGGCACGCCTACAACAACCCGTTCGGCGGCAACGACCCGTCCGGCTGGCACACCAACCACGTACATATATCGGTCTATTGATTGTCATGGTGTCCGATGCGAAGGCCCGCGCGTGTGCCGACATCCCGGAGCCTGATATGCAATGCGGATGAACGACCGGGAACTGCTCGACCGGATCGAGGGCACGCCCTGGATCGAGGACCTGCTCGGACGCTTCGACTTCGACCTCTATCGCCGCGACTACGGTCCCGTCGAGCCGGTGGCGCTGGCCGGCGGCGAGCCGCTGGAGATGATCGCCGGGGATGGCGGTGGTGGCGCGTTTCTCCTGGTCGGAGACGGTCCGCAAAAGCCGATGCTGTACGTCGGCTCCGAGGGCGAAGGTGGTCTCGTCGCCACCGGGCTGCGGGACGGGATGGCCCTGATCATCGGAGTGTCGAGCCTCCACGACGCCACGGCGTTCCCGGTCGACGAGGACGACGGCCGCAAGCTGCGAAACTGGCTCGCCGCCGCCGACGCGGAGATCCGCGAGGACTGGCCGGAGCTGGATGCGGCCCGCACCCGGTTGCGGTCCGCCCTCGACCTGCGACCGGTCGACGACGATCTGGTGCGATCCCTGCACGAGGCCGCCGCCGATCTCCGATACCGCCCTTTCAACGAGGAAGGACTGCCCTACCGCTCGATGCTCGGCTGGGCGGACGAGCCCTGGCACGGCCCTGATCGCCCGATCACGCACCTGACGACGACTTGATTCGCGGGAGCGGCCGATACAGTGGCTGTGCAGACCAATCCGCCAGCATCTGTCGTATGAATCCACTCAAGCGCGGCGTTCTTCTCGGTATCGCGGGCGTCCTGGGCGCCACCACGATCGTGGCCGTCGGACTGGCCGGAGGCGGGAGCGCCGCCCCCGCCGCGACCAAGTGCACGCCGAACCCCGGCACGTACGCGATGGAGGTCTGCGCGACCGGAACCTTCACCGCCAAGCTGGTCGCGACCGGGGTGGCGTCCGGGACCGTGACGGCCGCCCCGGGGACAGCGAACACGTTGCGCTCCTTCGCGTCCATGGCGCCGATCAGCGGGGTCGCGGTCGTGACGTTCTACAACGCCGACAACAACCAGGTGCTCGGCTCGGCCTCGTGGGAGCCCTCGAAGCGAGGGATCTGCATCGCCCTCGGCGGCACGACGGCCAGCCCCACGTCGATCGCCTGCTGACCGTCGTCGTGAACCGCGACCACCGGGGCTTCGTCTCACCTGCGAGACCGTGAACGACGTGCGAGGACGGGAAGGGTTCGGAGCGACATGACACTGCGTGCGGCGGAGCTGTTCCCCAATGCTCAGCGGGCGCGGCACTACGGTGCCCCGCCACCCGGCCCGGAACGGGGTCCCGTCCCGTTGCAGCCGCCACCCTCGGTGCTGACGATGCCCGACGGCAGGGTGATCCCTCTGCTCTGGGACGGCGAGTCCAGGACCGAGACGGATCCGGTTTCCGCTGACCCGCTCCCGCCCGACACGGAGACCGGCGGCGGGACTGACACCGAGACCGAAACCGGCACCGAGACCGAGGCCGAGACCGAGACAGACAGCGTGGACGAGGCAGACGAGCCCGAGCCCGAGGTCGATCCGGCGGTCCACGTGGCCGGTGTGCGGCGGGCGCTGAGCTACAGCCCGCAGATCATGGTCGCCAATCCGGTGTCCGGGACCGGTAAGACGACGGTCACCGCGGCGCTGGCCGCGACGTTCGGCCGGGTCAGGGAGGTGCCGGTGCTGGCGTGGGAGCTGACCGGCGCGGTGTCCGCCGGTGAGCCGCGGTACGCGCGGGGCGACGGGTACGACGTGCTCGCGTGCGAGGACCTGCTGGCCGTCGGGCTGACCACACCGGACAGTCTGGTCTCGCTCGGCCGGAGGATGGTCGGCGACTACGACGTGCTGGTGATGGACACGGGCGACGACGACACGGCGGCCGGCTGGTCGGCCGCGGCAACCGTCGCGGATCTCGTGGTGGTCGCGGTGACCTCGCGGCCGGAGGCGCTGGCCGCGGGGTTGCGGATCCTGGAGAGCATGCCGGAGCGTTCGGCGGTCGCTGTCGTGTCGTGCACGACATCGGACACGGATCCGCAGGACGTCGCGTGGATGGTCGAGCAGCTTCGGCCGTACACGAGTGAGGTTGTGGTCATCGGTTTTGATCCTGTGCTTTCCGGGGCTGAGGCGGTCCGCTACGACCGCCTCAGCAGCTCCACCCGGCAGGCCTTCCTGGCGCTCGCCGCTACTGTCATGGACTTTCTTCCGGCCGACTGACGACGCCGTCAGCGCGTCCAGGCCGCGGCGGCGCGGCGGGTGATGGCGTCGACCTCCTCCTTCGCCGCCTGCGAGATGGGCGCGGCGTCCGGCTCCTTGTACCAGGGGCGCAGGCGGATCAGCGCCGGACGCACACCGGTGGCCAGGAGTAGCGCCGTACCTTTGGGAAGGGCTCTGATCTTGTCGGCGGGGAGGATGTGCTCCTGCCGGTAGGAGACCGAGTGTGAGGTGCCGTCGCGGCTTCGCGAGCGGCTCTTGGTCGCCACGTCGTGCTGGCCGACGAGCCTCGAGACCTTCTCGACGAAGTCGGCGTCGTCGAGGCCGGCGCCGAGCAGTTTGACGGTGGCGGCGCTCCAGAGCGCGTCCATTCCCGCGTCGCCCCACACCCGGGCTCCCTGCCGGTAGCTCTGCAGCAGGGTGACGACGTTGATGCCGCGGGATCCGAGGTGGCTGTACAGATCGGGAAGGTCGCTGATGCGGCAGACGTTCGCCGCTTCGTCGAGGACCGCGGTCATCGGCGGGTCCAGGCGGCCGCCCATGCGTTCGGCGGCGACCACGCCGGCGCGCAGGGTCATGTCGGCGAGGCCGGCGATCACTCCGGCCGCGGATCCGCCGCCGTCCTTGGAGAGCAGGTAGAGCGTGTCGCGGCTGATGACGTGGTCGGCGGGGATGAACTCGGGGAGCCGCGGGTCCCGGCTGACCCAGGCGAGGATCGCCGGGTCCAGCAGACACGCGACGCACTGCCGGGCCGTCTCGTAGATGCCGTCCCGGGTCTCGACCGCGCCGCGTACCGTGCCCTGCAGTTGTTCCGCCATGGCGGGCATGCCGATGTCGCGGAGGATGTCGATCGGGGTCCGGTCGGCCGGATCGGCCAGCCAGCCCAGCAGGTCTTCGACGGAACGTCCGCCGCGGCAGGCGGCCATGAAGAGCGCGGTGAGGGTGTTCTGCGCCGCCGAGATCCAGAAGTCCTTCTTCGCCGCGTCGTCGTTGACCGAGCTGACGAAGTGCCCGGCCAGGCGGCGGGCGCCCTCGATGGTGTCGCAGCTGGCGAGCATGTCCCACCACATCTCGCGGGGGCTGTGCGCGATGCCCTGCGGGTCGAAGGTCCAGACCCTGCCGACCTTCACCCGTTCCTGCCGGGTGACGGTGAAGACGTCCGACTTGTTGGAGGTCAGCAGTACCGCCCCCCTCGCGCGCAGCAGCCGCGGGATGGCGATCCCGGTCGACTTGCCGGCGCGCGGGGCCATCAGGTCGAGTTCCACGTCCTCGAACGAGGAGCGCAGTTCCGGCCCGTTCGGTTCGAGATCGCCCAGCAGGTTGCCGATCTCGTCGGGGGCGGGATTGCGGATCCCCTTCAGCGAGGGGCGCAGGTCCCGGGCCCGGGCCGCCGCCTGTTCGGGCAGCATGCCGGCCAGGTCGCGCCGCGAGGCGAGCCCGTTGGTCGTCGAGCCCCCCTTCCTTCGGAACTTGGCCGCCAGGAGGACGGCCGGGGTCACGAGCACGATGAAGAGCACTGCCGCCCCGCCGTACACCACCGAGGGCGCAGACCCCGGCCAGAGCGCGGAGACATCACCGACGAGCAGATTCCGGTACGTGCCGCCGGTGAAGGACGGTGGATGCCACCCGTGCCCGGTGAGCGCGGCGGCGACGGTGCCGCCGAGCCACAGGATGCCGAAGAGGGCGAGGTTGGCCGCGGCGAACCCGGGGATCAGCCAGGCCATCGAGTCGCCGCCGCCGTTCCTGCTCACGAGGCGTCCAGAGTGTTTCCGGCGGTCAGGTCGGCCTGGGCGTCCTGGCGGGCGGTCTGGATGCCGTCGGCCACGCCGTTGGCGACCCACCGGGTGTTGGTGTCGTGCAGGTGCCGCTCGATGTCGGTGATGGCGACGTGGATCGGGATGCCGGGGCGACCGCCGACCTTGATCAGGAACCGGCCGCGGCCGGGCGGCTCCTCGTTCTCGCCGTTATGCGACCAGCCGGGCGGTGACGACCACGAGGAGACCAGGTCGATCTCCCGGCGTGACATCCCCACGACCTTGCCCAGCTCCTCCATCTCGGTTCGCGGCAGGCCCGCGCAGACCACCATGCCGGCGCGTTCCACGAAGCCCCGGGCCTTCGCCTTGTCGGACTCGCTGCCGAGCGCCTCGGCGTCCTTGAGCGTGTGGGTGATCTTCGAGTCGGCCAGGCCCAGCGACCTGTTCAGGCGGGTCAGGGCGTCGATCCGGTCGACGATGCCGGAGGCCGCCCGGAGCGGGCGCCACAGCTCGTCGAGCACGGTGAAGAACCACCGCCGCGGAGTCAGGCCGGCGTCCGCGAGCGCGTGCGACGCCGCCACCGTGCCGAGCCCGTCGGACCAGGCGGCCAGCATCGCCGCGGCGGTGAGCTGGCTGTCGGACTCACCGATGCGGGAGATGTCGATGCAGACGGCGGTCGCGTCCGGGTTGATGTGGGTGGACGTCTCCGAGGCGAAGGTGTCACCGAGCGGGCCGTCCAGGATGCCCAGCAGCGACCGGTGCAGGGGGTCGACGGCGTCGCGGTAGCGCGACTCCTCACCGCGGTCGAGGGTGAACTGGCGTACCTCGTCGGGGCCCTCCTGCAGGACCGCGAGCAGGTCGCCGAGATGGGCGGTCGTGCCGGCCGGGTGGCGTTGGTGGAGGTGGCGCAGGCAGACGGAGAGCACCGACTGCTCGTGGTCGGTGATCGACTGTCCCCGGACGACGCTGAGCAGGGCCGCGACCATGTTGAGCACCCGGCCGTGCGTCTCGGCGGTGAGCATCTCCCCGGCCCGGCCCCCGATCCGGGTGGCGGCGGCGCCCATCGCGCCCGGGTCCAGCACGTTCAGGCCGCCCATGCCGCGGCCGATCGAGATGACCTGGCCGCCGAGGGCCCGTACGGTGTCCGCGTAGTCGGGTTTGAGGTCGCCCAGGACCAGGGGCACCACGCCCTGGGCGGACAGGCCGATGAGCATCCGGTTGATCAGCGTCGACTTGCCGAGGCCGGGCATGCCCAGCATGAACAGCGACGGGTTGGAGATGTAGCGGGCCCGGGTGAACCAGTTGAGCGGGTCGCCGCACACCGTCGCCCCGGTGGACAGGTGCTGGCCCAGCGGCACGCCGATGGTCGGCGCGCCCGACCCGGAGGCGAAGGGCCAGAGGCCGCACGCCTGGACGGTGGTGGCACGCCACATCGCCGGCGGGTCCATCGGCGCGACCCGGCCACCACCCGCGGCGTAGGAGCCCCGGGTGGGGACGCTGTCGTCCCGGTTCCGCCGGGCGGCGTAGATACGGCGCCGCCGTTCGGCCTCGTCCAGCCGGTGCTGCTGCCGGGCCTGCTTGCGCAGCGCGCGGGGGCTCTGATCGCCCAACTCGTCCGGTTCGAGGTGCTGTTCGCCGAGGGAAGGGAGCCCGAGGCTGTCCAGCGCGGTCACAGCGCCTCCTGAAGTTCACGCGGGATGAGTGTCTGTTCCCAGGGCAGCAGGCCGACCGGCAGCGCACAGGTGAAGGCGGCGGCGTGCATCCGGTCGGCGGGCCGCATGGCCAGGCGGGAGGCGCCCAGCAGGTTACGCATGGTCGCGTTGACGTCCGGGATGTCCGCCGTCGAGTCCACTGTGACCGTGACGATCATGGAGAACTCCACGAGGCCGGCGCCGGAGGCCTCTTCGGCCGCGGTCTGTTCGGCGGCCGCGACCGCGGTCGCCGCCCGGGCTCGCACCGGACCTTGCGAGGAGTTGGCCAGGAACTGGGCCGATCGCCGGTCGCTCTCGACGATCTTGGCGGAGGTTGCCGGGTCGATCGGCCGGTAGAACAGGGCGACCCGCTTGCGCCGGATGCTCGGCGAGGGGTCGAGCAATGACCGCAGCACGCTGGACCGGACCGTTCCCCGCGGGGCGAGAGTGAGCAGCCAGCTCCGGGACACTCCGGAGTCGTGGTGGTACGCGCCGACCGTCTCGACCGCCGCTGCCGGCCCGGCATCCGCCCACTCCAGGCCGGTGGCGCCGTACTGGGCCCGGATGTCGAGGACGTCGGCGGCGACGGCGGGGTCGTAGGCCACCCGGACGACCTCGGCGATGCGTCCCGCGGACAGCGGGGCCGCGGCGCCGCCACCCGCGTTGACCAGCCCGTTGACCAGTCCCGGGATGCGCAGGGCGAGCTCGGTCAGGATCTCGTCGGGGTCCCGGCGTGCCGAACCCCGCAGGCCGTACGTGAGGGTGACGTAGGTGTTCATCTCGGAGGACGCCTCGGGATAGCGCTCGACGACCTCCTCCATCACCCGGCGGGCCGCGGCCGGCGCATCCGGGGAGATGCGGGTGAACACCTCGTTGGCGAGCCGAGTCCCCGGGTCGGGTGCGGTCTCCACGATCACCGAGGCGCCGCGCAGGTCCGGTTCGTGTGCGAGCCGTGCCAGCCAATCGCCCCACTGGGCCACCCAGACGTCGACCTGGTCCTCGTCGACGAGCGAACCGCCGTCCGGCTCGCAGCTGAGCACCACCGTGTAGAGGTCGCGGTGGCGGTGGTGCAGGACCCCGAAGGGGCGGCCGTACGGATCGGTGCCCTCGGTCATCGTGACCCGGCTGAGCATGCCCGGCGGCCGGAACCGACCGCCCGGACGGGTGGACAACGGCCCGGAGGCGTAGGCGGTGCTCCGGTTCGCTTTGCGGCGCGACCATCCGGCGCGTACCGCAAGAAGGTTGTAGATGTTGCGTCCGTCCTGGGTGCGGATGGCGAGGGGGCCGACGAAGGCGGCCACGAAGAACGCCATCACCACGGCCGCGGAGAGGGAGAACATGGACGCGAGCAGGATCAGCACCAGCCCGCCGAACACACCCACCGTGCCGACCAGGCCGAACGAGCCCAGTCCCGCTTTCCGCGGCCGGCTCCAGTTGCCGTAGGTCCGCGTTCTGATGATCTCGGTACTCACGTCTTCCGTTCTCCTGCCGGTGTGTGGCTAGTTGTCGGCGCCGTCGTGGATGCCGGGCAGCGCGCTGTGCGCGATGTTCGAGCCGTGCGCGACGGCGGCATTGGCCTTGTTCGCCGCGGAGGCCGCCAGCCCCGCGACCGTCGCGACACCACCGACCGCTCCGAGCGCGGTGCGCCCGGCGGTCGCCAGCCTCGACCGCGCCGGGCTGCCCGCGGTGGAAGCGCCCCGCGCGCCACCGGCGCCTGATGCCCCGGCAGCACCCGACGATGCCGCTGCGGAAGGACCGGCCGCCCCGGCCGCGCCGGTCGCTCCCCGGCCGCCGCCGGCGGCGGCTCCGCGGCCCATGCCGGCGAGCTTCCCGCCGGCCGTCGCGACCGCACCGGTGGCCGCGGCCCCGGCGCTGAGCACCGACCTGGTCGGGTCACCCGAGCCGAGGGCCGCCATCGCGGGCACGATGAGCCGCAGCAGCGCCGGGAGCGCCACGGCGGAGAGCAGCAGGACGCCGCACCCGGCGATTTTCTGCTGGGTGGCGCTGGTGCCGGTTGCGGCGATCATGGTGGTGCCGGCGTACAGCACGAGACCCACCGCCGGTTTGTACGCGAGCCAGGCGACCATCCACGCGATGTGCTTACGCCACCACGAGGAGCCCCACTCGGTCATCGAGGCGGAGGCGGCGAGCGGCAGCGTGCCGAACAGCAGCGTCATCACGCCGAGCCGCAGGTAGAGCAGGATGATGTGGATGACGCCGGAGATCAGCAGCAGCAGGCCGATGATGATCAGAAGAAACGTCGCGATGCCGCTGTTGCCGCAGCTGGCGATCGATTTGAGCTGTGCCTTGACGCCCGCCTCGTACAGGTGCGAGGTGTAGTGGTCGGAGAGGGTGGCCAACTCGACCAGTACGAACGATCCGGCGCCGGCGACCAGGACGACCCGCAGGATGCCCTTGAGCGCCGTCATGCCGGCCTGACCCCGCCGTTCCAGGGCCATCCGGCCGGCGGCGAACAACAGCGAGGCCACGGCGATCAGCAGGACCAGCCAGTTGATCTGGAACCCGATCTTCTCGTTGAGCTCCGCCGAGTTCGGCGCCAGGGTCGGTACCTTGTCCGCGGCGTCCTCGAACAGGTTGGCCGCCGCGGTCATGATGGCGGTGGCGATCTTCGCGAGGATGCCGTCGATGCCCGAGTCGAAGAACTCCATCACCCCGGACAGGGTGCCGAAGTACACCGCGTCTCCGGTGGCGCACTGTGCCATCTCACACCTTCCACATGATGAAACCGTCGAGTCCGGAGACCGGTGAGATCGGCGTGTGCAGGTCACCGGAGGCGAGCGCGCTGATCTTCCAGTCGCCGCCGGACCAGGCGACCGTGTAGTCCGTGGCGGCCTGGACCTGCGCCGACCTGATCAGCACCCGTACCGTGGCGATCTCCGGGGAGTAGGCGAGCAGCATGAATCCGGCCAGGAGCCCGCCGCCGTACTTCACCGGCGAGTCCGGGACCGACGAGCGCATCGCCACGAAGATGTCCCGTCCCGGGCCGTCGACCACCTGCTGATCGACGACGGCCGCCCACGAGTCGCCGCTCATCTGCCGGGGGATGACGTTCGCCGCCATGACGGCGCCCATCGGGGTGTGCGCGAAGCACCATTGGATCGGGCCGCTGGTCATCGTCGGGCCGGCCGAGGCGGACAACGGGACCGGCGCCCCGTTCAGCTGGCTCCAGGTGACGTCGCCAGGGGGACGCACCGGGGTGCTCTGGCTCGAGTCGTCGGTGGCGCAACCCTCGGGACGCGAACCCGGCGCCGCATCGATGCGGACCGTTGCGCCAGCAGGCCCCGCGGCCGCCGGTGCGGCGTCGCCGGTGCCGGCGCCCAGCGCCACGACCGTGCCGCCGCCGATCACCGCGACCGCGACGAACGCGGCCGAGAGCTGCCAGCCCATCTGCTGCCAGAACGGCTGCTCCTCGGCGTCGCGTGATTCCCTGCCCCTGAACATCGCCGGCATCGGTTACTTGGCGGCGTTGAAGTCGAAGACGAACTGGACGATGGGGCCGGCGACCGCGACGAGGATGCAGCCACCGAGAACCATGCCCAGCCGGCTCATGTGCTCGGAGGTCTCGCCGCGGCGGTGCGAGATGGCCATCACCGTGCCGGTGATCAGAACTCCGGCCACCCCGGCGGCCGTGCCCGCCCAGGCGATCAGGTTGAGACCCAGCTTGACCATGTTGATCAGAGCGTCGGGCGCGTTGCCGCCCGCGTCGGGCTGGGGGACCGCGGCGAGCCGGATCGCCCTGAACAGGACGTCGGCCATATTCGTGGAAAAGGACATCATTGACTCCGATCGGAATGGGGTGGCTACCAGAGAGGAATGGCGAGGAAGGCGACGATCGGGCCCGCGGACATCGCGAGGAAGCAGGAGATCGCCACGATCAGGATTTCCTGCCGGATCTCCGCCATCGAGCCCGGTACGCCCCGCCTGACCTGCAGCGCGAGCTGCATACCGATGACGATCAGGCCGGCGACGCCCGCCGCCGAAATGCACCAGGCCAGCAGGTTCAGAAGATTCAGCTGGGCCGGGAGGCCGTTGCTCCCTTTCGCCTGGGACGGATCGTAGGTGGGGATGGTAGGCGGCGGAACCGGCTCCGCCGTCACCGCCTTGAAACTGTCACAGACGAGTTTCGCCGCCTGCACCGTGCCGGACAGGGAGCATTCCTGGGCGCCTGTCACATCGACGTCCCGCTTGATCGGGCCGTGGAGGACGTGCAGATACATGACGAGGTGGTCGCCGGGGGTGTACGGAACCGAGAAATGGTGCTGCTGGCCCGCCAGCATGCCGCCGTGGCAGGGGCCGTCCTTGCTGCCCTGCGCGGCCGTCGTGTCACTGCCGACGCACGTCTTGATGGTGTACGCGCCGTGGTTCTCGAGATGGACCTTCCAGATCCCCGAGCCGGGACCCTGCCATCCCATGCCACCCGGCGCGGCGGCGGTGAGCGACGTCGTGGCGGTGGCAGTCGGCGCGGGCGCCGGTTCCGTGGTCGGCGCGGGCGCGGGATTCGTGGTCGGCAAGGGCTCCGCCAGGGCGTACGCGGGACTCATCCCCGTGAACCACACGATGACCAGGACGAGAACGGCGCTCACGAGCTTCATCGGCTTCACTGCGCGACGCCGAGTTCCCGGAGCTGCCGGTCGAGCAGGTCCACCTGCCTCGGCAGCCGGCGGGGCTGCTCGCCCAGCCTCCACTCGGTGATCCACGGAATCCGCTGCACCGGCGCGACGGAACGCAGCACGCGTACCCGGTTGAGGAGGGCGCGCGGCAGCGAGCCGGGCGCGTCGGCCACCAGGACCAGCGCGACGAGCTCCATTCCGGACGGATGCCGTCCCTCGCGCATCGCGTTCAGCGTCTGCGATGCCGCCTGCAAGCCACTGGCATGGGTACGCGCGACCAGGAACACCCGGGCCGGCTCGGCCTGATCCGGGTCGGGCCAGCGGCAGCCCAGGTCGGCGCCGCCGAGCAGCCCGGCGAGCGTGCTGACACCGGCCCCACCGTGCGCCCCGATCCAGCCGGCGCCGTCCGGCGTGAGCCTGCCGACCGGCGCCGTCGCGGCGGGGTTCCTGCCTACCAGGCTCACCGTCCTGCGCCGTAGATCAACGCTCATCTCACTTCCCCGTCCTGGCCTTCGCGGAAAATCCCCTCTGACAACGGCGCGGATCCGAAACGGTTCACGAGGATCTGGCGGCCGGCGTGAGCCGAGGGTCCGGGCAAATCTATTTGCCGTAGACGATGATCGATGACATGGAGTTGTCCGGAATGCAGTAGCCCTGACCGTCCAGCTCACGGGTGTATCCCACGTTGATCCAGTACACCCCTCCTTGGGCGTTGAAGTCCGTGTAGATCCACGCGGTGTGATCGGTTTTGTTGATGATGGACGACGCGTTGTCGTTGACGGGCGTGCCGTCGGCGAAATGCCAGTTGCTGGTGAAGTTCCACGTGCCGGTCTTGACGATGAGCACGCTGCCCCTGAGATTGTGCTCGGCGTAGATGCAGACCTCGCCGTCCTGGCAGATATAGGCTGCTTGCGCGGCGGATTCCAGCCCGAACAGGCTCGCCGAAATCGCCAGCACGGAGCTGAGCGCAGTGCGCAGTAAGATGTTTGTCTTCATGGAGGCAATTCCGTTCCGGTCAAGTGTCGGCAGCCCGCCGCCGATGGAGCCTAGAAAGTAATTCGAGGCTCTTGACCATCACTTGATGAGAACTGGATCCCGGTCCACAGCCGGTCAACTCCGCGCGATTACGTTTCCCGCCACGGTGGCTTCTCGACGACCACCCGCCGTAACGGCCCGATGAGGAAGCAGACGAGGCGGGAGCCCCCACAGCATGAGAGACCTCAGCGCGGGGCCCATGACCGTCGCGGCCGGGTGCGTCCGGTGATGGGACCGGCCCTGAGGATGCGCGTGCTCGGACCCCTGCGGGTCTGGCGCGGCGACACCGAACTCGATCTGGGACCACGCCAGCAGCGATGTCTGCTGGCACTCCTCCTCGTCCGTGACGGCCAGCCCGTCGGCGTCACCGAACTCGTCAGCCAGATCTGGGGGAGCGACCCTCCCGCCACCGCCGTCAACACCATCCACAAGGGTGTCGGATCGCTGCGGCGGATACTCGAGCCGGGAATCCCGCCCCGGTCATCCGGGTCGTACCTGTGCCGGCACGGCTCCGGATACCGGTTCGTGGCGACGGCGGAGACACTCGACCTGGCCGCGTTCCGGCGCCTGGTTGCCGAGGCCGAGAGCGACCCCGGGGTTGCGCTCGACCGCTACCTCGAAGCGCTCCGGTTGTGGCGTGGGCAGACCGGCGATCTGGTGTCGAGCAGCGCCGTCGCCACGGCGGTGTTCGCTCGCGTCGACGGGGAGATGCTCGACGTCGCCGTCCGCGCCGCCGGGATCGCGATGCGCCTCGGCCGCGCGTCCGAGGTTCTTGTTCCGCTGCGTACGGCCGCGGGGATCGGCCGTTTCCATGAGCCGGTCCATGCGAGCCTCGTCGCGGTGCTCGCCGCCACGGGACATCGGGCTGAGGCCGTGGCCCATCGCCGGGAGGTGAGCGAGCGGCTCCGTGGGGAACTCGGTATCAGCCCCGGGCCGGCGCTACGGGAGGTCCACCGGAGGATGTCGGACCGTGCCGGTCCCCTTCTGCAGGCGCTCGTCGAAGGGTTGCGGGAGAGCTCACGTATCGGCGCCATGGTGATCGCGGTCGACGGCCGGCCCGGAGTGGGCAAGTCGGCGATCGTGCGACAGTTCGCCCATCAGTCAGCCGGGGATTTCCCGGACGGCCGGCTCTACGTCGACCTGCGCGGCGACGCCGGCCTTCCGGCCATCGACGCTCTGCGTTCTCTCGTACGCGAACTCGGCGGCCGGGCGATCGCGGAGCGGGAGACGATGGACAGCCTGATCGAGCGGTACCGGGTGCTGACCGTCGGAAAACGGCTGCTGGTCGTGCTGGACAGCGTCGCGGACTGGTCGCAGGCCCGGCACCTGATGCCGCACTCGGCGGAGAGCCTGGTACTGCTCACGAGCCGGGAGCCGCTGACCGGGCCGGACGCACCGAGAGGCGTCTGCCGCCTGCCGTTACCGGCGTACTTCTGAACAGCCCTTCCAGTGGCCGTCAACAATCCGCGGCTACCCTTCGTTCGTCCGCACATACCGTGACATGGCTGCAAGCAATGGGGAGGACAGCGATGGCGATCAGACGGATACGCTCGACCGAGCAGGTCGAGCAGTTGCTCCTGCACTCCCCGGACATCGAACTGCAGATGAGCCAGGACTGTGCGGACCTGGAGATCGAAACCGTCAGCGCCCAGTCGACCGACGGCACCGTGACCGTCACCGTGGGCGGGATGGGAAAGATTCATGCGGTACGCGTGGATCCCGCGGCTCTCGAGACCGGAGACCAGGCCGCATTGGAGTCGGCCGTCGCCGAGGCGTTGTCCGCGGCTGCCGGGCTCGCCTCGGACCTGGCGTCGTCACGGATCGGCCCGACGCGGGTCGCTCTCCACTGAGCATTGTCGTCCTGCGCGGCCGTCTTCGACATGCTGCTCGGCCGTACCCCCGTTGTTCGAAGGCCTCGCTACGGTTGGCGTTTCCTTCGACGGGTCCGGAACGGAACGGTGGCCGCTGCGTCCCGGCGTGATAAGGACGTCGTTCACTGCCGGTGTCTACCGTTGGTGTCTCCTGACGGCCTGGGAACAGATCCCCCTGCCATGAACCCTCGCGAACATTCTTCCGTTGTCTGATGGACGAGCCGATGCGGAGAGCATTCGGCCTCAGTTCCGGTGGAAGCTCTATCGGGGAGGGAAGTCGTGCCGTACGACCTGCAGAGCCTGGAATGTTCCTTCGGTAGCCAGGGAGGGGAACCGCCGCACTTTGCTCCGAAATCATTTTTCGCCGCGCCGATCCTGCCCTGCGCCAGTAATGCCGGTACGTCGCTGCAGAAGTCAGGGAAAGAGGTCGGGTGATGAGTTCTTCGGAAACTTCAGGAGCGGGTCAGCGGGCACCTTCGCAGGCGTCATCGGTCAGGCCTCAGCCGCGGATGGCGCCGGCGGTGCCGTATCGGTCGGAGCTTTTGGGTGCGTTGGGCACCGATGGGGCACTG
>NZ_JZKF01000010.1 GCF_000962825.1 Actinoplanes rectilineatus
GAGCATCCGGAACACGGCGGTCGTGGGGGCCGCTTTGTCAAACGCCGGACGACCACTGGTGGGCCCCGGGGCGGCCGGGTGGGGTGGGTCGTCAGCGGGAGGAACCCGGGTGGGGAGGGGGGTGAGTGGGAGGAACCCGGGGGGGGTGGGGCGTGAGTGGGAGGAATGCGGGTGGGGTGGGGCGTCAGCGGGAGGAACGGGCGGGAGTGGTGGTTCCGGTGTAGACGGTGATGCCCAGGGCGCCGGTGTCGAGCTTGCCGTCGGCGTCGACGGTGAAACGCCAGCGGTCGTAGCGGGTTTTGCCCAGGACGATTACCACCCAGGCGGCGTCGGGGCGGTTGACCAGGGACTGGGCCCGCTCCAGTTCGCGGTTGCCCGGGGTGGAGCCGAGGATCAGCACGCCCAGTTTGCGGTTTGCGCTGCCGCCTCCGCGCAGTGTGAACGCGGTGTCGGAGCCTTCGCCCTCGGCGGCGGCCAGGGCGTCGCGGATGCTGACCCGTTCTCCGCCGGTCAGGTGCGGGCGGATGTCGCCGGCCACCACCTGTACGCCGCCGGCCCACGGGCTGCTCGTGAGTTCCTCGGTCCACGAGGACACCAGGGCCTTGGTCGCCGCGGCGTCGCCCTGGACGCTGATCATGCCGGTGGCCTGGCCGAGGTCGATCAGTTCGCGGACACCGCCGGCGGTGCCGAGGGTGACCAGTCGCGGGCACGGGGCGGCGACGTCGTTGCTGGCGGGCAGGGCCTGCAGATCGCGCAGCTGAGCCTGCCACACCCGGCCGCTGTCGGCGGATTCCCACGGTTCCGGCGGGGTCTCGTCCGGGGCGGCGAGCCGCAGCGCGATGCGGCTCTCGTCGACCGAGACACCGTAGATCGACGGGAGTGTCGTGCCGGCCGCGTCGGCGCTGGTCACCAGGACCTGCAGGGCGCGGTCGATGCTCCAGGCGGCGGCCGTGTCGAAGGTGCGGCTGGGTGCGGCCACAGCGTCGGGGGAGGACGAGGTGGAGGGGGCCGAGCGGCGGCGGCGCAGGAACCACCACACCCCGGCTCCGGCGCCGGCCAGCACCAGGACGCCGGCCACGATCGCCGCGATCAGCCCGCCGGACACCGAAGAGGACGTAACAGCCGAGTCAGAAGAATCCGAAATATCCGAAGCGTCCGAAGTGTTGGCCGACGCGACGGGAGCAACCGGAGCAGCACTCGGGATCGGACCGGTCTGGACGCCTTCACCCTCAGCGTCGTCCGGCAGGATCAGGATCCAGCCGCTGGTGATCGCCGCCGGGTCGCTCAGCGCGGTGCCGTCGGCCTGCACCCGGCCCTTGTTGAGCTCGAAGATCTCCAGGTAGCGGTCGCCGTCACCGAGGAACCGCTCGGCGATGCCGTAGAGGAACTCCGGCTTGCCGCCGACCGCCGACTGCACCTGGTACCACTTGGGGTCGGCCCGGAGTTGCCGCACCACCGCGGGAGCGGCGAAGGCAGGAGCGGCGACGGCAGGAGCGGCGACGGCGGGAGCGGCGAAGGCAGGAGCGGTGACCGCGGGAGCGGCGACGGCGGGAGCGGGGGGAGCGAGGGCCGGTGCGAAGGCGACCGCGGCCAGCCCCCACCCCAGAACGCGACCAAGGGTTCGACGGTCCATATCTGTCATCTTCTCCGCGCGCATAGTTGATCGTGACGCGGACACCCTACATTTACGGTGTGCGATAACGTTGCCCGACTATCCGCCCGTCGCGCACCGCCCTTTGCCGGGAAGCCCTGAGGTCCGCGAGCGTGCGGATTTCCGCGTCCGGAGGCACTGTGCAGCTGTTATTGACAATTGTAGATTCTAGGACCGGTGACGCGGCCGATGTGGCGCTGATCGCCGACGGCCAATCCACGGTGGAAGCGCTCGGTCACGCTGCGCAACAGCTGCTCCGGGATGTGAACGAGCGGTCCGGGGCGCCGGTGCTCTACGCCGACGGCAAGCCGATCGATCCGGCGCTCGCGGTGGCCGACGCTCCGGTCCGCGACGGCGGCGTGCTCGGCCTGGACGGTCCGGCCGGGTGGCCGCCCGCGGAGCAGGCCGGCCTGCTCGAGCTGCGGGTCGTCGGCGGCCCGGCGACCGGCGCGTTCGTCCGGCTCAGTGCCGGCGGCGGCGACCTGGGCAGTGACCCGGACGGTTGGATCGCGATCGCCGACCCGGCGTTGCCGGCCGCCGCGGTCGCGGTCAGTGTGGACGTCCGGGCCCGCTGCACGGTCGAGCCGCTGTCCGGTGTCGCGGTGACCCTGGACGGTGAGGAGCTGACCGGTGCGGCCGAGTGGCGTCCGGGCCTGCTGCTGCGGGTCGGCGGCTCGCTGTTCGATCTGGCTGAATACAGCCGCCCGGACGCCGCCCTGGAACCGTCCGCGGACGGCACCGGGTTCGACTACAACCGTCCGCCGCGGATCCGCCCGCCGCGTCATCAGACCAGGTTCAAGCTGCCGGTGCCGCCGAAGGAGCCGCAGCGCAGCCCGCTGCCCTGGCTGATGGCGGTCATCCCGCTGGTCGGCTCGGTGGCGCTGATGCTGGTCACCGGCAACAAGACGCTGCTGCTGCTCGCGCTGCTCAGCCCGCTGTCACTGATCGGCAACTGGGTGATGAACCGCCGTCAGGGCAAGCAGTCGTACGCCCAGTTGCGCAAGGAATACCAGGAGCGGAAGAGCCGGATCGAGCAGGACGCCCGGGAGGCCCTCGAGCTGGAGAAGGCCGAACGCCGCGAGCTGTGTCCGGACCCGGCGCTGATCGCGGTGATCGCGACCGGTCCGCGCCGCCGGCTGTGGGAGCGCCGCCGCCGCGACCCCGATCACCTGCTGCTGCGGGTCGGCAGTGGCGAGCTGCCCGCCGAGGTGGCGCTCGACGACCCGGAGCAGGACGAGCACCGGCGTACCGTGCACTGGTCCATTCCGGACACCCCGGTGACCCTGTCGCTGAGTGAGCACGGTGTGATCGGCTTCGCCGGACCGGGGGACACCCGGGCCGCGCTGGGCCGATGGGCGGTGCTGCAGGCCGCGGTGCTGCACAGCCCGACCGATCTGCAGATCACCGTGCTGACCGATCCGGCCGGCAAGCAGAACTGGGACTGGGTGCGCTGGCTGCCGCATGCCCGCAGCAACAATCCGAGCGCGCCGCCGGTGCTGCTCGGCCACGACGCCGATTCGGTGGGCCGCCGGGTGGCCGGCCTGCTGGAGTTGCTGGAGCAGCGGGTCGCGGTCCGCAAGGAGACCGGTGACGCCGGGTTCCGGGAGCCGGACATGCTGGTGGTGCTGGACGGCTCGCGCCGGCTGCGGTCACTGCCCGGTGTGGTCCAGCTGCTGCGTGAGGGGCCGGCGGTCGGCGTGTACGCGATCTGCCTGGACACCGACGAGCGCCTGCTCCCCGCCGAGTGCCAGGCCGTCGCCGTGGTCGAGGGTGGTGGCCTGCGGATCTCCCGGACCGGTTCGGGCGCGCTGACCGGAATCGAGCCGGACTTCCCGTCGATCGACTGGTGTGTCCGGGTGGCCCGCGCGCTGGCGCCGGTCCGGGACGTCAGCGACGACGAGGACGACGCCGCCCTGCCCGGGGCGAGCCGGCTGCTCGACGTGCTGTCGCTGGACCCGCCGAAGGCGACGGACATCCTGGCCCGCTGGACGATGCGGGGTGCGAGCACCGCGGCCGTGGTCGGCGAGTCGTTCGACGGCCCGTTCGAGATCGACCTGCGCCGGGACGGTCCGCACGGTCTGATCGCCGGTACCACCGGTTCCGGCAAGTCGGAGCTGCTGCAGACGATCGTCGCCTCGCTCGCCGTGGCGAACCGGCCGGACGCGATGACGTTCGTGCTGGTCGACTACAAGGGTGGCAGCGCGTTCGGCGCCTGTGTCCGGCTGCCGCACACCGTCGGCATGGTGACCGACCTGGACGAGCACCTGGTCCGCCGGGCACTGGAGTCGCTCGGCGCCGAGTTGCGCCGCCGGGAGCACATCCTGGCCGACGCGGGCGCCAAGGACATCGAGGACTACGTCCGTACGCAGACCGAGCCCCTGCCGCGCCTGCTGATCGTGATCGACGAGTTCGCGTCGATGGCCCGGGAACTGCCGGACTTCGTGACCGGTCTGGTGAACATCGCGCAGCGGGGCCGGTCGCTCGGCATCCACCTGCTGCTGGCCACGCAGCGTCCCAGCGGTGTGGTGTCGCCGGAGATCCGGGCCAACACCAACCTGCGGATCGCGCTGCGGGTGACCGACGCGTCGGAGAGCCAGGACGTGCTGAACGCCCCGGACGCGGCGCGGATCGCGAAGAGCACCCCGGGCCGCGCGTACGTGCGGCTGGGTCACGCCTCGCTGGTGCCGTTCCAGTCCGGGCGGGTCGGCGGCCGTCGTCCCGGTGCGGCGGGCACCGCCGGGGTGCCCGCGCCGGAGCTGCGGGTGCTGGACTGGGCCGACCTGGTCCGCCCGATCGAGGTGACCCGGGCCGCGCAGGAGCAGCACCAGGACGAGGTCACCGACCTGCAGGTGCTGGTCGAGGCGTTGCGGGAGGCGGCCGAGCAGGCCGGTGTCCCCGCCCAGCACAGCCCGTGGCTGCCGGCCCTGCCCGAGTCCGTCCTCCTCAGTGATCTGGACGCCGGCGACGGTGTCCCGTTCGGCCGGGAGGACCTGCCGGCCCAGCAGGTGCAGCGGACCGCGTCCCTGAAGCTGGAGACGTTCGGGCACCTGATCGTGGCGGGCGCACCCCGGACCGGCCGTTCGCAGCTGCTGCGGACGATCGCCGGGTCGCTCGCGACCGCGTACTCCAGCGCCGACGTGCATCTCTACGGCCTGGACTGCGGCAACGGGGCGCTGCTGCCGCTGAACGGTCTGCCGCACTGCGGCGCGGTGGTCAGCCGGTCCGAGGTGGAACGGGCGGTCCGGCTGATCGACCGGATCGGCGAGGAGATCCGCCGCCGGCAGGGTGTGCTGGCCGCGGACGGGTTCGCCGACGTCACCGAGCAGCGGAAGGCCAAGAGCGGGACGGAACGTCTCTCGCACGTCTTCCTGCTGCTGGACCGGTGGGAGGGTTTCCTGTCCACCCTGGGTGAGCTGGACGCCGGCACGCTGACCGACAAGATCTTCACCTTCCTGCGGGAGGGTGCCAGCGTCGGCGTGCACCTGGTGATCACCGGCGACCGGTCGGTGCTCAGCGGCCGGATCTCCACGCTGACCGAGGACAAGCTGGCGTTCCGGCTGGCCGACAAGACCGACGTGGCGATGCTCGGCCTGCACCCGCGCAACCTGCCGGACGAGATCGCGCCGGGCCGGGCGTTCCGTTCGGAGACCGGCGTCGAGGTGCAGGTGGCGCTGCTGACCGCGGATCCGAGCGGCGCGGCCCAGGCGGCGGCGCTTGCCGAGATCGGCCGGCGGACCACCGAGCGCGACGCCGCGGTGCCGGGCGCGCTGCGGCCGTTCCGGCTGGGGGAGATCCCCAACCAGATCGGGTACGCCCAGGCGAAGGCGCTGCCCCGGGCGGCGGACGGCGCCGGCTGGCTGCTCGCCGGGGTCGGTGGCGAGAACCAGCTGCTCGGCTTCGGCCCGGACCTGGCGACCGGTGTCCCGGCGTTCGGTGTCGGCGGCCCGGCCAAGTCCGGTCGCAGCACGATGCTGGCGAGCATGGCGAAGTCCGCGCTGGACTCGGGCCAGCAGGTGATCGTCCTCGCGCCGCGTACCTCGCCGGTCCGGGATCTGGCCGGCAAGCCGGGTGTGATCACCGTGCTGACCGGGACCGATGTCACGCCGGAGGAGCTGAACGCCGCGCTGGCGCAGGTCACCGGCCGGGGCCTGATCGTGGTCGACGACGCGGCCACCCTGCGCGACGCGGCCGCCTCGGGCGAGCTGCGCGAGGTGATCCGCAACGGCGAGGCCCGCAAGCTCGCGGTGATCTACGCGGGTGACCCGGACGATCTGGGTGTCGGGTTCAGCGGCTGGTTGATCGACGCGCGGCGCAGCCGGCGGGGCGCGCTGCTGTCGCCGCAGAACCGGACCGACGGCGACATGGTCGGTATCCGTCTGCAGCGGACCGCGGTCGGGCAGCCGATCCGGCCGGGCCGGGCGCTGCTGCACCTGGGCGACAACGAGCCGATCACGGTGCAGGTCCCCGAATAGAAGCGCGGTGTGTTGTTTTCGGGCGCCTCAGGCGCCCGAAAACAACACACCACGGCGACTGTGGTGAGTTCGGGCGCCTCAGGCGCCCGAACTCACCACGCAGATCAGCTGCGCAGGGCCTTGGCCAGCTCGTCGTCGGCCTGCTGGAAGGTGTCCGCGGCGGTGGTCAGGTACTTGCCCATGCCCTCGAGGCCGCCGATCACCTTGGTGGCGCCCTCGTTGAACTCGTTGTACGACTCGTCGAACTGCTTGCTGGACGAGTCGGTCACGTACCCGCCGTTCACCAGGTTGTTGACCAGGTTCTTCAGCTCGCTGAGCTTGGAGAGGATCTCCTCGCGACCGGAGTTGAGCCGGTTGGAGGCGTCGCGCATCTCCTGGTAGGTCACATTGACGTTTGCCATGATAGAGCCCCTTAACTGGTGAATCGGAACGTGCCGGTGACGGCGTCGAAGACGTCGAAGAACTCGGTCTCCAGCGCCAGCACCGGGGAACTGCCGGTGATGAGTGCCACCCGGTCCGGGTCGGTTCCGGGGAACGGCACGAAGGTCTGCATGATCAGCGACCGGATCCAGCCGGAGCCGTCAGGCAGGGTGACGTCGTCGACGCCCCGGGTGCGGGGGACCGGGCCGACGCCGGGAAGCTCGGCCGACTCGACCTCGCGCCACAGCGAGTCCGCCCCGCGCCGGGGACGGGCGGTCAGGTGCGGCGCGATGGCGTCGGCCGCGCCCTGCTGGTCCGGGGCGTTGACGATGGTGACCGTGACGGTGGCCGACATGATCGCGTCGCCGACCACGGTGACCAGGGTGCCGCAGAACCGGGCGCCGCTGTCGTACGCCCGCCGCGACGTCTCACGCAGCACCTTGGCCAGGGCCGCCCGATGTTCGTACAGCTGCGGCACGTCCCTGATCCGGTCTTCGACGAGCTTGCCGATCGCGGCGTTGCGGGCGTCCGGGTGCAGCTCGACCTCGAACCACGAGTCGGGCACGGTGATCGTGAAACCGGTGACGCCCATGTTCAGCCCTTCATGCTGTCGCGCAGGTTCGACGCGAGATCGTCGTCGGCCTTGCGCAGATTCTCGACCGCCTGTTTGGCCATCTTGATCAGCTGGGCGCAGTTCTCGTCGACCCGTCCCCGACCGTCCCGCCAATGTGACTCAAAGTTACTGATGGCGCTGTCGACCTCACGGCCGCCGAGGTCGCCGGAGAACTCGTTCATCCAGGACTTCGCCGAGTCCATTCCCTGGCGAATGCCCTCCAACTGGACGGAGAACTCCGTCAGGCCGTCCAGATTGACCGTCAATCGGTCGGCTGCCATGGCCCTCCGCCTCTGTCGTCTCGAACGCCGAGGGGCAGCGTACGTCGCCCCGGCAAGATCATCCAACCTTGTGATCGGAACGCTGGGTGACCGGGCACGCTAGACTCCCGGCGCACGGATCAACGGGAGGCATCAATGGCTCGGCCGGCGGACTGGTACGTCCTGGACATGGACGGCGACCCCACGCCCGGAGACCCGGAACGGCTGCGCCAGCTCGCTTCCCGGTTCCACGACTTCGCGGAGAACGCCCACCGGGCGAAGATGGCGGTGGACTCCCTGCAGGGCGACGGCGCCCTGCTCACCTGGGTCGGCCAGTCCGGCGACGCGTTCCGCTCGCAGTTCGGCGACTTCCCGGGACAGGTCGACAAGCTGTACCGCTCGCACCTGATGGTCGGTGACGCGCTCGACGCGTACGCGCCCACTCTGGAGAACGCGCAGGCGCAGGCCGACCGGGCCCTCGCCGACGGGCGCGCAGCGGCCGAGAAGCTGAAGTCCCTGCAGGGCTCGCTGGGCATCGCCGAGGCCGACTTCTCCGGTGCCTCGCAGGCCGCCGAGCGGGCTCGCGCCGAGACCCAGAAGCCCGATCCCGATCAGGTCAAGCAGGCCGTCCGGGACGCCGAGGCCGCCGAGCAGAAGCGCAACCAGGCCCAGGCCGCGGTGGCCGGCGCGCAGGGCGAGCTGGACCTGGCCAAGCAGCTGGCCATGCAGGCCAAGGAGCTGCGCGACGGCGCGGCCCGCACCTGCGCTCGGGAGATCGACGACGCCTCCGACGCGGGCATCCAGCCGCGGTCGTTCTGGGAGAAGCTCGGCGAGGCGTTCAAGCAGATGTGGGACATCATCTGCGAGGTCGCCAAGTGGGTGGCCCTGGTGGCCGGCGTGATCGCGATGATCATCGGTGGGCCGCTGGCCTGGGTGGCGCTGGCCGCGGGAGCGATCCTGCTGATCAAGGCGGTGGTCGACTTCGCGGGCGGCAAGGGGTCGGTGATGGACCTCGTCTTCGGCCTGCTCGGTGTGATCCCCGGGGTCCGGGGCCTGACCTCGCTCTCCAAGCTCAGCGCGCTCTACAAGGCCGGCGGTCTCAAGGAGATCGGCAAGGCCGCGCTGCAGGGCATGAAGACGCTGGCCAACGACATGGTGAACATCGTCAAGGGCGTCGGCGCGGGCGCGGTCACCCTGGTCAAGAACCTCGGTGGCCTGGCCGGCCTGGGTGCGGCGAAGCTCACCGACCTGTTCCAGATCAAGGTGCCGCCGGTGCCGAAGGACGTCTCCCGCTCGATCGACATCCGGGAGTGCGTCACCGACCCGATCGACGTGGCCACCGGCGAGATGGTGCTGCCCCTGGTCGACCTGGAACTGCCCGCGCCGCTGCCGTTCGCCCTCGAGCGCACGCACCTGTCGTCGTACCGGGCCGGGGGCCTGTTCGGGGCGTCCTGGTCGTCCACCATCGATCAGCGTCTGGAATCCGACAGTAAGGCGACGTTGTTCTTCGCCGCGGACGCCATGGTGCTGGTCTACCCGATCGGGGTGCCGGGCGCGGCGGTGCTGCCCGAGGAGGGCCCGCGCTGGCCGCTGACGACGGCCGCGGACGGCAGCGCCACCCTGGAGACCGGCGACCGGGTGCTCGGCTTCGACGACCAGGGCCGCCTGGCCACGGTCGCCGACCCGGCCGGCAACACGCTGCGCGTCGAGCGGGCGCCCGACGGCACACCGCTGGCACTGCACCACCCGTCCGGCCGCCGGGTCCTGTTCACCGTCACCGAGGGCCGGATCACCGCGGTCACCCTGGGCGGCACCACGGTCGCTTCCTTTGCGTACGACGAGAGCGGGCGTCTCGTCGAGGCCGCGAACATCTCCGGCCGGCCGGCGCGGTTCCGTTACGACGACGACGGCCGGATCACCCAGTGGATCGACCGGACCGGGTTCGGGTACCGGTACACCTACGACGAGGACGGCCGCTGCGTCGGCACGATGGGCGAGGACGGTTACCTCAGCGCCACCCTCACCTACGAGGACGACCGGACCACCTGGACCGACTCGCTCGGGCACAGCACCGTCTACACCTTCGACGAGTACCACCACGTCACCAGCGTCACCGACCCGCTCGGCAACACCAGCACCGCCACCTGGGGGCGCTACAACGAGCAGCTGTCCCGGACCGACGCGCTCGGCAACGACCCGTCGGCCACGGCGACCGGCGCGCGACTCGACCTGGACCGGCTGCGCGGCGGCCGGCCGGCGGCGCCGGAGCGGGTGGAGGGCCTGGCCGGCTGGGCGGTCCGCACCGGCGACGGCGAGACGGTGGTCTACGACGCCGAGGGCTACCCGGTCGAACGCACCGACCCGGCCGGCAACGTGCGGCGCACCGAGTACGGTCCGTTCGGCGTGGTGCTGGCCTCCGTCGACGCGGACGGGCTGCGCACCGCGTACACCTACGACACCGAACTGCGGGTCACCTCGGTCACCGATCCGGCCGGGCTGGTCTGGCGTTACCAGTACGACCCGGCCGGACGGGTCACGGCGATGACCGACTTCGACGGACGGGAACGGCGGTTCACCCACGACGCGGCGGGCCACGTGACCGCGGTCGACGGCGTACCGCTGGAACGCGACGCGGCCGGCAACCTGGTCCGGCGCGGCGACTCGTCCTACTCCTACGACGCTCAGGGCCGGCTGGTCGCGGCGCAGAGCCCCGGCGTGGACCTGCGCGTCGAGTGGGACGCGGACGGGCGCAAGGTCGCCGAGACGGTCAACGGGCGGACGGTCCGGATCGACGTCGACGGCGCCACGGTCGTCCGGCGCACCCCGGCCGGGGCGGTCAGCACCTGGACGGCGGATCCGTTCGGCCAGCCGTTCACGCTGGACAGTGCCGGTCACTCGCTCCGGTTCCGGCACGACGTGACCGGGCGGGAGATCGCCCGGACGGTCGACGGGACGCCGGTGCTCGCCCAGCGCCACGGGACCGACGGCCGCCTGCTCGGGCAGAGCCTGCCGGCGGTCGGCGAGCGGGTGTTCGAGCACCGGGCCGACGGGGTGATCGCCGGGAAGGTGGACTGGACCGGGCGGACGGCGTACACGCTGGACCCCGTCGGCCGGGTCACCCGGGTGCACGGGCCGGGCCGGGACGAGACCTACCGTTACGTGGACGGTCGTCCGGACGGGGTGTACGACGGCACCTCGTTGCGATCATCGGGGGCGGTGTCGAACACCTATGACGGCCTCGGGCGAGTGGTCAGGCGTACCATAGAGGAGGTTGGATCTTGGGTCTTCTCCTGGGACGACGAGGGCCGGATGGTCGCGGCAGTGACCCCGGGAGGCACGACCTGGCGTTACGCCTACGATCCGCTGGGACGCCGGATCGGTAAGACCGACGGGGTCGAGCGCTACGATTTCGCCTGGTCGGGCAGCACTCTGGTGGAGGAGGCGCACACCGCGGCGGACGGCACGCTGCGGGTGACGACCTGGGATCACCATCCGTCGGACGGGCGCCCGGTGGCCCGGACCGTGCGGATCGACGGCGACCTGGATTTCGCCACCGTGGTGACCGACCGGATCGGCACGCCGACCGAGTTGCTCGCCGCGGACGGCACGCTGCGCTGGCAGAACGACACCACCCTGTGGGGCGCTTCCGACATTTCTGAAATGTCGGTCTCGTTCCCGGGGCAGTACCGGGACCATGAGACCGGCCTGCACTACAACGTGTTCCGCTACTACGACCCGATGACCGGCCGCTACCTCAGCCAGGACCCGCTCGGCCTGGCACCGGCGATCGACCCCGCCGGATACGCGGCCAACCCGCTGCAGACCGCCGACCCGCTCGGCCTGATGTGCACCAGCCCCGGCGGCTCCGGCGTGCCCAAGCCCAACCCCGGCTCCGCCGACATCCCCGCCATCGTCCAGAAGCTGGACACGCCCGAGTTCAAGAACCCGGCCGACTTCATCCCCGGCCTGGTGCCCAACAAGTCCCAGCCGACGTTCCTCTACCACGGCTCGGACATGCACCCGGACGTGATCTTCAAGGAGGGCCTGCAGTCCAACGCCCTGCGCAACAACGCGAACTCGCACTACGACATCAAGCTGCACCAGCAGAACAGCTCCAAGGCCCGCGACGACAACACGTTCAGCGGGTTCGTCTCCACCACCGACGACCTGAACGTCTCGCTGCAGTTCGTCCGGGACAAGGACATCGCGTTCATGCTGCAGGGCAAGCCGCTGGACGGCGTCAAGTTCACCGAGAACATCGGGGGCAAGGACTACAAACTGCACTACGGATACGTGTACGCGATCCGCGCCGACAGTCAGCCGTTCGTCGAACTGAACGTGCAGACGATCAAGGACGTGACCAAGGCGTCGCAGACGGAGTTCGCGGCACTGGACCACATCCCGGGTAAGAACATCTCGCACGCGTTCCTGATCGACTCGCCCTACAACGTGGGTATCAAGAACGGCGTGCAGCAGCTGGACATCCCCCCAGGCCAGAGCCGATGGCAGCTCATCGACAACCCGGACTACGTGGCGAAGAAGAAGTGAGGAATCCGTCCATGCGCTGGATGTACGCCGTCGACCCCGCCTACGAGGGCGCCGAGCAGATCCCGCCGTACGCGATAGCCGGCGCCTACCCGGTGGGGGAGGACGGCAGCCCCGCCGAGGAGATGATCCCCAACCCGGACTACCGGCCGTCACCGCGCGCCCTCGGCTGGCCGGCCCCGGCCAACGAGATCGAGGCCGCCGTCCAGAATGCGGCCACCGGGCACGGCGACGACGCGGCCGTCCGCGACGCGCTGCTGGCCGGTCAGGTCTTCGTCGATCCGGCCGCCTCGAGCAGTGATGAGCTCCATGCCTGGACGTCCGACCGGTATCTCCCCTCCGCCGGTGATTGGCGGCTCCTGCCCGCCTCGTCGCTGGCCGGACGTGTGGTGACTCTCAACCCCGGAACAGACCTGGAGGTACGCCTCCCCGCCGCCGCCCTGGTTTAGCGTCTAGCCTGGTGGTCGTGGATCAAGAAGAGCGCATCGCGATGTTCCTCGACTACGAGAACCTGGCGATCGGAGCCCGCGACCACCTCGGCGGCATGGCCTTCGACCTGCGCCCGGTCACCGACGCCCTGGCCGAACGCGGCCGGGTCGTGGTGCGCCGGGCGTACGCCGACTGGTCGTACTTCGACAACGACCGCCGGATGCTCACCCGCGGCCACGTCGAACTGATCGACATCCCGCAGCGGATGGGCGCGTCCCGCAAGAACGCGGCCGACATCAAAATGGTGGTGGACGCGCTCGAACTGGCCTTCGAACGCGACTACATCTCGACGTTCGTGCTCTGCACCGGCGACAGCGACTTCACACCCCTGGTCCACAAACTGCGCGAACTCAACAAGCGGGTGATCGGCGTCGGGGTGGAACGCACCACCTCGGCGCTGCTCCCGCCGGCCTGCGACGAGTTCCTCTTCTACGACCGGCTGGACGGGGTCGACGCCCCCGCACCGCAGGCCCGCCGTTCCCGCCCGGCACCCGTCAAGGCGGCCGAACCTCTCGCCGTCCCCGAACCGCTTGCCACCCCGGAACCTCTCGCCGTCCCCGAACCTCTCACCGTCCCCGAACCTCTCGCCGCCCCGGAACCGGAAGCCCTCGCCACCCTCGTCGCCCAGACCGTCTCCGGCCTGCAGCGCAGCGCCAGCGGCTCGGTGACGGCGTCCACTCTCAAACGCACCCTGCTGCGCAAGGACCCGACGTTCAACGAGGCCGACTACGGCTTCCGCGCCTTCGGCGAACTGCTGCGCCACCTGGCCGGCACCAACGTGATCGAATTGAGCGACGGCCAGGCCAAAGGCGACCCGGAAGTGTCCCTGCCCGAACACGGCGACCGGGAAGCGGCCTTCGCCCTGCTCCGCGCGGTGGTCACCGACCTCGCGTCGGGTTCCGGCCCGGCGGCCCTCTCCGGCCTGAAGAATCAGGTACGCAAGGTAGCGCCCGACTTCAGCGAGAAGAAACTCGGCTACCGCAGCTTCCTGCAGTTCGCGAAAGCCGCCGCGACCAGCGGAGCGGTAGCGTTGGCGTGGAGCCCGGACGCCGACGACTACCTGCTGACGCCGCCGTCCGCATGACCCGCGGCGCGGTCCCCGTCGACGTCGACGCTGGTCCGCGCACCCCCAGCGGCCGCACCGGTCAGGCTTTCCCGTCCACCGGGATGCTTCGCGCGACCCCGAGGAGGGGCACGGCGGGTGTGTTGATTTGGGGCGCGCAGCGCACCCGTAATCACCACACCTCCAACGGGTGTGTTGATTTGGGGCGCGCAGCGCACCCGTAATCACCACACCTCCAACGGGTGTGTTGATTTGGGGCGTGCTGGGCGCCCGTAATCACCACGGCCCGACGGGTGTGGTGATTTCGGGTGTCCAGCACGCCTGTCACCACACGGCCGGGTGCACATGACGAGACCGGATCGGTGTCAGACGGTTGCCAGGGCCTGGGTCGGGGTCAGGCGGGCCGCGCGTACGCACGGATAGACGCCCGCCAGCACCCCGATCAGCACCGCCCCACCCACGCCACCCAGCGCCGCCGTCGCCGGGATGACGAGTGGCCAGTGTTGCCAGGCCGCGTACCCGACGGTGGCCAGCAGGCCCAGCGTCGTACCGAGGATCCCGCCCAGCGCGGCCAGCAGCACCGACTCGGTCAAGAACTGTCCCCGGATCTGTCCGCGGGTGGCACCCAGGGCCCGCCGCAGGCCGATCTCGGAGCGGCGTTCCAGGACGGCGACGACCATCGTGTTGGCCACGCCGATGCCGCCCACCACCAGGGCCACCGCGGCGAGGGCGAGGAACAGCACGGAGAAGCTGCTCTGCGTGGCCCGTTTCGCGGCGAGCGCGTCGGACGGCCGGGTGACGATCACCTGACCGGGGCGCTCCGGGAAGATCGTCTCGGCGAGGACGCCGCGGACCGCCTCCAGGTGTTCCTCGTCGCAGCGTACGTAGAGGACGGTCGGATGCCCGTCGAAGCGCAGACTGGTGCGGGCCGCCTCCCACCCGACCAGCACCGCACGGTCGATGTCCGGGGTCAGCGGGGTGGTGCCGAGGATGCCGATCACGGTGAACGGGACGTCCTCGATGATCACCTGAGGGGCCGGGCCGCCGGCGGGCAGGTCGGTGATGCCGAGACGGCCGGCCGCGACGGAGCCGAGCACCACGGTCGGGAAGTCCGCGGTGGCCGGGTTGAGCCAGTTTCCGGCGTGGACCCGGGCGTTGATGGTGGGCAGCAGGTCGAGGCTGCTCGCCAGCACGGTGAGTCCGCCGCCGTCGTCGGGGGCGGTACGGTCGTTACGGCGTACCCGGGAATGGGTGTTGGCAACGGCGCTCGCGGCGGTGACCGGACCGATCCGCCGGATCATGCCGACCGCCGATTCGGGAATCTTCTCCTCCTTCTCGGCGTCCGGTGTCTCCATCGCCTGCAGGGTGTTGGTGCCCAGCGCGGTCAGTTCGGCGAGGAGCGCGGCCTGGCTGGACGCCGGGATGCCGGTCACCACGATCATCGTGGCGATGCCGATGGCGATGCCGAGGGCGGACAGCAGCGCCCGGGCCGGCCGGGTCCGCAGCCCGAGCAGGCCGAGCGCGAGCATGTCGGCCGGGGCGAGACGGACGGGTCGTGGTGGACGGCTCATCGGCGTACCCCGGCAGGAAGGGAATCGTGGACCAGGCGACCGTCGCGGATCTCCACCCGCCGGGGCAGCGACGCGGCGATGTCCCGGTCGTGGGTGATCAGCGCGATGGTGGCGCCCTCCGCGTTGAGCCGGCGCAGCAACGCCAGCACGGCCTGGCCGGTGGCGGTGTCCAGGGCGCCGGTCGGCTCGTCGGCGAGGATCAGCGACGGCCGGTTGACCAGCGCACGGGCGATGGCGACCCGCTGACGTTCACCGCCGGACAACTGTTGCGGCCGGTGCTCGGCGCGGTGCCCGAGACCGACCCGGGCCAGCGCGCGGAGGGCCAGGTCGCGGCGGTCGCGGCGCGGAACCCCGGCGTACAGCAGACCGGTGGCCACGTTGGCCTGCGCGGACAGTCCATCGGCGAGGTGGAACTGCTGGAACACGAAGCCGATCTCGCGGGCCCGCAGCGCGGACAACTGCCGGTCGCTCAGCGTCGCCACATCCCGGCCGGACACGTGCACGGTGCCGGAGGTGGGCCGGTCCAGCGTACCGATGATGTTGAGAAGGGTGGATTTGCCGGAACCGGACGGTCCGACGATGGCGACCAGTTCGCCCTCGTCGATGTCGAGGGTGACGCCGGCCAGGGCGGTCACCCCGCCCGGATAGCTCATCCCGACGTCGCGGACGGACAACACGGTCACGACGAGACCACCACGGTCGTGCCCTCGGCCAGTCCGGGACCCTCGATCTCGACCCAGCCGCCGGCGAACATGCCGGTCGTCACGGCCACCAGCCCGGTCGGGGCCTGCACGGCGTACCCGCCCTCGGTCAGGGCGACCAGCGCCTCGACCGGCGCGGCCAGGACGTTCTTCGCGGTACGCCCGGCGAACCGCACCTGCACGTCGGCGGAGTCCAGGGCGGCCACGTCGTCCGGATCGTTCGCGGTGACGGTGACGGTCAGCTTGGCCGGACCGGTCACGGTGCTCTCGTCGGCGACCAGGGCGCGGCCCACCGACAGGACCTTCGCGGGGACGGTGCTCTCGTCCGGCAGTACCACGGTCACGGCGGCGCCGGCGGTGATCCCGGTCGCCTCGCCGAGTTCGGCCGGCACGGTGATCAGTTTGCCGGTCGAGGTGACCGTCATCAGTGTGGTGTTCGACGGGGAGCCGGGCTGCGCGGCCACCGCGTCGACCCGGATCGCGCCGGACTGCACCTCGACGTCGCCGACCCGGATCGTGCCGGTGACCGGCAGGCCCACGTCGAGTTGCCAGCGCTTGATCGCGGCGATCAGCTCGCGGGTCAGCACACCGTCGCCCTTGCGCACCTGCGCCGGGGCGGCACCGGGGGTGCCGGCTGCCACTGTGGAGCCCGGCTGCGGCTGGACTCCGGTCGCGTACCCCAGTGCCCGGAGATTGTCGGCGACGATCCGGACGTCCCGGCCGACCAGGTTCTCCCCGCTGATCTCGCGGAACAGCGGCATCCTGCCGTAGAACAGCACCACCGGCTGGTCGTCGGCCCGGTACACGGGTTTGCCGCGCCGCACCGTCCGGCCGGCCTCGGGCAGCCAGGTGACGGTCGCCTCCCGATGACCGGACAACGGGCGGCTCACGCCGTACCCCAGAGAACCCGGCATGGACCGCGTGGTGGACAGATCCCGGCGCTCGAGGGCCGCGGTGGCGGCCGGCACGGTCGGCTGCGGGACGGCCTCGGCACCCGCCCGGCCACGGGTCACCACGACCGCGGTCCCCCCGCCCAGAGCGGCGGCCACGACGCCCGCGACCAGCCATCGGGCGACCCGCCGCGGGCGTGGCGGCGGCGCCGTCAGAGTCATCACTTCGGTCGGGGCGTCAGGCTTTCCATGCATGCGCCGAGCCTGGCGAACCTTCGTTAGGAAGCTGTCAGATCAGGCGAACGGCGCCGGCCCGGCGGCGGGTTCCGGCCGGTGCACACCGCGTGGACGGTAGCCGAGCCGATCGCTACGGCCGGTGATGTCGGCCAGGTACCAGATCGTGGCCAGCCACATCTCCGTCCCCTGCAACCCGGGATCGCCGTCGTCGAGGCGGAAGGCGAACCCGGCGTTGTCGTGCCACCGTCCGAGTACACCCCGCAGCAGCGTGCCGGCCAGGGCGGTCACCTCGGCGTACCGGTGCCCGGTGTGCAGAGTCAGCCACAGGGGATGCGCCACGTCCAGCACGTTGCAGGCGTTCCAGCGGTCCGGACGAAAGAACCGGGCGTCTGCGGCATGCTCCAGGACGGTGTCGATCACGCGTTCCGGCCGGGGGACCGGGACGCCGAACTGGGCGAACGTTCCGCGGGAGGCGCGGTAGAAGCCGTTGACGATCTCGAGCATTTCGCCCGTGCCCCACATGCCGGTTCGGGGGTCGGTGTTCAGATTCAGCCATCCGAAGAGCGCTTCGGGGATGCCCGGGCGGAGGTTCGCGCCCTTGCGGAGATTCCAGTGCAGGGCGGTGCCGATGCCGTCCACGTGGTGCCCGGCGTTCCAGGCGCGATCCCGCCACGGCAGCGCTTTCAGCGACGTGACCAGGTCCGACGGCTCGAGTCGTGACAGAGCGTGCACCGGTTCCGGAAACTCACCGCCCAGAAGATCCAGGGCATAACCTACGCAGAGTACGTGGTAAGCAGCCGTTCCGTCACTCAGCGCCAGAGTGGTGGTGCCGTCCAGTTCGGGCACCAGTCCCGAGGCCGGATCCTGCCAGCCCCGCAGCCGCGCCACCTGCTCGCCGGGCGGCAACTGGCCGGGCGCCCGGCCGAGCAGCAGGTCGGCGATCTCGACGGCGTCGCACTGTGCCCTGACCGTCGCGCCGGTTCCCGGGCGGTCGGTGAAGAGGCGGGTGGCCGGATTCCAGACCCGGTCCAGGACGACGGATGCCTGAGCGCGAACCTTCTCGGCGAAGGCTTCGAGTCCGCCGGGTTCGTCGCCGATGCGGGGCTCGGGGACGCGGCGGCGGAGCACACGGGCCGGGTTGCCGCCGACCACCGCCCCAGCCGGGACGTCCTTGGTCACCACCGCGCCGGCCGCGACAACCGACCGGTCACCGACCGTGACACCATCCAGGACGACGACGTGCGAACCGATCCACACGTCGTCGCCGACGGTGATGCCTCGCGACTGCAAGGGCTGCCGGAACACCTCCACATCCGGGTCGGTCATCGTGTGGTTGAATCCGATGACGGAGGTGTGCGCGCCGATCCGGACCGCGTCACCGAGCGTTACATCGCCCCGCACCACGGTGTACGGGTTGATGCTGCAGTCCCGCCCGGCCACCAGCGAACCGGTCAGGTAGGCGCCCGCCGCCACATAGGTCCGGTCGCCGAGGGTGAGATCGTCGTTGTCGACCGAGGCCAGTGCCGAGACGAAACAGTCGGTTCCGAACCGGTATCCGCGCTCGTCCGCCATGTCCCGCTGGGCGTCGAGTTGTCGTCGCCGGTTCGTCTCGTCGGCGTCCCGCCAGAACGTCCAGGGCGAGTGGTCGAGCAGGCGCTGCCGGTCGATGGTCACGATCGTCCCTCGGCTTCCGTGGTCGGTCCCCGTCCCGGTGTTCGAACAAGATCAATACGAGCATCGTTTGATCGTCTCCACAAGCGGGTACTCATCAGTTCCAGAGTTCACCGAGTTCACGGGCCGGTCGCTACGTGATCGGGGCGCTTTTGCGGTCCGGCTCACGGCTTTGGTCGCGGTCTAGTTGCTTTTTGCGGCTTTTTGCGGCTTTTTGTGGCTCGCAATCTCGGTGGGACACCGGTTCACGGACGAGAGGAGAGTGCCATGACTGTCCGGAACGCAACGATGATCAGGCTGAGCGACTCCGACAAGGCGGTGGCGGACCCGTCGCTCGACATCCGCGGCCGAATCGTCAAGGACATCGACGGCAGTGACGTAGGCCGAATCGACGACCTGCTGATCGACGCCGACGAACAGCGGATCCGATTCCTGCTGGTCGAACACGGCGGCATCCTGGGGTTCGGCGCGACCCCGTCCTACATCCCGGTCGACGCTGTCGTCGAAGTGACCGCCGACGAGGTCCGCATCGACCGGACCAGCGGGCACGTGGCGGGCACACCCGGCTACGACCCGGACCTGGTCGACCACGACGACGACTACTACGCCAACGTGTACGGGCACTACGGGCTGTCGCCGTACTGGGCGCCCGGTTACACGTACCCCATGCGCCCGTACCTCTTCTGACCCGCGGCCCACGCTTCGGTCCTCGGCCGAGGTTCGCACGTCGAATTCGCCGGCAGTCTTCGCTGGTCGGGTCGGGTCGGGTCGGGTCGGGCCGGGCCGGGGCGGCCAGCCGGGCCGGGGCGGCCAGCCGGGCCGGAGCGGCCAGCCGGGCCGGAGCGGCCAGCCGGGCCGGGGGTGGGGGCGGGTCCGTCGGCAGTCTTCGCCGATCACGGCTGTCTGTCGGGTTTGCTGATCCAATTCGAGTTGGCCAAACTTTTGATTGTTTTTAATGACTTAGCAGCATTAATTCGATTTATTGTTTTTATCTATTTAGCCGGTTTCACCGGTTTCGCCGGGCCGATTTCGGCGGTTTCGCTGGGGGATATGCCAGCCGGTGTCCGCACCCGATCAAGCGATTGGGTGCGGACACCGGTCGTTTTGGGGCTGCGGCCGCACCCAGCTGCTTGATCGGGTGCGGTGGCCCCTGAGCGGATACTCCGGGTTCAAGCCTGGTAGGTGTCCGCACCTGATCATGTGTTTGGGTGCGGTGACCGGTTGTTTTGTGGCGGTGAGCGTTCCCGGTTGCTTGATCGGGTACCGCTGTGTCCCGGGCGCCGCCCGTTTGCTCGATCGGGTACGGCCGTGTCCTGGCCGCCGCCCGTCTGCTCGATCGAGTGCGGCCGTGTCTCGGGCGCCACCCGTCTGCTCGATCGAGTACGGCTGTCTCCCTGGCTTCGCTCGGGTCCTTGATCGGGTGCGCCTGCCTGCCGGGTGGTTGTCTCGGGTTCAAGCCTGGTGGGTGTCCGCACCCGATCAAGCGATTGGGTGCGCTTGCCGGTCGTTTTGGGGCTGCGGCCGCTCCCAGTTGCTTGATCGGGTGCGGTTGCTTCTCGGGTGGTTGTCTCTGCCTCGGCTTGGCGGGTGTCCGCACCCGATCAAGTGTTTGGGCGCGGATGCCGGTCGTTTCGGGATTGTGGGCGCACCCGAACGCTTGATCGGGTGCGACTGCTCTGTGGCCTGGAGATCTCTTTGGCGTCGAGCTGTGAGTGTGTGGGGCGCGTTTGCGAGCGCTGCTGGGCGGGGTGATCCCGGGTGAGCTGTTTTGATCACCGTGGAGTGGGGTAGGTGGCTTTTCTGCCGATTCCCGCGAAGGCGGGGAGTGCGGCGAGAGGAGATTCCGATGGCGACTTCGCGTATTCCGTCCGACCCGGACAAATATCCGCCGCTCGACCCCGGTGCGCCGATCCCCGACGACCCGGGTGAACTTTCGCCGGACAGCCCGGATCCGCTGCCGCCGCCGCCCGTGGAGCCGATGCCCGGCGAGCCGGGTGACCCCGGTGACCCGGGCGTGCCGGCCCAGCCGGAGCCGACCCCGCCCGACGCCGTTCCCGAACCCGCCTGACCGAAGGCTCACCGAACCTGTCTGGCCGGCCCGATCGCGACATCCCTGGACCGGGTCCGATCACGGTCGGCCCGGATCGAGTCCGATCACGGTCGGCCTGGACCGGGTCTGATCACGGTCGGCCTGGACCGGGTCTGATCACGGCTGGCCTAATCGAATCGCCGACCCCGGTTGGCTGGACCAATCGTCCTAATATGGTCATTCAGCTCAAATCGCATTGATCTTGCCGTTCGGGTCCAACTGCCTCAACCGGGTCGGCTGGGCCGGGCGGCCTGGACCTGGGCGGCCTGGACATGGGCGGTCTGGACCTGGGCGGCCGGATATACCGCGGCGGACCGGCTGCACCGCCCTGAACTGGGAGAATGTGGCTTGGTGGGGAGTGGGCCGGGGATTCCGGGGTACTCCGAGTCATGCGGAAAACAGATATCGACGACCGGGATCAGCCGTCCGCGGACCAGGCCGGAGGGCAGTCCGTCGCTGACGGCGACGACCCGCTTCACGATGCGGCGGATCCGCGTGAGGATCCGAAGCAGCGTCTCCAAAGGGTGGGTTCCGCCGGTGGCGGCGCCTACTCCGACAATCGCCAGGGCGATCCGGGCGACGGGCACGGCGGCGGCCACTGAGGTCGGCGCGATGGGTGAGAACTGGGCTCCGGCGAGAGCGATACCAGCCGTGCGAAGACGGCCGGTATCGACGGGGCCGACAACGGCGGCCACCGTGTTGATCAGGGTGAACGGGAACCGGCCGAAGATGAGGACGTCATGGGCGGCGGTGGTGCGACCGCAGCCCATGACGTCCGGCCTATCAGAGCAGTGCGCTCTCTGAGGATGGCGGCGACGCGCCGGACCGCACCGGCGAAGATTCCGGCGGTGCCGATGCTGTTTCCGCCGGGACGGGAAAATCGGCTCCCGCAGGGGCGTGAGGATCGGCTTCCGCCGGGCCGGGGGGATCGGTTACCGCCGGAGCGGGAGAATCGGCGTCCGCCGGGCCGGGAGAATCGGCGTCCGCCGGGGCGGGAGAATCGGCGTCCGCCGGGGCGGGAGAGTCGGCCGGCGAGGAGATCGTGGCTGGAGCCGCGGCGCGGAAGCTCAGCAGGGCCAGGAGCAGGCCGATCACGGCCAGGCCCACGCCCAGCCACGCCGACGACAGGTATCCCCATCCGGCGGCGATCACCGCGCCGCCCAGTGCCGCCCCCAGGCTGTTCGAGATGTTGATCGCGGACTGGTTGACCGCGGCGCCCATCAGCTGTGTGCCGGGCGCCACCATGATCAAGCGTGCTTGGAGTGCCGGGACGATGAACAGGCTCACCGCGCCGACCAGGAACGCGCTCACGAACAGGCCGACCGGGTTGCCGGCGGTCACCGCGAACAGTGCCACCGCCAGCACGTTGCCGAGCAGGCCGGCGAGGACGCTGAGGCGCAGGTCCCGGTCCGCGGCGATGCCGCCGGCTGCGATTCCGGCCGTCATGCCGAGGCCCATCGCGGCCAGCACCCACGGCACGGTGTTCTCGGACAGCCCGGTCACGCTCGTGGTGACCGGTGCGATGTAGCTGTTGACCGTGAAGAAGCCGGCCGGGCCGATCGCCACCACGGCCGCGACCAGCCACACCTGCGGTGAGCGGAAGGCGCGCAGTTCGGCGCGGGGTGAGCCGCCGGGCGCGGCCGCCATCGGGGGCACGGTCACTGCCGCGGCGATCAGCGTGAGGGCGAAGACGAGGGCCACGCAGGTGTACGCGACGCGCCAGCCGTGATTCTGTCCGATGCCGGTGATGACCGGTACGCCGATCAGGTTGGCGGCGGTGAGCCCGCCGAGGACGATCGCGATGCCCTTGCCGTGGTTGCCCGGTCCGAGGATGTGGGCGGCGATGAGTCCCGCCGCGCCGAAGTAGGCGCCGTGGGCGAGGGCGGCGACGAACCGCCCGGCGAGGACGAGTTCGAAGGTGGGCGCGGCCGCGGATGCGACGGTGCCGACGGCCATCAGGGTGAGCAGTCCGAGGACGAGACGGCGGCGGGGCGCCCGGGCGGTGAGCGCCGCGATGGTGGGTGCGCCCGCGACGACGCCGAGCGCGTACACGGTGATGAGCCATCCGGCCCGGGCCACCGCTTCGGACGGGGACTGGAGGTATGCGGCGGGGAACAGGTCCTGGGCGACCTCGGGCAGCAGGCCCATGGCGACGAACTCGGTGAGCCCGAGGCCGAAGCCGCCCATGGCGAGGGCTGTCAGGGCCGCCCAGCGACGGCCGGTGGTGAGGGTATCCACGGCGCACACTCTAGAACGTTCTAGTAGCTCGGCGACATAGAACGTTCTAGTCGTCACAGCGTACGATCGGATCATGCAGTCAGCGGAGCGGCGGACCACCCTGGCGGACGTCGCGGCCGAGGCCGGTGTCTCGGTCGCCCTGGTGTCGATCGTGATGCGGGGCGCGCCCGGGGCCGGCGCCGCCACCCGGGAGCGGGTTCTCGAGGTCGCGCGGCGGCTCGACTACCGTCCGGACAGCCGGGCCCGCCTGTTGCGCAGCGGCCGCAGCCAGCTGCTCGGGGTCGTCTTCGACGTGCGGCACCCGTTCCACTCCGACCTGCTCACCGGGCTCTACGCGGCTGCCGACGCCGCGGCCTACCAGCTGACCCTGAGTGCGGTGACCCCGCGACGCGACGAGCACGCGGCCGTCGCCGACCTGCTGCAGGACCGGTGCGAGGCGCTCGTGCTGTTCAGCCCGAAGATGCGGCCGGCCGAACTGGCGGGACTCGCCGCCCGCCTCCCGGTGGTGGCGATGATGCGCAGCGTACGCAAACGCGATGTCGACGTGGTGCACACCGATGACCTCGACGGGGCTCGGCAGGCCGTCGAATACCTGATCGGACTCGGTCATCGGCGGATCGCTCACGTCGACGGCGGCACCCTGCACGGCAGCGCCGAACGTCGGCAGGGGTACGAGGACACCATGCGCCGGCACGGTCTCGGCGAACACATCCGGGTGATCTCCGGTGGTTCCGGCGAGGAGGACGGCGCGCGGGCCGCCGGGGCGCTGCTCGACGATCCGCCGAGTGCGGTGTTCGCCTTCAACGACTTGAGCGCCACCGGCCTGCTCGACGTGCTGCGCCGGCACGGCCTGGACGTGCCCGGCGCGATCAGCGTCGTCGGCTTCGACGACAGCAGTTTCAGCCGCCTCGCGCACATCGACCTGACCACGATCGCCCAGGACGTCGACACGATGGCCGCGCGTGCCGTGGCCCGCGCGGTCGAACGCGTCGAGGGTGCCCCGGTGCCCCACCGCGAGGTGGTCGTCCCACCCCGCCTGGTGGTCCGCGGAACAGCAGGCCCGGCCCCCACCGCCTGACCACGCGTGCGTGCGGGAGATGCCGATCGGGCCGCGGAGCAGGTGTCGCGTGAGGGGTGTGCCGGGTTGCGGGGCGCGTCGGGCTGCGGGGGTGTGCCGGGTTGCAGGGCGCGCCGGGTTGCAGGGGTGTGCCGAGCTGCGGGTTGCGGGGATGCGCTGGGCAGGGTGATGCGTGCGAGAGGCGTGGAGAGGGCCGGCCGCCTGAGCGCCGTCAGCCGCGTCCGCACCGGTCGGCTCGGAGCGCGGGCGGGCGGAAGGCTGAACACTTTCGGGCATGGCGGGAACCAAACGGGGGTGGATCACGACTTGTCTGCGGTGGCGCCGACAACCGGTGCCCGCGACCAGAGGAACAACGGTGTCCCTTCCTGATCTGGCGGAGTACGTTCCGCACCGCTCCACGCCCGATGCCGACTTCGAGGGAACCCCGGTGCCCGGCCTGCGTGCCGACTTCTACCGGCGGCCCGACGGGGACCGGATCGCGTCGGTGGGCTGCTACTCGTACGCGGGCCGGGAAGTCCTACGGGCCTGGGGATTCGTCGACGAGGAGCACTGTCGGCGGCATGCCGTCCTGGACCCCGAGCGGGGGTGGGGGCCGGTCGTGGAGGGCTGCCCGGATGTCCGGTTCCGGCGGCACGGTGATGCGGTCGTCGGGCTCGAGGTGCGTACCCCGAAGGGTGAATGGATCACGGTCGGAGGGTGAGGCGCCTCACGTCCGCGCTGTGCACCCCTTGCCGGTGACTGGTAGGTAACCCTAACCTCACCTGCCGAAACACCCGCTCCGGCGCAGGTCGGGAGGGATCGGCCGGGTTCTCGCCGGTTGGTCGCAACTTGATCTGAACCTAGGTTGAAGTTTTAGAGTCGTCACAGCCTGTTGTCGATCATGGCTGGGCTGGAGTGTCAGAGCGAAGCGACGAGTCAAAGGATGCATGCATGGATCGCCCCCTGCGGGTAGCCGTCATCGGCGCCGGCCCGGCCGGAATCTACGCCGCCGACCACCTGATCAAGGCCGACCCGGACGTCACCGTCGACATCCTCGACAAGCTTCCCACCCCGTACGGCCTGATCCGTTACGGCGTGGCGCCGGACCACCCGCGGATCAAGGAGATCATCACCGCGCTGTTCCGGATCCTGGACAACCCGCGGATCCGTTTCATCGGCAACGTCGCGTACGGCGTGGACGTCAAGCCGGAGGACTTCTCCCGCTTCTACGACGCCACGATCATCGCGACCGGCGCCGAGAAGGACCGCGCCCTGGACATCCCGGGCATCGACAAGATCGGCAGCTTCGGCGCCGCCGACTTCGCGTCCTGGTACAACGGGCACCCCGACGTGCCCCGCGAGTGGCCGCTGACCGCGCAGAAGGTCGCCGTGATCGGCGCCGGTAACGTCGCCGTCGACGTGGCCCGCGTCCTCGCCAAGACCGCCGACGAACTGCTCGTCACCGAGATCCCGGAGAACGTCTACCAGGGTCTGCTGGCCAGCCCGGTCACCGACGTGCACGTCTTCTCCCGGCGCGGCCCGGCGCAGGTCAAGTTCACCCCGCAGGAGCTGCGCGAACTGGACCACTCGCCGAACGTCGAGGTGATCGTCCACCCGGAGGGCATCGAGTTCGACGAGGGCAGCCTCGAGGCGATGCGCAAGACCCGGCACATCAAGATGTGCGTGGACATCCTGCAGAACTGGGCCGTCCGCGACGAGCGGGACCGCCCGCGCCGCCTGCACCTGCACTTCCTGCAGGCGCCGGTCGAGGTGCTCGGCGACGAGCACGTCACCGGTCTGCGCACCGAGACGCAGGAACTCACCGGCGACGGCTGGGTCCGCGGCACCGGCGAGTTCACCGACTGGGACGTGCAGGCCGTGTACCGCGCGGTCGGCTACCTCAGCACCGCCCTGCCGGACCTGCCGTTCGACACCACCACCGGCACCATCCCGCACGCCGCCGGCCGGATCCTGGACCTGGACGGGGAACACATCCCCGGCATGTACGTGACCGGCTGGATCAAGCGGGGCCCGGTGGGCCTGATCGGTCACACCAAGGGCGACGCCGGCGAGACCGTGAAGTGCCTGCTCGAGGACCGGGAGAACCTGCCCGCCGCCGCGGAGCGGGACGCGAACGACGTCCTCACCTACCTGGCGCAGCGGGGACTGCCGTACACCACCTGGGAAGGCTGGCAGCAGCTGGACGCGCACGAGATCGCGCTGGGCGAGCCGCACGGCCGCAAGCGCGTCAAGGTCGTCCCCCGCGACGAGATGACCACCATCTGCAACGGCTGACCCGCCGCTGGCACGACGACGACGGCCGCTCCCGACCCGGGGGCGGCCGTCGCCGCGTTCGCGAAGGAGCCGGCTACATGAAGGAGCCGCGTTCACGAAGCGGCCGGCTTCGCGAAGGAGCCGCGTTCGTTCACGATGGAGCCGCGTCGGCGAAGGAGCCGCGTTCCGGAAGGGGAACGGCGCGTTCAGCGACTGCTGGGTGCGCGGTAGAGGCCCTCGACAGCGTCGATGATGGCGATGGTGGTGGCCGGCCAGTCGCCCTCGGTGCCGGGTGGCAGCGTCTGCTCGCGGCGGGCGCAGTAGTGCACGACCAGCGCGTGGACCATGTAGTCGCGCTCGCGCAGCAGTTCCGGGGACAGCCCCGGCAGGCAGGCGTGCAGGCGTTCGGTGACCTCCCGCAGGAGGGGAGCGCCGTGCATCTCGATGGCTGCCAGGTCGCGCAGTTTCGGCTCGGTCATGATCTGGGCGCCGAAACGGGCGTACCAACTGGGGGTGCCCAGCGACGCCAGGTGGTCCGTGAACGGCTGGACGATGCAGGTCACCCAGTCTCGCAGGGCGGTGCTTTCCGCGTACCCCAGAAAGAGCCTGCGCCGGATCTCCTCCATCGGCGTCGCATGGCGGCGCACGACGGCCCGGACCAGGTCCTCCTTCGTGCCGAAATGGTAGCCGACCGCGGTGTTGTTGCCCTGCCCCGCGGCCTCGCTGATCTGCCGGTTCGACACCGAGAAGACGCCGTGTTCGGCGAACAGGCGTTCGGCGGTGTCCAGGATCCGGGTCCGGGTGAGCTCGACCTGCTCCCCGCGCACGCTTCGTCCGGACTGGACGTCCTGGGTGTTGCGGCTCATGATCTCGTCTCGGCATTCCGGGTGCGGTTTCCGAGGGCCACCTTACTGGGCTTCGTGCGCAGGTGAAGCAGGGCGGCGGCCAGGATGATCAGGAGGCCGCCGGCGATCTGCGGCGCGGTCGGGTTCTCGCCGAGGGTGGCGGCGGCCAGGATCGTGGTGACGACGGGTTCGAAGGTGGACAGGATCGCGGCCGTCGACGGTCCGGTGCGGCGCAGCCCGGCGAAGAACGTGAGGATCGCCAGCACGGTGGAGATCAGGGCGATGGCGATCAGCCACCGCCAGCCGGCCGCGGCGAAATCCGTGCGGACACCGCCGGTGACCAGGGCCTGCACGGTGAAGGTGGTGGCCGCGCCGGCCATCACCAGCCCGGTGAGCAGTAGTGGCGGCAGGTCCCGCAGGATGTGGTCGGCGACCAGGATGTAGACCGTGTACGTGAGAGCCGCCCCGAATCCGAGCACCACGCCGCCCCGGTCGAGGTGGCCGGTGCCCGCGCCGAGCAGGACCAGCAGGGTGCCGGCGGACGCGGCCAGCAGCGCCGCAGCCCGGGCCCGGGTCAGCCGGTCCCGTCCGAGCAGGACCGCGCCGACCGTGACGAACAGGGGATAGGTGTAGAGGATCAGCGACAGCAGGGACGCGTCCATCCGTTCCAGCGCGGCGAAGAACAGTGACGCCTGGGCGGCGTACCCGATGGCGCCCATGCCGAACGCGGCCGCCAGCGTGCGCCGGGGCGCGGTGACCGGCCGGCGCGCAACGGCGAGCACCAGGCCGAGCGTGACGGCGGCCAGACCGAACCTGATCAGCAGCAGGGTCTGCGGGGTGACGCCGGCGGCGTACGCGAGTTTGCCGAAGACGGCCATCGCGCCGAAGCATGCGGCGGAGACGAGACACAGGATCGCACCCATGTGTTCGAGCATCAGGTCGCCGACCCGTCACGTCCAGTGATGATTCCTGGAGGTGAATGGTTAGGATTCGTGGATGGTCGTGCTCGATCTGCGGCGTCTGAGGTTCCTGCGCGAGCTCGAGGAGCGGGGCACGCTCGGGGCGGTCGCGGCCGCCCTCGGTTACAGCCCGTCGGCGGTGTCACAGCAGCTGGCGCTGCTCGAGAAGGACGTCGGCGTCCGCCTGTTCGCCAAGGCCGGGCGGGGCGTGCGCCTCACCGACGCCGGGCGCCTGCTGGCGGGGCACGCCCGGACGATCCTGGCCGCCGCGGAGGTCGCCGAGGCCGATCTGAAGACCTTCGCGGGGGTACGCGGAACCGTCCGCGCCGGTGGACTGCAGTCGGCCGCCCGGCGGCTGCTGGTCCCGGCCGCCGCCGCGGTGGTCGCGTCGCATCCCGGTGTCCGCCCGGAGATCGCCGAGCTCGAACTGGAGCAGGCCTTGCCCGACCTGCGGCTGGGCGCCGTCGACGTGGTGATCGGCGACGAGTACGACGGTCATCCCCGCCCGCGGCCGTCCGGTCTGCGGTTCGCTCAGCTGCTCGCCGAGACGGTCAAGGTGGTCCTGCCGGCGGCGCATCCGCTGGCGGCAGGCGGGGGCCCGGTCCCCCTCGAGGAGTTGCGGGACGCGGCGTGGGCGACGTCCGACCCGGGCACCGGTCACCACGCGATGGTGGCGGGTGTGTGCCGTTCGCGGGGCGGCTTCGAGCCGGACCTGCGGCACCGCTCGAACGACGCGGACGTCCAGCTGGAGCTGGTCCGCCGGCTCGGCGCGGTGGCGCTGCTGCCGGTGCTGACGCTGCCCCGGCACGACGATCCGGCGCTGGCGGTCCGGGACGTGGCCGGTCCGGACCTGGGCCGCCGCCTGATGGTGGTGACCCGGGCGGGCACGACGACGCCCGCCGTGGCGGCCTTCCTGGCGGCGCTGACCGCCCTATGCGGTGATCGGGGTGCGCAGCCGGCCGACGGCGGAGAGGCTCACGGCGGTGTCGGTGAAGGTGTCGGCCACCGGCCGCGGTGACCAGCCGAGCAGACTGCGGGCCTTGTCGCCCGAGCCGGTGCGGATGATGCCCAGGTCGGGGGTGATCTGGGCCAGGCGGTCGTCGAAACGGCCGGCCAGGCGTACCACCCAGTCGGGCAGGGTGCGGACCGGCACCCGGTGAGCCGCGGTGCCGAGGCGGGCGCGGAGGATGCCGGCCACCTCGGTGAGCGGCAGGCGGCCGGTGATCGCCAGGAAACGTTCGCCGGCGGCGGCCGGGTCGATCATCGCGCGGCGGTGCAGGTCGGCCACGTCACGGACGTCGACCACGTTGAAGTCCAGGTCGGGCAGGGCGGGGAACCTGCCGTTCAGCAGCTGCTCGATCACCTCGACCCAGGCGGAGTAGCCGGGGCCGAGCGCCGGGCCGAACACCGCCACCGGGTTGACCGTGGCGATCTCCAGGTTCTCCCGTTCGGCGTACTCCCAGGCGGCGCGTTCGGCGAGGACCTTGGATTTCACGTACGGCACGAGCGGCGTCCCGTCGAGCGCCGTCCAGTCGTGCTCGGTGAACACCCGGGTCGGGTCCGCGTGTCCGTATCCGATCGCGGCGAACGAGGACGTCAGGACGACCCGCCGCACGCCCGCGTCGGTGGCCGCCCGCAGGACGCGCAGGGTGCCCTCGCGGGCCGGGACGATCAGGTCGTCCTCGTGCTTCGGCAGTTTCGCCGGGAACGGGGAGGCCACGTGCTGCACGAAGGCGCAGCCGTCGACCGCCGCGGCCCAGCCGTCGTCGGCGGTCAGGTCGGCGTGGGCGAACGTCAGCCGGTCGCCGGGTGTCACCCCGCCCGCCTCGACCATGGCGCGCACCTGCGGTTCGCGGTCGGCGGATCGTACTGTCGTGCGGACCCGGTAGCCCTGCTCGAGCAGGTGCAGCACGCAGTGCGCGCCGATGAAGCCGGAGCCGCCGGTCACCAGGACCAGTTCGCCACTCATGACGTCGTTCCCTTCGCTGATCGGTCAACGTACCAAGGTCATCAATGCTTTCGATCTCGGGGTTTACCGCAGTGGGGATCCAGAGATAGAGTTCTGGGATCCAATCTTGAAGGAAGTGGAGCCATCATGACCGTGGTCAATCGCCCGCTGGACGTGACCGGCCTCAACGAGTCGCTGCTGGGGCAGCCCAGCGCTGAACCGCTGAGCGGCGAGATCCCGGTGCGCAGCCGGGTCGACTTCGCCACCGAGGACCGCCGGGTCGTCTCCGGCATCTGGGAGTCCGAGCCGGGTACGTCCCGCTGGGAGTTCCTGACCCGCGGCGAGATCATCCACGTGATCGCCGGCCGGATGGTCGTCACCGAGGACGGCGGTGAGCCGGTCGAGGTGACCGCGGGCTCGACGGCCTACTTCCCGATCGGCTGGCAGGGCGAATGGGTCGTCACCGAGCGGCTCCGCAAGGTCTTCGTGGTGTTCAAGCCGTGACGGCGCGGGAGCTGATGGTCCGCGGCCTCGTCCTCGAGGCCGACGGCGTGCTGACCGTCGACCTGGCCGACCCGTCCGGCGCGCCCCTGCCGGAGTGGGAGCCGGGCGCGCATGTGGACCTCGTGGTCGGTGACGGGACGGTCCGGCAGTACTCGATCTGCGGAAGGCCGGGGACGCTGACCGTCGCGGTCCGGCACGACCCGGCGGGCCGCGGCGGCTCGTCCTGGGTGCACCGGACGCTGCGCCCCGGCGATCCGGTGACGCTGCGCGGCGTCAAGAACCACTTCGCGCTGGAGGATGCCGCCGAGATCGTGCTGATCGCCGGTGGTGTCGGCATCACCCCGCTGCTGCCGATGGCCGAGCGGCTGGCGGCGGGGGACCGGCCGTGGCGGCTGGTCTATGTGGGGCGGGCGGCCGCCGGGATGCCGTTCCTGGACCGGGTCCGCGCGCTCGGCGGCGCCGTGACCGTCCACGAGACCGCCACCGGCGGAAGGCCGGATCTCGCGAGACATCTGGAAGAACCGGGCTTGGTGTACGTCTGCGGCCCCGCCACCCTGATCGACGCCGTCAGTGCGGCGCTCGAAGCGCGCGGCGAAGCCGACCGTCTGCGGGCCGAGTACTTCCAGGCCCCCGAGACGCTGACCGCCGACGACGGAAGTTTCACGATAAAACTGGAAAAGTCGGGTGTGGAGCTCGTGGTTCCCGCCGACAAGTCCGCCCTCGAAGTCGTCAACGACGCCGGACTCGACGTGCTCAGCGACTGCGAAGAGGGCATCTGCGGCAGCTGCGAGACCCGCGTCCTCGCCGGCGAGGTCGACCACCGCGACTACGTCCTGACCGCCGCCGAGAAGGCCGCCAACCGGTGCATGATGCTCTGCGTCTCGCGGGCGCTCGGACAGCGGATAACCATCGACCTCTGACCCCCGTACCGAAGAAAACCTAAAGGGGGGTGAAGGAAGCCTTTCCGGCGCCGTCCCGCAACTTCTCCAGCAACTCGCCGCCCGGCACCGGCCGGCAGAAGAAGTAGCCCTGCGCGAACCCGCAGCCCATCTCGGTCAGCAGCCGCGCGTGCTCGGCCGTCTCGATGCCCTCGGCGACCACGTTCATCCCGAACGCCACACCGAGGTGCACCACCGCCTCGGCCACCCGCCGCGCCTCCGGATCGACGTCGATGCCGGTCACGAACGAGCGGTCGATCTTCAGGATGTCGACCGGCAGGAGGCGCAGGTAGCTGAGGGCCGAGTAGCCCGTCCCGAAGTCGTCGACCGCGATCCGGATGCCGACGGCCCGCAACTGCTCCAGGGAGGTCACCGTCCGGGCGTCCGGTTCCAGCACCACCCCCTCGGTCAGCTCGAGGATCAGCCGGTCCGCCGGAAAACCCGTCTCGTCCAGGACGGTCTGGATCGTCTCCAGCATCCCCGGCTGCACCACCTGCCGCGGCGACAGGTTGACGCTCAACCGCAGGTCGTGCAGCTCCGGAACGGCCGCCCGCCACGAGGCCGCCTGCGTGCACGCCTCCCGCAGCACCCACGTGCCGAGCGGCACGATCGCCCCGGTCTCCTCGGCGAGGTCGACGAAGTCGTGCGGGGGCAGCATGCCGCGGTGCGGATGCTGCCAGCGGACCAGCGCCTCCACCGCCGAGACTCCGCCGGTGACCAGATCGATCGCCGGCTGGAAGTGAACCACCATCTCGCCGTTCTCCACGGCCTGGCGCAGCTCCGCGTCCCGGGCCCGGGTGTCCAGCTCGGGCGTGTAGACCTGGTAGCGGCCGCGGCCGGAACGTTTCGCCGCGTACATCGCGATGTCCGCGTGCTGCAGCAGCGTCTGCGCGTCGAAGGTGTCGAAGTCGTGGTACGCGACACCGACACTCGCCTCCACGCTGAGCAGGTGCTCCCCGAAGATCACCGGCGTGCGCAGGGCGTCGACGAGCCGCTGCGCGATGCGCTCGGCGACCGACCGGTCCGGCAGGTACGGCAGGACCACCGCGAACTCGTCGCCGCCCAGACGCCCGGCCACGTCGGTGGACCGGATCACCGACCGCAGGGTCACCGCCACCGCCTGCAGGACCGCGTCACCGGCGTCGTGGCCGTACACGTCGTTGATCGGCTTGAACCGGTCCAGGTCGATCAGCATCACCGCACCCTGCCGGTCGTCCCGCGGCGTCTGCACGGCCATCCGGGTGATCAGCTCGGTCAGGTGGGCGCGGTTGGACAGCCCGGTCAGCGGGTCGGTCACCGCGAGCCGGTGGTTCTCGTGCAGGGCGTACATCTGCCGGCCGGCGACCAGGGCGGTCAGGACCACCGCCCCGATGATCATGCCGCCGAGCGGGTAGAGGCCCTCCCGCTGGGCGATGACGCCGAGCGCACCGTACGCGATGGCGATCGCCCCGTAGGGCAGCCAGTCGGTCGCCAGCCGGTGCGCGAGACGGCTGCTCGCCTCCCGGCCCGCGTCGACCAGCCGCCGGTCCGCGGCCAGCACCAGCAGATAGCAGCCGAACACCCAGAACAGGTCCGGCCAGGTGCCACCGACGAAACCGTCGTGCAGCTGGATCCAGCCGTACCAGATGTCCGCGACGACGAACATCGACACGGCCCCCGCCAGCAGCCGCACCGCCGGGTCGACCGCGGTCGACGGGCGCAGCAGCAGCGTCGCCAGGGCCAGCACGAGCAGCAGGTCACCGACGGGCAGGGCGGCCGCGTACAGCAAACCGGAGAGCGAGGCACCGTCGGTGCCGAAGATCGGGCTGAGAACGAGGTACCACAACACCATGAACGCGCTGGCGCCCACGGTCAGAGCGTCCAGCACCAGCCGCACCCGGTCCGAGCGGGTCCGCTGCGAACCGGGCAGCAGCAGGAGCCCGACCAGCATGAACGGCACGAACGCCAGGAACCAGTAGTCCGCGAACGACGGGTAGGCGGCGTCGTGCAGGACGGCGTCCTCGACGAACCACGAGGTGTGCGCCACCAGCTGACAGACGTAGGCCCCGGCGATGAACCCCCATGCGATCCGGGACCGGCGGGACTGCCGCCGCAGCCGGACCACCCGCACCACGAGCACCGTGAAGATCAGCGAGATCGGCAGGTAGACGCCGTCGGCGATCACCGTCCGCAGTTCCTCGCCACCACGGCCGCTGACGTAGAACACCAGGTAGGCGGCGACGATCGCCCCGGCGGTGGTCACCGCCCAGCCGGTCAGCCGGTCCGCGGTGCTCCGCGGCCTCGGCGGGGGCGCGGACCGCGGCCGGCCGGTCACCCGGCCGTGCGCTCCCGCCTGCGTCTCCACACCGCCTGATATCGGCCCACGGCCCGGGATCCTGAGACCATTCATAGGGTACGAGCTGCACCTCCCCGTGGCTCGTCGATCGGATGCAGGCCGTCGCGTGCCCTTGCGTCAGGAGCCGGACGATCGGCGCCGCGGCGGCGTGCCGATGCCGCACAACAGCTCCGCCGGGACGATCACGTCGGCCCGGTCCCGGGTGGCCCGGATCAGCGTCGCGTTGCGCTCGTCCGTGCCGGTCGCCCAGTCGATCGCCGCCGTCTCGTCCTTACCGAACCGGATGTGCCGCTCGATCAGCCGGCGCAGCCGTTCGTCACGGTCCAGGTCCGCGTACCAGACCTCGGTCAGCAGCGGCCGGACCTTCGCCCAACGCGGCTCGACCAGCAGCAGGTAGTTGCCCTCGGTCACGACCAGCCGCGCCGTGCGGGGCACCGGGATCGCCCCGGCGATCGGCTGCTCCAGCGTCCGCTCGAAACCGGGCGCATAGACGACGTCGTCCTCGTCCTCCTGGATGCGGCGCAGCAGCGAGGCGTACCCGAGAGCGTCGAACGTCTCCGGCGCGCCCTTGCGGTCCCGCAGCCCGAGCCGGTCCAGCTCCACGTCGGCGAGGTGGAACCCGTCCATCGGCACGTGCGCCACCGCGTCGGAGCCGAGCGCCCGCACCAGCTCCTCGGCGAGAGTGGTCTTGCCCGATCCGGGGGCGCCGGTGATCCCGAGGACGGCCCGCTCCCCACCGGCGGCGAGCGCGCGGGCCCGCTCCACCAGCGCCTCGAACGTGGTCATGCGCTCTCCCTGTCGCTCATCCGCCCAGTCTCCCCGCCGGGTCCTGCCATGCGCATTCTGGTCCCGAGGGTTCCGGCCCCCGAGCCCTAGGCTTCTCGTGTGGAGATCAGAGCGATGATCGCGGACGAACGACTCCGGCTGGCCGACCTCGTGGACACGTTGACGCCGGAGCAGTGGGCGCATCCCAGCCTGTGCGGGGAGTGGACGGTCGGCGAGGTGATCGGGCACCTGGTGGCGGCGGTCGCGGCGCCCCGGTCGTGGCTGCTGCCGGCGGCGGTGCGTAACGGGTTCTCGATACACCGGACCAACGCGGCGATCGCCCAGCGGATGGCAGCGCGCGGGCAGGACGTGATGGCGCGGGAGTTGCGCGCCAACGCGGAGAATCCGTTCCAGCCGCCGATCGTGGGCTACGGCGGACCGTTCACCGACCTGCTGATCCACGGGCAGGACATCCGGCGGCCGCTCGGGCTGCCGCACGCGCTGCTCCCGGAACGGATGCGGGTCGGGCTGGACTTCCTGGTGGGCGGCCGGGCGGTCGGGTTCACGCCCCGCAAGCGGGTGGCGGGCCTGCGTTTCGAGGCGATCGACCTGGGCTGGTCGTGGGGTTCCGGCCCGGTGGTCCGCGGTGATGCCGAGCCGCTGATGCTGGGCTTGACCGGCCGAACGATCGTGCTGCCGGAGCTGTCCGGCGACGGCCTGCCCGAGCTGCGCCGTCGTCTGGGAGTTGCCTGACGGGGGTTCCGCATGCCTCGCCAGTAGCACGGTGCGCCTGATCGCATCGTTTTCGGATGCACCGACCATCCCTTGTGGACGACCGACCGCACCCGATCAACGGCTTGGGTGCGTTGGCCGTCCTGGCGGGTGGTGACAGCACCCGATCACGTTGTCGGGCACGCCTGCCACCCATTCCGAACAGGCGACTGCACCCGATCAACGGTTTGGGGGCGCTGGCTGTCCGGTTCGGTTGGGTGACCGCACCGGGGCGGATACGGGATGCGCCGGCGAAGCCGTCCAGCCTCGGGTCACGGGCAGGAATACTGACGATGCACCTAGGCGACGGCCTGCCCTGTCATCAGGTAGGACCGGTTCTCCGGCCGCCTCACCGGAGACCGGAGAACAGGTCGTGCTCCACCGCTGGGGCGCCGGTGCTGTCGCGGACCCGCACGTAACACTCGACGCCCATGATCTCGCCGAACACCTCGCGGCCGAGGCTGAGGAAGAACGCGCCGTCGCCCTGGCTGGCGTGCGCCGACAGTGCGGCGAACTTCTGCTCCAGCGTCCCGGTCACGTCGATCCGGGCGGTGATCTCCTCGTCCGGCCAGCCCATCGGCTGCTCGGCGGCGGGGTCCGGACCGTCCGTGCCGATGCCCATCTCCCGCATCCGCTCACCGATCCGCTGGAACGCCGACCGCGGCAGCGCGCTCATGTACACCTCCGCCGAGCTGTCGGTGACCAGCTCGACGGCGGCCATCGTGACCCGGTGCACCTGGATGTGGTCCGGATGGCCGTAACCACCGTTCTCGTCGTAGGTGAGCAGCACGTCCGGCCGGTAGCGGCGGATCAGCCCGGCGAGCCGCTCCGCGGCGGCGGTCACCGGGGTGGCCCAGAACGACTGCGGCGCCGCGTTGGTGTCCCAGCCCAGCATCCCGGAGTCGTGGTAGCCGAGCATCTCCAGGTGGGTCACCTTCAGCTCGGCGCAGCTCGCCTCCAGCTCCCGGCGCCGGTGGGCCGCCACCGCCTCCGGGTCGTGCCCCGCCTCGCCGGGCTTGACACCGTTCGGACCGTCACCGCAGCGGCCGTCGGTGCAGGTGACCACCACTGTGGTGACGCCCTCAGCGGCATACCGGGCGAGCGTGCCGCCGGTGCTGGTCACCTCGTCGTCGGGGTGGGCGTGCACGGCCATCAGGGTCAGCGGGCGATCGCGCATGCGCCCACCCTATGCCTCGTTCCACCGGCGATGACGGCGGTCAGGCGCCGTTCCGGCCGAGCAGGGCGGTGATCAGGTGATGGAGGGGCTCGGTGAGCTTCTCCTCGTCGGCGCCGGCCAGTGGCTGGACGCCCGCGGCGCGGAGGATCACGATGCCCAGGGCGGTGGCGATGACCAGCTGGGCGTTCAGGAGCGACCGGTCCGAGACGTCGCCGCTGACGGCGGCCAGCCGCTCGGCGAACGATGTCAGGATGTCGAGGCGGATGCGTTCGGCGGCCTCGTCGCCCGAGGTGCGCAGCAGGAGCAGCAGCCGGTTGGGGAACTGGGTCGACGGCGGGCCGGCGAGTTTCTCCGCGATGATCCGCGGCGCGTCGGCGACCGTCAGGCCCTCGGTGACGCTGCGCCGCAGGTCGTCGCCGGTGTCGCGCAGGCACTCGCGGAACAGGCCCTCTTTCGAGGTGAAGTAGCGGCTGATCAGGGCCACGTTCACCCCGGCGTCGCCGGCGATGTCGCGGACCGAGGTGGCGCTGTAGCCGTCGGCGGCGAACCGGCGCCGCGCGGCGTCGAGCAGCAGTTGCCGCGTGGAGGCGGCGTCCCGGCGCCGAGGAGTCGTCACGATGTTCACCCTATTGACCTCCCTTCCGGCAGCAAGGGGCGGGAGGTCCCACCCTTTCTGTTAAGAGACCTTTACAGATCGATATCGGGCGATCGAAGATGGCAGGTGATCATCCTCATCGATGGAGGTCTCATGCGTCGTACGCCGCTCGCCGCCCTGTTGTCGTTGACCCTGGCCGGAGGATCGGTGATGGTGAGCAGGCCGGCCGAGGCCGCTCCGGCGCCGCGGTTCAGTACCTCGTTCGAGACCGGCGACCCGCCCCCCACCTGGCAGAACACCGCCGAGCGGGCCTCCGGCGTGGACGGCCGGCTGGTGGTGGGGATCCCCGGTTCGGTCAACGGCCGGGTCACCGCGGTCACCGCCTCCGGCGAGAACACCAGCGGCGGCGAGGTCAAGGAGAACCTGCTCGACGCCGACCCGGACACCAAGTGGCTGGTCTTCGCCACCACCGGGTGGGTGACCTACCAGCTGGACGCGCCGGTCCGGGTGGCCCGCTACGCCCTGACCGCCGCGAACGACGCGCCCACCCGGGACCCGCGCGACTGGCGGCTCGAGGGCTCGGCCGACGGCAGCACCTGGACGACCGTGGACACCCGCACCGGTCAGGCCCTCGGCGAACGGGGCGACACCACCACCTACGACGTCAGCACACCCGGCGACTACGGCTTCTACCGGCTGAGCGTCACCGCGAACGGCGGCGCGACCATCGTGCAGCTCGCCGACCTGCAACTGTCGAACGGCGACGAGACACCGCCCCCGGCCGAGCCGGCCCGCAGCGCGATCGGGACCGGGCCGTCGAACGCCCCGGCCGCCAAGGCCCGGGTCGGATACTCCGGCCTGGCCTCGCTGGAGTTCGCCGGGCGGCACGCCGTGGACGGGCGTGCTTACACGTACAACAGGATCTATGACGTCGATCTGAAGATCGGGCCGGACACGGAGCTGTCCTATCTGGTGTTCCCCGAGTTCACCCGCGGCGACCTGACCTATCCGGCGACCTACACCGCGGTCGACCTGGCGTTCACCGACGGCACGTTCCTGAGCGGGCTGAAGGCGAAGGACCAGCACGGCACGGTGGTCAGCCCGCAGGCGCAGGGCGCGGCCAAGAAGCTGTCCGCCAATCAGTGGAACGAGATCATCACCCGGATCGGCGACGTGGCCCGCGGCAAGACCGTCGACCGGATCCTGGTCGCCTACGACAAGCCGTCCGGTCCGCCGAGCGCATGGCGGGCCTGGTTCGACGACATCACCCTGACCGACGTCAAGGATCAGAAACCCTCCAAGAGCCTTGCGGGGTACGTGGAGACGCGCCGCGGAACACAGTCGAGCGGAGGCTTCTCGCGGGGTAACAACATTCCGGCCGCCGCCGTGCCGCACGGGTTCAACTTCTGGACGCCGGTGACCAACGCGTCCACGCTGAGCTGGCTGTACGAGTACCACAAGGGCAACAACGCGGCGAACCTGCCGGAGCTGCAGGCGCTGTCGGTCAGCCACGAACCGAGCCCGTGGATGGCGGACCGGCAGACGTTCCAGTTCATGCCGCAGGACGGCACCGGGGTGCCGAACGCCGACCGGACCGCCCGCGCCCTGCCGTTCCACCACGAGAACGAGACCGCGAAGCCGCACTACTACGGCGTCACGTTCGACAGCGGACTCACGGCCGAGGTCGCGCCGACCGATCACGCGGCGCTGCTGCGGTTCGGTTTCACCGGCGACGGCGGAAACATCATCTTCGACAACGTGAACGACAGCGCGGGGCTGACCGTCGACGCCGCCACCGGCACGATCACCGGCTGGACGGACGTGCGCAGCGGCCTGTCCAACGGCGCGTCCCGGATGTTCCTGTACGCGACGGTCGACGCCCCGATCCTCGGCGGCGGGATGCTGCCGGCCGGCAACCGGCCCTCCACCGGGTACGTGACGGTGGGCGCCGAGACGGTGAACCTGCGGGTCGCGACCTCGCTGCTCAGCGTCGCGCAGGCCAGGCACAACCTGGAGCTGGAACTGAGCGCCGCGGACACCCTGGAGTCGGTCCGGTCCCGCGCCGAAGCGGCCTGGAACGCCAAACTGCGCACCGTCGAGGTCGAGGGCGCCAGCCGCGACCAGCTGGTCACGCTCTACTCCAGCCTGTACCGGCTGTTCCTCTACCCGAATTCGGCGCACGAGAACACCGGCACCGCAGCGTCCCCGGCGTGGCGGCACGCGGTCCAGTCGTCGACGACCACCCCGCCGAGCACGCCGACCGAGACCGGAGCCCCGATCCGGGACGGCAAGGTGTACGTCAACAACGGCTTCTGGGACACCTACCGCACCACGTGGCCGGCGTATTCGCTGCTCACCCCGTCACTGGCCGGCGAGATGATCGACGGGTTCGTCCAGCAGTACCGCGACGGCGGCTGGATCTCCCGGTGGTCGTCGCCCGGATACGCGAACCTGATGGTCGGCACCAGTTCGGACGTCGCGTTCGCGGACGCGTACCTCAAGGGCGTGAAAGGTTTCGATCTTGAGGATGCCTATGCGGCGGCGACCAAGAACGCCACGGTCGCGCCACCGAACGACAACGTCGGCCGCAAGGGCCTGACCACGTCGATCTTCAAGGGGTACACGCCGCTGGACGCCACCGGCGAGGCGATGTCCTGGGCGGTGGACGGTTACATCAACGACTTCGGCATCGCCAACATGGCCGCCGCCCTCGCGAAGAAGGGCGGTCCGGACGCGGCACGCTACACCGAGGAGGCTGCGTACTACCGGCAGCGGGCGCTGAATTACGTCAACCACTTCGACGAGTCGGTCGGCTTCTTCCAAGGCAAGAACAGCGCCGGGCAGTGGCGGTGGACCCCGGAACAGTACGACCCCGAGGTGTGGGGCTACGACTACACCGAGACCAACGGCTGGAACATGGCCTTCCACGTGCCGCAGGACGGCCAGGGCCTGGCCAACCTGTACGGCGGGCGGGACGCCCTCGGCGACAAGCTGGACACGTTCTTCTCCGAACCGGAGACCGGCCTCAAGTTCGGCTCCTACGGCGGCGTGATCCACGAGATGACCGAGGCTCGGGACGTGCGGATGGGCCAGTACGGCCACAGCAACCAGCCGTCGCACCACATCCCGTGGATGTACACGTACGCCGGGCAGCCGGCCAAGACGCAGGCGCTGACCCGGGAGATCGTCGACCGGCTCTACCTGGGCAGCGAGATCGGCCAGGGGTACCCGGGCGACGAGGACAACGGTGAGATGTCCGCCTGGTACGTGTTCGCCGCCCTCGGGTTCTACCCGCTGCAGATGGGCAGCGCCGACTACGTGATCGGGTCACCGCTGTTCACCAAGGCCACCATCAACCTGGAGAACGGCAGGAAGGTCGTCATCCGGGCGCCCGGCAACTCGGCCAAGAACGTCTACGTCCAGTCGTTGAAGATCAACGGCAAGGCGTGGAAGTCGGCGTCGCTCCCGCACGCGGTGCTGTCCGGTGGCGCGACCCTGGACTTCACGATGGGGTCCCAGCCGTCGAGGTGGGCGACCGGGGCGAACGCGCTGCCGCCGTCGCTGACCACGGGCGACGCGGTCGCCACCCCGCAGAAGGACGTGACCGGCACGGTCACCACGGCCGCCCTGGCCGACGATTCCTCGGCGACACCGGCGACGGTGAGTTCGCAGGAGTGGACGCTGGACACGCCGGCCACCGTCAAGCAGTACACGATCACGTCGGGGGCCGCTGAGGGCGCTGACCCGGCCGGGTGGAAGCTGCTCGGTTCCACCGACGGAAACACATGGACCGATCTTGATGTACGGTCCGAGCAGGCGTTCCCGTGGCGGCGGCAGACCCGGCCGTTCACGGTGACGACCCCCGGCGCCTACACCCACTACCGCCTGGAGTTCACCGGTCCGGCCACCGTGGCCGAGCTGGAACTGCTGGCCTGACCGGACCCCCGTCCCCGTAGACTCCGGCGGTGAATCTGCGGGGATGGGGCGCGGTCGCCGGTGCCGCCGGAGCGCTGGCGCTGGTGGCGCTCGCCTCCAACGTGACGACCACCAGCCAGATGGAAGGCGACGCGAACACACTGCTCGCCGCCCGGATGACGGTCAGCCGGCTGATCAACGCGGGGGCGTTGTGGGCCGGGCTGGGCGTGCTGTCCGGGTGGCTCGTCCGCCGCCCGGTCCCGGCCGCCGCGGCCGGGATCGTCTCCCTGCTGATCGCCTGCCTCGTGCACTACGGCGTGGGCCGGGCCGTCGGCATGTTCGACGCGAGTGTCTTCGCGGACAACCGGGAGTGGTTCCTGGCCGCGCTGATCCTGGGTGGTCCGCTCGGCCTGATCGGCGCGGTCGCCCGCCGGACGGACGGGTGGGGCGTGGCGGCCCGCCTCGTCGTCCCCGCCGGGGCCGTGATCCAGCCCTTCTACCTGGGGTGGTTCACCCCGCTCGCGATCCTGCCCTGGCCGAGCCGATTCGCCGACATCGCCTGCGGATCGGTGCTGTTCGTGGCCGGGGTGGCAGGCGCCCTCCGCGTCCTCGTTGCGGCGCGGGCCGACAGTACCCGGGTTCCGGCGCCGACGGATCGGTCGGCGACCGGGCCAGGGGACGGAGCGGCGGCGGCGTAGCTCGGGGAGGCCGTCGCCGGAGAAACTCGGGCAGGGCGACCATGCGGCATCGAGCGTCACCGTCCAGGGGCTCGGCCGATCCACGGCTGTTCCCTACTGGTGAATCCGAGGGCTTGCCGCTGCCGTCGGGAATCGGTAATACCAGATCATGAGTTCGATCGAGGACGTCACGATCCACGGACCGCACGGACCGATCCCGATCCGGGTCTACGATCCGGGCGAGCCGTCGGGTGCCGCGCTGCTCTGGGCGCACGGCGGCGGCTTCCGGCACGGTGACCTGGACATGCGCGAGTCCGACATGGTCGCCGCGGAGATCTCGCGGCGGGCGGGTGCGCTGGTGGTCGCCGTCGGCTATCGCCTGGCCGTCGGCGGGGTCCGGCATCCGGTTCCGGTCGACGACGTGCACGCCGCCTGGCAGTGGATGACCGGGAAGTACCAGCCGGTGACGGCCGGTATCGGTGGTGCGAGTGCGGGCGCGGCGCTCGCGCTGGCCAGTGCGCTGCGGAGCCGGGACGAAAACGAGCGGGACGGCGGCGGGTGGGACGAAAACGAGCGGGGCGACGTTGTGCGGGACGGCGGTGCGCGGGACGGCGGCGGGCGGGCGCCCGACACGATCCTGCTCGCCTATCCCTTCCTGCATTTCCCGAACCCCGGCCCCTACGAGCACGGGGTCGAGGAGATGGTCCGCAACTACGTCGGGCGGATCAGCGACGTCCCGGCCGATGCCTTCCCCGGGCACGCCCGGCTTGAGGGCCTGCCGCCGGTGCACGTGCTGCTGTCCGAGAACGACCATCTGCGGCCGTCCGGGGAGCTGATCGTCCGCCAGTTGCACGAGGCCGGGGTGGCGGCCACCGTCTTCGTGGCGGCGGGCACCGCGCACGGTCACCTGAACCGTCCGCTGGAGGACACCGGCGTCGCCGAGTCGCTGGAGTTCCTGGCCGCCGGTCTCGCCCGGGGACGGCGCCGGTGGATCAGACGGGACGGTCCGCCGCGGATCGAGTTCGGGGCGGACTACAACCCGGAGCAGTGGCCGCCGGAGACCTGGCCGGAGGACGTGCGGTTGATGCGGGAGGCCGGCGTCACCGTCGTGTCGCTGGGGATCTTCTCGTGGGCGCGGCTGGAACCGGCCGAGGGACAGTGGGACTTCGGCTGGCTGGACGAGGTGATGGACCTGCTGCACAGCCACGGCATCCTCGTCGACCTGGCCACCCCGACCGCCTCGCCGCCGCCGTGGCTGACCCGTAGGTACCCGGAGATCCTGCCGGTCGACCGGCACGGGCACACCGTCGGGCCGGGCGCCCGGCAGCACTGGCGGCCCACCTCGCCGGTCTTCCGCGAGCACGCGCTGCGCCTGGTCCGGGCGGTGGCCACCCGGTACGGCGGCCATCCGGCGTTGACCGCCTGGCACATCAGCAACGAGCTGGGCTGCCACAACGTGTACGACTTCTCCGACGACGCGGCGGTCGCTTTCCGGTCGTGGCTGCGGGATCGCTATCGGACACTGGACGCGCTGAACCATGCGTGGGGGACCGCCTTCTGGTCGCAACGGTACGGCGACTGGGCGGAGATCCTGCCGCCCCGGCTGCTCGGCGGCGCGGGCAACCCGACGCAGGCCCTCGACTTCAAACGGTTCTCCTCGGACGCGCTGAGGGACCACCTGCGCGCCGAACGGGCGGTGCTGCGCGAACTCACCCCGGACGTGCCGGTCACCACCAACTTCATGGTGGCCGGGCCGATCAACGAGATGGACTACGCGGACTGGGCGAGTGAGGTGGACTTCGTCGCCAACGACCACTATGTGCGGCCCGGCCCGCAGGCCCGCGACGAGCTGTCCTTCTCGGCCAACCTGACCGGGAACATCGCCGGCGGGCGGCCCTGGTTCCTGATGGAACACTCCACCGGCGCGGTCAACTGGCAGCCGGTCAACGTGCCGAAACGCCGCGGGGAGCTGGCCCGGGACTCGCTCACCCACGTCGCGCACGGCGCCGACGGCGTCTGCTTCTTCCAGTGGCGGCAGTCCCGGGCGGGCGCCGAGAAGTACCACTCGGCGATGCTGCCGCACGGAGGTGTCTCCAGCGCCGTCTTCCGCGACGTCGCGGACCTGGGTGCGCGGCTTGCCGCCCTCTCGGCCGTTTCCGGGCTTTCGCGTACGCGGGCAAGCGCGGCGATCCTGGTGGACGCGGACTCGTGGTGGGCCGCCGAGCAGGACTCGCACCCGACCAGCCGGCTCGACTACCGGGGTGAGGCCCTGAACTGGTACTCCACCTTCCTCGACCTGGGGGTGCGGGCCGACGTGGTGCCGGCCGGCGGCGACTGGTCCGGTTATCGCCTGGTGGTCGCCCCGATTCTGCACGTCGTCCCGCAGCGGCTCCGGGACCGGCTGGAGAACTATGTGCACGGCGGCGGGCACCTGCTGGCGACCTACTTCTCCGGGACCGTGGACGAGAACGACCACCTCTGGCCGGGCGGCTATCCGGGGGCCCTGCGGGACCTGCTCGGTGTCCGGGTCGAGGAGTTCGTCCCGCTGCTCGACGGCGAGACGGTCACCCTGTCGGACGGGACGGCCGCCACGGTGTGGACCGAGCGGGTCACGGTCACCGATCCGGCGGTGGAGGTCCTGCTGACATATCCGGACGGCGGGCCGGCCGTGACCCGCCGGGCACTGCGCGCAGGCTCCGCGGCGTACACCTCATGTGTTCTGCCCGCGGACGGCCGGAAACCGGTCCTCGACGATCTCCTGCGCCGGGCCGGGGTGTCGAGCGAGCTGCCGGTGGCGCTGCGCGGCCGGGTCGAGCCGGCCGTGCGCGGCCCGGTGCGGTTCCTGATCAACCGGACCGACGAGCCGGTCGACCTGGCCGACGTCGACGGCGCGACCGGGGAACTGCCCGCCCGGGGAGTGGTCGTCCTGCTGTGAATGCAACATATCCCGGTCCGGGATGCGTTCTGGAGGTGTGGACGAGTTGCGGCAACACTTCGCATCGATCGTGGAGGCCGAGTGGGGCCCCTGGGAGATGAGGGCGCTGCTGCGTGCCAGCCGTGCGCGGGCACGCCGGCAGCGTCTCCTCTTCGCGGTTCAGGTCGCCGGTCTGGCGCTGCTCGCGGCGGTGGCCGGTTTCCTGACAGGTCTCAGCCTGTGACCACCCGGACGATCCTCGATCACCGGAGTGGGCCGGTCCAGCATCACGCTGTGACCGGCCCCTTCCGCTGTCACGTGCCGTCCGCGGGGGAGCGGGTGGGTGGGCGTCACAGCTTCTTCGCGGCGGTCAGCTGACCCGCCAGCTCCTGGTAGATCTTCGCGTAGGAGGTGTACGAGTACGGTGCCGCCGCGTACCACGGGTAGATCTGGCCGGCCTTGACCGCGGGCAGGTTCGCCCAGGTCGCGATCTTGGCGAGGTCGGCCTTCGAGGCGTCGTACGTGCGCGCGTCCACCAGGATCACGTCGGCGTCCTTGTAGTCCGTCGCGCTCTCCCAGCTGTACTGGGTGAACACCTGGGCGTCCGGCTCGACCGGGTCCATCACGTCCAGGCCCTGGTTCTTCAGCGTGGTCAGCTCGGGCAGGTAGGACGGGTTCGCCACGTACAGGCTGTCGGTGCCGGGGGACATCACGGCCACCGTGAGGCCGGACGCCGACGCGGCCTCGGCGACGGCCTTGAGTGCCGCGTCGTAGTCGGCCTTCGCGCTGGTGAGCGCCGCGCTCTTGGTGTCCGCACCGAGCTTGCCGGCCAGTTCGACGAAGGTCGCGATGGCCACGTCGGTGTTCTCGTAGTCACCGGGGACGGCGATGGCCGGGGCCAGGCCGAGGATCTTCTCGGACTGGGCGGCCGGGACGTACCACAGGGCCTTCTGGTCGAAGGTGTAGTCGACCAGCAGCTCCGGGTTCATCAGGGCGTACTTCTCGGTGTCGAACTCGCCGTACGTCTTGCCGATGACCTGGACCTTGCTGACGTCCAGCGAGCCGACCTGGTAGCTGAGCTTGCCGTCGGCGCCCGGCTGGAGCTCGCCGTACACCCCGGCGACCTGGTATCCGGCGTCGGAGAGGGCGGCGGCGACGCTGCTCTGCGCCACCACGACACCCGGGGTCTTGTCCAGGGAGATCTTCTTGCCGAGGGCGTCGGCGTATTCGAAGGGACCGGCCTGTGCGGAGCTGCCGCCCGGGGTGGCGGTCTCGGTGCCGCCACCGCAGGCGGCCAGGGCCAGCGACGCGGCGACGGCCACGGCGACGGTACTCAAACGGCTGCTCATCATGAGGTTTCCTTCCCGTTCTTCTGGTGCAGGGGGATCACGAGGGGGGTGTCCGACTCGGGGTCGGCGATGATCCGGCAGGCGAGACCGAACACCTCGGCCATCAGCTCGGCGGTGATGATCGTGGCGGGGGCTCCCTCGGCCACGATCGTGCCGTCCTTCATGGCCACCATGTGGGTGGCGTACCGGGCCGCCAGGTTGAGGTCGTGCAGGACCGCGACCAGGGTGGAGCCACGTTCGGTGCGCAGCCGGGCGCACAGGTCGAGCATCTCGATCTGGTGCGCGATGTCGAGGTACGTGGTCGGCTCGTCCAGCAGCAGGATGCCGGTCTCCTGGGCCAGGGCCATCGCCAGCCAGACCCGTTGCCGCTGGCCGCCGGAGAGTTCGTCGAACGGTCGCTGCGCCAGGTCGGTGGTGCCGGTGAGCTCCAGCGCCGAGGTCACCGCGGCCTGGTCGGCCGGCGACCACTGCCGCAACAGCGACTGGTGCGGGTAGCGTCCGCGGGCCACCAGGTCGGCGACGCTGATCGCGTCCGGGGCGGTCTGCGACTGCGGCAGCAGGCCGAGCCGGCGGGCCACCTCCTTGGGCGGCCGCGAGTGGATGTCCTTGCCGTCCAGCACGACCGTGCCGGTCCGCGGTTCGAGCAGCCGGGCGAGCCCGCGCAGCAGTGTCGACTTGCCACTGCCGTTGGCGCCGACGATCACGGTGAACGAGCCGTCCGGCACGGTCAGGTCCAGGTCGTGCACGATGCGGCGTCCGCCGTACCCGAGGGCGACGTTCTCCGCCCGTAGCCGTTGCGGCGTGTTCATATGCGTCCCTTTCGCCACTCACGGCCGAGCAGCCATGCGAGATAGGCGCCGCCGACGATGCCGGTGAGCACGCCGACCGGCAGCAGGCGCGGCGCGAAGGCCTCCCGGGCCGCGAAGTCGGTGATCACCAGCAGCAGGGCGCCGGTCAGTCCGGACGCGGCCAGGTTCGGCCCGGACGCGCCGGTGATCCGGCGGGCCACCTGCGGCGCGGTGAGCGCGATGAACTGGATCGGCCCGGCGACCGCGACCGCCGCCGAGGCGAGCAGCACGCCGACCGCCACCGCGGACATCCGCATCCGCCCGGCGGGCAGGCCCAGGCTCATCGAGCGTTCGTCGGAGAACTCGCTCAGCGCCAGCGGCCGGGCGAGCAGCGTGCACGCCACCACGCCGAGCAGCAGCGCGCCACCGATCAGGCGGGCGTCCGCCCAGCCCCGGCCGACCAGGTTGCCGACCATCCAGATCGAGGCGCTCTGCGCGTCGTAGACCTGGGCGCGCACGATGAGCAGCGAGTTCAGCGAGGCGAGCATGGTGCTCGCGCCGATGCCGACCAGCACCAGCCGCAGCGGGGCGGACACCCCGTGCCGGGCGGAGAGCAGGTAGACGCCGGTGGCGGTGATCGCGCCGCCGGCCACCGCGCCGATCGAGGTGGCGAGCAGGCCACCACCGGCCAGCAGCATCATCACCAGCGCGCCGGTCGACGCGCCGGTGCCGAAGCCGACCACGTCGGGGCTGCCGAGCGGGTTGCGGGTCAGCGTCTGGAAGATCGCCCCGGAGAGCCCGAGGGCGACACCGACCAGGGCGGCGGTGACGGCCCGGGGCAGGCGCAGCTCGCCGACGATCAGGTTCTCCGCGGGCGTCCCGGCGCCGGTCATCGCGGCGAACACCCGGTCCGGGGGGAACGCGTTGACGCCGGCGGCGAGCGAGACGACGACCATCGCGGCCACCGCGACGCCGAGCAGGACACAGACGGCGACCGAGCGCCGTCCGAAGCGGATCGACAGGGAACCGGCCGCCAGGACGGGGACGCCGGTCATGCCGCGGTCAGCGTCCGCCGGCGCACGAGCGCGATGAACACCGGGGCGCCGATGACGGCGGTCACGATGCCGGCCTCGATCTCGGCGCCGCTGGACACGACACGTCCCAGCGTGTCGGAGAGGACGAGGAACGCCCCGGCGATCAGTATCGCCATCGGCACCACCCTCCGTTGGTCGGCGCCGACCAGGGCGCGGGCGACGTGCGGCACGGTGAGGCCGACGAAGGCGATCGGCCCGGCCAGCGCGGTGGCCGCCCCGCAGAGCAGGGTGACCGCGACGGCGGTGGCGATCCGGGCCTTGCCGACGCTCAGGCCCAGCGAGCGCGACGTCTCGTCGCCGAACGCGAGCGCGTTGAGCGCCGGGGTCGTCAGCAGCGCGATCAGGACGCCGAGCAGGATCAGCGGCAGCGCGATGAGCAGGCGGTCGTACCCGCGGTTGACGACCGAGCCGACCACCCAGAACCGCATCTCGTTGAAGGTGTCCTGGTCGCGCATGGCCAGCGCGTTGAGGTACGAGTACAGCACCGCGGTCAGGGCCGCCCCGGCCAGCGCCAGTCGCGCCGGGGTGGCCGACGACCGGGAGCCGCTGCCGAGCAGGTAGACCACGACGGACCCGGCGGCCGCCCCGGCCAGCGCGAGCCCGGACTGGGCGAAACCGTTGGCGACGCCGAAGAAGGTGAAGCCGGTGACCACCGCGGCCGCCGCCCCGGCGTTCACCCCGAGCAGGCCGGGGTCGGCGAGGGGGTTGCGGGTCAGCGCCTGCATCAGCGCGCCGGCACCACCGAGGGCGGCGCCGGTGACGACGGCGACGACCGTCCGTTCCAGACGGAGCCCGCGCACGATGTCGGCGATCTCGCCGTGGGCGCCGGGCAGCAGTGCGCCGACGACGTCGCCGGGGGAGATCGACTGCCGGCCGATCATCAGGCTGAGCACCATGACGCCGCCGAGCACGACCATCGCCACGACGAAGACGCCGAGTCTTCCGATGGTCCTGGGTTGCACGCAGGTAAGGTAAGGCTTACTTCAAGCGGCCGTCCACCCCGAGATGATCACAATGGGCTGTGCCGGTGATCACCCGGCGAGTTGCGGGGAGCTGGGCCGCCACGCGCTGATCCATCCCGGAATCTCGGCGGCCGGCAGCGGGCGGCACATCAGATAGCCCTGGGCCAGCTCGCAGCCCAGCTCACCGATCTCGGTCAGGGTCTCCTGATCCTCCACACCCTCGACCACGACGGACAGCCCGAGCGCGTGCGCCAGCTCGACGATCGCACCGACGATGGCCCGGCCCCGGTCGGTGGACCGGATCTCCATGGTGAACTTCCGGTCGATCTTCAGCTCGTCCAGCGGCATGCTCTGCAGGTAACTCATCGACGAGTAGCCGACGCCGAAGTCGTCGATGGACACCCGGACGCCCTGCCGGCGGATCGAGCCGAGGGCGAGGGCCACCGCCTTCGGATCGTTGATCAGCACGGTCTCGGTGATCTCCAGGGTGAGCTGGCCGTCGACGGCGCCGTAGAGCGCGAGCAGGTCGGCGATCCGGCCGGGAAACCCGGGTTCGCGCAGGCACGCCGCGCCGATGTTGACCGCGACCGGCAGGTCCAGCCCGCCCTCGCGCCACGTGCGCTGCTGGCGCAGGGCCAGGTGGAGCACCGCCTCGGTGAGCGGCACCATCAGGTCGCTCTGCTCGGCGTCCGGGACGAACGCGCCCGGCCCGAGCAGGCCCCGGGACGGGTGCCGCCACCGGACCAGGGCCTCCACCCCGGCCACCCCGCCGCCGCCCACCCGGATCTTCGGCTGGTAGTGCAGCTCCAGCTCGTCGCGGTCGATCGCCCCGCGCAGGTCGGCGAGCAGGGTCAGCTGCTCGAAGCTGTTCCGGTCGTTCTCCGCGTCGTACGGCGCCGCACCCAGATGGTTGCGTTTGGCGTGGTACATCGCGATGTCGGCGTGCTGGAGCAGCTCCTCGGCGTTGCTGCTCTGCCCGGGGTAGAACGCGAACCCGATGCTGCCGGTGATGTCCACCGCCAGCCCGCCGATCTCGGCCGGCCCGCACAGGTCGGTCAGCACCCGGTGGGCGATGTCCGGCAGGTCCTCGGCGGCCCCGATCAGCGGCAGCAGGATGGCGAACTCGTCACCGCCGAGCCGGGCCACCAGGTCGGTCGGCCGTGACGACGCCCGCAGCCGCCGTGCCACCTCGATCAGCAGCAGGTCGCCGGAGTGGTGGCCCAGGGTGTCGTTGACCTCCTTGAACCGGTTGAGGTCGAGCAGCAGCAGGCCCACCCCGTGCCCCTCCAGGTCGGCGCCGGTGATGGCCTGGTCGATGCCCTCGCCGAGCAGCCGCCGGTTCGCCAGCCCGGTCAGGCCGTCGTGCGAGGCGCGGTAATCGTTGTCGGCGGCCTGCCGTTCGGTGCGCCGCTGGTAGGTGAGCAGCACCAGACCGCAGAACAGCACCAGCGCCAGGTCGGCCAGCGAGATCACCTCGACGGCCAGCAGGATCTTGGCGTTGGCGTCCCGGGCCACCCGCAGGGTCACCCCGATCGCCAGGTTGTTGCGGGCCACGTTGGCCGACGCCTGCCGGCGCAACGCGGACGCGCTCAGGGCGGCCTGTTCGGCGAAGTCGAGCATCCGCGCGTCGTCGTGGTCGCCGACCGCGTCGATCAGATTCCGCAGGGTGTACGTGTAACCCCCGTACGCGTTCTGCAGTGTCTGCGCCTGCCGCCGGTCGTCGTCCACCCCGTTGGCGGTCAGCCAGCGCAGGTTCCCCTCCGCCGACCCGATCGAGGACAGGAGCAGCTGGCTGCCGTTCTCGTTCGGTGTGTCCAGGAAGTCCTCGAGCAGCTCGTACTCGAGATTGATCTTCAGGTAGATCTCGTTCCACTGCTGGCTGACCTGCTGGGTGGCGGCCGCGGTCGTCGCCGCCCGGTCGGTGCTGCGGCTGCTGAACACCGCCAGGCCGGCGAGCAGGGACAGGCCGACGGTGAGCGCGCCGACGGCGATACGCGCGACCACCCGCCGTCGTAACCATTGCCGCATGACCCAAGCCCCTCGCTCCCCGCGCCCCTACCTATCGACCGCGAATCCGGCGGATTGAGCGGCGCGCTCAGGTGCGGGCCCGCCGTCGCCGATGGGGGAGGAGTGATCGGGGTCAGCAGGCTCGCCGCGGCGTTCGCCCTGGCGTCGCTGGGACTGCTCGGTGGCTGCCAGCGGGTGCCGGAACCGGACCGGAAGCCACCCACCGCCGTGCTGCTGATGGCCGGCCGTCAGATCCCGTTCGTCCGGGACATGGCCCGGGGATTCGGGTACGGGGTGACCGAGATCGGTGGCGTGGAGATCGCGCAGATCGGTCCCGAGTCCGACGACAGCATGCAGCAGCTGCGCAACTTCCAGCGGTACCGCGACGGCGAGCACGGCTCGGTCGCGTTCTTCACCCTGGCCCCGGAACTGTTCGCCGACTCCCTGCACCAGGCCGCCGAGGCGGGCACCCCGCTGATGGCGCTGCACTCGCTGCCGTCGGTCGGCTCCGGTGTCGGCCTGTACGTCGGCCCGGACAACACGGCGCTCGGTACGAGACTGGCCGCCGCGGTCGCCCGGCGGATCCCGGACGCCGCCACCGGCGTGGTGGTGATCGGCTCGCCGTCGCCCGGGGTGGAGGTGCTCGACGACCGGGTGGCCGGGGTCCGCGCCGAGATGGAACGTCTGCGGCCCGACCTGACCGTGATCGGGCCGTTCGACACCAAGCAGGACGTGGAGGGCAACCTGCGTGCCTGGACCGTCCTGCAGAAGGCGAACCCCGGTGCGGTGGCCTACATCGGCGTCGCCGGCCAGGACAGTCTCAGCCTCGCCAAGCTGCGCCGGCCCGGCATCGCCCGGACCGACGGGGCGATGGGCATCGGTGACCTGGCCTTGGAGGAGGCCCGGCAGGGTGGTCTGGTGCTGGCCTCCACCGAGCCGTTCCTGATCGGCTGGCTGGCCGGGGTGGTGCAGGCGCGCAGCTCCCGGTACGGCACCCCGCTGCCGGAGGGCTGGCTGGAGACGCCGACCGTGATCGTGGACGAGGCCAACGCCTCGGAGATCATCGCCCGGCAGCAGACCGAGCAGTCGCGGCTGGACTGGTTCCGGCGACAGGGCCGGGAGATGGCGGACCACACCGACGAGCATCTGCGCCCGCTGGACGAGGCTAGTTGACGCCCATCGACTCGGCGACCCTGCGGCCGTTCGCCACGGCGTCCGTCCAGGCCGTGGCCCGGTCCTTGCGGCCCGACTCGTACTCGCCGAGCTGCTCGACGAACGCCTGGTGGATCTCGGTGTCGGCGGGCGCCTCGTACACCCGGTGGGCCTTGCGGGCCGACGCGGCGAAGACCTCGACCGTCTTCTGATCGCCGAAGAAGGCGTCCGCCGTGGTCAGGGCGGTGGTGTCGTACGCCGCCGTGGCCGCCGGGAACAGCGCCGCGTCGGTGAACGCCGCGGCCTGGTTCTCCGGTGACAGGATCCATCGGATGATCTCGAAGGACAGCTCGTGACCGGTGCCGGCCTGCGGGATCGCCAGGAACGAGCCGCCGTAGTTCGCGCCGGTCGTCGCGCCGCCGGCCACGCCCCACTTCCCGGCGGTGTCCGGGGCTGCGGTCTTGATGTCGTACCCCAGCCAGGCCGCGCCCAGAGCGGTGGCCACCGTCCCGTCGGCCAGCGCCTTCTGCCAGGCGTCCTGGTCTTCGGTGTGGATGCGGGCGGTCAGGCCCTCGTCGATCAGCCGTACCGACAGGTCCCAGGACTCCTGGATGTGTGCGCCGGCCCCGATGTAGTGGTTGCCCTCGTCGACGAAGCGCTGGGTGCCCTGGCAGATCAGGATGGTGAACAGCTCGGCGCCGTTGCGGGTGAACCCGACCTTCGGCAGCTTGTCGTGCAGTTGAGCGCCGGCCGCGAAGAACCCGTCCCAGTCGGCCATCTTCGCGCTCAGTTCCGCCACGCCGGTGGGCAGGCCGGCCGCGGCGAACAGGTCGGAACGGTAGTAGGTGGCGGTCGGGCCGATGTCGATCGGGAAGCCGATCAGCCGGCTGTCCGGCGCGCTGGCCTGGTCCCACTTCCAGGAGGCGTACTGGCTGGTCACCTCGTCGGCGCCGAGGTCGTGCAGGTCGGCGAAGAGGTCGGCGCGGGGGAGCAGCGAGGCGATGTCCTCGCCCTTGATGCCGACGATGCCGGGCAGGTCACCGCCCTGGGCGAGCAGGTCGGCGAGCTGCGGGCGGTAGTCGCCCTCGATCACCCTGGTCTCCAGCCGGGTGCGGCTGGCGAACTGTTCGGCGGCGGCGGTCACCACGGCGGTGCTGAGGCCGCCCGGCCAGGTCCACAGCACGGTGTCCGGAGTGCCGGCGGCGGTGGTCTCCTCGCTCGCACACCCGGTGAGGGTCGCGGCGGCGCCGGCCAGACTCAGCCGGAGCACGTTCCGGCGCGACATATGCGGCAAAACGTCCTCCCTCGCCGTGGCCACGGTAACACCGGAGGCCGTTCCGGCCGGGGTGAACGCCACGTGCCGGGAAAGGCTCCGGGCACACGACGGCCCGGTGGGATTCGGGTCCCACCGGGCCGGTGTCCGTGCTCAGAAACGCGGGTTGGCGTCCTGCACCGAACGGATCTGCAGGAGAGCGGCGATGCGCCCGATGACGGGCCGCGCCTCGATGTGCAGCCGGGCGACGTTCAGGGTGCCGTCGCCGATCACCGCCAGCAGGGCGAGCTCGCCGACCGCGTACACGGCCAGGGATCCACCCAGGTTGCGGATGGTCACTTCGGAGAACTGGCCCTGTCCGAGCGCGTTACCGCAGGTACGGCTGATGCCGTGGGCGCCGGCGGCCAGCGCCGCGATGTCGTGCGGGCGGACACCCTCCAGGACGTCGTCGAGGACGAGGAGTCCGTCGACCCCGCCGAGGACGGTCCCCAGGACGCCGGGCACCTGCTGCCGCAGCGAGGCCATCTCGAAACGGACGGCCTGGAACGGGTCGGTGGAGGCGTTCTGCACTGCTGGCTCCGTAACGTCAGTGTTCATGGTGCGATCAGCCGGTGACTACGTCGCTCAGAAGTCGAGCTCGGCCTCGATCTTGCGGAGCTGGTGCCGGGCGAGACCCAGGTTGGCCTGGCTCTTGTTGAGGGCGAGGTAGAGGAAGAGCGCCTCGCCGCTGCGCCGGCCCTGGAGCAGGCGGATCAGGTGGTACTGCGAGTCGAGCGTGATCAGGATGTCCTCGATGCCGTCCTGCAGGCCCAGCATCTCGAGGGTGCGCACCTTGGCGCGGATCACGTCGGTGTTGCCGGCCGCCGCGATGTTCATGTCCATGATCGCGCCGCCACCCATGACGCCCAGGGTGAGGCCGCTGGTGTAGTCCACCAGAGCGACGCCGATGGCGCCGGAGATGCTCATCGCCTCCTTGAGGGAGATGTCGATGCCAGCCATGATTCCTCCGTTGTTCTCGAGCATCCCGCCCGTCACCTACGCATGACAGACGAGCGGCCCCGTGAAAGGGGCCTGCGGCAAGGCTCGCACGCCCGGGTTTGCTTGAACACTCAAGTGAGCCGAAATCGGGCATGATCCATCCGAAGATCGTCTTCTACGGACGATTTGCCCACGCTTTGTCATCCGATCGCCGACTTTTTCACCCTCTTGGATGTTGATCGCAGACGCGATTTCGAGTAGTGATTCGGCAACTCAATGTGAAGATCCTGCTAGGTGTGTTCATCTTCGCGCAACCACAATCCCGCTACCTGGACAAACGCCGGAACCGTCGGTGCCAGTTCTGAGATCAGCACATCGCGCTTTCCGCAACCCCGCGATTCGCCCACTCGGCGAGGATCCGGGCGTTTCCTCAGGGGTACGCGTCACTGCGGTGCCGTTCGTTCCCCGTGCTTTTCGCGTACGCCGGGAAAGGCGTCAGCGAGCCGCCCAGAGCAACCCGCGCTCGGTCATCGCCCAGGTCTCCGGTCGCAGGAGGTCCTCGGGGGCGTGTCCGAGAGTGTTCACGAAGACGCGGCCTTGGCCGAAGCGGCGTTTCCAGACCACCGGCATCACCGCTCCGGCGGTCTCCGGAGCGCCGTGATCGCCGGTGAAGGTGGTGGTGGCGAGCACGTCGAGGGTGGGGTCCACGTGGCAGAAGTACTGCTCCGTGTGGACCGCGAAGGACGTGACGCCCGCGGTGACCGGGTCGTCGCCGGTCACGTCGACGGTGTGGTCGACCATTCCGCCGGGATGGCAGACGAACCGGCCGCCGACCATGTACTGATATCTCGCGGCCTCGTAACCCATCGCCAGGACGCCGCCGTGCCAGCCGGCGAAGCCCGCACCCGCGCCGACGTGCGCGACCAGGCCCTCCTCCTGGGCGGGCGTGAGCGATCCGCGGGTCCAGCACTGCACGATCAGGCCGACGCCGTCGAGGGCGGCGGGGTCGGTGTAGACGTCCAGGGAATCCGAGATCACGACCTCGAGGCCGTGATCGGTGAGGGAGGAACGGAACAGATCGGTGCAGGCGACCGGTTGGTGCCCTTCCCAGCCGCCACGGACGATCAGAGCTTTCATGTCCGAACACCCTAGAACAAAATCGCTCACTTTTACTTGATCGTATGAATTCCGCTGAGACAATGGTCGTTGATCTTGGTAAGACCGGCACCGATCGTGGGGAGAGCCTGTGTCCCGCTACTTGACTGACTTCGCCCGCCCGTCCGGCACGCTGCCCCCGAGGGCTGACATGTCGTCCGACGCGCCGGTCCTGACGCTCGACGGGACGTGGCGCTTCCATCTCGCGCCGAGCATCGCCGAAGCACCGGACGGCTTCCACGCGACCGACTACGACGACTCCGGCTGGACCGACCTGCCGGTGCCGTCGAACTGGCCGATGCACGGTCACGGCAAACCCGCCTACACGAACGTGGTCTACCCCTTCCCGATCGACCCGCCCAACGTGCCGACCGAGAACCCGACCGGCGACCACCGCGTCACCTTCACCGTCCCCGCGGACTGGTCCGGCCAGCGCGCCGTGATCCGTTTCGACGGGGTGGACTCGTGCGGCGTGGTCTGGCTCAACGGCGTCCAGCTGGGCGTCACGTACGGCAGCCGGCTGCCCGCCGAGTTCGACATCACCGCCGCACTGCGCCCGGGCGCCGAGAACGTCCTTGCGGTCCGGGTGCACCAGTGGTCCTCCGGCAGCTACCTCGAGGACCAGGACATGTGGTGGCTGCCCGGCATCTTCCGCAGCGTCACCGTGCGCCTGCGGCCGGCCGGCGGCATCGACGACCTGTTCCTGCACGCGGACTACGACCACACCACGGGCACCGGCACCCTGCTCGTCGACGGCCCCGAGGACGCCGTGGTCAGCGTGCCCGCACTGGGCCTGACCGGACTCGCCACCGGCGTCACCCACCAGGTCGGCGAGGTCCGCCCGTGGTCACCCGAGGACCCGGCACTGTACGACGTGCTGGTCGCCACCGACGCCGAGACCGTGTCGCTGCGCGCCGGGTTCCGGACCGTGAAGATCGTCGACGGCATCCTGACCGTCAACGGCAGGCGCATCCAGATCCACGGCGTGAACCGCCACGAACACCACCCGGACACCGGCCGCGTCGTGCCACTGGACGTCGTCCGCGCCGAACTCGAACTGATGAAGCGGCACCACGTCAACGCGGTCCGCACCAGCCACTACCCGCCGGACCCGCGGGTGCTGGACCTCTTCGACGAACTCGGCTTCTGGGTGATCGACGAGTGCGACCTGGAGACCCACGGGTTCGAGTTCGTCGGCTGGCGCGACAACCCGTCGGACGATCCGCGGTGGCGTGACGCGTACCTGGACCGGATCTCCCGCATGATCGAGCGGGACAAGAACCACCCGAGCGTCATCCTGTGGTCGCTGGGCAACGAGGCGGGTACCGGCCGCAACCTGGCGGCGATGGCGAACTGGTCACGCGACCGGGACCCGTCGCGACCGGTGCACTACGAGGGTGACCACGCCTGCGAGTACGTGGACGTCTACAGCCGGATGTACGCGGACCACGCCGAGAGCACCCTCATCGGCCGCGGAGAGGACCCGTCCGGGCACCGGCGGTCGCTGCCGTACATCCTCTGCGAGTTCGCGCACGCCATGGGCAACGGGCCCGGCGGCATGCTGGAGTACCGGGAGATCTTCGACAGGTACCCGCGGGCGCAGGGCGGCTTCATCTGGGAGTGGCTGGACCACGGGATCCGGCAGGACGGTTTCTACGCCTACGGTGGCGACTTCGGGGAGCCGCTGCACGACGGCAACTTCGTCATCGACGGCCTGGTGTTCCCGGACCGGACACCCTCTCCCGGCCTGACGGAGTTCGCCGCGGTGTTCGCGCCGGTTCTGATCGGCGTCCATCCCGACAAAGTGGACGTCAAGAATACCTACACCTACCGTGACCTCGGGCATGTCGCGCTCGCGTGGTCACTGGGGGACAGGTCGGGTGTGGTCGCGTCCGGCACGCTCAGCCTGCCGCCGGTACCCGCCGGTACGTCCGCCGAGATCCCGCTGAAGGATCTGCCCCTGCCCTCCGGACCCGCCTCCGAGACCTGGCTGACCGTCACGGCCACCGCGGCCAAGGCACTGCCCGGGGTGCCGGCCGGGCTGGTACTCGGCGCCGGCCAGGCCGTCGTTCACGAACCTGCCCCGGTCGTGCGCTCCACCCCGGTCCCGGCCGACGGCCTCCGCCTGGGCGCCGCCGTCTTCGAGCCGGTACACGGCCGACTGGTCAAACTCGGCGACCTGGAACTCGACGGTCCGCGGCCGCACATCTGGCGGGCACCGACCGACAACGACCGGATGGACGACCGCGGCACCGGCAGCCTCCTGCGCTCCTGGAAGGAAGCAGGCCTGCACCGGATGCGGGAACGCCTCGTTGCGATCACCCCGTCGGCCGACGGCCTGCAGGTGGAGTCCCGGTTCGCCCCGGCCGGCACGAACGTCGGCTTCACCAGCACGGTGCGGTGGACGTACGCGGACGACGCCCTGCACGCCACATGGCGTCTCGTCGCCGACGAACGGTGGACGCTGACGCTGCCCCGCATCGGCGTGCGGCTGGCCCTGCCCGGATCGCTGACCTCGGTGTCCTGGTTCGGCCGGGGACCCGGGGAGGCGTACTCGGACTCGATCCAGGCCGCGCTGGTCGGGGCGTGGACGTCGACGGTCGACGACCTGCAGACCCCCTACGTCTATCCGCAGGAGAACGGCCACCGGGCCGACGTCCGGAACCTCACCCTGCGAGACGCGTCGGGGGCCGGACTCGAAGTGGTGGGCGGGCCGTCGTTCGGGTTCACCGCCCGCAACCACACCGACGAGGACCTCGAGGAGGCGGGCCGGCGTACCCGCATCCCGGCCCGGGACCAGGTGTTCGTCAACCTGGACCTGGCTCAGCGGGGTCTGGGCACCGCATCCTGCGGGACGGGGCCGCTGCCGCCGTACATCCTCACGGCGGGCGACCACGTCCTGAACTTCACGCTCCGCGCACTGCGGTGAGCTGAGGCGGGATCTCCGGGGAGGCCGGGCGGTGCACACCGCCCGGCCTCTTCGGCGTTCCGGGCGATGGTGTGCCTCTCTCCAACTCCAAGCTATAGCAGGGTCGGGGGCTTGTGGCAAGACCCGGGTGAGGGCGCAAAATCGCTGCTCGTGAGCGATGTCGAAGCTTCGGGGGCTACCAGAACCATGCTTTCCACCCATGACGGCGCGTCCGCCTCGCCCGCCGGTCCGGACGGCGCGTCCGCCTCGCCCGCCGCGCCGGACGGCGTTTTCGCGTTGTCCGCGGCGTCGTCGGACAAGGCCGGGCCGGCGCTGATCGCGGCCGACGAACGGCACTTCGCGGCCGTCGCGGCGAGCACGGCCCGGTCCATCGCGGAACTGGAGTCACGGCTCGACGCCGAACGGCGCGCCGAGGGCGGGATCGGGCAGCAGGCGCTCGACCGGGACCAGGCCGTCCACCGGATCAGCGCGCGGCTGCGTACCCTGCGACGATTCAGCCTCGACCTCTGCCTCGGCCACATGGTCGCGGCAGACGGCGGGGCGACGGTGTACGTCGGGCGGATCGGGCTGACCGACGACGCGGGGGAGCGGCTGCTGATCGACTGGCGGTCACCGGCGGCGGCGCCGTTCTTCGGGGCGACGCACGCCGACCCGATGGGGCTGGCCAGCCGGCGGCGGTACCGGTGGACCCGGGGACGGATCACCGACTACTGGGACGAGGTGTTCACCCCGGAAGGCCTGGACGGACGGGCCGCGCTCGACGACCAGTCGGCGTTCCTCGCGAGTCTCGGTGGCGCACGATCGGAGCGCATGCGCGACGTGCTCGGCACCATTCAGGCCGACCAGGACGCGATCATCCGGGCCGGGTCGCGGGGCGCGCTGGTCGTGGACGGCGGCCCGGGTACCGGCAAGACCGTCGTGGCATTGCACCGGACGGCGTACCTGCTGTACTCCGACCCGCGGCTGGGACACCGGCGGGGCGGGGTCCTGGTCGTCGGCCCGCACCAGCCCTATCTGGCGTACGTCGCGGACGTCCTGCCCGGCCTGGGCGAGGACGACGTGCGGACCTGCACGGTACGTGACCTGGTGGCCGAGGGCGCCGGAGCGGCACCCGAGCCGGATCCGGAGGTCGCCCGGCTGAAGTCGTCGGTGCGGATGGTCGCGGCGATCGAGGCGGCGATCCGGTTCCACGAGCAGCCGCCCGCCGGAACGACGGTGGCCGCCGAGGACGCCGAGGTGCACGTGACCTCCCGGGACTGGGCGGAGGCGTTCGAGGCGGCGGCCGGCCTGCCGCACAACGAGGCCCGCGAGCAGATCGAGGAGGAGTTGTCCGCGATCCTGGCGGAACGGCCGGGCCGGGAACTCCCCACCGCGCTGCACCGTTCGGGCCACGCCGCGGGCCGGGAACTCCGCGCCGCGCTGCACCGCGCCTGGCCCCTGCTGGAAGCGGCGGACGTCGTCGCCGACCTGTGGTCCGTTCCCGCCTACCTGCGGCGCTGCGCGCCCTGGCTCAGCACCGACGAGATCCGCCTGCTGCAGCGGGCCGACCCGTACGCCTGGACCGTCGAGGACCTGCCGCTTCTCGACGCGGCCCGGCACCGCCTCGGCGACCCGGACGCGGCCGGCCGGGAACGCCGCCGGGCCGCCGCCGCAACGGCCGAACGGGAGCGCATGACCCGCGTGGTCGACGACCTGATCGCGGTCGCCGACGACGCCTACGGCACCGGGCTGGTCACCATGCTCCGCGGCGAGGACTTCCACGACGCCCTGGTCGACGAGGCGGCGTTGCGGCCGGCGGTGACCGACAGCCTGGCCGGGCCGTTCGCGCACATCGTGGTGGACGAGGCACAGGAACTCTCCGACGCCGCATGGCGGATGCTGGTGGCGCGGTGCCCGTCGCGGAGTTTCACCATCGTCGGCGACCGGGCCCAGGCGCGGCACGGCTTCGCCGAGTCGTGGACGGAGCGCCTGGACCGGGTCGGCGTGGACCGGGTCACGATCGCGCCGCTGACCGTCAACTACCGGACGCCGGCCGAGGTGATGGCCGAGGCCGAACCGGTGATCCGGGCCGTGCTGCCGGACGCGAACGTGCCCACCTCCATCCGGAGCAGCGGCATCCCGGTCCGACACGGCCCCGCCGGTGAACTGGAGTCGATCCTGGACACCTGGCTGGCCGAGAACGATCAGGGTGTGGCGTGCGTGATCGGTGCCGGCGAGCTTCCCGGCGGCCTGTTCGGCGGCGAGCTTCCCGGCGGCGGTGGTCCCGGCCGGGACCGGGTCCGGTCGTTGACCCCGGAGCTGGCGAAAGGGCTGGAGTTCGACCTGGTCGTGCTCCTCGAGGACACGATCGACGACGCGGTGGACCGTTACGTCGCGATGACCCGCGCCACGAAGCAGCTGGTGATCCTGCGGGACCGGTGACGATGCCGTACGGGAACACCGCGACGGTCGACGGCGGCGTTCGGTCCGGGCGGGACTGTGCGGGGTCGATGGGGACGCTGTGCCGCAATGATGAGGACGCCGTGCCGGAATACTGCGGCGGGTTGATGACGGGGCTCGATCCGAGCGGGATGCTGAGGGGTATGCATGGGCTGATGGTGGTGGCCGCCGACGACGATGTCCGGGGCCTGCTCGCGTCCCGTCTGAGCCTGGCCGGTTACGCGGTGTCCGCGGCCGCGACCGGGGCGGAGGCGGTGCGGATGTTGGACGACCGGCCGGTCGACCTGATCGTGGTGGACCTGGACATACCCGATCTCCACCAGCTGGCCCGCAACCGGCCGGTGCTCACCGACCGGCCATCGGTGCTGGCCGTGGCCGAGTGCGCGATCCTCGAGACGGTGCTGCCGGAGCTGGGCACGACGGTCGGCGACTACGTGACCAAGCCGTGCCGGGTGACGGAGCTGCTGGCCCGGGTGCGGGTGCTGCTGCGGGGGCGCCGGAACACCGTGTTGCGTCACGACGACCTGCTGCTCAACGAGGTGGTCTGTCAGGCGTGGCGTGGTGAGCGGCTGCTCGGTGTGACCCCGGCGGAATACCGTCTGTTGCGCCATCTGCTGTTGAACGCCGGGCGGGTGCTGTCGAAGGACCAGCTGGCCCTGGAGGTGTGGAACGAGCCGCGCGAGGTCAACGCGATCGAACGGCTGGTGTCGCGGCTGCGCGGCAAGGTCGACGTCTCCGGCCCGCCGCTGATCCACACGCTCCGCGGCTTCGGATACCGACTGGGGTGACCTGGGTCACGTCAGGGTTCTGTCAGGTTCGTGTCCGGGTCGCGTCAGATCGGTTTGTTGGCATGGGTTCATGACAGAAGCCCCTTATTACCCGATGCAGCGCGAATCGCGGTGTCCGTTCGCCCCCGCCCCCGAGGTGCGCGCCATGCCGCCGGTCGCCCGGGTGCGGATCTGGGACGACAGCACACCGTGGTTCATCACCCGGCACGCCGACCAGCGGGCCCTGCTCAACGACCCGCGGCTGAGCATCGACGAGAAGCTCGACGGGTACCCGCACATGACCGCGGGCCGGGCCGCCGCCGCACCGCACATCCCGTCGCTGATCACCAACACCGACCCGCCCGAGCACACCCGGCTGCGGCGCACCGTCAACGGCCCGTTCATGGTCAAACGGGTGGAGGCGTTGCGCCCGCGCATCCTCGAGGTCATCGGCTCCCTCGTCGACGAGATGCTTGCCGGACCGAACCCGGCCGACCTCGTCCAGGCGATCGGCCTGCCCGTGCCCACGCTGGTGATCACGCAGATCCTCGGTGTGCCGTATGCCGACCACAAGTTCTTCCAGGAGTCGAGCAGCAAGGCGATCAGCCACGAGACCGCCCCGGAGGAGGCGGCCGCGGCGGGACAGGCTCTGGGCGCGTACCTCAGCGATCTGCTCGTGGCGAAGATGGCCGACCCCGCCGACGACGTGCTGTCCGAAATGGGCCAGCGGGTCAAGGCCGGCGAGATGAGCCACGCCGAGGCCGTCACGATGGGCAGTGCCATCCTGATCGCCGGGCACGAGACCAGCGCCAGCATGATCTCGCTCGGCACGCTGGCCCTGCTGACGAACCCGGACCAGCTCGCCCTGCTGCGCGAGAACAGTGACGACCCGAAGTTCGTCTCCGCCGCGGTCGAGGAGATCCTGCGGTACCTGACCATCGTGCACACCGGCGTGCGCCGCATCGCCGTCGAGGACATCGAACTGCACGGCGAGACGATCCGTGCCGGCGACGGCGTCATCTTCGACCTGTCCGGCGCCAACTGGGACCCCGCGGAGTTCCCCGAGCCCGACCGTCTCGACCTGACCCGGGCTGCCCGCTCGCACCACGCCTTCGGTTACGGCGTGCACCAGTGCCTCGGTCAGTCGCTGGCCCGCGTCGAGCTCCAGGTCGTTTACAGCACGTTGTATCGCCGGATCCCGACCCTGGCCCTCGCGGTGCCGGCCGACCAGGTCGAGTTCGCGATGGAAGGCGTCGCTTACGGCCTCAAATCCCTCCCGGTCACCTGGTGAACCCGCTCTCTTGAAGGAGAAGACATGCGCGTGGAACTCGACGAGCCGAAATGCGTCGCGGCCGGTCAGTGTGTGATGGTCGCGCCCGACCTCTTCGACCAGCGAGACGACGACGGGGTGGCGGTGGTGCTGAACTCATCTCCGGCTCCTGATCAAGAGGACGAGGCCCGGGAGGCCGCGGCGGTGTGCCCGGCGGCGGCGATCCGGCTGGTGCAGGCGTGAATCGGATCGTCGTGGTCGGAGCGTCCGCGGCCGGACTGGCCGCGGTCGAAACGCTACGCCGGGAAGGCTTCACCGGAACACTGACTTTGGTAGGGGACGAACCCCTACTTCCGTATGACCGGCCGCCGTTGTCCAAACAGATACTGTCGGGCGACTGGGAGCCGGAGCGGGTGGCGCTGCGGTCGTCGGCCGACATCGGCGCGCTCGGGCTGGATCTGCGATTGGGGGTGGCGGCGACCGGTTTGGATCAGGCTAGGCGGGTGGTCACCCTCGCCGACGGCACTGAGGTGCCTTACGACGGCTTGGTGGTGGCAACCGGCGTGCGGCCCAGGTCGCTCTCCGGGGGTTCTTCTTTGCGTACGCTCGACGAGGCTCTCGACCTGCGAAAGAGGCTGACGCCCGCTCGCGAACTGGTGGTGGTCGGTGCCGGGTTCCTCGGGGCGGAGTGCGCGGCGGTCGCGCGTGCCCTGGGCTGCCGGGTGACGCTGCTCGAGCCGGCCCCGGTGCCGCTCGCTCACGCGGTGGGCGAGCCCATCGGGCGGATGCTGTCCGACGTGCACCGCGACAACGGGGTGGATCTGCGCACCGGGGTGGCGGTGTCCGAGGTGGTCGACGGCGGTGTGCTGCTCGCCGACGGCACCCTGGTCGCCGGCGACGAGGTGGTGGTGGCGATCGGCTCGCACCCGAACACCGAGTGGCTGGCCGGCAGTGGCCTGACCGTGGACGACGGCGTGGTGTGCGACGAGTTCTGCGCCGCAGCCCCGGGGGTGTATGCGGCCGGCGACGTGGCCCGCTGGCACAACCCGCTGTTCGGGGTGTCGATGCGCATCGAGCACCGGACGAACGCCGCGGAACAGGCGATGGCCGCCGCCCGCAACCTGCTGCACCCCGAGGCGGCGAAACCGTTCGCCCCGGTGCCGTACTTCTGGTCCGACCAGTACGACCTGAAGATCCACGCATACGGCTACCTCCGTGGCCACGACACCGTCGAGGTCGTCGAGGGGGACTTGCAGCAGCGCCGTTTCCTGGCCGCCTACTACAAGGACGGTCGGCTCGTCGGTGCCCTCGCCGTCGGCATGCCACCGAAGGCGATCCGCCCGTGGCGCAAGGCCATCATCGAAGCCGGCACTCCGGCTGGGCTCGGTGCTCCGGCTGGGCTCGGTGCTCCGGCTGGGCCCGGCACTCCAGCCGGACCCGGCATTCCAGCCGGACCCGGCATTCCAGGCGGACCCGGTGACGTGGCGAGGATCGGCACTCCGCCTGGGGCGGCTGTCAGGCAGCGCGGCTTCGAAAGCGAGTCCGCGGCTGTTGTCCAGTCCGAAGCGGATGCCGGGCAGGCCGGACCCGATGGCGTGACTGGGGCGGCTGCTGAGTCCGAGGCGGCCGGCGTACAACGTGGGGGTGTGGCGTGAGCGACGTTGTCGTGATCACCGGGGCCGGCGGGATGGGCGTCGCCGTGGCGCGGCGGCTCGGCAGTGGGCGGCAGCTGCTGCTTGCTGACGCCTCCGTGGCACGGCTTGACCAGGTGGTGGCGGAACTGCGGGCGGACGGGCATACCGTCACCGGGCAGTTGACCGACGTCTCCGACCCCGAGTCGGTTGGCCGGCTCGCGGCTGCAGCTGCGCAAGCCGCAGGCGGGGGACGGGTTGCCGCGATCGTGCATACGGCGGGTGTCTCGGCGGCCACGTCCAGCGTCGAGACCATCATGAAGGTGGACCTGGCGGGGACCGCCTACGTCATCGACGCGATGGAGGCGGTTGCCGGGCCGGGTACGTCCATGGTCTGCGTCGCCAGCATGGCGGGGCACTACGCGCAGCTGTCGGCGGAGGACGAGCGGGGGCTGGCTTCTACGCCGAGTGCCGACCTGCTGTCGTTGCCGGTGGTGACGTCGGCTCCGGATGATGCGACCGGGGCCTACATCATTGCTAAACGGGCCAACCAGGTGCGGGTGCAGGCCGCCGCCCTCGCCTGGAACCGCCGGGGTGCGCGGATCAACACGATCAGCCCCGGGGTGATCGCCACCGCCATGTCGCGGGCCGAGGCCGAATCCTCGTCGGGCCATCACATGCTGGCGATGCTCGACGCGTGCGGCGCGGGCCGGTCCGGGACGCCGTCCGAGATCGCCGAGGCGGCGGCTTTCCTGACCGGGCCTTCCTCGCTGTACGTCACCGGCACCGATCTGCTGATCGACGGCGGGCAGGCGGCCTGGATCCGGCACCACCGGACCGCCTGACCCCACACGTGGTGGGCCGGACGATCCTGGCCACGTGGTGGGCCGGATGATTTTGGCCCACCACACCGTCTGCCCGCGTGCGGCGAATCTGGGCGATCCGGGCTCTCGTAGCGTTGGCTCGCTGATCGCTGATCGCTGATCGCTGATCGCTGATCGCTGATCGCTGATCGCTGCCCGTTGCCCGCTTCGTGCGTCGGCGTAGTGCAGTCATCCGTGGCCTCCGCGGGGCTGCCGCCGTGATCGAAGTGAGTTGAGTGGGAGGACGGCCGTCCGGCCGTCGCTCACGGTTCGTCAGCGAGTCGAAGGCGACCCTGGTCGACGGCTGGGTGATGCTGGGCCGTTGTTGGCGGCTGGTTTTCGCTCTCTGGGCAGCCGTGGTCGACGGCTGGGTGATGCCGGGCCGTTGTTGGCGGCTGGTTTTCGCCCTCTGGACAGCCGTGGTCGACGGCTCGGTCGTCACAGCCGTCGCTCATGGCCCGCCCGCGAGCCGAAAGCGACCGCGGGCGACGGCCGGCGGCTCCAAGCCGTCGTCACTGGTTCTGAGCCGTCGTCACTGGTTCTGAGCCGTCGTCAGTGGTTCCAAGCCGTCGTCAGCGGTTCCAGGCCCCGTCAGTGGCGCCAAGCCGTTGTCGATGGTTGGCCGGTGGGTGTTGCGGGCAGAGCCGTGGGCAACGGCTCGACTTCTGCGCTGCAGGCATGACACGACGGCGGACCTACTCGCGGAGTAGCTCGGCTCCCACCAAGCCAGCCGTCACCCACGGCTCTCCGGGGCGCCTTGTCACCCGCGGCACGGTGTTGATCGAACGCCCGCCGGCCTTCTGCGGTTTGAGCGCCAGGAAACCGCGGATTGGCGGCAGGCGATCGATCAGCTACGACGTACCTACCCGCCTGCCGATCTTCGCAGGACAACCCGCAACGACGGACGGCCGGGCCGATGCCACTCAGCCCTGTGTTGATCAAGAGTCGGATCAGGGGCTTTGCCGCGGCTGTCTAGACACCTAATCGCAGTCAGGGTCTGCCTCTGTGGTGATTTCGGGCGCTCAGCGCGCCCGTATTCACCACACCGCCAGGGGTGTGGTGATTTGGGGCGTCCAGCGCGCCCGTATTCACCACACCACCAGGGGTGTGGTGAATTGGGGCGTTCAGCGCGCCTGAAGTCACCACGCGGATGGGCTTCGCAGCCTGACCACGAAACGGGTCGAGCGGGCCGGGTCAGCAGGACGGGGTGCGCGGCGAGTCGGCGTGCATCGCCTGCTCGATGTAGCGGCTCAGGTGCGGGGCGGCCCGGCTCACCAGCGTGCGGCCGATCTCCTCCAACTGCTGGACCTGCTCCTGGGTCAGCACGTCGAAGACCAGTCGGCGGACCTCGCGGACGTGACCGGGTGCCGCCGCGACGACCGCCTCCATCCCCTCGTCGGTGAGGACGGCCTCGACGCAGCGGGCCTCGTGGCCGTCGCTGTTGCGGCGGCGGACCCAGCCCTGGCGTTCCAGGCGGGTCACCGCGTGCGACAGGCGGGACAGCGAACCGGAGGCGAAGTGTGCCAGGTCGCTCATCCGGACGCTGCGGGTCTCGGACTGGGACAGCGAGGCCAGGATCGTGTACTCGAACGAGTTCAGCCCGGAGTCGCGTTTGAGCTGGGCGTCGACGGCGGCGGGCAGGGTCGTCAGCAGGGAGTGCAGGGCCACCCAGGCATGGCGTTCACAGGCCTCGAGCCAGGGGACGTCATCTGTGGGATCGCTCACGAGTGAGGACGATACCCGATCAGCGACTTGAACATTCAACCCGAGTGGTGGCACTCTCGTGTTGAACATTCAAGTCCCCAGCTCCCGAGGAGTTTTCATGGCCGTACTGCGTATCGACGCCAGCATCCTGGGCCCGCAGTCCGCGAGCAGCGAGCTCGCCGACCTGGTCGAGGCCGAGCTGGGCGGTGCCCCGGTCGTGCGCCGCCACCTGGGTGTCGCGCCGCTGCCCGCCGACGCGTGGGCCACCGCCGTCGGTGCCGGCTACACCCCCGCGGACCAGCGCTCCGAGGCCCAGAAGGCGGCCGTCGCCCTGGCCGGCGAACTGGCCGCCGAACTGCGCGACGCCGACGCGGCGATCCTGGCCCTGCCGTTCTACAACTACGGCGTCTCGCAGCACGCCAAGACCTGGATCGACCTGGCCATCGTCGGTGGCGAGCAGGGCGAGAAGCTGCTCGACGGCAAGCCGGTCGTGGTGCTCACCACCCGCGGCGGTGCGTACGGCCCGGGCACCCCGCGTGAGGGCTGGGACCACAACACCGACTTCCTGTGCCGCATCGTCTCCGACATCTGGGGCGGCGAGCTCACCCTGATCGAGCGTGAGTTCACCCTGGTCGGCGTGAACCCGGCGCTTGACGCCTTCACCGACATGGCCGCCGACATGCGCAAGACGGCGCACGAGGCCGCCTCCGCCGCCGGCCGCAGCCTGGCGAAGCGCGCCTGATCGCAGCCCGGCGTAGCGCGCGGCAGTAAAAAGCAGTAACTCGTCAGTAGAAGCAGTAGAAGCAGTAGAAGCAGTAACTCGGCTCGGCCGGAGCACACGGTCGCCACCCGGTTCGGGTGGCGTGCCCTGGGCGACGGCCGAGCCGCTGCCGTTCCACCCCGCGCCGGCCCTATCGGCGCCAGATCAGGTTCCGGTAATCGCCGATGCTGGAATACTGGACGACACTGACATCGGGTGTCTGGACGTTGTTCACATAGGTCTGCTGCAGATCCTTGCCGCTGCTCCTGTTGGTGAGGAAATATCCGGTCACCTGATATTCCGCGGCGAAGACCTGCCATTGCTGACTCAGGCCGCCGGTGCATGCGGCTGCCTCGACGGCTGTCGTCTCGACGCCGTCCGCCCAGATCTGGTCCAGGCACTGGCCGCTCTTCTTGTTCTTCACGGTCGCAATGGCGCTGTTGACGTCGATGAAGGTGTACGCCCACTGCTGACTGTCGTCACCGGTGCAGGCGGCCACCGTGAGGTCCGGGGTCCCGGCACTCTGTTCCAGGCATTTCACACTTCGCCAGTTCTTCACGGTGACCCAGTAGTCGGCCGCCGCGGCGGACGCCGGAGCGGACGAGGCCAGGGCGGCGGCCGGTGTCGTGAGCAGGGCCGCGCCGATGGCGACGACCGGGGCGAGGGCAATCATAGGGCGTCTCACAGATACCTCCGATAAAACGCTGGAAATGCGCCGTGAAGGTCTCAGTGACGGTAGCAATCCGGAAACGGCCGGGCATTCACGCAGTTGGACACGGTTCTGATCGGAAACGGACCGTGCCCGGGACGGGGGACGGACCTCCGGGGCGGGGCCGATCCGTGGGTAGGGCCCGGGACGGTCGTGGTGCGGTGGGGGAGTGGAGGCACGTACCTCATGAAAAGCGTAAGAAACACGCCTGGAGCCCCCAAAGCGGCTCAGTGCCTGACGGAACCTGTCGACAGAAGGGTGTGAGACTCGTCGCGGGGAGCTCGAGATGACAGACCTTGCCAGCGGGGACGATGGTGGCTGGTTCGCCAACCTGAAAGTCAACGTGAAGATCCAGGGGTGCATCGCGGTCGCCGCGATCGCTGCTGTGATCATCGGGATCGCCGGGCTGACGGCGATCAGCAGTCTCGGTGAGCGGACCCAGTTGCTGTACAAGGACAACGTCTCGCCGCTGACCGAACTGTCCCTGGTGCAGCGCACCTACCAGGCGCTGCGCGGCCGGTACCTTGAGTACGGCATCGCCACGGCGGCGAACCGCAAGACGCTCCTCGAGGAGATCGAGGTCCGGCAGGGCCGTGTCACCGACGCGCTCGCCGCCTACCGCGAGGGTGCGGTGAACGAGGACTCGGTGAACCAGTTCGAGGCCGCCTACAAGAGCTTCATCGACATCGGCGACAACAAGATGATCCCGCTGGCGGACAAGGGCAACCTGGTCGCCTTCGAGACCGTCTACCACGACGAGGTGCTCCCGCTGCTCGACACCGCGTCGACCACCATCGACGCGGAGAGTGAGGCCCAGCTCGCCCAGGCGAAGCAGCGGGCGGAGGAGAGCGCGTCCGCGGCCTCCACCTCGCGGATGCTGCAGATCGTCGCCCTCGTCATCGGTGTGCTGGCCGCCGTCATCCTGGGCCTGATCGTCGGCCGGGCCATCGTCGGGCGCCTCGACAAGGTCAAGGCCGCGCTGATGGCGATGGCCAAGGGCGACCTCACCCACCCGGTGGACGTGCACGGACGCGACGAGGTCGGGCAGATGGCCGGGGCGCTCAAGCAGGCGCAGGAACAGACCCGCGAGGTGGTGGCGTCGGTCGGTTCCGCCGCGCACAGCCTGGCCGCGGCCGCCGAGGAGACGTCGGTGATCGCGAACCAGATCAGCGAGGGTGCCGCGACCGCCTCCGAGCAGGCCCGCATGGTCTCGGACGCGTCCAGCGACGTGTCGACGAGCGTCACCACGGTGGCCGCCGGGTCCGAGGAGATGGGCGCGGCCATCGCCGAGATCGCCCAGAGCGCCAACTCGTGTGCCGAGGTGGTCGGCAAGGCGGTCACCGCGGCGGCCGCCGCCAACGAGACGATCGCGACGCTCGGCGACTCGAGCCGGCAGATCGGCGACGTGATCCGGGTGATCACCGCGATCGCCGAGCAGACGAACCTGCTGGCGCTGAACGCGACGATCGAGGCGGCCCGGGCCGGCGAGACCGGCAAGGGCTTCGCGGTGGTCGCCGGTGAGGTCAAGGACCTCGCCCAGGAGACGGCGCGGGCGACCGAGGACATCGCGAAGCGGGTCGAGGCCATCCAGAACGACAGCAACCAGGCGGTCGGCGCGATCGGCGAGATCAGCGAGATCATCGGGCACATCAGCGACTACACGACGACGATCGCGTCGGCGGTGGAGGAGCAGAGTGCGACGACCGCGGAGATGAACCGCAACGTGAACGAGGCGGCCAACGCCACCGGACAGATCAACACCGGTATCACCAGCGTGGCGGAGAGTGCCCGGACCACCGCCGAGTCGGTGGGCGACGCGCAGCGGTCGGCGGCCGAACTGTCCCGGATGTCCGTCGAGTTGCAGGCTGCGGTGTCCCGGTTCGTGTACTGATCCGGCGGGTGAATCCGGGGTGCCCGCTGGGCACCAGACCGTCCGATAGGTCAAGATCGTCGGGTGTACCTGCCTGAAGACCTCGACACGTCCGTTCTCACCGAACGGCAACGGCGGATCCTCGCCGTGATCCGCGACCACGCCGTGGAGTACGGGTTCGCGCCGTCCACCCGGGAGATCGGGGACGCGGCCGGCCTGCGGTCGGCGTCGTCGGTGAGCCGTCACCTGCGGGTTCTCGAGGATCTCGGGTTCCTGCGGCGGGGGTCGTCGATGGCGCGGCCGATCGATGTGCGGATGTTCCTGGATGTTTCCGAATCGTCGGATTCCTCGACGGTCGGTGTGCCGCTCGTCGGCACGATCGCCGCGGGCGCTCCGATTCTGGCCGCGTCCTCCGAGGAGGACGCGGAAGTGCTGTCGCTGCCGCGGGACCTGGTCGGGCGCGGCACCCTGTTCAGCCTGCGGGTCCAGGGCGACTCGATGATCGACGCGGCGATCTGCGACGGGGACATCGTGGTGGTCCGGCAGCAGCAGGAGGCGTACAACGGTGACATCGTGGCGGCGATGCTCGACGACGAGGCGACCGTCAAGGTCTTCCGGCGCCGCGGCGGGCACGTTCTGCTCGAACCGTGCAATCCGGCCTACCAACCGATCGACGGCGATCACGCGGTGATTCTGGGCAAGGTCGTCTCGGTGCTCCGCCGGCTGTAGAAGATCTCCGGGAACTACTCGGGACTCCGCGACGACTTGTCAGGGACAAGATCATTCCGGAGCCTGGGAGTAGTGCCCTGACCACGATGAGTTCGGTACGGCCCCTGCTGTTACGCCTGCACTTCTACGCGGGCGTCCTGATCGGGCCGTTCCTGATGATCGCCGCGCTCAGTGGCGCGGCCTACGCGATCAGCCCACAGATCGAGAAGATCGTGTACGCCGGCCTGCTGACCCCGGCCGACCCGGACGCCCCCGCGGTGCCACTGGCCCAGCAGGTGGCCGCCGCGGAGCAGGTGACCACGGTGTCCGGCCTGGCCGCGGTCCGTCCCGCGCCCGACGGCGGCACCACCCGGGTGATCTTCGACGACGGGACGTTCGCGGAGTCGTACCGGCACGCGGTGTTCGTGGACCCGGGAACGGGTGCGGTGCTCGGGCAGGCGACCGTCTACGGCACGACCGGGGCGATGCCGCTGCGCTCGTGGATCGACGAACTGCACCGGTCGCTGCACCTCGGCGACGTCGGCCGGTACTACAGCGAACTCGCGGCGTCGTGGCTGTGGGTGGTCACCCTCGGCGGCCTGGCCATGTGGGTGATGCGGTCCCGGAGCACCCGGGCGGCGCTGGTGATCGACCGGGGAGCCACCGGCCGGGCCCGCAGCCGGACCTGGCACGGGGTGCTGGGCATCTGGGCGGCCGTCGGCTTCCTCGGCATCTCGGCCACCGGACTGACCTGGTCGCAGCTGGCCGGCGAGAACGTGACGGAGCTGCGCTCGCAACTGGACTGGTCGACGCCGACCGTCTCGACGACCGTGGCGCGGGCGGCGGCGGTCACCGGCGGCGAACACTCCGGGCACGGCGGCGGTGTGGTGACGACCCCGTCCACGGTGGACCTGTCCACGATCGATCAGGTGCTGGCGGCGGCCCGCTCCGCCGACGTGGACTCCGACCAGGTGGAGATCAGCCCGCCGTCCGGGGAGGGCCGGACCTGGGTCGTCACCGAGATCCACCGGGAATACCCGACATCGGTGGATGTGGCGGCCGTCGACCCGACTTCGTTCGAGGTGACGGACGTCGTGCGGTTCGGCGACTACCCGTTCATGGCGAAGATGGCCCGCTGGGGCGTCGACCTGCACATGGGTACGATGTTCGGCCTGGTCAACCAACTGGCACTGGTCGCGCTGGCGCTCGTCCTGGCCGGGATGATCGTCCTCGGGTACCGGATGTGGTGGCAGCGCGGCGGACGCCGGTCCGTGCTGGGTACCCCGCCGCCGCGCGGGAGTTGGCTGCGGCTGCCGGCGTGGCTGATCGCGGTGGGGGTGCCGGCGGTGTTCGCGCTGGCCTGGTTCATGCCCCTGTTCGGCATCCCGTTGCTCGCCTTCCTGGTGGTTGACGTGGTGGCCGGCACGTTGCGGGCCCGCCGCCCAGCCTGATTCCGTCAGGTGCCGGACCGGGCGGCGATGCGCTTCGCCACGGTGAGTGTCTCGGCGTCGAAGAGGACCAGGCGGACCGTCGGAATGGTCGTTCCGGAATCGGCGACGGCCTGCAGCGCCTGGCGGATGGCGTCGTCCTTGGGCCAGCGGTAGACGCCCGACGAGATCAGCGGGAAGGCGACCGACGTGGCGCCCAGCTCCGCGGCTGCGGCCAGGGAATTGAGGTAGCAGTCGCGGAGCAGCGGGGAACGGTCCTCGTCGGCGCTCCACACCGGGCCGACCGTGTGCACGACCCAGCGGGCCGGGAGGCGGCCGGCGGTGGTGGACACCGCCTGGCCGACCTTCAGGCCCCGGCCGTACCTGCTGGCGCGCAGGGCTCGGCACTCGGCCAGGATGTCCGGGCCGCCCCTGCGGTGGATCGCGCCGTCGACGCCGCCACCGCCCAGCAGGGACGAGTTGGCGGCGTTGACGATCGCGTCGACGTGCTGCTCGGTCAGGTCGCCGGACACCAGCTCCACGGGATCCACCTTTCAGGAGGACCTGCAGTCTAGAAGGGCTCCGACGGGCGGGTGTTCAGCGGGCGATGTAGCCGCCGTCGACGAACAGTTCGGCGCCGGTGACGAACGAGGCGTCGTCGCTGGCCAGGAAGAGGATCGCCGCGGCCACCTCGGCGGGGCGCCCGACGCGGCCGAGCGGCGTCGTCGTCACGTACGGCTCCTGGTCGGTGTCGCCCATCATCGGGGTCTCGATGAAGCCGGGGTGGATGCTGTTGACGCGGATGCCGAGGGGCGCCCACTCGACCGCGATGTTCTTGGTGAGGGTACGCACCGCGCCCTTCGCCGCGTGGTAGGCCGGTGAGGTGCCGAACCCGCCGGACGCCCCGAAGATCGAGCTGATGTTGACGACGCTGGCCGCGGGTGCCGCCTTGAGCAGGGGCGCGAACGCCTTGGTGCCGAGGAACACGCTGGTCTGGGTGACCGCGACGACCTTCTCGTACAGCGCGAGGGTGGTGTCCTCGAGGGTTTCGGCGTGACCGAGCCCGGCGTTGTTGACCAGGATGTCGAGTCCGCCGAACTTCTCCTGCACGGTGCTGACGGCTTGCGCCCAGGCTTCTTCGGAGGTCACGTCGAGGTGCAGGAAGAGGGCGGTGCCGCCGTTCTTCTCGATCTCGGTGACCACCTCGGCGCCGAGGGTGTCCTGTACGTCGGCGACCACGACGGTCGCGCCTTCGGCGGCCGCGCGCAGGGCGGTCTGCCGGCCGATGCCGCTCGCTGCTCCGGTGATCAGCGCGGTCTTGCCATCGAATCGAGCCATGATCTTGTCCTTGCTCTTCTGACTAGGGCTGGTCGGCCCTTGATAAGTAAACGATACGTCTCGTATAGGTTTCTGGATCCTGTGATCTCGGTCCCTGTGACAGGAGGCAGAATGCCCCGCATGGCAGTCGGAGGAGCGCGTCCCGGAGCGGGACGCAAACGGGACCCGCAGGCACAGCGGGCGGTGCTCGCGGCGGCCGAGGCGTTGCTGATCGAGATCGGCTATCACCGGGTCACCATGGAGAAGATCGCCGAACGGTCCGGAGTGGCGAAGATGACCCTCTACCGCTGGTGGCCGAACAAGGCGGCGGTGGTGACCGACGCCGTCCGCGGCAGCCTGGCGCCGACCGCGGTGCCGGACACCGGCTCGATGGCCGGCGACGCGCTGGCCTGGCTGGAGGGCCTGCTCGGAACGTTGACGAAATACGGCGACGCCAGCGTGGTCGCGGCGGCGATGAGCTCGCGCGGAGAGGCGGGGCTGGCCGACCTGCGCGACATCCTGCACCCCTGGTTCGAGGGCATCCGCGCGACCACCGGCGACGCGGTCACCGCCCACACCTGGCTGGGATATCTGGTGTACCGGGTGGTCTTCCTGCAGGAGGAGGTCACCGCCGCGGACCTGCGGACGCTCGTGGAGCGTGACCGGAGTTCCTGGTGAGAGCGGGTTCTCGCAACCCCAGGAGAAACCCGTCATCGGGTACGCGGTGAAGCCCCGTGCAACCTTCTCCCCGCACCGGACGGTCTAGGGGTACGTGACAGTAGACAGCGGCTCGGGTCGATCCGAGCGTGACCGACAGTTCCACGAGTTCGTGGCCGACCGCCGGGGCCGGATGCTGCACACCGCGCGGTTGTTGACCGCCGGTGACGGCCACCTGGCCGAGGATCTCGTCCAGACGGCGCTGACGAAACTGTACGTGTCGTGGGCGGCGTTCCGGCGCTCGGAACAACCGGACGCCTACGTCAAGCGGGCGCTGTTCAACGCGCTGATGGACGAACGCCGGCGGATCTGGCGGCGCTTCGAGCGTACCGTCGCCGACGTTCCGGAACGCCCCGGTTCGACGGCGGCCGACACCGACCCGGCGCTCGCCGCCGCCCTCCGGGAACTGCCACCGCGGATGCGCGCGGCCGTCGTGTTCCGTTTCGTCCTGGACATGGACGTGGCGGACACCGCGGTCGCGCTCGGCTGTTCCGCCGGGACGGTCAAGAGCCAGACCGCCCGTGCGCTGGAGAAGTTGCGTACCGCCCTCGAGAACTTTCCGGAACTTCAGCACCAGGGAGTGAGTCGATGATGGACCTGCAGGAGCGGTTGCGGCGTTTCGGAGGGACGGTCGAGACCACCGTGCCGGAAATGATCGCCGCCGATATCGTACGGGGACGCCGCGCCGTCCGCCGTCGTCGTGCGGCCCAGGCCGCGACCGGTGCGGCCGTCGCCGCCGTCGCGGCGTTCACCTTCACCACCGTCGCGGGGCAATCGGCCGTCCCGGGCGCGCGGAGCACCGCGGAGAGCGTCACGGGCGGCCTGGCGCTGGTCGACTACCGCGGGGAGCAGCCGAAGTACTTCACCATCGCGAAGGTGCCGGAGGGCTACTTCATCCAGAACGACGACGAGACCGGCCTGATGATCGCCCCGGACCGGGCGCGCAACCCCGGGCCGGACGTCGATCCGTCGAAGGACACCCTGTACGACCCGCGCTTCTACACCGACAAGATCGGTATCTTCCTGGAACGGTCCGACTATCGCGGGCCGCAGGAGGGCGACACGGTGACCGTCGCCGGGCGACCGGCGGTCGTGCACCCGATCGGCGACACCACGCAGCTGATCATCGCGGTGTCCGACCGGGTCTCCGCCACCATCCAGGCCGACGTCCCGATCACCCGCGCCCAACTGCTTGAACTGGGCGAGGGCCTGACGGTCAGCCGGGAGGCGATCGACCGGATGGGCGCGGCCACCGGAAAGGCCGGCAAGTGACCGGTCAGCGGTAGTCGTCGAGGATCGAGGACAGGGCACGCCAGGCGCCGGGGCCGGACCCGTCGCTCGCGCAGATCTGCAGCGTCTTCCACAGCGCCCAGCCACGGCCCCGCGTCCACTCGGCGTCGTCGACCCCGAGCCGCTTGCGGAACACCTCGCGGCCGTCGGCGGTCAGCAACGTCCACGCGACCGCCAGATCGCAGGACGGATCGCCGACGCCGCAGGTGCCGAAATCGATCACCGCACCCAGTTCACCGTCGCGCAGCAGCAGGTTGCCCGGGGCGAGGTCGCCGTGGAACCAGGTCACCCGGCCGTCCCACGGTGCGGCCAGGCAGTCCGCCCAGACCCGGGCCGCCAGGTCGGTGTCGATCCGGCCGTCCAGGGCGGTGAGACCGTCCTGGGCGAAGCCGTCGAAGGCCCGCAGGGTGGCGCCCCGGAACCAGTTGTGCAGGCCGGGACCGGGGCCGCCGGACGGGTCGAACCCGCGGATCGCGGCGACGAACTCGGCCAGGTCACCGGCGAACCGGACCGGGTCGGCGATCCGTTCCACGCTCGCGGTCTCCCCGGCCAGCCACCCGTAGACCGACCAGGCGAACGGATAACCCTCGCCGGGTACGCCCTGGGCCAGCGGGACCGGGATCGGCTGCGGCAGCCGCTCGGCGAACACCGGAAGCCAGCGGTGTTCCTTCTCGACGGCGCGGGCGTACTGGGCGGCGCTGGGCAGCCGCACCGACATGCCGTCACCGAGGTGGAAGGTCCGGTTGTCCCAGCCGCCCCGCGCCACCGGCGTCACCGGCAGGCCGGCCCACTGCGGGAACTGGGCGGCCACCAGCCGCCGGACCTGATCGGCGCCGACCTCGACGCGCTGCGGGGCGGGGCCCCAGTCCGGAAGGTCACTCATCCCTGGTCGTCCCGATCGCCTTCTCGATGAGGTCCCAGCTGAAGAAACCCACGATCGCCAGCGGGACCAGCACGTACCACTCGCCGAGCACACCGTGGTCGCCGGAACGCCCCACCGCGGCCAGGAACCCGGCCGCGGCGAACGGGATGCAGGAGACGGCGATGACCAGCCGCCGGAGCCAGACGCGGCGGGCGGGGGAGTTCTGACTGTCCATGGTGGCCAGTCTGGCAGTCGCCGACCGTCGGCGGATCTCACCGCGGGCCGACGTCACGCTATACCGGAGGGTGGAGAGAGCGGGTGCATACAACGATCGTGGTACATGCCGCCGAACGAATTTCCGTACCGTGACGGCATGGGTCGCTGGCTTCCCCCGCTCGCGTTCGTTCTGGCCGTGGCACGGGTGGCGGCCGCCCCGGTCGTGTTCACCGACCGGCCCCCGGACCTGCTGGCGTACGCCCTGGTCGCGGCGATGTGCCTGGCCCTGCCGGTACGCGACGACCACCCGGCGATCACGCTCGCCACGGTCGGGGTGCTGTTCCTGGCGTACCACGTGCTCGGCTATCCGGGCGGCGCGCCCGCCCCGCCGCTCTGGGTGGCCCTGTTCGCGGTGGGCGCCGCGTCCCGCCGTCGTGCCGGGTTCGTCGTCGCCGGGCTGCTGCTGGCCGTCGACATCCAGGGCCGGGCCGCCACCACCGGTCTCGGTCTGCTGGACGCCCGGCTCGACGGCTCGACCGGTGTCTTCCTCGGTGCGCTGCTGCTCGGCGAGGTGGTCCGCGGGCGACGGGAACGGCTGGCGACCGCCGCCGCGGACCGCGAGCAGCGCCTGATCTCCGAACGCGTCCGGATCGCCCGCGAACTGCACGACGTCACCGCGCACACCCTGGCGGTCGTCGCGGTGCAGGCCGGGGTCGCCGCCGACCTGCGCGAGGACGACCCGGACGGCTCCGGGCGGGCCCTCGAGGCGGTGCGCCAGGCGGCCGGCGACGCGATGCGCGAACTGCGGGCGGCGGTGGGCGTGCTGCGCGACGGCAGCCCCGAATCCGGTCCGCCACCACCCACGCCGGCCCTGGACCGGCTGCCGGATCTGGCCGCGGCCACCGGGGCGGTGCTGATCAGCGAGGGTACGCCCCGGCGGCTGCCCCGGGCGGTGGAGGCGGCGGCGTACCGGATCGTGCAGGAGGCGGTCGCCAACGCGATCCGGCACTCCGGGGCGGGACGGATAGAGGTCCGCCTCGGATACCGGCCGGACGGTCTGGCGATCCAGGTCGGCGACGACGGCCGGGACGCCGGCGGGCCACCGGGCAACGGGCTGCACGGCATGGTCGAACGGGCCACCGGGCTGGGCGGCTGGCTGCGCGCCGGCCCGGGACCGGCGGGCGGGTTCCAGGTCCGCGGCTGGATCCCCGGATGAGCGTCCGCGTGCTGATCGCCGACGACGAGGCCCTGATCCGTGCCGGGTTCCGGGCACTGCTCGACCGCGACCCGGCGATCGAGGTCGTCGCCGAGGCGGCCGACGGCGACGCGGCGATCACCGCGGCCCGCGCGCACCGGCCGGACGTGGTGCTGATGGACATCCGGATGCCCGGCACCGACGGCCTGACCGCGGCCCGCCGGATCCTCGGCGACGACCGGCTGCCCGGCGTCCGGGTCCTGGTGCTGACCACGTTCGCCCTCGACGAATACGTTTACGCCGCCCTGCGCGCCGGCGCCTCCGGGTTCCTGCTCAAGGACGTCAGCCCGGACGAACTGCGGCACGCGGTCCGGGTCGTCGCGGCCGGCGACGCGCTGCTCGCCCCGTCGGTCACCCGGCGGCTGATCGCCGCCTACGCCGTCCCCGGCGAACCGGCCCCGCCCGCCGTGGAGGCCCTCACCGTCCGGGAACGTGAGGTGGTCGCGATGGTCGCGGACGGCCTGTCGACAGCCGAGATCGCGGACCGTCTCGGGATGAGCCCGGCGACGGCGAAGACCCACACCAACCGGGCGATGACCAAGCTCGGCGTCCGGGACCGGGCACAACTCGTGGTGTACGCGTACCGCTGGGGGCTGGCCCGGCTGCCACGACCGCGGTAGTCCCGCTGCCGCGCCGGTGGAACTCCATCGGCGTCGATCGTTCGTAGCGTCGCCGGCATGTATCTCATCCTCGGGGCCGTGCTGAACGCCGCGGCCGGATTCTTCTGGAAGGGCGACGGGCTGGACGCCACCGGCGGCACCCTCGCCACCCTGGGCCTGGCCTGCTGGATGCTGGGTCTGCTCGACGTCTACCAGCGGCTGCGGCCACTGGTGCCGTGGTACGCGACCGTCGCCCCGCCGGTGACCGCGCTCGCCGTCACCGGAGGCATGGCCTTCAGCGTGCAGGCCGTCCAGGAGCAGGTGATGGATGTGCCGCACGCCACCGCCGTGGCGTTGCTCGACGCCTACCCGGTGCCGGCCTGGACCCTCTACTGGATCTGCGGGCCGCTCTTCCCGCTGACGGTGACGGCGCTCGGCGCGGTGCTGTTGCGGTACCGGGCGGCGCCCGTACCCCTCGGCGTTCTCCTCCTGCTCGGAGGCCTCGTCTTCCCGCTCAGCCGGATCACCCGGGAGGTGACGCTGGTGCACCTCGCCGACCTGTTGCTGCTCGTGGGCTTCGGCTGGCTCGGCCACCGGACCCGGCGGTCCGCGCGGCCGGTGCCGGCCGGGAGGGCAGCGGCATGAGTTGATCCCCCCTTCTACCCTGGGCCGGTCGTTCATTCATACGGGGAGATTCATGCGCGCCTCGCGTCTCATCGCCGGCACCCTTGCCGGTGTCACCACCCTCACTCTCATCGGCGCCTGCGGGCAGCAGATCGCGGCGGCCGTCGAGCCGAAGCTGGAGCTGCGCAACGCCGTGCAGAAACTCGCCGACGCGGAGCAGGCCGGCTTCACTCTCAAGGTCACCGGCAGCGCCGACGACCTGGCCGCCGCGCTGAAGGCGTCCGGCGAGGAGGTGTCGGCGGACGGCGAGGACAGGATGGCGATGGACGCGCTGTTCGCGTCGTCGTTCACGATCTCCTACGACAAGGCCGGCGAGGGCACCGCCGACGACCGCGGCTCGCTCGCGGCGACGATCAGCGGCGTCACCGGCACCGAGATCCGGTGGGTGGACGCGGTGCTCTACGCCAAGATGCCGGTCCAGGACGTGATCAAGAAGGTCGGCGCGACCGACGCCGACTTCGCCGACCTGCGCAAGGAGGTCACCGCCATGCCCGGCGTGATCGACTTCGTGGACGGCGACTGGGTCAAGGTCACCGCGGACCAGCTCGGTGAGTTCGCCGAGGGCGGCTTCGGGGTGCCCACCGACGACCTCGAGTCGGAGAAGCTGACCGCGGAAGTGATAGCCGGCGCGACCAACCTGCTCGAAGGTGCGACCATCACCCGGGACAGCGCGGACGAGACGCACCTGATCGCCACGTCGTCGACGGCGAAGGCGTACACCGAGACCAAGCGGCTGGTGACGGCGGTCGACCCGGGCCTGGCGGGCGACCTGGGCGAGGCGCCGGCCGACAAGCCGATCACGCTCGACCTGTGGATCGAGGACGGCGAGCTGACGGCGGCCGAGCTGAACGTGCTGCAGTTCGTGGACGGGGCGACCGGCCGGGTGGCGGCACGTCTCGAGGTGGCCACCGGCGAGAAGATCGAGGCGCCGGCCGATGCGAAGCAGATCGACCTGAAACAGTTCGCGGACACCGCGGGCGCCTGATCTCCGTGTGACGCGATGTGAAGAGGCCCGGCCCGCGGATCCGCGGGCCGGGCCTCTTCACATCGCTCGTCAGGCCGCGGGGGAGAAGGCGTGGCGGGCGCCCGAGGTGGAGAGTCGCGGCGCGATCAGGCGGTCGACGCTGAATCGGCCCGCGCCGACGGCGGCGATCAGCAGTGCGGCGGCGCCGAGCGCGGCCGTCAGCTCGAAGCCGTTCTCGGCCACGAACACGCCGTTGCCGATGTGCACGAGCAGCACCGCGCCGAGCATGTTCAGCGCCAGCAGCAGTCCGGCCACCGGCACCAGTGCCCCCGCGATGAGCAGCACGCCGCCGGCGAGCTCGACGATCGCCGCGAACCAGGCGCTCACCGTCGGCAGGGGCACCCCCATCTGCCCGAACGCGGCGCCGGTGCCGTCCAGCCCCCACTCGTTGATCTTCTGCCACCCGTGGGCGACGAAGACCACCCCGACGGCGACGCGGGCGATCAGGGTGGCGACGTCACGGATCGTGCCGTTGTTCATGGGAGCCTCTCTCGCAGGATTGATTGCCGCTTCAACTATCTAGAGGGACTTAGGTTGAAGCAACAACTATTGCTGTGGCTGTCGTCACGATCGGCTTTTAGTTGACGTTTCAACATCTCGGGTTCTACGTTTCCTCCATGGACACCCCGACCGTTGCCTTCGCCGGCTCCACCGACCCCGAGGCGCCACTGGTGGTGCTGCTGCACGGGCGCGGCTCGCACGAACGCGAGATCATCACCCTGAGTGAGCATCTTCCGCGGTCTTCGGCGTACGCCTCCGTGAGAGCACCGATCGCCGAGGGCGGCGGCTACGCCTGGTTCGCGAACCGTGGCATCGGACGGCCGGTCGCGTCCTCGCTACGCACCGGGATGGACTGGTTCCGCACCTGGCTGGACACCGTGGCGCCGCCGACCCGCGACGTCTTCCTGGTCGGCTTCAGCGGCGGCGCGGCATTCGCGGGCGGCCTGCTCCTGGACGATCCGGGCCGCTACACCGGGGTGGCCGTGCTCTACGGCACCCTGCCGTTCGACGCGGGCGTCCCGACCACAGCCGGGCACCTGGAGGGGACGCCGGTGTTCGTGGCCCAGGGCGACTTCGACACGGTGATCCCGCGCGAACTGCTGGACCGGACATGGGAGTACGTGACCGGCGCTTCCGGCGCGGACGCGACCGCCCGCCGCGATCCGGTGGGCCACGGCATCGCCCCGCAGGCGTTGAAGGCCCTCGCCGCCTGGCTGCAGGCCGACCGGTGACGGACACTCCCGGCGCTGCCGAAAGTCCAGCTCAGGACGGTGATGGACATCCCGGCTCCGGGAGTAATCCGGCCGGGGTGCCCGGTTCGGGCACTGTCCTCCCGTCGGCTTCGGTGGCCTTCCCGTCGGCTTCGGTAGCCTTCCCGTCGGCGTCGGCGGCCTTCCTGTCGGCTTCGGCGGCCGCTGAGGCACTGGCCGAGGCGCGGGCGGCGGGCCGGACCCGGCCGCCGTTCACCGACTCGGATCCGCTGCTGGACGAACAGTGGGGATACCGTGTGCAGGACGTCGACCGGGCGGCACGGCTGGCCGCCGGAGAACGTCAGGTAGGCGCGAAACTGGGCCTGACCAGCCGCGCCAAGCAGGTCACGATGGGCGTGCACCAGCCCGTGGCCGGCTTTCTCACCGACGCCATGGACCTGTCAGCCCCGCCCGACCCGCGGCCGGACACCGCGCAGGCAGGTACCGGCCGCTCCGAGCCACCGGTGAACCCCGATCATGTGGGCCGGTCGGCGGACACCGTCGTGGACGATCCTCCGGCGGATGCCGGCCGGGGTGATCCCCGTGTGAAAATCGGCCGGACGGTTCGGGCCGTGCAGCCACGCATCGAGCCGGAGATCGCATTCCGGCTGGGCCGCGCCTTGGACCACCCGATCACGGCCCTCGAGGCCCGCGGCATCGCCGACGCGGTATCCGTAGCCGTGGAGGTCATCGATTCCCGCTTCGCCGGTTTCGGCTTCCGCCTGCCCGACGTGGTCGCGGACAACACCAGCGCGGCCGGCTTCCTGACCGGCGAATGGGTACCCACCACCAACGCCGGCGACCTGGCCGCCGCCCACTGCGTGTTCTCCGCCGACGGCACGACGCTGCTGGAAGCGACGGGCGACGCGGTGCTCGGCGATCCCTGGCTGGCGCTGGTACACCTCTCCGAACACCTGCACCGCCAGGGCCAGTCGCTGCCCGCGGGCTCGGTGGTCCTGGCCGGGGCGCTCACCGACGCGGTCCCGCTGCGACCCGGCGTCACCTATCGCGTCGAGATCGACGGGCTGGTCGCGCTGACCTACACGGCACCCAGCTGACCCGGACAGCACGGCATCGAGCGCCCGGCACGTCGTTGAACGGCCCGGCGCATGACTACTCAACCCGGCGCATGACTGCTCAACTCGGCGGATGGCTGAGCGATGCGGCGAATGGCTGAGCGATGCGGCGGATGGCTGAGCGATGCGGCGGATGGCTGAGCGATGCGGCGGATGGCTGAGCGATGCGGTTGAGCGGCCGGGATGCGGCGGATGGACGACAGCTGACGGCCGGGTCGGTCGGGCCGTCGGCTGCGGTTGTTCGGGAGGGTGGGGATCAGCCGTCGGCGACGGCTCGGGGTTGCCCGGCCGTCGCTCGCGGTTGTCTTCGGCTCGCGGATGGGCCGTAGTCGACGGCCGGGCCGGTCGGGCCGTCGACTACGGTTGTCCGGTAGGGCGGGAACCAGCCGTGAGCGACGGCTCGGGGTCGGCCAGCCGTCGCCCACGGTCGCTTGAGCCGTCGAGGTGCCCGAGCCGTTGAGGTGCCCGAGCCGTTGAGGTGCCCGAGCCGTTGAGGTGCCCGAGCCGTTGAGGTGCCCGAGTCGTCGAGGTGCCCGAGTCGTCGAGGTGCCCGAGCCGTCGAGGTGCCCGAGCCGTCCAGGCTCATTCATCGTCGAGGGCTGTCAGTCGGCTCCGTGTGGTGGGTTCGGGCGACTTTTCAGCGGACGACGCGATAAGTGATGTGGGTGACCAGGGAGGCGGCTCGGCTGGAGATCTGCTCGAGCTTGAGGGGTGGGACGCCGGCGAAGAGGCGCTCGCCCTCGCCCAGGACGACCGGGGTGATACTCAGGGTCAGCTCGTCGACCAGGCCGGCGGCCAGGAACTGGTTGACGGTGGCGGCGCCGCCCGCGATGTCGACGCGACCGTCGCCGGCGGCCTCGGCGGCCCGGGACATGGCCTCCTCGACGCCGCCGGTCACGAAGTGGAAGGTGGTGCCGCCGTCCATCGGCAGGTCGTCGCGTTCGTGGTGGGTGAGGACGAAGACCGGGCCGTGGTAGGGCGGCTCCTCGCCCCACCAGCCCCGCCAGGACAGGTCCCACTCGCCGCGGCCGGGGCTGAACATGTTGCGGCCCATGATGTAGGCGTCGGCCTGGACGAGGGCGTCCATCTCGGCCTTGTTCTCGTCGGGGGTCTGGAACATCCACCGGGTCAGCTCGCTGACCGGGCCCGCACCGAACGGCTTGTCGAGGGATTGGCCGGGTCCGGCGGTGAACCCGTCGGCGGAGACGGCGAATCCTGCGGTCACGAGAGCCATCGGTTCCTCCTTGAACTTGCCCGACTGAGGATCTTGAACTTGCCCGGCTGAAGAGCTCGAACGTGCCCAGCAGACGAGCTCGAACACGCCTGACTGAAGAGCTCGAACGTGCTCAGCAGACGAGCTTGAACGTGCCCAGCAGACGAACTCGAATCGTGCCCGGCTGAAGAGCCACCCCGCACGGTAGCCGGGACCACTGACATTTTCCGGGCCCGCCGGAAAGTGTCGTACGGCCGTTCTAGGCTCACCGCCATGATCGAAAGTTCGCCCGTGGCCGTGAGCCCGTACCCCACCCTCGACGAGTTCACTGAGGCGGTGGCGTTGGCGCGCCGGGCCGCCCGGGCGTATTACGACACCGGCGACGCGGAGATGACCGACGCCGACTACGACCTCGTCGCCGACCGGATCGCCGCGACCGTCGCCGAGCATCCCGAGTGGGACGACCAGGGGGTCACCACCGAGGTGGCGGCCGGTGCCTCGGCCGGTGGCGACGTGCGGCACCCGACGCCGATGCTGTCCCTCGACAAGATCAAGACGGCGGAGGAGGTGACCGCGTTCGTCGAGACGCTCGGTGGAGACGAGTGCCTGGTCGAGGTGAAGCTCGACGGGCTGGCGATCCGGGCCGAATACCAGGCGGGCCGGCTGGTGCTGGCCGCGTTGCGTGGTGACGGCTCGACCGGTGAGGACGTGACCGGTCAGGTCCGCCGGGGTGTGGCCGGCCTGCCCGCGGAGCTGCCTTCGGCGTGGAGTGGCGAGGTCCGGGGCGAGGTCTATATGACCGTCGACGACTTCGAGACGTCGAGCGCCAACCGGGTCGAGGCGGGCGGCAAGGCGTTCGTGAACTCGCGCGGTGCGGTGGCCGGCGCGATCCGCAGCGTCGACCGCACCTACGAGACTCCGATGAGCTTCGCGGCGTACGAGATCAGCGGTGAGGGGGTGACCGCCGACGACAGTCACCAGGAGCGGATGGCGCACGCCGCGCAGCTGGGGTTCCCGGCGGCCCGGGGGCTGGTGCCGGAGGCGGCGGTGGTGTGCCGGACCGCCGAGGAGGTGATCGCGGCCATCGAGGCGATCGGTGACCGGCGGGCGGGGCTGGCGTTCCCGATCGACGGCGCGGTCCTCAAGGCCGACCGGGAGACCACCCGCCGACGGCTCGGACTGGCGAGCCGGACGCCGTACTGGGCGACCGCTTTCAAGTACCCGCCGGACACCGCGTCGACCGTGTTGCGTGACATCGAGGTGCGGATCGGCCGGACCGGGCGGATCAGCCTGCGGGCGATCATCGACCCGGTGTATGTCGCCGGCACCACCGTCGCCCGCGCCACCCTGCACAATCCGGACTGGGTCGTCGGTCAGGGTCTCGCGATCGGGCAGACGGTCGCGGTGTGGCGGGCCGGCGACGTGATCCCGCGGGTCACCTCCCCGGTCGGGGAGCAGCCGCACGGGCTGACCCCGTGGGCGCCGCCGGAGCAGTGCCCGCAGTGCGGTGAGGCGTGGGACAAGTCCAGCCTGCTCTGGCGCTGCCACACGCCGTCGTGTGCGGTGGTCAACCGGATCGTCTACGCGGCGAGCCGGGAGTGCCTGGACATCGACGGCCTGGGCGAGGAGATCGTCGTCGCGCTGGTCGAGGCCGGCCTGGTCAAGGACCTCGCCGACCTGTTCACGCTGACCGTCGAGCAGGTCGCCGCGCTGCGGACCGGTGACGGCAACCGGCAGGTCGGCACGGCGATCGCCGGCCGGGTGATGGCGGGCATCGAGGCGGGGCGGACGCAGCCGTTCAACCGGGTGATCACGGCGCTGGGCATCCGGATGACCGGTCGTTCGGTGGGCCGGTGGCTGGCGTCGCGGTTCAAGTCGATGACGGCGCTGCGGGCGGCGAGCGTCGAGGAGATCGCCGAGATCGAGAAGCTGGGTCTGATCAAGGCGCGGTACATCGTCGACGGGCTGGTCGCGATGGCCGATGTGATCGATCGGCTGGCCGCGCGGGGTGTGACGATGGAGGTGCTCGACGACGGCGGTGACAAACCCCTGGCGGGCCAGACCTTCGTGGTCAGCGGCAGCGTCCCGGGTTATACGCGTACGACGGTGAGCGAGCGGATCGAGGCGCTCGGTGGCACGGCGAGCGGCAGCGTGTCGGCGAAGACGACGGCGCTGGTGACGGCGGAGACGACCACCAGCAAGGCGAAGAAAGCCGCGCAACTGGAGATTCCGATCATCGATCCGGAGGAGTTCGCCCGCATGCTGGCGTGATCCCGGTGACTGATCGACGCGGCTCTTGGCGTCCGGTCTTACCCTGGCCGGATGTCGATGAACCCCGCCCGGTGGCTGTCGGCGGCCGTGATTCTTCCCGCGGTGGCCGTCGCGTTGCTCCTGCCGAACCTGGTCACCCTGGCGGCCGGCGGTGACGGCCTGGTCATCGTCGACGGCAGGGTCGAGCTGGTCGAGTCCGCCCCACTGGGCTGGGTGAATCTCGCGGTGGTCGTGCTGGCCTGGCTGTTCGCCCTGCTGGCGAGCAGCCGGATCGAGGTCGGCGACGGTGTGGTGGGTGCGCGCGAGGCGGCCTGGGATGCGCTGCGGCACCTGCCGGTGATGCTGTTCGGCGCGGTGGCGGCGTGCGCCGTGACGGTCGGGGTGTTGTGGGCGTTCGTCGCGGTGGGCGGTGTGACGGCGACCGGGTTGCCGGGGATCGTCGTGCTGGCGGTGGTGTGCGGGCTGCTCGCGGTCCGCGCGCTGCTCGTCGGCGTCCGGTGGTCGGTGTCCGGTGACACGGCGCCGCCGTCGTGGGGTGAGGTCGTCATGTTCGTGCTGGCGGGCCTGGCTCTGCCGTTCGCCGCGCTGGCCCTGTGGGGTGCCGTCGAGACGCCGTGGTATCTGGACAACGTCGGGTACGTCCTCCTGTTCGCGGTGACGGTCGGCGCCCAGGCGGCACTCGCGACGCGGTCGTTACCGCGTACCGTCGGAGAGGGCACGGACCGGAAGATCCGCGCCTGGCCCGGCGTCGCGGCACTGGCCCTGTCGTTGGTGGTGTCGACCGGGCTGCCGGTGGTGAATCCGGTCGGCGCGCCGGTCGTGCACACCCGGGACGGGGTGGGGCCGGTGGCCGCGATGGCCTGGCCGGCCGGGCAGCATCCGGTGATCGCCTCGCTGGGGGCGGTGATGTTCTGCGACGACGATCTCTGCGAGCGGCATACCGATGTCGACGGCGGGCCGGCGTTGATGAGGGGGTTCGGTAAGGCGGCGATCGGGCGGGACGGGACGGTCGTCACCGCGGCGATCGGTGGCGGGCCGGACAGTGGTGGCCCGTTCATCCACTATGCGCGGTGTGTCCGCACCGGATGCGAGGAGAAGTATCTGCCGGTTCGGGCCTCGGTGAACGACAAGCTCAGCACGCAGGGGACCGGTGAGATGGAGGTGGCGCCGGCCAGTGCACCGGACGGCGCGCTCTGGTTCTTCGTGTCGCTGCCGGCGGACGGTGGTCCGCATGGCCGGAACCGGTTCGTTCTGATCCGGTGCGCGGATGTCGCGTGCGCCACACCCGAGCGGCATGAGATGGGCGCCCTCGACCACATCGAGGAGGACGGTTATCAGCGGGGTGAACGGGCCCGGCTGTCGATCGACGCCGACGGCCGGCCGCGCGCGGACTGGTGGGAGGGCATGTGGATCACGCGGCTGACGTGCGACCCGACCACCTGCGTGAATCCCAAGAAATCTGGATTCGCGGGATTCCCGAACGCCATCTGGGCCACGGACGGCACCCGCGGCGTCACGGTGCAGCACGGCCAGTTGCGTTACCCGGCCCCGGAGGCGGAGGCGGCGGTGGATGCGGAGACCGAGACGGAGGCAGGTGCCGAGACGGAGGCGGGCACGCCGGTGGATTCCGGCGCGGAGCCGGAGGTCGAGGCCGCGGCCTGGCTGGCCGGCACCGAGAGCAGCGCCGAGAGCAGCGCCGAGAGCAGCGCCGAGAACGGTGCCGGGAGCAGCGCCGTCTTCGCCGGTGACGACGTCTATGTCGCGGGCTCGGTGCCGGCCAGCCCGAAGGGTGTGTATGTCGGCACCGAGGGGGCGACACCGGCCTGGCGGCAGACCGTGTGGCGCTGCTCCGGCGTCGACTGCACGAGTATGCCCCTCGACGTCTACGAGGGTGAGGCGGCATCGATGGCGATCGCGGTCGCGGAGGACGGCCGGGTGCTGGTGGCGCGTTCGGGCAGCCTGGCTCTCCTGCAAGCGTTCTAAGCCGGTAACAAACCGGTAACAGGACTTCCGGCCTCGCTGTGTGACCGATCACACTAACGTTCACGTCCCTCTATGTGATCGGTCACACTAGTGCACATGCCGCAAATCCCCTGCAAGGAGCTCCCATGCCCCGTCTCCGAAGAACACTTGCCGCGGCTCTCGTCCCCATCGTTCTGACCATGGGTATCGCCACTGCGGCCCGCGCCGCCGCAACCGACACCCTCACCGTCGACCTGGCCGCCGACACCGGCGCGTTCCGGGGCGGCGCGACCGGCACCCTCTACGGACTGTCCAGCGAGGGCGTTCCGTCGCAGGCGGTCCTCAACGGCGCCCGCGTCACCAACACCTCGCAGCGGCCGCCCGACGGACTGCAGCACCCCACCGGCGACGCGCTGAAGGTCGAACGGTCGTTCTTCGCCGGCGCGGGCAAGGACCTCTACGTCTACCTGCAGGACATGTACCCGGACTGGCCCTACACCGCCGGCACCCGGCCGGGCGACGCCGACGGCGACGGCGTGTGGGACTACCTGCCGCTGCTGCGCGAGGCCGTCGAGAAGGTCGCCACCAGGTCGGCCCGTCCCAAGGACTACGTGTTCCTGCCGTTCAACGAGCCGGACGGCATCTGGTACCAGGACTGGCCCACCGAACGCGACCAGTTCCTGGCCGACTGGTCCGCGGCCTACCGGGTGATCCAGGAGGTGTGGGCGGCCCACGGTCTGGGCCACGCCCGCATCGGTGGTCCCGGTGACAGTCGTTGGCACGCCGATCGCAGTGCCGACTTCCTGGGGTACGCGCAGAAGAACGGCCAACTGCCGGACGTGTTCATCTGGCACGAGCTGGGCATCGACAATCTCGCCACCTTCCGCGGCAACTTCGCGGCGTACCGGGACCTGGAGAAGAGCCTGGGCGTCGCGGCGATCCCGGTGAACATCACCGAGTACGCGCTGCCCCGCGACATGGGCGCCCCCGGCAGCCTGATCCAGTGGCTGACCATGTTCGAGGACGTGAAGGCCGATGCGCAGACCGCGTACTGGAGTTACGCCGGTGGGCTGAGCGACAACATCTCCCGGACCAACGGCGCCAACGGCGGCTGGTGGATGTTCAAGTGGTACGGGGACCTCGCCGGTTCCCGCACGGTGAAGGTGACGCCGCCACGGCCGAACACGGTCGCCACCCTGCAGGGCATCGCCGCCCGGGACGCCGCGAACGACAGGACCACCGTCCTGTTCGGCGGCGGCGCCGACGGCGTCAACCTGGTGCTGCGCAACGTCACCGGCTCGCAGGTCGACGTGCAGGTGCGGGCAGTCCGTCTCAACGGGGCCGAGGGCGCGACCGGCCAGCCGCCGGTGGTGCTGTCGACGCGGGCGACCGTCACCGACGGCACCGTGAGCGTGACCGTGCCGAACGACAATCAGCACACCGCGTACCAGGCGATCGTCACGCCCGTCCTGCCCCGCCGCGAACCGGTGGCGAACCCGCTGGTCAGCAGTGTGGAGGCGGAGACCGGCACGCTCGTCGACGCGACCGTGTTCAACCGGGACGACGGCTGGACCCAGATGGCCTCGAACCGGCACGACGTCGGCGACTTCAAGAAGGCCACCTCCAGCATCACCTGGCAGGCGACCGTCCCGCGGACCGGCACGTACCGGCTCTCGGTGCTGGCCGGCACCAACAGCCTCCCGGGTCGTCACGCGCTGTTCGTGGACGGTGGATACCACCAGCTGGTGCGTTATCCGGCGACGCTGGCGTGGGGTTACCGGGGCAACGCCGACGTGACGCTGCGGCTGACCGCGGGCACCCACACGTTCGCGCTGAAGGGCTCCACCGACGGGGTGACCGCCCTGCCGAACGTGGACATCGCGGTGGACCGGTTCGACCTCTACGACGTCACCGACTCGGAGAGGACCGTGTATCCGGTGCTCCAGGCGCGGCTCTCCGGCGGGGCCAAGCTGGTCGACGGCGCGGCGTCGCTGTCCGGAAGCGGGAAGGCGACGTTCTTCGTGGCGGCGGCCGAGACCGGATATCACGATCTTTCTGTCGGGTACGGGACGAAGAACGCCGCCGCGATCGACGTGCGTGCTGACGGGCGTACCCTCAAAATGCCCGCAAGCAAGAGCGCAGGCTCCTGGGTCTCCACCGCGCGGGTCTTCCTCCCGCAGGGGATCAGCGAGATCACCGTGACCGCGGCGGCGGGTGCGCAACTCTCGTCGATCACCACCGCCCGTGCCGCCGCGGCCGATTCTGATCAGGCCAACGTCTACCGGGCGCAGGCCGAGTCGCTGCCCCGGGCTGGAACCGCGGCAGTGGCGAGCTATCCGAAGTCGACCGGCGTCTTCGGGTCCGAGGACGCGGGCGGCACGGTCAGCTACGTCGGGTTCGTCGGACTCGGCGCCGGGAACACCGTGACGCTGAACCGGCCGTCGAGCTTCGGCGCCGGTGACTACGTGCTGACCGTCGGCGCGGCCAACGCGGAGCGCAGCGGCAGCCACAGTTACAACCCGCAGGTGGTGGACCGGTTCATCGACGTCACGGAGGCCGGCGGCGGCACCACCCGGGGCGCGGTCCGCACGACGTATGCGTGGACCAACTTCTGGGACAAATCCATTCCGGTCACCACCACCACGGCGAGCGGCGCGCTGACCCTGGGCAACGCCACCGCCTACGCGCCGGACCTCGACACGGTCAGCCTGGCCCGGCTGGTCGCCGGAACGCCGACGACGACCGCGCGGTAGCAAGCGGTAAGACGATCGAAACAGCCGTGGGCGTAGGATCTGATCGCTGCGCCCACGGCCCGTCGAGGAGATCCTTTGCCGAGTATCAGGGACGTCGCGGCTGCCGCCGGGGTCTCCTACCAGACGGTCTCCCGGGTGCTCAACGGCTCGCCGAAGGTGCGGACCGAGACGCGCGAGCAGGTCCTGGACGTGATGAACCGGATGGGCTACCGGCCGAACCGGGCGGCCCGCACCCTCGGCCGGGGCCGGGCCCGCGCGGTCACCGTGGTCACCGCGAACACCACGCTCTACGGGTACGCCGCGACGCTGCAGGGCATCGAGGAATCGGCACGTGACCAGGAACTCGCGGTCGGGATCCGGGTGATCGACTCGGTTCGCGACGCGGAGGTCCGTCGTGCCGTCGACGATGTCAGCGACCCGTCGGGCGGTGGCGTGATCGTGGTGGCGTTCGACGCCGAGGGGGTGGCGGTGCTGCGTGCGCTGCCCGCCGGGGTGCCGGCCGTCGCGGCGATCGAACCGGACGTGCTGCCGGTGAGCCGGACGACGATCTGCCTGGACGAGCGTCTCGCGGCGGCCGACGCGACCCGGCACCTGCTGGGTCTGGGGCACCGGACCGTGCACCACATCGCGATCCCGTCCGAGTCCGGGACGCGGGGCCGGGAGGCCGGCTGGCGGCAGGCGCTGGCCGGTGCCGGGGTGGAGATCCCCGAGGTGGTGCCGGCCGGCTGGGACGCGCCGTCGGCCTACGCGGCGGGTCGCCGGCTGGCGGGGGATCCGTCGGTGACCGCGATCCTGTGTGGCAACGACGACACCGCGCTCGCGGTACGCCGGGCGCTCTACGACGCGGGCCGGCGGGTGCCGGAGGACGTCAGCGTGATCGGGTTCGACGATGTGCCGGGCGCCGCCTACTGGACACCGGCGTTGACGACCGTGCGGATGGATTTCGTGGCCCTGGGCCGGGCGTGCGTGACGGCCCTGGTGGGGGAGCTGGACGGGGTTCCGGTCCGGGACGTGTCGCTGGCCGCGCCGGAGTTGGTGCTGCGCGAGTCGACGGCCCCGCCACCGATTCTGTAACGAACTGGTAACCACCTCTTTTCATCGATGGGTGTGACCGGTCACACTTCCTGCATCGTGTGACCGGTCACACCGGCACATGTCGATCGAAGAGGTGAGGCGCGATGCATGCGAATCTGCAGGTCGAAGTGGCCGGCACACCGGTCTCGCTGAGCGTGGAGATCCTCACGCCCGGCAGTGGCCGGGCCCGCGCCTCGCACCGCCTGGCCGGGACCGCCATCGGCCGCCGTCTCACCCTGACCGATACCGAACAGACCAGCGACGGCGACTGGCAGGAGCGGCGACTGCACCTGACCGACGACGGGCTGGCCGTCACCGTGCTGCTGCGCTCCACCGGCGGCGTCCCCGCCGTCCAGGCCACCACGACGGTCACCAACACCGGCGAGGCGCCGCTCACCCTGCTCGCGGTCAGTTCGCTCGCGGTCGCCGTCGACATCCCCGCCGACCGCCTCGACCTGCTGCGCGGCGACAGCGAATGGCTCGGCGAGGGCCGCTGGCAGCGCCGGCCCCTGCGCGAGCAGGGCGTCCCGGACATCGCCCTGCCGGCCCACGGGCAGGACGGCCGCGGACGGCACGCCGCGATCAGCACCGGCACCTGGTCCACCGGGCAGACCCTGCCGACCGGCGCGCTGATCGACCGGCAGAGCGGCGACACCTGGCTCTGGCAGGTCGAACACAACGGACCCTGGCGCTGGGAGGTCGGCGAACGGCTCGGCGGGGCATACGTGTCGCTCTCCGGCCCGACCGACATCGATCATCAGTGGCAGCAGGTGCTGCGGCCGGGGGAGAGCTTCACCAGCGTGCCGGTCTCCCTCGCGGTCTCCGGCGACGGACTACATGGCGCGGTGGCCGCACTCAGCGCACATCGCCGGGCCCTGCGGCGTACGCATCCCGAACGCGCCGCCCTTCCGGTGATCTTCAACGACTACATGAACACGCTGATGGGCGACCCGACCACGGCCGCACTGCTGCCCCTGATCGACGCCGCGGCCGCCGCCGGCGCCGAGGTGTTCTGCGTGGACGCCGGCTGGTACGACGAGGACGGCCGGTGGTGGGACAGCGTCGGCGCGTGGGAGCCGTCCCGCACCCGGTTCCCCGGCGGCCTCGAGGTGGTGCTCGACCACATCCGCCGGCACGGCATGGTGCCCGGCCTGTGGCTCGAACCCGAGGTGATCGGCGTGCGCAGCCCGCTCGCCGGCAAGCTGCCACCCGAGGCGTTCCTGCAACGCCGGGGTGTCCGCGTCGTCGAACACGACCGCTACCACCTGGACCTGCGCCACCCGGCCGCGATCGCCCACCTCGACGAGACCGTCGACCGTCTCGTCACCGAGTACGGCGTCGGCTACTTCAAGCTCGATTACAACATCGACCCCGGGGCGGGCACCGACCTGGACGCCGACAGCCCCGGCGCCGGACTGCTGGCCCACAACCGGGCGCACCTGGCCTGGCTGGACGCTCTGCTCGACCGGCATCCGGGACTCATCCTGGAGAACTGCGCGTCCGGAGCGATGCGCATGGACTACGCGATGCTGTCCCGGCTCAACCTTCAGTCCACCAGCGACCAGCAGGACCTCGCCCACTACCCGCCGATCGCCGCCGCCGCGCCACTGTCGATCCTGCCGGAGCAGGCGGCGAACTGGGCGTACCCGCAGCCCGGCATGTCCGACGAGGAGATCGCGGTCGCGCTCTGCACCGGCATGCCCGGGCGGCTCTACCTCTCCGGCCACCTGGACCTGATGAGCTCCGGTCACCGTGACCTGGTCCGCTCCGGCGTCACGGTGTTCCGGGAGATCCGGCACGACCTGGCGCGCGCCGTGCCGGTCTGGCCGCTGGGCCTTCCCGGATGGTCCGATCCGGTCATCGCCCTCGGTCTGGTGGCCGGTGGAACCACCTACCTCTGGGTGTGGTTCCGGGACGGCCGGGGGACCGCCCGGCTGGACCTCCCCCACCTGACCGGGGACCACCTGGCCGTCGACACCCTCTATCCGGCCTCGTTGCCGCCGTTCGACCTCGACCTCGACACGGCGGCCCGACAACTCACCATCACACACACCGGCGCGGCTCCTCTCGCGGCCCGGCTGATCCGTATCGATTCTCAGAAGGGAACGTCGTGACGGCTCTCTCCCGCAGAACAGTCCTCGTCCTTGCCGCCTCTCTCGTCGTCGCCGGCTGCACCGATCCCGGTTCCGGCGGCGCCACCACCACGTCCGGGCCGGCCACCTGGGCGGATCCGGCCGGCAGACTCGACGGCGTCACGCTCACCCTCTGGGCGGCGCAGAACAGCAACACCGTGCCGGCGAAGGTGATCGCCGATTTCCAGGCCGCCACCGGTGCGACGGTCGAGGTGGTCACCATTCCGGACCCCTACGAACAGGGCGTGCAGACCCGGGTGGCGACCGGCGACAAACCCGATCTGGCGTTCTGGCAGCCGACCGCGTCGATGCTGACCGCCCTCAATGCGAAGAACAACCTGCAGCCGCTGACCGACGCGCCCTGGCTGCCGCAGCTGGCCCCAGAACTCAAGGACATCACCGGGATTCTCGACGACACCAGATACGCCGCGCTGGTAACCAGTCCGGCGGTCGAAGGCGTCTATTACAACAAGGAGGTCTTCGCGGCGGGCGGCATCACCACCACCCCGAAGAACTTCGACGAGATGGTGACGGTCGCCCGGCAGCTGAAGGCCAAGGGCGTGACGCCGTTCCACGAGATGGCGGCCGACCGGTGGGCCACCCAGTGGTGGGTGCAGGTGCAGTTGGCCGACGCCGCCAAGGACGGCCTGTGGGAGAAAATCAACACCAAGCAGGAGACGTTCAGCAGCCCGGTTGTCGTCGACGCCATCAAGAAATACAAAGCCCTGATCGACGAGGGACTGTTCAACGCCGACATCAAGACGGCCACGTTCGCCGACCAGGGCCGGGCGCTGCTGGACGGCAAGGCGGCGATGGTCGTGCAGGTCAACTCGTTCTTCGGCCAGCTGCAGGCGAGCGCGGACACCGCCGCACTGGACGCGAAGGTCGGCTTCTTCCCGATCTCACCGACCGGCAACGTGGGAACCTTCATCCCGGACCAGTCCAACGCGCTCGTCGCGTTCCGGACCGGGGACGCGAAACGGGAGGCGGCGGCACGACAGCTTCTCGCGTACTGGATGGGCCCGGGTTATCCGTCCTTCGTCGCGGACCGGAAGACCATTTCGCTGGAGCCCTCGGTGCCGACGCCCGACGGTGTGCCGCAGGCGCTGAAGGACGTGCACGCGTCGCTGGGCACCGCGGTCGGATCCATGCAGGCATCGGCGGCGGCGAATCCCGATCTGTACATCAACCTCGCCGACATGATCACGGGAACGATGACGCCGGACGAGGTGGCGGCGGCGACCCAGACGCAGTTCGAGCAGCTCGCCAAGGCCGCCGGTGTCCCGGGGTTCTAAGGCTTTCGACCGGGGCCGGCACACCCATCCGCTCTGGTTCCTGGCGCCGGCCTTCGCGATCCTGCTGGTCTTCTTCTTCCTGCCGACGGTCTTCAACTTCGTCTACGCGTTCACCGACTGGTCCAGTTTCCACGCCGAGATCAGACCCGTCGGAACCGAGAACTTCCAGGACCTGATCGCCGACGGCACGCTGCTGCGCGCCCTGCGCATCACCCTGGTGTACGCCGTGCTGGTCGCGATCCTGCAGAACGTCTTCGGATTCCTGCTCGCCGTCCTCCTCGAACGCGACACCACGGTGAACCGGATCGCCCGGGTGCTGATGCTGGTCCCGGTGCTGATGTCGGCATTGGCGGTCGGCTATGTGTTCCAGGCCCTGCTGAAGCCGACCGGAAGCGTCAATATGGTGCTGGGCATCGACTACGCCTGGCTGGCCGATCCGGACTGGACGATCCTGACGGTCGCGGTGATCCACGCGTGGAAGTGGATGGGGCTGTCGATGCTGATCTACCTGGCCGGGTTGAAGACCGTGCCGCTGGAGCTGACCGAGGCGGCCCGCATCGACGGTGCCTCCCGATGGAGACTGTTCTGGCGCATCCGGTTCCCGCTGCTCGCCCCGGCGATCACTTTCAACGTGGCGACCGCACTGCTCGGCTCGATGAACGGGTTCGACATCGTGCAGGCCACCACCGGGGGTGGGCCGGCGCGGACCACCGAGATCCTCAACATCTTCATCTACCGCACGTTCGGCCAGGGACTGTTCGCGCAGGCGACCACGATGAGCCTGATCCTGTTCCTGATGGTGGCGCTGCTGGCCTTCCCGGTCATCCGGTTCCTGCGCAAACGTGAGGAGATCGTATGAGCGACTCGCGGATCTGGACTCGGATCCAGCCCGTCGTCACGATCCTGCTGGTCGCCGTCGTGATCGGCATCCCGCTGTGGTTGGTGGTGGTCACCGCCGGCAAGTCCCGGGGGGAGGCGCTGACTCCGGACCTCACCCCGCCTTCGGACTGGCGCCTGCTGGAGAACCTCGGCACGGTGTGGACCGAGGGGCGCATCCCGGCGGCGTTCGTCGGCAGCGTGCTGGTGGTGGCGCCGGCCGTGGTGGGCGTGCTGGTCCTGGGGTCGATGGCGGCGTGGATCCTGGCCCGGCGCAGCGGCCGGACCGCCGCGGTGCTGTATGCCGTCGGCATCAGCGGCATCGTGCTGCCGCCGGCCGTGGTCACCCTGGTCCTGCTGCTGCGCCAGCTCGGACTGGCCGGGACGGCGACCGGCATGATCGGCGTCTACATGGGCATCTACCTGTCGACGGTGATCTTCTTCGTGACCGGCTTCGTGCGGACGATCCCGCCGTCGCTGGAGGAGGCGGCACAGATCGACGGGGCGGGCCCGGTCCGGGTGTTCCTGCGGGTGGTGCTGCCGTTGCTGCGGCCGGTCCTGGCGACGGCGACGATCCTGATCTGCCTGTACGTGTGGAACGACGTGTTCTACGCGTTCTTCGTGGTGGGCGGGCGGCTGGACACGTTGCCACTGAACCTGTTCCGCGTCGCCAGCGCGGGCCTCTATCTGAACAACTGGCACCTGATCTTCGCGTACGTGATCATGATGAGCCTGCCGTTGATCGTGGTTTTCGCGGTCGCCCAACGGAAGATCATCTCGGGCATCACGAGCGGGGCGGTGAAGTAGGCACGGCCACCAGCGAACCGCTCTCCATCGCGACCCAGACGAGGGAGTCGCCCACCCACAGGCCGTGCGGCTCCCGGCCCGGCAGGTCGTGCAGGGTGACGTCGCCGCCGGACGTGACCCGGGCCAGTTGACCGGAACCCCACAACGTCACCCAGCAACCGCCGTCACGGTCGGCGGCGACGGCGTGCGGTCGGCAGCCGGGATCCTCGAAGACGATCTGCCGGACGGTGTGCGACGGGTCCACGAGCCCCACGCAACCGCCGGCGATGTCGGCGTACCAGACGCCCTGGTCGCCGCCCGCGGCCGCGGCGATGCCGACCGGGGCGGCCGGGGCCCGTCCGCCCGGAAGCTCGACGAGACGCATCGTGCCGTCGTCCAGACAGGCGAGGGCGCCGGCGCCGTTGAGCGCCGTCCACGGCCGGCCGTCGGCGTCGACGGTGAGCATCGCCGCCCGGGCCTCCGGGACCGGCAGGTCGAACAGGGTCAGGCCGCCCGTCGCGGTGGCCCGGCCGATCCGGTTCCGGCCCGGCGCGGTGAACCAGATACCGCCGTCGGGCGCGGCGGCGATCCCGTACGGCGCCGAGCCCTGCTCCAGCTCGATCACCGTGTAGTCGCCACCGGTGTCCCGGCGGACCAGCCGATCGTCGGTGCGGGTGCACCAGAGCGCGCCGTCGGTGGCGACGGCCAGCAGCATCGGGGTGCCCTCGAGGGGTTCGAACCTCTCGGTGGGCAGCACCATCAGCAGTCCCGGCGGGTTCAGGATCGTCGTCCACAGGTCACCGGCCACCGCATAGGGGGTGTAGCCCGATGGCAGCGTCACTTCACGTGCGGGCATCGGTCGCCTCCTTGATCAGCGGGGACCGCCCAGCGTGGTCTGGGCGGCTCTGGTCCAGCCGAGATCGACGACGTGGACGTCGCCCCCGGTGCAGGCGCCCCTGGTCGAACCGGCGAAGCGTGATCCGTGCTGGTAGACGCCGGGCCGCTGCTGGTTCGCGGCGGGCTGGGTGAAAACGGCCACCGACCGGGGCACAGCGTCGCAGCTGACGGCGTCACCCCAATACTCACTGAAGTTCAGCGGCGGCGTCATCAGGTTTTTGCCGCCGGCCACGCGGATCGCGCCGATCTGCTGTTCGACGCCGGTCCGGACGTTGAGGACCCAGGCGCCCCACCACTGGCCGCCGCCGTCGGCCTCCAGCCGCCACACGCGATACCGGTAGTCGGTCCGCACGTCGATCGTGTAGGGCAACCGGCAGCTCCACCCCGTGCCCTCACCGCCGAAACGCCCGCAGCTGCTGCCCCGGGCGTTGGTGGCGTTCCACAACGAGAAGATCGCCAGATCGCCGGTGCTGCCGTTCGGGCGCCGCGCGTCGGTCTGCAGTCCCATGTAGCCGGCCTCGTTCGGCGTGGAGGTGAAACCCCACTGCATGGCCCAGTACGAGCTCCTGGCCTTCCGCGTGACCTGGACCCGCTGGTCGATGTTCCAGAAGCCGGTCGCCCCGTTGAAGTTCCATCGAGCCGCGATGTTGGCGTTCTGGTGCTGGACCGCCTGCGCCGGCGCGGCACTGACGGCGACGAGTGCGGTGGTCGCCACAGCCGTCCCGGCCAGCCAGCGACTGATTCTCCTGAGCATGTCGTCGGCCCTGCTTCCTCGGAGAGGTTACGTCGAGAACCCAAGGTGCCGCGGAACGCCGTCGTCCGGAACCACCCTGAAGCGGGACTGACGCCGGTGAGGTGCGACCGCGCAGGGCGTTGACCGAACGGGCGATGTGTCGTCGGACCGTTCGCCTGCCGGGGTGGCCGCGGTGGGCGACGGCTCGGGAGTTCGCGCCGTCGCCCCGAGCGGGTCAGCCGACCGGGTTCCAGCTGTCGGCGCCGGCCAGGTATTTCTGCGGGGTGTGGTTCGCGGCCTGGGCGTCGGAGAGCTGCCGTCCACGGGCTATCTGCTGGATCACGGTTCGGCGCGGTTCGGCGCACCTATGACCGGGTGAACCGGCGCTTCGACCACAGGTATCCGGTCAGGGCGACCACCGCGCACCAGGCCAGCGCGATCCACGGGTCGTTGCCGAGCGGCCGGTCCATCAGCAGGCCGCGCAGCGTCTCGATGATCGGGGTGAACGGCTGGTACTCGGCGAACCAGCGCACCGCCGCCGGCATCGAGTCGGTGGGGGCGAAACCGCTGCCGAGGAAGGGCAGCAGGATCAGCGGCATCGGCGCGTTGCTCGCCGTCTCCACCGAACCGCTGGCCAGGCCGATGCCGACGCACAGCCAGACGAACGCGAAGGTCACCGCGGCCAGGAAACCGGCGAACGCCAGCCAGCCGAGCGGCCCGGCGTCCGGCCGGAACCCGACCAGCAGCGCCACCGCGAGCACCGCGACGACCGCGAGCGCCGCCTGGATCATGCTGCCCAGGACGTGCCCGGTCAGCACCGAGACGCGGGCGATGTGCATGGTGCGGAACCGGGTGATGATGCCCTCGGTCATGTCCATCGCCACCGAGATCGCGGTGCCCTGGACCGCGGACATCACCGTCATCAGCAGGATCGCCGGGGTCACGTAGTCGATGTAGTCACCGCGCCCGCCGCCCAGCCCGGCGCCCATGGTGCCGCCGAACACGTAGACGAACAGCAGCAGGAAGACCACCGGCATCCCGATGAGCACGACGGTCATCGAGGGGTAGCGGATCATCCGTTTCAGGTTGCGCCGCAGCATCGTGCTCGAGTCGCGGGCGGCCAGGCTCATCGTCGTCATCGCGTGTGTGCCTTTCCGTGGGTCAGGGCCAGGAAGACGTCATCGAGATCGGGGGTGTGCACGGACAACTCGTCGACGTCGACGTGGTGGTCGTCGAGTCGTCCGATCAGGGCGCGCAGCGCCGGGAGGCTGCCGTCGCTGGGCACGCGCAGCGCCAGAGGGTCACTCTCCGCAAAACTCTCCTCGAGTACGCCCGAAGCGGCGTCCCGCCCCCGCGGGTCGGCGAACCGCAGCCGGACGTGGCCGCCGGGGATCCGCCGTTTCAGCTCCTCCGGGGATCCCTCGGCGACGATCCGTCCCCCGTCCAGGACGGCGATCCGGTCGGCCAGTTCGTCGGCCTCCGCCAGGTATTGCGTGGTCAGCAGGACGGTCACGCCCCCGGCCACCAGGTCCCGGACGATTCTCCACATGTCGCGCCGGCTGCGCGGGTCGAGACCGGTGGTCGGCTCGTCCAGGAAGATCACCTGTGGGCTGCCGACCAGGGTCATCGCCAGGTCGATCCGGCGCAGCATGCCCCCGGAGTAGGTGGACACCGGCTTGCCGGCCGCGTCGGTCAGTCCGAACCGGTCGAGCAGTTCGGCGGCCCGTCGCCGGCCGTCGGCGCGGCGCAGGTGGTGCAGGTCGGCCATCAGCATCAGGTTCTCGAAGCCGGTGAGCAGCCGGTCGACGGCGGAGAACTGGCCGGTGACACCGATCGCGGCGCGGACCGCGTCCGGTTCGCGGACCAGGTCGTGCCCGGCGACCCGGACCGTGCCGGCGTCGGCGGCCAGCAGTGTGGACAGGATCCGCACGGTGGTGGTCTTGCCGGCGCCGTTCGCGCCGAGCAGCGAGAACACCGTCCCGCGTGGCACGTCGAGGGTGATGCCGTCCAGGACGAGATGGTCGCCGAACGACTTGCGCAGACCGGTGGCGGTGATCGTCATGAGGTTCTCCCCGCGGAACGATGGATGGTGATGTCACCGGCCGAGGTGCGGGCCCGCACCTCGGCGGTCTCGTCGGTGTCCTCCGGCCGGGCGGCGCTGTCCAGCCGGGTGTGCACCTGGCCGTACGCGGTGTGCACGTCGAGCCAGGCGGCGGTGCCCTCGGCGATGCCGATGTCCAGGTCGCCGGAGGCGGTGGTGAGCACGGCGGTGCCGGCCACCACCTCGCCGACCCGGATCGCGCCGTTGGACGTCTTCGCGTCGACGGCGCCCCCGGCCCGGCCGATCGTGATGGCGCCGTTGGCGGACCGGACCCGGACGGCGCCGCCGACCGTGCCGATCACGGTGCCGCCGTTGGAGTTCTTGACGCCGGCGGACCCCTGGATCCGGTCGGCCTCGATGTCGCCGCTGCCGGTGGCGAGTTCGGCGTCGCCCGCGATGTGCTCGGCGGTGATGTGACCGAACGCGGTCTGCAGGTTCGCCGAGCCGGTCTGTCCGGTCTGGACCGTGCCGTAGCCGGTCTTGAGCCGGCAGTCGCCGAGTGGGCCGGCGCAGCGGATGTCCCCGGCCCAGGTGTCGGCGGCCACCCGGGAACCGGACGGCACCTCGATCGAGACGTGCACGGACCTGCTCTTGCGGGCGAAGTCGAGCATCCGCCGAGGGCCGGCGACACGCAGCTCACCGTCGATGTAGTCGACGCTGATCTGGGCTGCCGCCTCGATGTCGGACCTGTCGTCGGCATTGCCGGGGCGGACGTCGACGACGGTGTCCAGCCGGTCGCCGGCGGCGATCCGGATGCTGCCGTTGGCGATCTCGACGGTGACCTTGATGGGGGCGGGGGTCTCGAATGTGGGCATGGTTGGTCTCCTTGTCGAGGTCAGCGGACCCAGCCGGTGAAGCCTTGCTTGGCACGTTTCGCACCGCTGGCCTCGCGGGGTGGCACCCGGTCGGTCGGCTGCAGCGCCGCCGCGGCCGCCCGGACCAGCCAGGCGTTGACCGAGCGGCCCTCCCGGGCGGCGGCCTCCTCGATCGCCGCCTTGAGCTGTTCGGGCATCCGCACATTGATCCGGGCGGCCGGACCGTCCTCGACGGTGTCCGGCGTGGTGCCGGTCGGTGCCACAGTGGCACCATCCGGCTCGGCGGGTGCCGCGGTCACCACGAAGTCCGGGTCACGCCCGCGCAGCCGCACCTCCACCGACCCGGGCGCCATCTCCCGGGTGATCTCGTCGGTGGCCGCCGTCAGCGTCTCCAGCAGGGTCAGCCGGATCGCCGACTCGAGCGCGCCACTCAACCGCTCGGCCAGGGCGCGGGCCTCCTCGCCGCCGGCGCCGGCCAGTGTGGCGAACTCGCGTCCGAGGTTGTTCACGTACGACGTCAAGTCCATGGCATCAATGTGGCACCAGAATGGCACCACCGCAAGAAACTGTCGGACATCGGGCCGCGCCCGCCCGGCACGTCAGGCGCGGAAGCCGGCCCCGGTCGCCGGACGGGCACGGCGGTGCTGTTTGGCCGCGTACATGCCGGTGTCGGCCTCGCGCAGAACCGCCTCCGCGTCGTAACCGCTGCTCGCGGCGGTGCCGAGCCCGAGGCTGCCGCCGGCCGTCACGGTCACCGGCCCGTCCGGCGTCTCCACGGTGAACGGCTCGTCCAGGGCGCGCTGGATGCGGTCCAGCACCCCCGCCGGAACGCCGCCCTCCCACAGCACCACGAACTCGTCGCCGCCCAGCCGTGCGCACAACGCGGTCAGGCCGGACGCCTCGGCCAGGCGTCCGGCCACCGCGATCAGCAGCTGGTCACCGGCGTCGTGGCCGTGCGTGTCGTTGACCGCCTTGAAACCGTCCAGGTCGACGAACATCACGGTCAGCGGCGCGCCGCGGGGCTCGCACCGGGCCACCGCCGTGGCGAGCCGCTGCCGGAAGAGTGCCCGGTTCGGCAACCCGGTCAGCGCGTCGGTCTCCGCCTGGGTGCGCATCCGCTCCAGGAACAGCGCCTTCTCCAGGACCAGCGCGCTGACATCGACCAGATGGTCGAGGAACAGCCGGGCATCGCTGTCCGGGGCGGGCGCACCCGTCACCAGCAGCGTCCCGACCTCGGTGTCGTCATGGCCGAGGGCCAGCCGCTCGGTTCCCTCCGGCAACTTCTCGGGTACGGGACGACCGCCGGTCAGGTAGACCGCGGCGGACGCCACCGGCACGTACTCGATCAGGGTCTTGATGACGCGCCGCACCGCCTCGTCCACGTCCAGGAGCCGGGCCAGGTCCGCGGTCAGCCGGTGCAGCAGCCGGGACCGGCGCAGCTGCTCCTGGGTCCGGTGGTAGAGCAGGCCGTTGTCGGCGGCGAGCGAGATCCGGCTCACCACGGCGGCCAGTTCCTGCACCTCGGCGGCGTCGAACGGGGTGTCCGCCCGGCGAACCAGCAGCAGGTGGCCGAGATGCTCGTCGCGGACGGTGAGCAGGCCCCAGGCGACGTGCCGCGGACCGCTGGGAGCCAGCCAGTCCGGGATGGTGAAGTCGCCGGCCGGGCCGGCGGTGACCGGGTTCTCCGCGGTCAACCGGGCCGGATGCTCCGGTGGGTCACAGGTGCCCGGGGGTAGGTGGCGAGCGGCGATACCCCACTGGGCGGCAAGCCTGACTCTCCTCGATTCGTCGTCGGGAGTCAGCACTATCGCCACGTCGGCGCCGAACAGATCGGCGACCTCGCTGACGGCGCGGTCGTACACGTCGTCGACGTCGACGAGCTGCCCCAGCGCACTGATCAGGCGGGCGAGACGGGTGGCCCGGGCCAGTGCCCGTACCGACGTGACCCGCGACTCGGCCAGCTCGGCGCGGAGCCGGACCACCTCCTCGAGTTCCTGCTCGACGTGAGTGCGGGTCATGGCTGCTCGCTGTGTGTGCGGGTCATAGCGCCAGGGCCACCACGGTGGCGTTGTGGAAGCCGGTCGACCCGGTGACCCGGGCGAACTCCCCGTACGTGAAGAACCCGGCCAGCGGCATCCCGCCCAGGCCGGACCCGATCGCCGCGGCCTCCCGCGGCACGTCCTCGCCGAGCGGCTCCACCCGGGCCGCGCAGCTGAAGACCAGGCCGCCCCGCGACGGCGCGACCAGCTGGCCGGCCGCATCCGCAGCCGCCCGCGCCGCCGCCTCCAGCAGATCCCGCGGCTCACCGGCCATCACCTGCATCACCGACTGGTCACTGACGTGCGCGAACATGACCAGACTCCGGTCCGGCCGGGCCCCCAGCACATGCCGCACCTCGAACCCGCCGGACGCGGTCGCCAACCCCAGCGGATGGCCCAGTGCCGCCTGCGCGAACGGCGTCTCCCACAGCCGTTCCATCGTCGCCGCGGTGATGTCCGAACCCCGCTGCCCGAGGTACGCGTCGACGGCCGGCCGCCCGTCGAGCTCGAGGATGATGTTGCCGTCGGCCCGGGTCACCACCATCGGGGTGCCGATCGGGTGCCAGCCGTGCGCCACGCCCACTCCGAGCGGGCGCGGCGAGTTGATCCAGACGGCGACCAGTCCGTTCGACATCACCCGTCCCGCACCGAACTGGTAGGTGACCACCATCGAGATCCTCTCGCTGGCGGTACCGCCGACCAGGGGGACGGTGGCGCCGGTCACCGCGTACGCGCCGCGCACCACCTCACGCTGGTCCCCGGCCAGGCCGTCGGTGAGCATCATCAGCACCGAGTGGTCGGCGTCGCCACCGGCCCGTTCCCGCGCGGTCTCGGCGGCGTCGCGGGCGGCGGCGTACAGGTCGTCGCTGATCCGGTCGGTGACGGCGACGCCGAAGGTGAGGTCGGCGGCCGGCAGGTAGAGCGCGACCGCCCCGCCGTCGACGGTGTCGGCGTCGGTGAACCCGGCGAACGAGCTGCACCCGATCACCTGGGCGTCACCGGCGGCGCGGGCCGCGGCGGCGAAGAAAGTGTGCGGGTCGTAGTCGATGCTGGGGAAGACGACGACCAGGTCGGCCGCGGACGGTGTCCGGCCGCCGATGGCCTTGCGGACGCACTGCTCACCGGCCTCGCCCGGGTCGGTGGCGAGGCTGCTGCCGCGGCCGAGGTCGTCTGTCATCGCGCCGTGCCCGCTCCCTCGCGCCGTGTCCGCTTCCCCCGCTCCCTATCGGCCGCTGTCGCCCCCGGGTGAAGGGTTCCGAACCCCGGCACCCGCGCTGAGCAGCACCGACATCGGCGCTTCCTGCGGAGGATACCCATCCCACCCGGCTATGTCACCGATGACATCCGCTCGAAGAAATTGCCATGACACCGGTGACACGCACCGGGGACATGGCTTACTGTGCGTTTCAGCCGAGTTAACAAGTGGCTCTGCTCACAGGCCAGGAGAGGGGTTCGCGTGACGGTCGCCCCACTTCGATACCGGCCCTGGATCGCTCATCAGGAACGAAGGTCGCCATAACCCCCCGATCCACCCCGCGACCTGCTCAGCCCCCCACACCGGAAGGTGACAGTCATATGGCACCCCTTCTCGAGGCGCGCGGCCTCTGCCGAAGTTTCGGACACGTCCGCGCGCTCACCGACGCCTCGTTCGACGTCCACGCCGGCGAGGTGGTCGCGTTGATCGGTGACAACGGCGCCGGAAAGTCGACGCTGGTCAAGGCGCTCACCGGGAACCTCGACCTGGACGAGGGCGAACTCCTCTTCGACGGCCGCCCGGTCGCCGTCACCTCCCCGCAGCAGGCGTCCGCGATGGGCATGGAGGTCGTCTACCAGGATCTGGCGCTGGCCCCACACCTCAACCCGGTGCAGAACATGTTCCTCGGCCGGGAGATCCCGCGCCGCGGGCTGCTCGGCCGGCTGGGCTTCATGGACGACAAGACGATGCGGGTACGCGCCGAAGAGGGCTTCCGGGAGCTCGGCGGCACGGTCCGTTCCCTGACCGCGCAGGTCGGCGCGATGTCCGGCGGTCAGCGGCAGCAGATCGCGATCGTCCGGGCGATCAGCTGGGCCAGCAAGGTCGTCTTCCTGGACGAGCCGACCGCGGCGCTGGGCGTGGTGCAGACCCGCAACGTGCTGGACACCATCAAGCGGGTCCGGGACAAGGGCATCGCCGTGGTGCTGATCTCGCACTCGATGCCGCACGTGCTGGAGGTCGCCGACCGGGTGCAGGTGATGCGCCTCGGTACCCGGGTCGCCACCCTGCCGGCCGCCGGCACGACCGTGGAGCAGCTGGTCGGCGCGATGACCGGCGCCCTGGACCATGCGAACACCGGCAAGGAAGGCCCCGCGTGAGCGTCATGACGACCCCGGCGAACCCGAAGACCGTGACCGGCGACCCGGCGCCGGAGCCGGTCCTCAAGCGGCTGGCGAACATGCAGCAGGTGTGGATCCTGGGGGTGCTGCTCGTCATCATCGTCGCGTTCTCGGCCGCGGCGGGTGACAAGTTCCTGTCGGCCGGCAACTTCTCGCTGATCGCCCAGAACATCGCGGTGTGGGCGGTGCTCGGCGTCGGCATGACCTTCGTGATCATCACGTCCGGCATCGACCTGTCGGTCGGTTCGGTGCTCGTCTTCTCCTCCGTGATCGCTGCCAAGACCATGCAGGCGGTCGGAGGCGACGGCTGGTCGACGGCGTTCGCCGGTGTCCTGGCCGCGCTGGCTTCCGGCGTACTGTGGGGGCTTCTGAATGGTTTTCTGATCGCCAAGGCGAAGATCCCGGCGCTGATCGTGACGCTCGGATCGTTGTCCGTGGCCCTCGGTCTGGCGCAGGTCGTCACCGGTGGCATCGACATCCGATCGGTGCCCGAGGTGCTCACCGACTTCAACATCTACGTCAAGGTCCTGGGCATTCCGGCGCTGCCGTTCGTCGCCCTGATCGTGGTGGTCCTCGGCGGGATCCTCCTGCACAAGACCAGGTTCGGGCGTTACACCTATGCGGTCGGCTCCAACGAGCTCGGCGCCCGGCGGGTCGGCATCAACGTCGACCGGCACCTGATCCTGGTGTACGCGCTGTCCGGCGCGATGGCCGGACTCGGTGCGGTGCTGGCCCTCGCGCAGTTCGGCACCACCACGATCGCCGGGCAGTCGCTCACCAACCTGAACGTCATCGCGGCCGTCGTCATCGGCGGCACCTCGATCTTCGGCGGTGAGGGTTCCATCTTCGGGACCGTCATCGGCCTGTTCATCCCCGCGGTCCTCCAGGCCGGCTTCGTGATCATCGGTGTCGAGTCCTTCTGGCAGGGCGTCGCCGTCGGGTCCGTGCTGGTCGCCGCGGTCTACGTGGACCAGTCCCGCCGCGCCGCGATGCTCCGCGGCTCGGCCCGCAAGCCGCTCCTCTCCTTCCTCACGCGCAGATAAAGGACCCCCCTCATGAAGAAGTTCGCCGCGGTCACCGCCGCCGGTCTCGCCCTCGTCACCGGTCTCTCCGCCTGCACCAGCTCGAAGCCGGCCGAGAACGTCGCCAGTAACACCGCCGCCGACCCGAACGCCCCCGCCGCCACGGCAGCGGTCGTCCCGGACAAGGCGAAGAAGAACTACACGGTCCAGTTCATCCAGGGCGTGGCCGGCGACGAGTTCTACATCAGCATGCAGTGCGGTGCGCAGGCCGAAGCCGCGAAGCTGGGCGTCACCCTGACCACGCAGGGCCCGCAGAAGTTCGACCCGACCCTGCAGAAGCCGATCCTCGACTCGATCGTCGCCGCCGAGCCGGACGCGATCCTGATCGCCCCCACCGACGTCACCGCGATGCAGGCCCCGTTGAAGGCCGCGGCCGCCGCCGGCATCAAGGTCGTCCTGGTGGACACCAGCACTGAGGACCCGTCCTACGCCGCCGCCGCGATCGCCTCCGACAACGAGGGCGGTGGCGCGGCCGCCTTCGACGCGATCAAGCAGCTGAACCCGAACGGCGGCAAGGTCATGGTGATGTCCACCGACCCGGGCATCTCCACCGCCGACGCCCGCGTCAAGGGTTTCAAGGACGCCGCCGAGGCCGACGCGAAGTTCACCTACCTGCCCGTCCAGTACTCGCACAACGACGCTGCCACCGCCGCCAACCTGATCAGCGCCGCCCTGCAGAAGGACCCCGACATCGTGGGCGTCTTCGCCGCGAACCTCTTCACCGCCGAGGGCACCGCGACCGGCGTCCGCCAGGCCGGCAAGACCGGAAGCGTCAAGATCGTCGGCTTCGACGCGGGCCCCAACCAGATCAAGGCCCTCGAGGAGGGCACGGTCAACGCCCTGGTCGCCCAGCAGCCCGGCACGATCGGCGCGTTCGGCGTGGACTCGGCGGTCGCGGCCCTGGACGGCAGCACGGTCAACCCCAAGGTCCAGACGGGCTTCAGCACGATCACGAAGGAGAACCTGGCCACCGAAGGCACCAAGGCGGCCTACCAGAGCACCTGCTGATCGGGCATTTCAACGGGGGGAGGCCGGGCGACGAACAGTCGTCCGGCTTCGCCGTGCCCGAAAAAGATCAAGATCATAAGACCGATGTCGTAGCGGGGTGGGTGGTACAGACCGTCGCTCCCGCCGAGGGCCCGCCGGCCCGAGCTGGCCGCTCCGCGTCCAAACCACTCGGCCCACCGGGCGACCTGCGTGAGTGGTTGCGCCCAACCGGTTCAGGGATGTTCCAGGGTCCAGGCGTGCCAGTGGTCGATCCAGTGGTTCCGTGTGTCGGGGCTGTCCGACGGCTCGCAGCGGGTCCACGCCTCCTGGGCGGCCCGGCTCGGCACCGACTCGGTCAGTCCGGAGCCGTACAGCAGAGTCTCTGTGATCGCCCGCTCCCGCAACGCCGCGTCGGTGCGGAACCAGGTCGCCTCCCGTTGCAGCGCGGTGAGCTGGCCCAGCATGCTCTGCACCGCCCGCCGCGCAGACTCGGGGGACTGGTCCGCCAGTCCGGCCTGACGATCGACCGTCGCTTGCCAGAGCCGTCGCCAGTCCGCAGGCAGCTCCGGCACCGGCCCGCCCTCGGCCAGCCATTCCGCCTGCCGCAGCGAGGTCCGCAGGGCAGCGTCGACCAGTGCCCGGTACGGTTCCCCGGAAGCCTGTCCGCCGTCTTCTCCGGAAGGCTGTCCGCTCGGCTCTCCGGCAGGTGGTTCAGTGGTGGACGTAGGTGTTCGTTTTCTCGAGTACGGTGCCGGCAGTTCCCCGGCCAGGGATCGAAGAGTGATCCCTTCCGCCCAGCAGAAGGCCACCGCGCTGATCTCCAGCTCGCCGTCGGTGACCCGGGTAGCCCACCAGTCGGCGCCGGCGCGCACCCGGCGCCCGGACAGTTCACGACCGTCGACGACCAGCGTCGCAGGCTCCTCGGACCAGGCGAAGTCCGCGAACCGTACCCCGGAAAGCCTCATATGATGTTCGATCATCTCGCGCAGCGAGCCGGACGACACCCGGGTGCCCGTCCATCGTGCGCTCTCGACCTCGAGCCAGCAGTCCGGCCCGTCATGCCGCACCCGAACGCAGGTAGGCACCCCGTCGAAGCGTTCCGTACCGGCGAGCCGCGCGCTGTCGACAGCCTGCGCCAGAACGAGAACCGGAAGCTCCCGCCGCGCCAGCTCGTCCCGAAGCTCAGCCTGCCTGTCCCCACTCGCGGCCGGTCCGAACGCCATCCCGTCACCTCCCGTTCGAGCCCTGCCAAGCCGGTCGAACATTTCCAGCCCCGAAAGCCCCGAAAGCCCCGAAGAACCCGCCGAATCCGCAGCAGGCGGCGACAGGTCGACGTCGATGGAAACCGTAACCCGGCAGCCGTCGCCGCGGGGGAGGGGCCGCGCATAGCTCAACCGCCGTCCGACCGCACACCGCCTGAGCCGAATCCGCCTTCGGGCGGGCATAACGTCGATACCAGCCCTGACCGACCCGTGGACCGGCCGATACCGCGGACCGGGCGAGGCCCGGTCCGCGGGGGTGATCAGGTGATCTTCTCGGACGTGGTCGGGCCTGCCGACCAGCAGACCCAGCCGTTGTCGGTCACCGTGTAGCTGCTGTACCAGACCACGGTGGCGAAGGCGTACCCCTTGGTCAGGCCGAGGATGCGCGCGTACGCCGTCCAGGTCAGCAAGGCGGATGTGCCCTGGCCCTCGCTGTAGCTCTGGGTGGAGGAGCCGCCCGGGTCGCTGATGTTCACGTTCCAGTGCACGTCCCACGGATCGCCGGCGTCAGGCCGCAGAGCCATGCCGGTGAGCAGGGTCGCCTTGGAGCCGCCGCGAGCCTCCAGGGAGACCCAGGACATCCCGCAGTCGCCATCCGCCGCGCCGTAGTCCGACGTCGACATGTCGCCCTCGGCGGGTTCGGCGGGGATGACGCCGCTCGTCGGGACGTAGGTGCCGGATTCCGCGGCCGCGGCGAGGGACGCCGGCACCGAGGCGGTAGCGCCGTCCGGAAGGATGACGATCCGGTAGCCGTGAGCCTCTGCGACCCGTGCGTCGAAAGCGGTCAGGCGCATCCCGCGGTTTTCCTGTCCGGTTTCGTCCGGTGCTGCCGTGGCCGGTGCCGCCGACAGTAGTGTGCCGGCCGCCAGGGCCGCCGCTGCGGCACCCGCAGCCAGTCTTCTTGCCGTGCCTGTTCTCATGGAACCCCCGTTCCTTGAGCGCCTCCATTCCACAATGGACATCGCCGCACATCAATCTAGGTGGTGATCGATCGATGCTCAAGGATCAATGCGTGCCGGTCGTCGCCGAGTCGCTCGGCCCGGGTCCGGGCTTCCTGATCAGCGGAGGGCTCCTTGCGGTGACGGCCGCAACGTCATTCCTGACCATTCGCCGGGCAGCTGCACCCTCAGGCACGCTGACACGCCGCCCGAGACGCAGGGACAGCCGTCGCCGTGCCGGCGGATATCACAGCTCAGAAGTGATGCCGAGTCGTCGGTAGGGGTTTCGGCGGCGGTGCGGTTGAGTCCGCCCTGGGCGCGACCGGCGGTGCGCCGACCGCCGCCGTCGGGGGTATTGCCGATTTCGTGATGTCGACGCGGTCAGGCCCAGCCGATCCGTGCCGAGTCGATTGCGGCGGCGTAGATGCAGGATCTGGCGTGGGCCGCCGTCGTCGTACGCGATCCGGATCTCCGGAGTCGGCGCCGCTCCGGGCACCATGCTCGCCATCGGCGAGGGCCTGCAGGCACTGCCCGGCCGGTCAAGCGGGCGGGCTGAGCAGGCGGTCGAGGCCGTGGGTGAAACGGGCGTCGAACGAGTCCTCGGCGAGTGAGGGGATCAGGCGCCGTAGCGCGGGGCGGTCGCCGGGGTCGAACGTGGGGGTGGTGCGGGCCGGGAGGGCCTGCTCCTCCTGGACCAGGCCGAGGACGAAGTAGATGATCGCCCACAGGGTCCATGCGGCCTCGCGTGCGGGCAGGCCGGCGTCGAGCAGTGCGGTCGCCAGCGCCTCGGCCACGTCGAGTGTGGCGGGCTCGGCCGCGTAGGTGCCGGCGACCACGGTCGCGCCGTCCCGGTGGGCGAGCAGTGCGCGGCGGTAGCGGGCGGCGATCTCGGCGGCGCGGTCCCGGCCCGGCTGCGGGAGATCGTCGAGGCGTACGCCCGCCACGATCGCGTCGGCCATCAGCTCCTCGAGGCGGGCCTTGGACTTGGCGTGCCAGACGACGGTGTTCATCCGGACGCCGAGCCGGGCCGCGATCGCGCGCATCGAGACGCCGGACGCGCCCTCGTCGTGGAGCACCTCGAGTGCGGTGCGTACGACATCCTCTTGACTCTTGGTCACTGACCTAGTCTAGTCTCTTGGTCACTGACCAAGGAGGAGACATGGACGTCGTCATCGTGGGTGCCGGGCCGACCGGGCTGTGGCTGGCCGGAGAGCTGCGGCTGGGCGGGGCCACGGTCACCGTGCTGGAAGGCCGGGACGCGCCGGACCGACACTCGAAAGCGCTGACCGTTCACCCGCGCACGCTGGAGATCCTGGACTCGCGCGGGCTCGCGGACCGGTTCCTCGCCGAAGGGCTGCGCGTGCCGAACGGGCATTTCGCCTCGCTCCCGAACCGGTTGGACTTCTCACTGCTGGAGACGCGTTTCCCCTTCACGCTGATCCTGGTGCAGGCACGCACGGAGGCGCTGCTGGAGGAGCGGGCCCGGGAGCTGGGGGCGGATGTCCGGCGCGGGGTACGGGTGGCCGGGCTGGCGCCGGGCGGAGTGCTCCTCGAGGACGGTTCGACAGTCGAGGGACGATATGTCGTGGGCTGTGACGGCACCCGCAGCACGATCCGCGAGGCGGCCGGCATCGACTTCCCCGGCACGGACGCGACGACCTGGGGCTGGCTCGCGGACGTCGTGCTGGACGCGCCTCCGGCCGGCGGAGTGCTCACGCTGACCGGCGAACACGGCGGGCTGATGGTGGTGCCGATGCCGGGCGGGCGGCACCGGCTCGTCGGCGCGGACGCGGCAGCGACCGGTGGTGGCGCGCCGACGCTGGACGAGGTCCGCGCGACCGTCGTCCGGATCGCCGGATCCGACTTCGGCATGCGCGACCCGGACTGGCTGTCCCGCTTCGGCAACGCCGCCCGGCAGGCCGCGACGTATCGGCGCGGAAACGTGTTCGTGGCCGGCGACGCGGCGCACATGCACTTCCCGGCCGGTGGCGTCGGCATGAACGTGGGCATCGCCGACGCGCACAACCTCGGCTGGAAGCTCGCTGCCGTGGCGGGTGGGCGGGCGCCGGACGCGCTGCTGGACAGCTATCACGAGGAGCGGTGGCCGGTCGGCGCGGAACTGCTGGAACACACACGGGCACAGACCGCGCTGATGACCGCCTACTCTCCCGACGGCCAGGCGCTGCGCCGTGTGCTGAGCGAGATGATCACGACCGCGCCGGACTTCTCCCGGCGGCTCGCGGAGCGGCTGTCCGGGCTCGCGGCCTCCTACGCCACCGGACCGCGCGTGCCCGACCAGGAACTACCGGAGGGCGGCATGCTCTTCGCACGCCTCCGCGACGGCGGGTTCGTGCCCACCCCGGCCGGTCTGGTCCGGCCGGACGGGCATCTGGCCGCCGCCTGATCGACGAACCTTGCGGACTCCTCCGCGCGGCCGACCACACGCCCAGCGCGCCCGAAGTCACCACGCCCCACTGCGGGTGTGGTGATTTCGGGCGTCCAGCGCGCCTCAATTCACCACGCCCTACTGCGTGTGGTGATTTCGGGCGTCCAGCGCGCCTCAATTCACCACGCCCTACTGCGTGTGGTGACAGCGCGCCTGTCACCACGGTCCACTGCTCACCACGCGGACGGGCTTCGCATGCTGACAGCGATCTCGACCCGGTGCTATCCGCGGCCGGGCGGGGTGACCTTGCAGGAGTCGCGTTCGATCAAGGTCACGTCGAGGATGGTGGTCCGGCGCAGGCGGCGTTTCGGGTGTTCGGCGCGTTCGAAGACGCGTTCGACGGCGAGACGGCCCAGCTGACCGGGGTCCTGGTCGATGACGGTCAAAGCCGGGGTGAGCAGGTCGGCCATCGGGAAGTCGCCGAAACCCACGATGGCCACGGTTGCGGGCGCTTTCGCGTACGCCAGAAGCATGGAACTGCGCGCGTTGGCCGAGAAGATCGCGGTGGGCGGGTCGGGCAGGTCTCGAATGCGGCGCAGTGCGGCGGCGGCGGTGTCCCGGTCGCTCACGTAGGCCGCGACCAGGGCGTCGTCCAGGTCGATGCCGGCTTCGGTGAGGGCGCGGCGGTAACCGGCCAGGCGGTTGACCTCGGTGGAGAGGTGGACCTGGTCGCCGACGTACGCGATCCGGCGGTGCCCGTGATCGATCAGGTGGCGGGTGCCGAGGTAGCCGCCGGCCTCGTCGTTGTCGGTGAAGGTGTCCGCGGACAGGCCGATCGGGGCCCGGTCGACGAAGACCATCGGGGTGCTGTCCTTCCACCGTTTCAGCCACGAGTGGTCGGTGCCGGTGGGCGCCACCACCAGGCCGGCGAGGCGGCGGCTCAGCAGGGACTCGAGGATGCCGCGTTCCCGTGCCGGGTCGTCGCTCAGGTTGGTGAGCAGGGTGGCCACGCCGTGGTCGCGGGCGGCGTCGTCGACCGCGCCGGCGATGGCGGCGAAGTACGGGTCGACGACGTCGGGGACGGCGACACCGATGGCCGACGAGTTGCCGGAGCGGAACGTGGTGGCGAGGATGTTCGGCACGTAGTTGAGCTCGCGCATCACCTGTTCCACGTGGGAACGGGTCTCCGGGAGCACGTGAGGGTCGCCGTTGAAGACCCGGGAGACCGTTTTGGCGCTCACCCCGGCACGGGCAGCGACGTCCCGCATCGTTGCCATGTCACCTCCGCATGTCCGTACCCGGGCCGCCGCAGCATATCGGAGATGCCGCGGCGGCCCGGTCCGCTGTCAGGGTCGGTTGGCGCCGTCCACCACGTCGGCCAGTTCCCGCAGGCGGGGCAGGGCGCGGTTGGTGAGGTAGTCCCTGCGCAGGTCCGGGGAGATGGACAGGCTGTCCTTCCAGAGTGAGCGTCCGGCCATCGCCCCGCCGGCGCCGCCGGCCATCGCGGTGGCGACCTGGCCCAGGAAGGTCTCGTGGTCGACGCCGGCGGACAGCACCGCCCACGGGACGCCGTTCGCGGCGGCGGTGACCGCGGCGCAGCCCTCGGCCGAGCCGGGGTACTGCAGTTTCAGGACCTTCGCGCCGCACTCGACGGCCAGTTTCGCGCCGTCCGCGACCAGGCCGGCGAACTTCGCCGCGTATTCCTCGTCGGTCTCGCCCTCCAGTTGGTACGTGAGGAGCTCGACGATGAGCAGCACACCCTCGTCGGTGCACTCCTTGATCAGGCTGCGCATCTCGTCGGCGACCCGGGAGGTGACGTCCTGCCGGTCCGGGCGGGTGTACCAGAGCATCTTGGCGACGTCGCCGCCCAGCTCGCGGACGGTCTTCGCGGTCACCCCGGGGACGAGACCGGTGTGGCGCAGGCCGTCGACCGTCTCGAAGCCGGACGCGTCCAGGCCGACGACCAGGGACGTGCCGCGGGCGAGGACCCCGTCGTCGACGACGCCCGGCAGCGCCACCTCCGGGTCGAGCAGGATGGCGGGGGCGTTGTTCGCCAGGTAGCGCAGCAGGTCGGCCTTCGCCTCGGCCAGTTCGGCCTTGCTGATCGCCGCGGCGCCGCCGGGGGCGTCCTTCATCGCGGCCTTCATGCCGTTGCGCTGGTCGGCGGCGACGATCAGCATCTTGCCGCCGGGGGTGGAGATGGCGGACATGCCACGGCGTTCGATGGTGGTCAGCGGGTTCACGGGGCGGTTCCAATCTTCGGTGGGATGGTGCTGAGCAATCGGACGGCCGCGCGGGTGGCCCCGTACGCGGTCTCCTGTTCGCGGGACGACACCGTCATCGCGGGCAGGGCGTGGGCGCGGGCGCGGCGGACCGCGGCCATGCCGGCCCAGCCGCCGGTGAGCGTCGAGGTGACCGCGGGCGGCAACTCCCGGTCCATGGCCCGGATGAGCCGGCCGATCTCGTCGTTGCTGTGCCGCAGCACAGCCCCGAAGACCTCGGCCGGGGTGACACCGTCGGTGTGGTAGGTGAGTTTCAGGACGCCGTCGTCGTTGCGGGCGCCGGAGACGTCGATGGCGTCGGCGGGCAGGGCGCCCTCGTACGGCAGCCGCATGACGGCCAGGTCGAGCCCGTCACGGCCGGTCCGGTCGCTGATCCCGGCGGCCTGCAGGGCCCGGCGCAGCAGGAGCCCGGTCTTGACCCCGGCGACGAGCACGTGTTTGCCGGGGACGACGTGGCGTACCTCGTTGATCAGGTGTTCGGCGAGGCGGCGGCGGGCCTCGTAGCCCAGCGGCTCGTCGATCACCCGGAGCAGCACCTCGGCGGTGCCGAGCGAGACGTGGTAGTGGTCGGCGGGCAGCCCGCCGGTGGCCTCGGCGGCGACCAGGTGGTCGTGCCCGGCGACGGTGAGCAGGGCGCCGGCCAGGTTCGCCGGGACCATGTCACCGGTGACACCGAACGGCGCGCCGGCGTCGAGCAAGGGGGGCAGGAAGGACTCCCGGACGCCGAGCTCGGTCAGCATCGCCGTCCACGGCTCGCCGGTGTCCTGGTCGATCAGCCCGGTCCGGGAGGTCAGTGAGTACTCCACGGCGGTCCGCCCGCCGAGCGCGGCGGCGACGAACTCGGGCAGGTTGAGCCAGCGCAACCCGTCGAGCCGCAGTCCCTGGTCCCGCAGGTACGCCAGTTTCGCCACGCTGACCTGCGCGCCCAGCGGCAGACCCGTGCGCCCGGCGAACTCGTCCCGGACGGTCGCCGGGAACGCGGCGGCCTGCGCGGCGCCGCGTGGGTCGAACCAGGCGAACGCCGGTGCGACGGCGCTGCCGTCGGCGTCGATCAGCATGCCGGTCTCGCCCATCCCGGAGAGCGCGACCGCCTCGATCGGGGCGCCGGTGGACCGGGCGACCCGGTCACAGGCAGTGGCGACCAGAGTCCGGATCGCCGCGAGCAGGGCGGCGGCGTCCATCTCGGTGGTGCCGCCGGGGCCCGATCGCCACGGCGTCGGGACCTGGGCCGCGCCGACCTCGATCCCGGACTCATCCGTGACCAGCATCTTCATGGCGGTGCTGCCGAGGTCGACGCCCGCGATCAAGCGACCGGTGGTGTCCGCGCGTTCTGTCACAGGAGTTCTCCCCAGCGGCTGGAATCCGAGCATGTCACCGGTGTCGCGATCGACCATGACACCGGTAACATGGCAGCCATGATGTGGCGCTCAGCAACGGATTGTCAACAGGTCCGACCCCTCGTGGTGGCGGTCGCCGGGGTCGCCGGAAGCGGCAAGACCACGCTCGGCCGGGCCCTCGCGAAAACCCTCGGGGCACCCCTGCTCGACCTCGACACGATGACGAATCCGCTGCTCGACAGCCTCCCGGCTGAGGCGCTCGGCGGGCACTGGCTGGCGTCGCCGCACCGTGCCACGATCCGCGACGGCCGGTACGCGGCCCTGCTCACGGTGGCCGTGGACGTCGTCGCCACCGCGGGCACGGCCGTCCTGGTGGCCCCGTTCACCGCCGAACTCCAGAAGGACGACGCGTGGAACCGGCTGAGAACGGTCGCCGACGTGCGAGTCGTGCACCTGACCGGCGCGCCCGACCTGTTCGCCGAACGCCGGGCCGCCCGCGGCGCCGACCGCGACCGGCACCGCGCTCCGGACGGCCCGTCCACCCCACCGTCGATCCCGGTGATCAGCGTGGACGCCGAGCTCACCACCGAACAGCAGCTGCTACGCGTCCTCGTCGCCCTCGATCGCCGCAGCCCGGTCGAGGCGCCGAACCCGCTGTTCGCGGCCGGTTTCGACGCGGTCCTGTTCGACATCGACGGCACCCTCGCCGACTCGACCGCCTCGGTGCTCCGGTCATGGCGGCGCTTCGCCACCGAACACGGCATCCCGGCGAAGGCCGTCGCCGACAACCACGGACGGCCGGCCCGGCACCTGATCGACCTGCTGCTACCCGCCGACAAGGCGGAGGCGGGCCTGGCCCGGATCACCGCGATCGAGATCGAGGACGCGGTGACGGTCCGGCCCACGCCCGGCGCCCTGGACCTGTTCGGCAGCCTGCCGGACAGCCGCCGCGCGGTGGTGACCTCGTGCTCGGCGCCGCTGGCCCGGGCCCGGATGGCGGCCGCCGGACTGGTGACGCCGCCGGTGACGGTCACCGCCGACGACGTCCGCACCGGCAAACCGGACCCGGAGCCCTACCTGCTGGCCGCGGAACGCCTCGGCGTGGATCCGGCCCGCTGCCTGGCCGTCGAGGACGCGGCCGCCGGGATCCGCTCGGCGCTGGCGGCCGGGTGCACGGTGCTCGCGGTCACCGGCACATCGGCAGCGGCGGAGCTCAAGGAGGCCGACCTGGTCGTCGACGGTCTGGACCGGGTGCGGTTCGCCTCGCGGGACGCCCGGATCCACCTGATCGTAGGGCCCGGGAACGGGGTTGAGCGAAGTTATTGACGTCGATACTCTCGCCGTGGCCGTCGATCGGCGGTCGTTGATACGGGGGAGTGTTCATGCATCGTGCCCGAAGAACGGCGGTTCTCGGCTCCGCCGCCCTGCTGGCCTCCACGTTCCTGGTCGCGTCGCCGGCGTACGCGGCCGACCTGGACTGGGAGGCCGCGGTCCGGAAGATCCCGGCCGCCACCTACACCCGCGACGCGCCCACCTATGTCCGGGAGGCCGCCGACCGCGTCGAGCCGTACCTCGACGACGAGGACGTCGCGGAGAAGCTCACCCCGATCCGCGAGGACCTGGGCACCCGCTACTTCGACGGGGCCCGCCTGCGGAGCGCCGCCGATGCGCAGAAGACCTTCGCGCACCTCCTGGAGATCCAGGACGAGCTCGAGGACGACGCAGACGAGCGGCAGCCCTACCTCGACGCGCTGGTCGGGTCGCTGACCGGCGTCCGGTTGCTCGCCGACGCCTCGATTCAGGACGCCGAGGCGATCGTCGGCCCCTGGAAGATCATCAGCCCGGCGCCGCCCACGCCCACGGGGCTCGACAAGGCCCTCGAGGACATCACGAAGGCGACGAGGGCCCTCGCGAACGCCGACGAGCAGCTGCGCGAGGCCGACCCCGAGGACGCCGTCGAGTACGCCGGAGACACCTGGAGGAACGGCTTCGCGGTGCTCGGCCGGTTCGGCATCACCTACGAGGGCGACCACGACGCCGACGGTGTGGTGGACCTGACCGAGCTGCGGTTCGGATCCAGCCCGCTGATCGCCGACTCCGACGGCGATGGCCTCACCGACTTGACCGAGATCGAACAGCTCGCCACCTTCACCCGGCCCAACGACGCGGACTCCGACGACGACGGGACCGCGGACGGCGCCGAGGATGCCGACGGCGACGGCCTGACCAACCTGCGCGAGCAGGAGCTGGGCACCAGGCTGACCGACCCGGACACCGACGGCGACGGCCTTGCCGACGGCGCCGAGGTGGCACAGGGTCGTGACCCGCTGGTCGCGGACAACCCGCCGCCGCCGGTCAGCGAGCCCACCGGGCCGGTGCCGACCACGCCGACCGACGTCGACACCGACGGCGACGGCATCCCGGACACCACCGAGACCGACGACACCGACACCGACCCGGCCAACCCGGACAGCGACGGCGACGGCCTGTCCGACGGTGCGGAGATCAGCGAACACCTGACGAACCCGCTGCAGGGGGACACCGACGGGGACGGGATCGCCGACGCGTACGAGATCGCGCACGCCGAGGACCAGGGTCTGGACCCGCTGGTGCCGGACGAGCGGGTCGGCAAGTGGACCTACGTCACCGACTTCGTGGTCGGCCTGATCGCCGGCGACTTCAAGCCCATCGACTCGATGGCGTGGCTGGCCGGATACCTGTGCTCCGGCGGACTCAGCCTGATCCCGGTGGTCGGCTGGATCCTCGGCGGCCTCGCAGACCTGCGCGACGCCGTCGCCGGAGTGATCCACCAGGACTGGGTCGGCACCGGGCTGTCGGTGATGGGGTTGGTTCCGTACGCCGGAGACGCGGTGGCCATCCCCGGCAAGGCCGCCAAGTTCGTCCTGAAGTACGTGCACCGGCTCGACAAGGTGATCACGTTCGTCGCCAAGTACGACAAGATCTCGGACAGCGTCAAGACGCTGACCATCCGCGCGATCATGCTGGGCAACTACGGCAAGCTGACCGGCGCCGGCATGTCCGACACGGTGATCCTGCGACTGGCCCGCAAGTCCAGCAACAGCCTGGCCCGGCTGGCCGACGCGCTCACTGACGCGGTGCCCGGCGCGGCCTCGGTGCCGTGGCTGCGGGGCTGGCCCGCCGGTGAGGACTACCTGGCCGACGTGCTGCTGGCCGGCATCCCCGGCAAACGCAACCGGGACGCGCGGATCCCGATGCCGGGCAAGCCGAAGCCGAACTCGGCCCGCGAACCCGACTTCCTGGAGGACGGGCCACCGCTGAAACTGCACGAGGTGAAGACCGGCGAGCCCGGCCACAAGGAGTCCTATCTCAAGCAGTGCGATCAGGACCGGCACCTGCTCGACACCGGCCAGGTCGGTGACGTGCTGTGGCACTTCCTGCCGCACGCCAACGGATCCCAGGGCATCCCGCAGGACCTGCTCGACTGCCTGCGCCGCAACCGGATTCCGTTCACTCTTCACCCGTCGAACGACACCTACTGGCCCTGACGCGTCCGCAGGCCGGGTCCGGTGGCGACACCGGGCCCGGCCCGGGGGAGAGTGATACCCATGAACTGGTTGCGGAAGTCCCGGCCGGCGTTCGCCGTCGACGGTGTCGAGCTGGACCGCGGCAGCAACGGCTGGTACAGCTTCGCAGGGGAGAGCCTGGCCGCCCGCCCGGCGGTGACCGCGGCGGCCGGGCGGCTGCCGGACCACCCCGAACTGGCCGACCTGCCGGACTACCTGTCGGTGGCGACGCGGGACGGGCGGGAGTGGTCGTTCGGCTTCGACGACGGGATGCTCGTCGTCTTCGACCTGTCCCGGCCCGGCTCCGACACCCTCGAACAGGTGCTCGCGGCCCAGCCCTGGATCACCGCGGTCGAGCGGGCCGACCGTGAGGTCTTCCTCCTCACCGTGCCCGAGGTGCTGACCGCCGACGTGGTTCTGGCCCGCTGCGTGGACGCCTGCGGCGAGGCCTTCCGGCGGCTCCACCCCTGAACCGGGCCGTCAGGCGCGCAGCACCGCTCTGCCGGTCGGACGGCGAGAAGCCGGGGACCGGGTGCAGGTCACGGACGGCCGGCCCTGATCGTGGCCTCGATCATCGGCCAGGGCAGGCCCGGCGGGATCCCGAGCATCGTGACGTCGACCGTGGCATCCCAGCGTTCCAGCTGGTCCCGGACGGTCTTCTCCTCGCCGTACGCGGTGAACTCGTCCAGCAGCCGCTCGGACACCTCACCTCCGGCCCGGACCCGCTCCACGTCCTCGGCCAGGCCCTGCCCGGCGACCAGCCGCGGATACACCTCACCCATCGTGGTGAGATAGGCGGCCGTGCACGCCGTCGCGACCGTCCGCGCCGCGGCGGCGTCCGGGTCGACCACCGTGAACGGCCCGGCCGCCACGGTGATCGGCCGTTGCGGCAGCCCGTCGGTGAGACTACGGATCCGGTGCCGGGCGATCCGGCCGGCCAGGTCCCCGATCCGGTCCCGCCGCAGGTAGAGCGGGTACCACCCGTCGGCCAGCTCGGCCGCCGTCCGCAGGGTTCGCGGACCGGTCGCGGCCAGCCAGATCGGCACCTCCGGAGCGGGCGGCTGCCCCAACCGGAGGCCGCCGGGGATCCGCTCGCCGCGCAGCAGGGCGCGGACCCGGGCCGTCACCTCGTGCAGGTGGACGGCCGGACGCTCGTAGCGGACGTCGTGGAAACCTTCGACCAGCCGCCGCGTGCTCGCGCCGAGCCCGAGGACGAACCGCCCGCCGGAGAGCCGGTGCAGCGTGGCAGCGGTCATCGCGATCGTGGCGGGGGTGCGTCCCCACACCGACAGGACACCGGCGATCAGGGTGATCCGCCGGGTGGCGCCGGCGAGTGCGGCGAGCAGGACCGCGGAGTCCAGCCCCCAGCCCTCGGCGACCGAGAACGACTCGTAGCCGAGGTCGTCGGCCAGCGCCGCGGCCCGGACGAGCACGTCGGGCCGGGTCTCCATCGGGGTGAACGCGACGCCGCGCCGCGTGGTGGTGAGGTCCATGCTGTCGACGCTAAATTCGCGGGCCGGGCGCCCGCATCGGTCAACACACCTACGCGGGGCGACGGGCCCAGACGGCGATCTGGGTACGCGCCCGCACCCCGAGTTTGGTGCGGACATGCTCCACATGGGCGTCGACGGTCCGCACCGAGATGCCCAGCCGCCGGGCGATCTCCGGGTTGGTGTGACCGTCCGCGATCAGGTCGGCCACCTGGAACTCCCGGGCGGTGAGGGGCCCGGGCAGCGAACCGGCCGACCCCAGAAAGGGCAGGAGGGCAGCCAGCGCGGCCCCCGGCTCCTCGGCGTAGATCGGCTGCATCCGTCCGGGGAAGGCAGCCAGTTGCGCGCCCGGGATCAGCGACGCGAGTTCCCGCCCCCGCTCGAACGGGACCGCCCGGCTGTCGCGCCGGTGCGCCACCAGGGTGGGCACCCGGATCGCCGGCAGCAGCGCGGTGACGTCGCATCCGTAGAACATCTCCAGCAGTGCGGCCGCCGTCGCCGCGTCCGCCGCGGCCCGCTGCATCCGGGCGAACATCGCGGTCAGCGGGGGTGGCGCGGCCGGCAGCCAGATGTCGGCGAGCACCCGCGACCCGAGCCCCCAGTGCGCCCGGATCAGGTCCAGCACCGAGGCGCGGACGGCCGGCGGGGCGAGGTCACCGCCGCGGGCGCAACTGCCGTAGACGATCAGCGCCGACACCGCGTCCGGATGCGCCGCCGCGTAGGCCGCCGCGACCTGTCCGCCCTCGCACGATCCGAACAGCGCGAACCGGTCCAGACCCAGGTGCGCGGTCAGCGCCCGAACCGTGGCGAGCTCGACGTCGAGACTGAAGTCGGTCCGCGAACGATCAGACAGGCCACAGCCGATCTTGTCGTACCGGATCACCGTGCGGGACCGGGCGAGCCCGTCGAAGAACCGTTCGTGCTGCGGGTTCTCCGCCATCAGCGCGAGATGCGACACCCAGCCGGCCAGGCACAGCAACGGCGGCCCGCTGCCGGTCACCGTGTAGGCGACCCGGCCCGCGGGCGTGGCGGCGAACCGAACCACCGGCCCCATCCGCCCAGCATGTCACGCCACGTCACCGCCGAGAACGTCGTCGAGGTGCCTTTCCAGAAGCGCGAGGGCCGCCTCCGGCGTGCGGATCCCGGCCATCACGCTGTCGCCCAACCCGGTGGCCAGGGCGAGCGCGATGGCTGCGGCCGCGTCCGGGTCGTTGCAGGAGCCGATCAAATTCCCGGCGAGGGTACGCTCCAAAGCTCCCGTCCGCCGTCCATAGGGAAGCCGGGCCAGCTTGTCGTCGGTGAGTGCCAGTGCGTGATAGGCGGCGAACACCGTGTACGCCGCCCGCTGCTCCGCGTCGACCGGGATGAACTGTCCCAGCCACGCCCGGACGACCGCCCGCGGGCCGTCCCCGGCGACCGACCGCAGCGCCCGCTCGCCCACCCGCACGGACAGGCGCTCGAGTCCGGCGTACAACAGATGCTCCTTGTCCTGGAAGTAATGCTGCACCGTGCTGACCGTGACGCCGGCTTCGGCCGCGACCGTCCGCATGCTCGCGGCATGCAGTCCGCGGGAGGCCGCGATCCGCAGCAGCGCGTCGAGGATGTGCGCCCGTCGTTCGTCGTGGTCGGCAAGTCGCGGCATGTCAGTCGTCCGCCAGGATGCGCGCGGTGACCAGGCCGGGCTGTTCCAGCGGCAGGCCGTGTCCCGCGCCCGGCACGATCTCCGCACGGACGTCCGGGATCAGGGCGCGCACCCGGTCCAGGGCGCGTTGCGGGTCGAGCAGCACACTGCGGCCCGCCAGCAGCACCCGCACCGGCACCCGGATCGACCGTAATTCATCATCGGTGAGGCGTCGCGCGGCGGGCCGCCGGGTCCGGAACGACGTCGCCGCCGCCTTGATCAGGGCGAGCTGGTCCGGCGGTTCGAGCAGCGCCCGCTGGGCCAGCGCCCGGCTCAGCCACGGATGCCAGCGCCGGGGCAGGATCATGGCGAACGCCCCGGCCAGCATGGACAGGTAGAACCGGGCCGGCACCGTCGCCAGCCCACCCGGATCGATGACGGTCACCCGGCGCAGGCGGTCCGGCCCGTGCACGGCCTGGTTCAGCGCCAGATATCCGCCGTAGGAGAAGCCCACCAGGTGCACCGCGTCCAGTCCGAGCAGCCCGAGGGTCTCGTCGAGCCAGGACGCCGTCTGGTCCGGACCGGTCAGGGCCTGCCGGGCGACGCTGCGGTTCGGTTCGTCGAGGGTGTCCAGGGCGAAGACCTGATGGTGTACGCCGAGAGCAGCCACGTGCGGGTACCAGTTGGTGGCGTTCCCGGCGGCGCCGTGCAGCAGCACGATCGGCGTGCCGTCCGCCGGCCCGTACCGGTGGACGTGCACGCTCCCGAACCGCGTCTCCAGGTCCCACGACGTCCTCGGCTCCGGCCAGGCGAGCAGTGCCCGGTCGTAGGCCGCCAGGAACGCCCGCCGCGCCGTGTCACTGACGAACCGTCCGTAGGGTTCCATGCCCTTGATGGTACGACCGTACTACCAAAAGTTCCAGGCGCGCAGCATCGTTCCGCCGGTTGCTCCTGCGCGCGGCCGTGCTGACCTTTCGGGAGCACGGCTTTGCGGGCACCTGCACTGCGGGCCGCCGAACGCCCGGTGGATCCGCACGCCGGTGCCGTCCGCGTACTGGTGATCAATCGCCACCCGTGCGGAGCGGCGGCGTCCTGCGGTCCCCGCGACCGTGGATCGGCCTATTCGCAGACGGTGCCGTCGCCGTCGCGGTCGGTGTACCAGCGGTATTCCGGGTCGGTGCCGCGGACGTACGGTCCGTAGCCCTTGCGCTTGGCCTCCGCGCAGGTACGGAACCGCGGGTCGGTGCCGGCCGTCGGCGCGAGGGTGGGGACGGCGGTGGACCGCACGCTGTAGGCGAACTTCGTGCCGTCGCAGTATCTCTGCAGCGTGCTGCCCATCAGGGCGCCTGCCGAACGGTTCTCGGCGCTGGGCACGTGACGCACGTCGGCGGCGACGACGGCGCGGCCGATCGCGGGTGGGTATTCGTCCCGGTCGTACCCCCGTTTCGTGGGGATCGTGGTGAGCGCCTTCCGGCGGCGTTCGTCGGCGCCGGGACGGTTCAGGACGAGGACGGCCGGATAGCCCTTGGCGATGGCGTCCCGTGCGTGCCGCAGGATGTCGCGGTGGTCCTCGGCGTCGAGTGGCACACCGATGGTGGCCGTCGTCCGGGTGCATGCCGCGGCCTCGGCGGCGACCGTCGTCACCGCGATGCCGCCGGTGGCGAGCATCGCGGTGACGACCATGCTGAACAGGCGTTTCATGAGTTCGATTCTCCCGATTCGATGTTCTGCCGAGAGAAACGATCATGAGGGTGCCGGCGATGTGGCGGTCAGTGTCTGCGGTTGCGGGCGGCGTACTCGCGTTCCCGCAGGAAGTTCCGGACGCTGCCCCACGGTTGTGTGGTCACCCAGTCTTCGCCGATCACCTCGTACAGTGACCAGGACGCCGAGAAATACAGGGCATTGCTGAGCGTGTACGCGAAATCGTTCCACGGCACCGGCGTCATCAGCGTGTTCACGTAGTCGTCGTGGAAGACCGACGCGTGCGCGGCCTGGTGGAGTTCCTCGCCCACCTCGTCACGCTCCAGCCACCTCTCGCGGCCGTTCGTCCAGTGGTGCTCGATGTGTGCCTTGGCGACCAGGACCGGCAGGTGGGTGCCGGGGTGGGCGGCGGCCCGTTTCCGGGCGAACGCGAACATCAGCTCGGTGCTGCCCTGCCACTTCGGCATCAGGGCGTTGAGCATCGCGGTGTGGCCGTACAGGTGGGTCGGCGCGACGTCGAGCAGCTGGTCGAACCAGCGCTGCGACTCGTCGAGCCCCTTCTGCCGGGCACGGGACAGCATGATCATGTATTGCAGGGCGTCGGCGTCACCGGGGTCGCGCCGCAGGACCTCGGTCAGGTCCTTCGCGGCGTGATCGAGGCGTTCGAACCACGTCGGCCATGCGCTCGCGGCGACCTCGGCGCTGACGGCCGAACCGCGGGCCTCCCACGCCCAGTAGATGTAGCGCGCCCCGCGGATCAGCAACGGCAGCGTCGACTCGTCGGTGTGGCACGGCGCGTCGATCCACTCCTCCAGGCCCGGTGTCTCCCCGGCGATCCGGCAGTAGAACATCCGGTGCTCGGGGTCCTTCGTGGACAGGATCAGCCGGGCCGCCGGCCAGTCCTTGCGCCGCAACGCGGTCCGCAGTGACTCGGCGTCGTCGTCGTGCAGGAATTCGTCGACCGACACGTTTTCGGGGTGGAAGGCCGTACGCCTCCGGAAGGGCCACACGGCGAGGAGGATAGCGTTCTTGATCAACGAGTGTGGATCGGGAAGGCGCGGGCCGGGCCTGGATGATTCGGCCGTTGCTCACCGGGCGCCCGGGGCCGGGGTCATGCCGGTCAGGAGGGTGAGCGTCGAGGAGAGATGGACCCGCATGGCGGCCTCGGCCGCCGCGCCGTCGCGGGCCAGCACCGCGGTGACCAGCGGCTCGTGCTCGGCGTGGATCTCGGCGAGGGTGCGGCCGCCGGCCGTGGTGGGCGGGCCGAGCAGGGCGGTCGTGGTGCGCAGGCGGTCGACGATGGTGGCGGTGCGGGGTTTGCCGGCGGTGTGCAGCAGCAGGTCGTGCAGGGCGCGGTCGGCCGGCCAGAACGCCTGCTCGTCGCCGTCTGCGGCGGCCGACGCCATCGTTGCCAGAGCCGACCGGATCGCTGCGTGCTGGGCGTCGGTGCCGTGCACGGCGGCGTGCCGGGCGGCCGGTGGCTCCAGGGCCAGCCGGATGCCGATGATCTCCTCGATGTCGTCGGCGCGGGGCGGCAGGACCCGGAAGCCGCGGTTGCGGCGGATTTCGATCAGCCCGGCCTCGGCCAGGCGGAGCAGACCCTCGCGGGCCGGGCTGCGGGAGACCCCGAGCAGGTCGGCGAGCTGGTAGACCGAATACGTGGTGTCCGGGCGCAACTCCCCGGCGGCGACGCCGTCGCGGACGGCCTGGGCGACGGCGTCGGCGAGGGAGGGGGCGTCCGGCGGCAGGACCAGCTCAGGCATGAGTAACATGTTACTCATGAGCGAGCAGGTGAACGGCGTGGTGGGTGCCCTGGCGAAGGCCGGCCTCGAGGTGCGGAGTGATCCGGCGACCCTGGGGATGTATGCGTCGGACGCCTCGCTCTACCGCATCCCGCCGCTGGCCGTGGTCCGCCCGCGGCACGTCGACGAGGTGGCGGCGGCGCTGGCCGTGGCCCGCGAGACCGGGGTGCCGATCACGTCGCGCGGCGCCGGGACGTCGGTGGCCGGCAACGCGGTCGGGCGCGGGATCGTGCTCGACTTCTCCCGCCACCTCAACCGGATGCTGTCGATCGACCCGGAGTCGCGCACGGCCGTGGTCGAGCCGGGGACCGTGCACGCGGTCCTGCAGAAGGCGGCGATGCCGCACGGCGTGCGGTTCGGGCCGGACCCGTCGACGCATCCGCGCTGCACGATCGGCGGCATGATCGGCAACAACGCGTGCGGGTCGCGGTCGCTGGCCTATGGCCGCACGTCGGACAACGTGGCCGGTCTGCGGCTCATGACGGCGGATGGATCAACGATTGTCACGGGATACCGGGACGATCAGGCCTTCGCCGAAGGACCCGACGAGATGATTCAAAATGTCCAGAAGGTGATGGGCGCGAACCTTGCGGTCGCGCGGACCGAATTCGATCGGTTCGGGCGGCAGGTCTCCGGATACGCGGTCCACCACCTCCTGCCCGAACGCTTCGACCTCACCCAGGCGTTCGTCGGCTCCGAGGGCACCCTGGCGGTCATCACCGAGGCCACCGTCAAGCTCGTCGTCGACGCCCCGGTCCGGGTCGTCGTCGTCCTCGGCTTCCGCGACATCGTCGCCGCCGGCGAGGCCTCCCCGGCCGTCGTCGCCCACGGCCCCACCTCCTGCGAGGGCCTCGACTCCCGCCTGCTCGACGTGCTGCGCGCCCGCCGCGGACCGGATGCCGTCCCGCCGCTGCCCCGCGGCGGCGCCTGGCTCTTCGTCGAACTGGCCGGCGACGACCTGGGCGAGGTGGCCGCCCGCGCCCGCAAGCTCGCCGCCGACGGCATCGCCGACGACGCCCTGGTCGTCGAGGACCCGGCCACACAGGCCCGGCTGTGGCGCATCCGCGAGGACGGCGCCGGCCTGGCCGGCCGGGCGCCCTCGGACAAGCCCGCCTGGCCCGGCTGGGAGGACGCCGCGGTCCCGCCCGAGAAGCTCGGCGCCTACCTGGCCCGCTTCGACGAGCTGGTGACGCAGTACGGCATGACCTCCGCACCGTTCGGGCACTTCGGCGACGGCTGCATGCACGTGCGCCTGGACTTCCCGCTCGACCAGCCCGGCGGCACCACGGTGATGCGCGAGTTCCTGATCGACGCGGCGAAACTGGCCGGCGAGTTCGGCGGTTCGCTCTCCGGCGAGCACGGCGACGGCCGGGCCCGCTCCGAACTGCTCCCGCACATGTACTCGGCGGACGCCATCGCCCTGTTCGCCGCGATCAAGCACGCCTTCGACCCGGGCAACCTGCTCAACCCGGGCGTGCTGGTCGACCCGGACCCGGTGGACGCCGACATCCGCCCGGCCGGCCGGTTCCCGCTGCCGATGCTCGCGATGGCTTACCCGCACGACGACGGCGACCTCGGCCAGGCCGTGCACCGGTGCACCGGCGTCGGCAAGTGCCGCGCCGACAACTCCGCCGCCGGTGGCGTGATGTGCCCGTCGTTCCTGGCCACCCGCGAGGAGAAGGACTCCACCCGGGGACGGGCCCGGGTACTGCAGGAGGTGGTGCGCGGCGAACTGGCGTTCAGCGACCCGTCCGTGCACGACGCGATGGACCTCTGCCTGGCCTGCAAGGGGTGCGCGTCGGACTGCCCGACCGGGATCGACATGGCCACCTACAAGTCCGAGGTGCTGCACCAGACGTACCAGGGCAAGATCCGCCCCCGGTCGCACTACTCGCTCGGTAGGCTGCCGTTCTGGGCGCGGCTCGCCGGCTGGATGCCCGGCCTGGCGAACATGGCGACCCGGATGCCCGGGCTGCGCGGCCTCGCCCTGAAGATCGCGGGCGTCGACAAGCGGCGGTCGGTGCCGGCCTTCGCCGCCAAACCCTTCCACCGGTCCTTCACCCGGGGCGCGGCCGAGGGCCGCACCCCCGTGGTGCTCTTCGCCGACTCGTTCTCCGACGCCTTCTCACCCGAGGTGGCCGAAGCGACGGTACGCGTGCTGCGCGCAGCCGGCTACGAACCACAGCTGCCCAGCGGCTCGGTGTGCTGCGGCCTGACCTGGATCACCACGGGACAGTTGGACTCGGCCAAGCGGATCCTCACGCGTACCGTGGACGCTCTGGCCCCTGATGCCCGCAAGGGCGTGCCGATCGTCGGCATCGAGCCGTCCTGCACGGCGGTCCTGCGCTCCGACATCCACGAGCTGCTGCCCGGCAACGAGGACGCCGCCCTGGTCGCCGAGTCCGTGCACACCCTCGCCGAACTCCTCGCCAAGACGCCCGGCTGGACCCCGCCGGACCTGACCGGCGTCGAGGTGGTCGCCCAGCCGCACTGCCACCACCACGCGGTCCTCGGCTGGAAGGCCGACGCGGACCTGTTGGCCTCGACCGGCGCCACGGTGAAACGGATGGCCGGCTGCTGCGGCCTGGCCGGCAACTTCGGCGTGGAGATCGGCCACTACGAGGTGTCGGTGGCGGTGGCCGAGCAGAACCTGCTGCCGGCGCTGGACGCGGCGCCCGGCGCGACGGTCCTGGCCGACGGCTTCTCGTGCCGCACCCAGGTCGCCGACCTGCGTGACCGTCCGGCCGTGCATCTGGCCCAGCTCCTGGACCGCGCCGACGCCTAGTCACGTTTCGTGGTCAGAGCCCTCCGCGTGTTGACTTCGGGCGGGCTGGACGCCCGAAGTCAACACGCCTGTGGGGGTGTGGTGGTTACGGGCGGGCTGGACGCCCGAAGTCAACACGCCTGTGGGGGTGTGGTGGTTACGGGCGGGCTGGACGCCCCAAGTCAACACGCCCGTGGGGGTGTGGTGATTACGGGCGGGCTGGACGCCCCAAGTCAACACGCCCGTGGGGGTGTGGTGATTACGGGCGGGCTGGACGCCCCAAGTCAACACACCTGTGGGGGTGTGGTGATTACGGGCGTCCAGCGCACCCGAAATCACCACACCCCACAACGGTGTGGTGATTTCGGGTGGTCAGCGCGCCTGAAGTCACCACGCAGACCTTGACTGTGAAACGTGTCTATAGGTCGATGACCACCTTGCCGTGTACGTGGCGGCCGGCCTGGAGGGCGACCGCCTCGCGGATCCGCTCGACCGGGAAGGTCGCCGCGATCGGCACCCGGATCGTCCCCGCGGCGATCAGGCGGGCGATCTGCTCGATGCCGGCCGGGGGAGTGGTGGCGCCGTTCGCCGGCGTGATGCCGTCGACCTGCGCGGCGATGGTGGTGATGCGCTCGTCGGGTACGCCCAGGTCCCGCGCCGCCTGGACGGTGTCGGTGCCGTGCAGGTCGAGGGCGGCGGTGACACCACCGGGTGCCAGGTCGCGGACCCGGTCGACGAGGCCGTCGCCGTAGGTGACCGGCTCGGCCCCGAGAGCGCGCAGGGCGTCGGCCGACGTCGCCGATCCGGTCCCGATCACCCGCGCCCCGGTGAGGCGGGCGAGCTGGACGGCGAAGACGCCGACCCCGCCGCCAGCGCCGCCGATGAGCAGCGTGTCGTCCGGTCCGGGGCGGACCACGGCGAGGGCGGCGGCCGCCGTGCAGCCCGCGATCTCCAGGGCCGCGGCGGTGCGGTCGTCGACGCCGTCGGGAGTGTGGTGCGCGGTGCCGCCCACCGCGATGGTCCCGGTCACGTCGATGATCACGTGATCGGCGACCGCGCGGGACATGGCGCCGCCGAACACCCGGTCGCCGGCTGCGAACCCGGTCACGCCCTCGCCGACCTGGTCCACGACGCCGGCGTAGTCGGTGCCGAATCCGCACGGCAGGCTCAGCCCGAAGCGGGTGGCGGCCTCGGCGCCGGACGTCATGTACCAGTCCATCGGGTTGAGCCCGGCGGCGGTGACACGGATCCGGATCTGTCCCGCCCCGGCCTGCGGTGCGGGCACGTCCTGCAGGGTCAGCATCTCGGGGCCGCCGAACGCGTCGACGAACTGGACCGCTCGGCTCTCGTACCCGCTCATATGAGTTCCTCCAGCAACAGGAAACGGACTATGATCCGTTTTTCTCGTCGCCAACGTAGCACAACCGGAGCGTGATCCGTTTTGACTGGAGCAGAAGGCCGCCGAGCAAGGTCGGACGCGAGCCGCAACCGCGACCAGCTGCTGGCGGTCGCGACCCGGCTGTTCGCCGCGGGCGGCACCGAGCCGTCGATGCGCGCGATCGCCCAGGAGGCCGGGGTCGGCATCGCCACCCTCTACCGGCACTTCCCGACCCGCGAGTCGCTCGTCGACGCGGTCTACCAGGACCAGGTCACGCGGCTCACCGAGGGCGCCCGCGAACTGCTCACGCAGATGTCCCCGGCGGCGGCGCTGCGGCGCTGGGCGGAGCTGTTCGGAGAGTGGATCGCCACCAAGAACGGCATGCTCGACACGCTGCTCGCCATGATCGAGTCGGGGGAGATCGCCCACGCCCGTACCCAGGCCGAGCTGTTCGCGGCGATCGGGGACATCCTCGAAGTCGGCTGGACGGCGGGTGAGATCCGCACCGACGTCACCGCCGAGGACATCGCGGCCGCGCTCATCGGGATCTTCACGGTGGCCCACCCGCACCAGCACGAACAGCGGGCGGCCCGTCTGCTGGACGTCCTGATGGACGGCCTTCGCAGCATTTGAAACACCCGGGCGCGGCAGGGTAGTGGGCTGCCGCGCCCGGGCGCTGTGGGGGGTGAATCAGCTCGAGGTGAACTCTGCCGTCCGGGTGCGACGGTCCGTCCGCGAAAACATGACAGTTCCTTGACGATCGTGATCTTCCGCGGTTCTCGGTGACGGTCGGCGGAAACACGAACGGCGTGGACGCCGCCGCGTCCACGCCGTTCGGGAGGTCTTACGTCAGCGCACCCGGACCCGCACCGAGTCCAGAGCCGGGGTCTGGTTCGCCCGCTCCATCATCGGGATGCGGTGCGAGCCGTCACCGGCCCACGAGGAGCACTGGAAGGTGCCCGCCTGGGCCAGACCCGGCACCTGGATGTTGACGGTGTCCGCCTGAGCGCCGCCCTTGCTGTCCTCGGTGGCGACGAAGAACGCCGGCACCGGGTCCGGGGCGGGAGCCTGCCGGGTGCTGTCCAGGATCCGGCACGCGGTGTGGAAGTGACCGCGGACCAGGCCGCCCTGCAGGACCGAGCTCTCCACGTAGTAACCACCCTGACCGGCCGCCAGGAAGCGGTCACGGATCAGGTTCCGGGTGCTCACCTGGATGGTGAACGCCTGGTTCCGGCGCACCTGGGTGGGCGCCTTGGTGATCAGCAGCGTGGGGTTGTTCGCCGCCGCGCCGACCTCGCCGAACTCGGTCGACACGCAGCGGTTGCCGTTCTGGAAACCGTCGTGCGGCGGCAGCTGGCTGGTGTCACACGTGTTCGTGAGAATCCCCAGGTTGTTGCCGTTGTTGCCGCCGCCGTTGTTCCCGTTGTTGTTGCCCCCGTTGTCGTTGCCGTTTTCGCCCTCACCCGCGTTGGTGTCGTCGCCCTCGGCCGCCTCGTTCAGCGTGCACTTGGACAGACCCGCGGCGTTGAGATCAGGCTTTTCGCCCTGGCGGCCGATCGCGATCTCGATGCGGTTGATGGCGGACTCACGCTTCCCCGCCAGCGGTCCGAGGATCGCGTTCTGGATGAAGTTGGCGCCGCCCTGGCCCTGCGTGTCGACCAGGCGCTTGTTCGCCTCGGCGATCTGCGTGTCGAGCAGCGCCAGGTTCTGGTCGACCTCGGCCTTGGCCTTCGCCGGAATGTCGACGTTGATGACGACCTGCGGACAGTTGACCGTCGGCACGCCCTCGGCCGCCGACGCGACGCCCAGGCCGACACCGACCGACGTCACCGCGACGACGGCGACGCCGCCACCGACCAGCCACTTACGCCCGCCGGAGCGGCTGTTCGTGAAACGCTTCTTGTACATAGGTGCCTGCGCCTTCGCGAGCTCTCACCGGTTCGTTCGACCACGAATACGGGAGCGTTCCCACAGCGGATCAACGAATCCGGCAAAAACTTTCAGCTTGCGCAGAATTCGGCGAGCGGGTCCACGTCGTCGACCCACTCGAAGGTGCCGCGCAGCAGATCAGCACGCTGATCCACAGCGGTCACCGCGGCGGTCAACTCGCCCCACGGCATGGTCACGTGCAGCATGGTGCGCTCGATGTCCGGCGGCAGCGACGGCTTGTACTTCTCGGCGGTCGCCCGCAGCAGCAGACCCTCGGTGGAGATGTCCTCGACCCGGCCCGACACCGCGACCAGACGCTGCCCGCCGGTGCTGCGGATCTGCACGGTACCGACCGCCGGATGCTTCCCGGCCCGCCGCGGCGCCCCACGACGCTGCACCACACCGGCCGGCGCGTCACCGATCACCCGGAACTGGTCGCGGTGCAGCTCACCCTCCACCCAGGTGACGCCTGCGGTGGTGACCAGCTCGGCGATGCCGATCCGGCGGACGCCGGGCCCGTCCAGGCTGAGGACCGGGATGGGCGGCAGCTCGGCGATGAACGGGGCCGCCACGTCGGAGAGCGTGACGAGCACCCGGTCCTGCGCGTTCTGGCACCGAAGGATGAGGTTGCTGCCCGCCGGCACGGTGATCACCAGCCGCACGCTACCGCCCGCAGGGTGCACCCGAGCCGAAATCCGCTCGCCGCCCGCCGTTCCGGCCTGCCACCATCCTGGTGATTCAAGGAGGCGCCGATGACCGGTTTCGACATCCGCACGGTGAACCTGGCCGCGCTGAACTCGCTGACCAAGTACCCGTCGATCCCGACGTACCACCAGCTCGACCCGCGCAACGGCAGCCTGACCGACGAGGTCACGGTCTTCACCGGCACCGTGCACGGGACCGAGAAGGTCGACGGCACCAACTCACGGGTGATCCTGCTGCCGGACGGCTCCTACCTGCTCGGATCACGGGAGGAGCTGCTGTACGCGCGCGGCGACCTGATCGGCAACCCGGCGCTCGGGATCGTGGCGAACCTGCGACCGTTCGCCGACACGCTGACCGCGCCCGACGGCCGGATCCGGGTGCTCTACCTGGAACTCTACGGCGGCCGGATCGGCGGTCAGGCGAAGCAGTACTCGGCCCGCGGCGCCACCGGCTGGCGACTCTTCGACGTGGCGGAGTTCACCGAGGACGACTTCGCCGACAAGCTGGACTGGCCGCCCGCCACGATCTCCGCCTGGCGCGAGGACCAGGGCCAGCGGTTCCTCGGCGAGGACGAGCTGACCGCCACCGGCCTGGACCTCGTACCCCGGCTGTTCCGGATCGACGGCTCGGCGCTGCCGTCCGGGATCGCGGAGATGAACACGTTCCTCGGCGAGCACCTGCCGGCCACGCTCGTCGCCCTGGACGACAGCGGGCTCGGCGGCCCGGAGGGCATCGTGCTCCGCTCCGGGGACCGGTCGGTCATCGCCAAGGCACGGTGCCAGGACTATGCACGTACCCTCAAACGGCGCAAGTGACGCCCGCCAAGCTCGAAACTGGACGCGTTTCGTGGTCGCGCCCGTGTGGTGATTTGGGGCGCTGAGCGTGGCTGTAGTCACCACGGTCCACGTCGGGTGTGGTGACTTCGGGTGCCCAGCGCGCCTGAAGTCACCACGCGGGCGGGCTTCTCGCCGGTACCTGTCCACCCCCACCGATAATCGTCCGGCCTTTGTGGACTGCTTTCGGTAGGGTCGGACGATGGCCGGCCGTGTGACGATCCGTGATGTTGCCAGGGCGGCCGGCGTCTCGTACGCGTCGGTGTCCCGCTTCCTGAACCGCACCGGACCACTGAGCCCGGCCACCCGCCGCGCCGTCGAACAGGCCGTCGCGGCGACCGGTTTCGTCCCGCACCACCACGCCCGCAGGCTCGCCGGCGCCCGGCCGGACACGGTCGCGTTCCTGCACTGCGTCGGCGGTGACCGGCTGCTCGCCGACCCGAACGTCAACGACCTGATGGCCGGCTGCGCCACGGCCCTCGCCGACCGCGACATCCTGATGGTCACCCCGGTCGGCAGCGTCCCGGCTCCTGTTGCCGGCGCGTTCAGCGGTCCGGATTCCGTTGCCGGCGCGTTCAGCGGTCAGGCCCCCGTCTTCGGCGTCCTCAGCGATCCGGCCCTCGTCTTCTCCGCCCCGGCGGCGTCGGCCGTCGTGCAAGACCTGATCGGACGCGATCTGCCGGTCGTCGCCTGCGGCACCCCTCTCGGGTACGAGCAGAGCATCTCCTACGTGACCACGGACGACCGTGCCGGCGCCCGCGAGATGGTCAGCTATCTGCGGTCACGCGGCCGCCGCCGGATCGCCACCGTCACCGGCCCGCTCGACCTGCCCGGCGGGGTGCAGCGGCTGGCCGGTTACCGTGACGCCGTCGACGGCTCGGTCGATGTGTCGGGTGGGGTGCAGCGGCTGGCCGGTTACCGTGACGCCGTCGACGGCTTCGATCCCGCCCTGGTGGCCGTCGGGGACTTCACCTTCGCCGGAGGAAAAGTAGCCACCGAACTGCTGCTGCACCGCGACCCCACGTTCGACGCACTGTTCGTCGCCTCCGACATGATGGCGGCGGGCGCCTTGGAGGCGTTGCGCGAGGCGGGCCGGTCCGTGCCCGGCGACGTGGCGGTGGCCGGCTTCGACGACGCCCCGATAGCGGTGACGACCGTCCCGCAGCTGACCACCGTGCGCATTCCCTGGTCACGGTACCCCGGCGAACTGGTCCGCCAACTGTTCCGCACCCTCGACGGAGACCTCCCGTCCGGCGTGGTCCTGCCGCTCTCCCTAGCATTCCGAGCCTCTGCCTGACTGCCTGCCTGCTTGGCCGTTTGACCGTTTGACCGTTTGGCCGCCTGGCCGCTTTCCCGTGTCTGATCGCCGGTTCCGTCCGCCGTCAGCTCCGGCCGTCGCTGATGGTCGTGTCGTGTCTCCTGGACAGCCACGCACGGCGGCTCGGCCAACTCGGCCGTAGGCCATGGTCCGCCGACAAGCTGACGGCGACCGTGGACGACGGCTGATGGGTCCGAGCCGTTGTCGGTGGTTGTGTTTCGTCTCCCGGGCGGCCGTGGATGACGGCTCGTCCGGTTCGGCCGTCGGTCAGGGTCGTTGGCGTGTTCGAAAACGACCGTGGGCGACGGCTCGTCCGGTTCGGCCGTCGGTCAGGGTTCGTCGGCGCGCCGAAAACGACCGTGGCCGACGGCTGACGGTTCCGAGCCGTCAGTCACGGTCGGTTTGATGCCGTGAGGGAGCCGTGGACGACGGCTGGGGTGCCTACCTGCTACGCGAGCTCGGGCTGGCCACGACAGCGGCTGTTGCGGCGAATGCTGAGCCGTAGCCGCCCGTTCGTTGTGTCCGCGATGTCCGCTGTGTCAGCGATGCCGACTGTATTCGCTATGCCCGCTATATCGGCGATGCCGACTTTCCCCGCGATGCCCGCTGTGGCGCCGTGCCGTCGGTGAGGGTGCGCGGGCGTGCCGCCGTGCCGGAGTGCCGGGGGCATCAATGGGCAGAGCGCCGGGGAGCTGGCGCTGTTGGCGTGCGATGGTGTTGCGCTTGGTCGGGTACTGGGATGGCCACTCGTACCGCTAGGAATGCCAGATATATGCGACTTTTTCGTACCCGGGGCGACGCCTCAGGCGGAGGTGGCGGCCTACCTGCGATCGAGGCTCCCTACGTGGCCGCGGACGCCGAGTCGTGGGCCGGGCAGGCTGGTCACGAGGTCGGAGGGCAGCGGCCCGGGATCAGCGAACGGCCGCGTGCGTCACCGAGGTCGGAGGGCAGCGGCCCGGGGTCAGCGAACGGCCGCGGGCGTCACCGGGACCGCAGGACAGTATCGACCGGTCAGAGGACGGCGGCGGTACGGCGTGACCAGGTCGTGTCGGTGACGGTCAGGAGCAGGGCGCGGGCCACCTCGGTCCGTGTCACCAGCGGGACGCCGGGGATCCGGTCGACCGTGGACAGGTCGCGGATCGTGGCCGGGCCGCGCGACCGTCCGCCGGTGAGCAGACCGAGCAGTGGGCCGACCGGGAAACCGGCGGGTAGGTCGCCGGTCAGGACACCGGGGTAGACCAGGGTCCAGTCCAGGTCCGACTGGCGGAGGTGCGCTTCGGCGTGCCGTTTGTCGGCGAACACCGGGCGGGTCACCGTCGAGTACGCGAACCGCATCACCGGACTCAGCCGGCGGATCGAGTCGCCGACGCCCAGTGCCGACAGTACGACGATCCGGCGTACACCGGCGGTGCACATCGCGTCGGCGACCACCGGCAGCGTGTCGCTCATCAGTGTGCTCCGGGCGAACGGCAGGGCCGGTCCCAGGCAGCTGACCACCGCGTCCGCTCCGGCGAACGCCGATGCCAGGGCGGCCTGGTCGGCGAGGGAACCCACGACCACCGTCAGGGCCGGGTGTTCGGGCAGGTCACCGCGCCGGCGACCGTATGCCGTCACGGTGTGGCCCTCGTCGAGCGCCCGCCTGACCAGCAGCAGGCCGGTGCGGCCGGTGGCGCCGAGGACGACCAGCCTCATCAGTGGATCCGTTCCTGAGCCCGGCGCAGCAGCTCCGGGTCGTGCGCGTTGACGAGTGTCAGGTCCGGCCTGTTCGCCGACCACAGGGCGGCCAGCCTTGCGTGGTTTCCGGTGACGGCGCTCCGGTCGTACGCCACCAGGGTCTCCATGGTGAGGAGGCTGCGCGGCACCCGGCCGTCACCACCCACCTGGCCGCGGTGGTAGAACGCGTCACCGGCGTGCAGGATCCAGCCGCTCCCGGTGTCGACGGCGACCGCCGCGTGACCGCGGGTGTGGCCGGGCAGGTGGATCAGCAGGACGCCGGGTCGGATCTCGGTGGCCGCCGCGAAACCGTGCCAGGTGTCGCCGCGTTCCGGGTGGTGTTCGACGAGGCGGGGGCCGTGCGATCGTTGCGCCGGGACGTACCGGCCGCGTTCGCCGAAGGTCCGCGGATGGCGGATGGCTTCGGACTCGGCGGCGCTCAGGTGCACGTCCGCGGCGGGGAAGTCGGCCAGGCCGCCGGTGTGGTCGCTGTCGCCGTGGGTGAGCACGATGTCGCGTACCTCCGAAGGAGCGTGACCGAGCTTCCGCACCTGGTGGATCGCGGTTTCCTCGGCGCGCAGGTCCGGCCGGATCAGGGGACGGGCCCGGCCGATCCGGGACGGCGTGGCGATGTCGGCGAGGCCGAAACCGGTGTCGACGAGCATCAGCCCGTCGGGGTGTTCGATCAGCAGCACGTGGCAGATCAGGCCGCCGGGTGTCGCCGGTGGCCGCATGCTGCCGCAGTTCAGGTGGTGGACCTTCACGTGCCGGAGCCTATCCGGGCCGGGTTGTGGAACGCTTCGAGGATCAGGGAGGCGAACCGGCGGGATGCGGCGACCGACGCCTCCTCGGTGGCGGCGCGCAGGCCGCTGTTGGCGCGCAGGATCAGCAGGAAGTCGTCGAGTTGGAAGTCGTCGCGTAGTTCACCGGCGTGTTTGGCCCGGGTGGTGAGGTCGGCGATGGCGCGCACGGCCTGCGTGCGGGTCACGGTCAGATCCAGGGCTTGGGGGTACGCGGAGAGGAAGGCGGCAGTGAATCCCCGGTCCCGGGCGTGCAGTTCGCAGATACGCTCCACCAGGGTGCGGAATCCGGTCCACGGGTCGGGTTCGGCGAGTGCCTCGTCCAGGATGACCGTGCACAGGTTGAGCTGGTCGGCGAAGGCCTCGATGAACAGTGACTCCTTCGTCGGGAACCGCCGGTACAGCGTGGCCGGGCCGACTCCGGCCCGCCGGGCGATCTCCCGCATCGGCACGTCCAGCCCGTCGTGGGCCAAGGCGTGGCGGGCCGCGTCGAGGATGCGGTCGCGGTTGTCGCGGGCGTCCGAGCGGAGCGTTTTCTGAGACAGTCGATCAGGCACGCTCTCACTTTAGCTAACCGGACGGGGTGTTCCGGATAGCGTTCCGGGTCATGAGAGCACTGCAGTTTTCCGAGTACGGGTCCGCCGACGTCCTGCACGTCGCCGAGGTGCCGGAGCCGCACGCCGGACCGGGCCGGATCCGGATCGCCGTCCGCGCCTCCGGCGTCACCCCCGCCGACTGGAAGGTCCGCTCCGGCGCGTTCCAGCAGATGATCCCGCTGCCGCTGCCCCACACTCCGGGCATCGACGCGGCCGGTGTCGTCGACGAGGTCGGTGAGGGCGTCACCGGGGTGGCGGTCGGTGACGAGGTGTTCGGGATGGCCGACCTGGCCGCGATGGGCGGCGCCAACGCCGACCACGTGGTCCTCGCGCTCTGGGCGCCCAAACCGTCCACGCTCACCTGGGAACAGGCCGGCGGCGCGGCGGGCAACACCGAGACCTCGGTGCGGACCCTCGCCCTTCTCGGGGTACGCGCCGGCGACGTTCTGCTGATCGACGGCGCGGCGGGCGGTGTCGGCAGCATGGCCGTCCAGTTCGCGGTGGCCGCCGGTGCGACGGTCGTCGGTACCGCGGGCCCGGCGAACCACGAGTTCCTCACCGGCCTCGGGGCGATCCCGGTCGCCTACGGGCCGGGCCTCGCCGACCGGGTGTCCGCGCTGGTCCCGAAGGTGGACGCGGTCCTCGACTGCGCCGGATCGGGTTCGCTGCCGGAGTTGGTGAAACTGGCGGGCGGCCCGGAGCGGGTCGTGACGATCGCGGACCTGAGCGCTGCGGAACCCGAGGTGCTGCGGTCGCGGACCGGCGGACCGGGCGCGGGACCGCAGGCGGTGGCCGAGTTCAAGGCTTCGGTCGAACTGTTCGAGCAGGGCAGGGTGACGGTGCCGGTGGCGGCGGTGTTCCCGCTGTCGGAGGCGGCGGACGCGCACCGGCTGAGCGAGACCGGTCACCTCCGCGGCAAGATCGTCCTCACGCCGTAGCCCGGGGGCGGTGGGTCCCGGGCTACAGCGGCAGGGGAAGGGCTCTCAGATGAGGTCGATGCAGTCGAAGGCCAGGCCGGGGCTCAGATAACCGTCGCCGGACGAGCCGCTGACCACGTTCAGTTTGAGGATGTTCCACTGGCTGGTGTCGGTGAGGAAAGCGCTCGCCGGGACCGTGTAGGTGAGGAACGCCGTGTAGGAACGGTATGCGCCGACGGTCAGGCTGCGGGTGCCGGAACTGCTCGGCGCGGACGGGATCGACGACGTCCAGCTGTTCACCGTGATCTGATGGCGGCCGCCCGCGAAACTCGCCGACAGCCCGATCCGCAGGGTGTGCGCGGCGGCCGCCTGCGCCGCGGTCAGCTTGAAGTAGACGATCAGGCCGTTGTTGACGCCCACCCACTGGTAGCAGGGGAACCCGCTGACGGCGGTGGTGCCGACGATGAAGTTGCCGGTCCAGGACGCGGCCCGGTTGTCGGACGGGTGGGCGTACGTCATCAGGTCCGCGTTCTTGAAACCCTTCGGCGAACCGGTCCAGTCACCGATCCGCCAGATCGCGGCGGTCGCACTCGGATCACTGCTGATCGTGATGGTGTTCACCGTGGTCGTGCCGCCCGCGGTCACCGTGACCGACCCGGTGTAGACCGGCAGCTCATCCTTGTAAACGGTGAGCGTGTAGCTTCCGGGCAGCATGCCGGGGCAGCTGAAATAGCCGGTGCTCGCAGTCGCCACCGCCCAGTACTGCGCCGCGCTGTTGGCGAAACCGACGGTGTACGTGTAAGCCGTGTCCCGCCCGTTGAGGCCGACACCGGCGACCCGGCCGCGACCGGAGGCGCTCACATGATTCTGAATGCCGAGCCCGTCCGCCCACGACGTGTCGATGTTGCGGGCGTAGAGCGACGAGGCCGGGGCGCCGCCGTCGGTGAAGGCGAGCACGTACGGGCCGTGCAGCCCGTACCGCTGTTCCTCGGTCTGCGCCATGTTGTACCAGACGATCTCGTAGAGGTCCGGTGATGCGGTGCTGCCGGAGCGCAGCAGCGACCGGTAGAACGGCCCGCCGGACGCCTTCTCGTGGTTGCTGCGCACCATCCAGATGCCGACCGTGCCGGACGCTGTCGTCGCCCCGACGTAGTCGAAGTCCATCACCCGCTTGCCCGAGTAGTGCTTGGACCGGGTGGTGCCGTCGGTGGCCCGGAAGACGTCCCCCGACTCGATCGTCGTCGCCGTCGCCGAGTCCCAGGCGTCGCCGCCGCTGAAACTGAGCGCCCCGGGCTTCAGCCGCACGATGTAGCGCTGCATGGTCGTCGAGTTGGCGTCCTTGTACGTCCACATGTAGATGTTGTTCTCGCCGGCCCGCGCCACGTAGTAGTGCACGAGCGTCCCGTACACCACTTTGATCGTCACCGTCGCCGTGCTGCCGGAGATCGTCACGGTGGACGCGCCGAGGCCGCTCTCGACGTGCGAGTTCTTGCCGTAGCCCTGGTATTCGACGCCGCGATAGACGAAGGAGACCAGGTCACCGTTGGCCTTGCTGACCTTGAAGACCAGGTTGGCGCCGGTCGTCACCACATAGTTGGACCCGTCGTCGGTCCAGGTGACCGAGGCGGCGGCGGCCGGATCGGCGGCGACCAGGGCGCCGGCGGTGCCCACACCGACGGCTTTGATGAGGGTACGGCGTTTCGTCACTGTCACTCCCAGGAGGGCGGGGACCGTGCCGCCCGCCGGTTTCGGGGATGCGGCCGACACGTTACCAACTGAAGGTTATCGATGTTCCCGGTAACATTCCCGCGCGTCAAGGGCGGGTGATGTCCCTGGTCCGGGTCGCGAATCACGAGGCGGGTCAGCGCCGGCCGATCTGCTCCACTCCCGCTATGTGGGACAGCGGGAGTGCTCGAGTGATGCGGGCCACTCGAGGGTGCCCCGGGATGCGGGAGCGGGGCGGCGGCGGTTCCGGATGTGTCTCTGAGATCCGGCGGCGGGTCGGCCCGGCGCCGGCGGCGGCAAGGCCGGGATGTGCCCAGGTCGCAGTCGGTTACGGGGAGGTGTGGTGGTGGGGGAGTGGTAGGTCGTACCCCCGAAGGAGAGTGCGAGAAACGCCCGAGCCTGACCGAATCTGATCGCTAAAAGTTGAGCCTTCCACCTTTGATATGACCCTGACGATATATAAGGTTGTCACTACTTCCCGACCATAATGAATCGACACATTGCCATGTGTGTATCTCATGGTTCGGGAGGAACCGCGTGAAGAAATCCCTCGCGCTGGCCGGCGTCACCGCGCTGGTCGGCAGCACCCTCGTGGCCACCGCCGCGAGCAGCTCGGCAGCCCCGCCGGCGCCCACCCCGCCCACCGAGGCGCAGGCGATCAGCCGGGCCGACGCCCTGATCGAAGCGCGTCCGGCGGCTATCGGCGCCGTGGGCGACGAATCCTACACCGCCTATCGAGCCACCATCGATTCCGACGGTGACGCGCACGTCCGCTACGCCCGCGAGTACGAGGGCCTGCGGGTCTACGGCGGCGACTTCGTCGTGCACACCAACGCCGACGGCAGCCTCGCCGGGACGTCGCTGGGCCTGACCAAGCCGCTGACGCTGAGCACCAAGGCGAAGGTCGCCGAGGCGACCGCGCTGAAGACCGCCAAGGCGCGCTTCGAGGGCAAGCTGACCGGAACCGACCAGCCTGAGCTGTTCGTCGACGCCAGCACCGGCCTCGGCCGGCTCGCCTGGGAGACCGTGCTGCACGGCTGGGCACCCGACGGGCAGACCCCCTCCCACCTGCACGTCATCACCGATGCGACGTCCGGCAAGCTGATCGGACAGTACGACGAGATCGAGAACGTGGCCGGCACCGGCGCCAGCATCTACTCCGGCACGGTCGGCGTGGACACCACGCTGAGCGGCTCGACCTACAGCCTGATCGACCCGGAGCGCGGCAACGGCAGCACCTGCGACATGAACAACGGCACCAGCACGTGCACCACGTTCACCGACGCGGACAACGTCTGGGGCACCGGCACCACCGCGAGCCGGCAGTCGGCCGCCATCGACGCCCACTTCGGCGCGGCGACCACGTTCGACTACTTCAAGAACGTGCACGGCCGCAACGGCATCTTCGACGACGGCCGGGGCGTGCCGTCGCGGGTGCACTACGGCAACGCGTACGTGAACGCGTTCTGGGACGGCGCCCAGATGACCTACGGTGACGGCGCGGGCAACGCGAAGCCGCTGGTCGCGCTGGACGTGGCCGGTCACGAGATGTCGCACGGCGTCACCGAGCACACGGCCGGCCTGGTCTACTCGGGCGAGTCCGGTGGGCTCAACGAGTCGACGAGTGACATCTTCGGCACCGCTGTCGAGTTCTACGCGAACACCACCAGCGACCCGGGCGACTACGATATCGGCGAGAAGATCGACATCCGGGGTACGGGCGCGCCGCTGCGCTACATGTACAACCCGACGCTCGACGGTGCCTCGCACGGCTGCTGGTCGACCAGCACGAACAGCGTGGACGTGCACTACTCGTCCGGTCCGGGCAACCACTTCTTCTTCAACCTCGCCGAGGGCACCGGCGCCACCGCGTACGGCACCTCGCCGGTCTGCGGCACCGCCCCGGGCGTCGTCGGCATCGGACTGGAGAAGGCCGAGAAGATCTGGTTCCACGCGCTGGACGCCTACTTCACGTCGACCACCAAGTACGTGAACACGGCCGCCCCGGCCAACACCTCCCGCGCCTACACCCTGCAGGCCGCCGACGACCTGTTCGGTCTGTGCTCGACCGAGTACAAGGCGGTCCAGGCCGCGTGGACCGCGGTCAACGTGGCCGGCAGCGACCTCGAGTGCCCGGTGGCCAACGACTTCCGGGTGGCCGTCGCCCCGACCACGGTGACCCTGGACCCCGGCACCTCGGCGACCCTCGACGTCACCACCACCAGCGTCGACGGTGAGGCGCAGACCATCGTCCTGACCACCGGCACCCTGCCGGCCGGGGTGACCGCCGCGTTCGCCGACGCGTCGGTGACCGCCGGTGAGTCCACCACCCTGACGCTGACCGCCGCCGCGTCGGCCGGCAGCGGGGAGAGCACGGTGACCGTGATCGGCACGTCGCCGGCCACGATCCGCCAGGTCAACGTGGCGCTCACGATCAACGGGCTGCCGGGTTGCTCGGGCAGCAACAGCACCGACGTGACGATCTCGGACAACGCCACGGTCGAGTCGAGCATCGTGATCAGCGGTTGCGACGCGACCCCGTCGGCGACGGCCAAGGTCGAGGTGCACATCGTCCACACCTACATCGGTGACCTGATCGTCTCGCTGGTGGCGCCGGACGGCAGCGCGTACGTGCTGCAGAGCCGGACCGGTGGCAGCGCGGACAACATCGACACCACCTACACCGCGAACCTGTCCTCCGAGACGGCGAACGGCACCTGGAAGCTGCGGGTGCAGGACGCCGCTTCGGCTGACGTCGGCTACATCAACAGCTGGTCGCTCAACCTCTGAGTAATCGCTTGATCGCGGTCCCGTGGCGGCGGGACCGCGATCTTGTCATTCATCGACGAGATGATCTAGCTTCCATGGTGATATATCCGCCACGGAAGGCAAAAACGGATGCTGTCACGTCGGAAACTTCTCGCAGGTGCCACCGGACTCGGCGCACTCGGCCTGGCCGCGGCGGCCGGAGCCACGGCCTTCGCCGGGGAGACCGCACCCCGGATCCCGGCCACCCTCGCCCACCGGCGCCCGCGGATCGCCAGCCGGACCCGCACCGACGTCGCGGACTTCACCCTCACCCACCTGTCGGTCGCCGCCCCGGCAGCGGCCGCGGTCCGGCTGCGCACCAGCGCCGGCTGGGGCGACTGGGTCGACCTGACCACCTGCGCCGGCGGACGCGACGACAAACCCGCCCCCACCGGCCGGCGTTCCCTGATCCTGGCCCGCGACGTCACCGGGTACGAGGTGCAGACCGCCGACGGCAGCGCGGCGACCGTCACCGAGCTGAACACGGTCGACGGCCCGGCCGGTGCGATACAGGCCGTCGGCGCCGACCGGATCGGCGACTGTGAGCTTCCGGCGTACCTCTCCCGGGCCGCGTGGGGCGCCGACGAGTCGCTGCGGTTCAGCGCGGACGGTGCGACCGAACTGTGGCCGGTGGACTACTACCCGCCGCAGGCTTTCACCGTGCACCACACCGGCGTCTACGAGCACAACGACGACCCGGACCCGCTCGCCACCGTCCGGGCGATCTACTACGACGACTGCGTGCTCGACGGCTACGGCGACGTCGGGTACCAGCTGCTCATCGACGAGGCGGGCGCGGTCTACGAGGGACGCGTCTCCGGCGACGACAGCCTGCCGGCCTTCGGCCCGGACGGCGTCGCCGTGGCGAACGGCGCCCACGTCGGCCAGTTCAACGCCGGCAACATCGGCATCGTGCTGCTCGGCCGCTTCACCGACACCCAGCCGACGGCCGCCGCGCGCGAATCCCTGGTCAAGGTGCTGGCATACCTCGCCGGAAAGACCGGGATCGACCCGGCGGGCAAGGTGAACTACCTCAACCCGGTCAACCTCAAGGGCGGTACCGTCGACGCGATCCAGGGCCACCGGGACTGGGCGACGATCGGCGCGGGCTCTACCGAGTGCCCCGGGGACGCCTTCCACCCGACGCTGGCGTCGGTGCGGGCGGACGTCGCCGCACTTCTCTGAACAACCGCTCCCACTGCTCGGCGATGACCGGCATCTCGTACCGGGTCCCGGTCACCCGGGCAGCCCGCCCCATCCGCTCCCGGTCCTGACCGTTCTCGATCATCTGGCTCAGGGCGGCGGCGAGCCCGTCGACGTCCTCGGCCGGCACCAGCAGACCGTTGGTGCCGTGCTCGACGATCTCGGCCGGACCGGTCGGGCAGTCGAAGGAGACCACCGGCAGGCCGCTGCTCATCGCCTCGAGCAGCACCATCGGCAGGCCCTCGTGGCGGGAGCTGAGCACGAAGAGGGCCGCCGTCGCGAACTCGGCGTCCAGGTCCCGGGAGACGCCGCGCAGCCGGATCACGTCCTCGAGGCCCCGCTCGGCGATCATCGTAGTGAGCCGTTGCCGCTTGCGGCCGTAGCCGAAGATGTGCAGCTCCCAGTCCGGGTGTCGCTCGTGCACCCGGGCGAAGGCCTTGATCAGCAGGTCGAAGCCCTTCTGCCGGACCAGCCGCCCGGCCGCGACGACGACCTTGGTGTCGTGCCGCTGAGGTGTGCTGGTCCGCGCCGGGATGCCGTTCGGAATCCGGACCAGCCTGGTTCTGCCGCCCAGCGCCTCGCGGTAGGCGGCCAGATCAGCGTCGGTCAGCACGGTCACCGCGTCCAGCCGCGGGTAGGCCCGCAGGATCTCCCGGCGCAACCGCCGCCGGTAGGTGCCGAGATTCATGTGGTCCTGGCCGATCCGGATCAGCCGACGGGGACCGAACCAGGCGGACAGGATGTTCAACGCGGGCCGGGTGGTGATCACGATGGCGTCCCGCTGCGCCCGGATGTACCGCACCACCCGCAGATCAACGGCCGGATCCCAGCCGCGGTACCGGAAATCGCGCCCGTGCGGCAACGGATTCCGCAGCCCCGACCGTCGCGCACGCTCGGACAACGTCACCAGCCGCACCCGCGGATCAAGCGGAAACACCGGGGCGTCAGCGCTCCGGTGCACACTGGCGATCTCCACGTCGTGCGCCCCGCACAACGCGTTCGCCTGATGGAAAACGGTCCGGACGGTCCCGCCGACGCCATAGGCGTTGTGCAGAAGATAACGAACCCTCACCCCACCATTGTGTACGCCCGAAGCACCGTGCGGCTGGTGCCGTTGGTCTGCAGCAGTTCCCTGTACCGCACTCGCAGACGCCGCGGTGCCGGAGAGCGGGGTTCGCAGCGGAGGGGGCGGGAGAGCGTCGCGAGACCGTAGACGCTCACCGGTTGAAGACGGTCACCTCGATGGCGTAGTGGTCGGCGCGGTACAGGTTGTCGGAGAACTCGACGGTGGCGCCGGTCGGGTCGAAAGCGGTGCGCTGCATGCTGATCAGCGGCGTGTGGTGGCCGATTTCGAGCAGCCGGGCCTGGGTCGGGCTGGCCGCCTTCGCGGTGATCCGCTGTTTGGCGACCGAGGGTCGGCCGTTCCACTCGCCCATCAGGCGGTAGAGACTCTGCGTCACCAGCAGGTCCGGGTTCAGGTCGGCGAAACGTGGTGGCAGCCAGTTGCGCAGCAGGGCGAGGGGGACGCCGTCGGCCAGGCGGACCCGTTCGCAGTGGACCAGTTTCTCGGTCGGTGCGAGACCCAGCATCCGGGCTGCGTGCCGGTCCACGCAGTCCCGGTCGAACCGTAGGATCCGGGTCTCGGGGCTGCGACCGGAAGCGGTCAGGTCGTCGAAGAGGCTGGTCAGGGCGACACGCCGGCGCACCTGCACGTCGGTGACCCGGGTGCCGACGCCGCGCTTGCGGGTGAGCAGGCCTTTGGCGACGAGTTCTTCGATGGCGCGCCGGATCGTCGGGCGGCTGATGGTCAGCGCCGCGGCCAGTTCGATCTCGGTGGGCAGGCGTTCGCCGGGCACCAGCTCGCCCCGGTCGATCGCTTCTTCAAGGTGTCTGAGCAGCTGAAAGTAGATGGGGACCGGACTGGTCCGGTCGATCTCGACGGGCGGCATGGGCATCGTCGGCACCTCGCTCCGCATTGACAATCGCGGAAGTTTGTCAGTGCGTTCAGAACAATGTCAAGACAAACTCTTGACCTTCGTGGCTCTGCGTCGCAGGCTGCTCACACGCAACGCGGAAACCGTGCGTAAACGTGGCTGTAACGTTTGCTGGAGGTGGGATGCGGGACTTCGAAGTTGTCACGATGGGTCGTGTCGGCGTCGACATCTACCCACTTCAGACCGGAATCGGTCTGGAGGACGTGACGTCGTTCGGCAAGTTCCTGGGTGGCAGCGCGACCAACGTCGCGGTCGCCGCAGCCCGGCACGGACGGCACAGCGCGGTGATCACCCGGGTGGGCGCGGACCCGTTCGGCAAGTACGTGCGCCGCGAGCTCACCGACCTCGGCGTGGACGACCGGTTCGTCGGCACCGTCCCCGGACTGCCGACCCCGGTCACGTTCTGCGAGATCTTCCCGCCGGACGACTTTCCGCTCTACTTCTACCGGCTGCCGATCGCCCCGGACCTGATGATCGAGGGCGACGAGCTCGACCTCGACGCGATCAGGGGCGCCGGCATCTTCTGGTGCACGGTGACCGGGCTGTCGAAGGATCCGAGCCGCTCCGCGCACCACGTCGCCTGGGCCGCTCGCGAACGGCGGCCGCTGACCGTTCTTGATCTGGACTACCGGCCGATGTTCTGGGACTCCGCCGAGCAGGCCCGGGCACAGGTCCGAGCAGCGCTCCCGAACGTCACAGTAGCGGTCGGCAACCTCACCGAGTGTGAGGTGGCGGTCGGCGAGACCGATCCGGACCGGGCGGCCGACGCGCTGCTCGCCGCCGGTGTCGAACTGGCGATCGTCAAACTCGGGCCGGAGGGCGTCATGGCCGCCACCAAGGACGAGCGGATCCGGGTCGCCCCGGCGCCGGTGGACGTGGTCAACGGCCTGGGCGCGGGTGACGGGTTCGGCGGCGCGCTCTGCCACGGCCTGCTCGAGGGCTGGCCGCTGGAACGCATGATCCGGTTCGCCAACGCGGCCGGCGCGATCGTCGCCGGGCGCCTGGAGTGTTCGACCGCGATGCCGACGACGGCCGAGGTCGAGGCAGTGCTGGAGGCCGGTCGTGTCTGATCACGAGGACTTCGAGGAGCTGCGCAGCCTGCGCGCGACCCGGCCGCGGGCGGTGGCCGAGGCGGCCGCCCGCCGGGTCCGGCGGCCGCTGCTGGCCGGCGCCGGCGAGCGTCTGATGGTGGTCGCCGCGGATCATCCGGCGCGAGGTGCTCTGGGGGTACGCGGTGACGCCACCGCCATGGCCGACCGCTACGAGCTGCTCCGCCGGCTGCGGACCGCGTTGCGCCGTCCCGGCGTGGACGGCGTGCTCGGCACCGCCGACGTGCTCGAGGACCTGCTGCTGCTCGGCGAGCTGGACGGCAAGGTCGTCTTCGGGTCGATGAACCGGGGTGGCCTGCAGAACTCGGTGTTCGAGCTGGACGACCGGTTCACCGGCTACGACGCGGCGGCGATCGAACGGATGGGCTTCGACGGCGGCAAGATGCTGACCCGCATCGACCCGGACGACGCGGGCAGCGTACGGACCCTGGAGGCCAGCGCCCGGGCGGTGGACGACCTGGCCGCCCGCGAACTGGTCGCGATGGTGGAGCCGTTCCTGTCCACCCGCGGCGCGGACGGCAGGGTCGTCAACGACCTGAGCACGGCGGCCGTCGCCCGGTCGGTGGCGATCGCGGCCGGATTGGGCGGGACCAGCGCGTACACCTGGCTGAAGTTGCCGGTGGTGGAGGACATGGCCGCGGTCATGGCGGCCACCACGATGCCGGCGCTGCTGCTCGGCGGCGACCCGTCGGGCAACGCCGGCCAGACGTACGCGTCCTGGGAGAAGGCCCTGGCCGTGCCGGGGGTGCGGGGGCTGATGGTGGGGCGGGCGCTGCTCTACCCGCCGGACGGTGACGTGGCGTCGGCCGTGGACACCGCGGTCGATCTGGTACGGAAGGTGGCGGCGTGATCAGGCTGGACGTGACCCCGGAGTCGGCGAAGTGGGGCTACAGCGGACTGCGGGTGGTCGAGTTGGCCGCGGGGGAGTCCTACGCGACGTCCACCGGGGACGACGAGGTGATCGTGGTGCCGTTGTCCGGCGCCGTGACCGTGACCGCTGACGGTCAGGAGATCGAGCTCCAAGGGCGGGCGAGTGTCTTCGACGGCCCGACCGACGTGGCCTATATCCCGATAAAAGCGGACTTGTCGCTCACCTCGCACCGCGGCGGACGGTTCGCGCTGGCCACGGCACGCGCCACGAAACGGCACAGCGTCAAACACGTGACCGTCGATCAGGTACGGGTCGAACTCCGCGGCGCCGGCAACTGCTCCCGCCAGGTCAACAACTTCGGCACTCCCGACGTGCTCGACGCCGACCGGATCATCGCCTGCGAGGTGCTGACCCCCGGCGGCAACTGGTCGTCCTACCCGCCGCACAAGCACGACGACGCCGGACCGCACGAGTCCGAGCTGGAGGAGATCTACTACTACGAGGGCGGCCCCGGGTACCAGCGGGTCTACGGCACCGAGGACCGGCCGGTCGACGTGCTCGAAGAGGTGCGGACCGGCGACGTGGTGCTGATCCCGCACGGCTGGCACGGCCCGTCGATGGCCGCACCCGGCTTCGACCTCTACTACCTCAACGTCATGGCGGGGCCGGGCGAACGCCTCTGGCTGATCCAGGACGACCCCGAGTACGCCTGGATCCGCGACACCTGGGCGGACCAGGAGATCGACCCGCGCCTGCCGTACCGAAAGGAAGCGCGATGAAGCTGACCGTGGGGCAGGCCGCCGTGAGGTTCCTGGCGGCGCAGCGCACCGAACGCGACGGTGTCGAGCACCGGCTGATCGAGGGCTGGTTCGGCATCTTCGGGCACGGCAATGTGGCCGGAATCGGTCAGGCGCTGCTGGAGGCGGAGCTGACCGAACCGGGCGCGGCGCCGTACCGGCAGGCCCGCAACGAGCAGGGCATGGTGCACGCGGCCGCCGGGTTCGCCCGGATGCGCAACCGGATGTCCACGCTGGCCTGCACGAGTTCGATCGGGCCGGGCGCGACCAACATGGTCACCGGTGCGGCCCTGGCCACGGTCAACCGGCTGCCGGTGCTGCTGCTGCCCGGCGACGTGTTCGCCACCCGCCCGGCCAGCCCGGTGCTGCAGGAGCTGGAGGATCCGCGCGGGTTCGACGTCAGCGTCAACGACACGTTCCGCCCGGTGTCCCGGTTCTTCGACCGGGTGTGGCGTCCGGAGCAGCTGCCGTCGGCGTTGCTCGGCGCCTGCCGGGTGCTGACCGACCCGGTGGAGACCGGCGCTGTCACCCTTGCTCTGCCGCAGGACGTGCAGGCCGAGGCGTACGAGTGGCCGGACGAGCTGTTCCGCCCGCGGGTGTGGCACGTGCCGCGTCCGCTGCCGGAGCCCGGCGCGCTGGCCCGGGCGGTCGCGCTGATCCGGACCGCCGAGCGCCCGCTGATCGTGGCCGGCGGGGGAGTGATCTACTCGGAGGCCACCGAGGCGTTGCGGCTGTTCGCCGAGGCGACCGGCATCCCGGTGGCGGAGACGCAGGCCGGCAAGGGTTCGCTGCGCTACGACCACCCGCTGAGCCTGGGTGCGGTCGGCGCGACCGGGACCGTCGCCGCGAACGAGATCGCCCGCGAGGCGGATGTCGTGATCGGCATCGGCACGCGGTGGAGCGACTTCACCACGGCGTCGCGCAGTGCGTTCCAGGACGCCGAGGTGCGCTTCGTCAACGTGAACATCGCGGCGTTCGACGCCGCGAAGCACTCCGGGGTGGCGGTGGTCGCCGACGCAAAGGCGACATTGGCCGCTTTGTCCGAAGCACTGCAAGATTTCCAAACCAGCAACCAATATCGCGAAAAAGCATCGCTACTCGCGAAAAAGTGGGATCAGACGGTTGAGAGGGCCTACCACCTCGGTAACACTCCGCTCCCCGCCCAGACGGAGATCATCGGCGCGGTCAACGACGCCGCGCAGGACCGGGACGTCGTCGTCTGCGCGGCCGGCTCGATGCCGGGCGACCTGCACAAACTCTGGCGGACGAGGGATCCCAAGGGCTACCACGTCGAGTACGGCTTCTCCTGCATGGGTTACGAGATCGCCGGTGGTCTCGGCGTCAAGCTGGCCGCCCCGGACCGCGAGGTCTTCGTGATGGTCGGCGACGGCTCCTACCTGATGATGGCGCAGGAGCTGGTCACCGCGGTCCAGGAGAGCGTCAAGCTGATCGTCGTCCTGGTGCAGAACCACGGGTACGCGTCGATCGGCCGGCTCTCCGAGTCGGTGGGCGCCCAGCGGTTCGGCACCTCCTACCGGTTCCGGGACGAGGACGGCCGCCTGGGTGGCGGCACGCTCCCGGTCGACCTGGCCGCGAACGCCGCCAGCCTCGGCGCGACGGTCCTGACGGCGAGCACCGTCGAGGAGTTGCGGGGCGCGCTGGCCGAGGCCCGCGGGATCGACGGCGTCACCGTGGTGCACGTCGACGCCGATCCGCTGGTCGACGCCCCGTCGAGTGAGTCGTGGTGGGACGTGGCCGTCGCGGAGACCTCGACGCTGGCGAGCGTCCGCACCGCACACGAGCAGTACACCGTCGGCAAGCGCGCACAGCGCGACTACCTGTAGGAGGCATATCCGATGAGTGTTCCGGCGGATCGCGTCGGCGGGGCCCCGATCTCCTGGGGTGTCTGCGAGGCGCCCGGCTGGGGGTACGAACTGCCCGCCGACCGGGTGTTGTCCGAGATGAGCGGGCTCGGCCTGCGCGCGACCGAACTGGGCCCGACCGGCTATCTGGGTGCGACGCCCGCCGACGTGCGGGCCACCCTGGACCGGCACGGCCTGACCCTGATCGGCGGTTTCCTGCCGGTGCCGATGCACGTCGCCACCGCGGCCGACCTGGCCGAGGCGGCGGCCGCGATCGGCGTGCTGGCCGCGGCCGGCGCCGAGGTGGTCGTGCTGGCCGCCCGGTCCACCGACGGCAGCTACGACCACAGGGTCCGGCTGACCGAGGACGAGTGGACCACGCTGTTCGCCACCCTGGCCACGCTCCAGGCGATGGCCGCCGAGCGGGGCCTGCGCGCCGCCCTGCACCCGCACGTCGGGACCGCGATCGAGGACCGGGACGCGGTGCTGCGCCTGTTGGCCGGCAGTGACGTGCCGCTCTGCCTGGACACCGGCCACCTGCTGATCGGCGGCATGCAGCCGGCCGAGCTGATCGAGCTGGCCGCCGACCGGATCACCCACGTGCACCTCAAGGACGTGGACACCGCGATCGCCGCGACCGTGCAGTCCGGCGCCCGCAGCTACATGAACGCGGTCAAGGCCGGCCTGTACACCCCGCTCGGCGCGGGCGACGTCGACATCGCGGGCATCGTGGCCGGCCTGGAGGCGACGGGTTACGCCGGCTGGTACGTCCTGGAGCAGGACTGCGCGATGGACGGCCCGCCCGCCGACGGCGCCGGTCCGGTGGGTGACGTCCGGACCAGCCGCGCCTTCCTGCAGGATCAGCCATGACAGCAAGATCAGAACCATCAGAAAAGAGCACCACCGTGCGACGCATCGGCATCATCGGCACCGGCATCATGGGCGCCGACCACGCCCGTCTCCTCACCCACGCGGTCTCCGGCGCGACCGTGGCCGGCGTCTTCGACCTGGACGCCGAGCGCGCCGCCACGGTCGCCGCGGCCAGTGGTGGCGCCCGGGTCTTCGCCGACCCGTACGCGCTGATCGCGGACGACGGCATCGACGCGGTGCTGATCGCCTCGTCCGACGCCACCCACGAGGAGTACGTGCTGGCCTGCATCGCGGCCGCCAAGCCGGTGCTCTGCGAGAAGCCGCTGGCGCCCACGGTCGAGGGCTGCACGCGGATCCTCGAGGCCGAGGTGGCGTACGGCAGCCGCCTGATCACGGTCGGCTTCATGCGCCGCTACGACCCGGGCTACACCGAGATGAAGGGCCTGCTCGGCACCGGGGAGATCGGCGCGGCGCTGATGGTGCACCACGTGCACCGCAACCCGGCCGGCACGCCCGGCCAGCCGGACTCGAATCTGATCACCAACTCGGCGGTGCACGAGCTGGACATCACCCGGTGGCTGCTGGACGAGGAGATCGTCGAGGTCACCGTGCACGCCCCGCGGTCCACCGGCCAGTCCGGCGGCACCCGCGACCCGCAGTTCCTGGTGTTGCGCACGGCGTCCGGCGCGCTCGCCGACGTGGAGATCTTCGTGAACGCCCGCTACGGCTACGAGGTGCGCTGTGAGCTGGTCGGTGAGCTGGGCACGGTCACCCTGGACGCGCCGCCGGCCACCTCGCTGCGCCGCTCCGGGCTGCACTCGCGGCCGCTGCCGCCGGACTGGCGTCCCCGGTTCGCCGAGGCGTACCGGCTGGAGCTGCAGGACTGGATCGACGGCGGCGCGGGCGGTGCGACGGCCTGGGACGGGTTCGCCGCGACGTTCGTGGCGCAATCCTGTGTGACGGCTTTGGAGTCGGGCGTGGCACAGGCCGTCGAGCTGCCTGCGATTCCTAAGATCTATCGCTGGTAGTTGACCTTGCAGTCCTGTTCCAGCGCGTTTATTGTTTCTTCAGGAAAGCGCTTGCCTGAGCGCCTCCGATAATGCGCGGAACAGTTTCTGAACGCCATTATTGTCGAGGGAGGGACCGGATGACCGGCCTGCGAGTGAACGGAACCGCGGTCGCCACGGTCGTGGACGATCCCGACCTCGACACCCGATTGGCGCCGCGGCCCTATCTGCATCCGGTCCGCACCCTTTCCGGAACCGTCGTCACCGGCGAGCTCCCCGAGGACCACCCGTGGCACCTGGGGGTCTCGGTGACGTGTCAGGACGTGGACGGCGTCAACCTGTGGGGCGGGCGCACCTACGTCCGCGGCGAGGGTTACGTCTGGCGCGACGACCACGGCCGGATCGTCGCCGACGATCGCACGGAGCTGCCGGACGGCTACACCCAGCGCCTGAGCTGGCAGGACGGCGCCGGCCGGGTGGTGCTGCGCGAGGAACGGTCGGTCCGTGCCCGTGCCGCGGCCTCCGGTTGGGAGCTTTCTCTGGGGTACGCGCTGAGTGCCCCCACCGTGAAAGAGGTGCATCTCGGCTCCCCGGCGACGAACGGGCGTACCGGGGGCGCGGGGTACGGCGGGTTCTTCTGGCGGGCCACCGGCGGCGAGGCCGTCGCGTTCACGTCCACCGGCGACGAACCGCACGGCTCGGACGCGGACTGGCTGGCGGTGACCGTCGGTGACGCGTACACCCTGGTCTTCCGGGGTCTGGCGGGCAGGGACCGCTGGTTCGTCCGCCTGGAGGAGTACGTCGGGGTCTGTCAGGCACTGGCCTGGGAGCAGCCTCTGCGGATCGTGCCCGGGACACCGCTGATCAGGGACATCCGTGTCCTGGTGGCGGACGGCGTGCTGAGCCGCGAGGCGATCGCCGCACACGTGGCGGAGGCGGCGATATGAGCGACCGGGTCGACCAGGAGTTCGTCGCGCGGGTCCGGTCCGGACTGGACCGTGAGATCGCCGGGATCGTCGCGGAGACCACCGCCGACTGGACCGGCATGCAGCACCGGCGGCTCGCCGAACGGGTGAAGACCCTGGTCGCGGCCTGGCGCGGGGACACCGGCCGCACCGGGCTGTTGGACGTCGCCCTGCATCTGACCGGCCTGCTGCGCGGGTTGCAGAATCCGAGCGGGCTGTTCCGCGGCGGCGACAACGTGGACTCGCCGCCGGACTCCGCGTTCAGCGTCAACGACCTGGCCGACGTCGCGCTGATGCTGCGCGTCCCGCAGGCCGCGGGCCATCCGCTGGTGGCGGCCCTGGACGAACTGCTGACCACGATCACCCCGGCCCTGGTCAAGGGGGGTGTGCACACCCCGAACCACCGGTGGGAGATCTCCGCGGCGCTGGCCCGGCTGCACCGCCTCGACCCGCGGCCGGAGCTGGCCGGCCGGGTCGCGCAGTGGCTGGCCGAGGGCGCCGACATCGAGGACGGCCTCTACTCCGAGCGCAGTGCCAACTATGCCGCGTACGTCTCGAACCCGTCGCTGCTGGTCATCGGCGAGGTCTTCGACCGACCGGACCTCATCGACGCGGTGGTGTCGAACCTGGACGCCACCCTCGACCTGCTGCTCCCCGACGGCGCCGTGGAGACGGTGCTGTCCCGGCGGCAGGACCAGGGCCGGCCGAAGCCGCTGGCCGGGTACCTGCTCCCGCTGCGCCGGATCGCCCGCCTGCGCGGCCGGGGCGACCTGTCCTGGGCCGCCGGCCTGGCCCTGGAGCAGGGCCTGGAGGCGCCCGGTCACGTGGCCGCCGCGCTGGTCCTGGACCCGGATCTGGCCCTCGCGCTGCCCGCACCGGTCGCGCCGCCGGGCACCCGGCGACGGCATTTCCCGGCCGCCGGTCTGCTGGTGGACCGCACCCCGGTGGCGACCACCGTGGTCTTCGGCGGTTCGGACTACCCCCGGCAGCGGCGGATCCGGTCCGGCCTGGCCAACTCACCGACCTTCCTGCGCCTGTACGCCGGCGCGGCCGTCCTGGACAGCGTCCGGCTGTCGCGGACCTTCTTCGGACTGGGACCGTTCCGTGGCGACGGCCTGACCCTCGACGGCGATCAGGCGGTGCTGACCGAGCGGGTGTCGGCCGCCTATTATCAGCCGCTCGACCCCGCTGAGCTGCGCGCGGACGCGGACTACGGCCTCGGTGACGACGGCCGGTTCAGCGCCGCGATGGACTTCGCCAAACGCGGCCGCGACGAGGTGACGCTCGAGACGACGGTCCGGGTGGATCTCACCGGGGACGGCGCGGAACTGTCCGTCGAGGTGTCCGGCGCGATCGTCGACTGGGCCCTGGAGCTGGCCTTCCGTCCTGGCGGGACGATGCACGGCGCGCGGCCTGTCGGCGCCGCCTGGCAGCTCGACGAGGGTACCGCGCACTACCGGGTCGGCGACGACTCGATCCAGATCTCCGTCACGGCGGCCGACCACGCCCCCGCCGACGGTCCCCCGGCGTACCACCCGGGGGAGGAGTACGCGTTTCTCGGCGGCACCGACGCGGCGTCCGGCGAGATTCTGTACGTGACCGGGAAAGCTCCGGCGCGACTGCGCCTGAATCTACTTTCAACAAGCCGAACAAATAGCTGACCGTTGGTTTTGTTCCCCCTTTTCTGTGGCGACTCGTTGACGAGGTAAGCGCTTTCCTCTAACGTCCGTCGCCACGAGTCGACGATTTCATCGAGGAGATAGTCATGGCCATTTCCGCAGCGTTCGGGAAGGGACGCCTCCGCCGCCTGCTCGCGGCCGGCGTCGTCACGGCCCTCGCCCTCAGCGCCTGCTCGTCCGGCGGCGACTCCGAGGACGTCAAGAGCATCACCTTCTGGTACTCGACCAACGCCCAGGACCAGGGATACACCGACCTGGCCAAGGAGTTCGAGGCCAAGGAGGGCATCAAGGTCGAGATCGTCAACATCCCGAACGACGGCTACAAGGACAAGCTGAAGCAGGCCGCGCAGGCGAACGAGCTGCCGGACACCGCCAGCGTCCCGGCCCTCGACCCGCTCTGGGTCAACCAGGTGCAGGACATCTCCTCGGTGGCGAACAACGAGGCCAACCAGATCAACAAGAGTCTGATCACGGTGCAGGACGACAAGGTCCTGGCGATCCCGTCGGACATCACCGCCGCCGGCCTCTACATCAACAAGAGCCTGTTCGACAAGGCCGGGGTCGCCTACCCCACCGACCCGGCCAGCACCTGGACCTGGGACGAGTTCCTTGCCGCCACCGCCAAGGTGAAGGCCGCCACCAGCGCCAAGTACGAGCTGGTCTACGACAACTCGCCGGCCCGGATCCGCTCCTGGATCTACACCCACGGCGGCAAGGGCTTCCAGCTCGGTGCGGACAACAAGTACGCCACCCCGGACGCCGCCACCGTGCAGGCACTCGACGACTTCAAGAAGATCAACGACGACAAGGTGATGCCGAAGTCGGTCTGGACCTCCGGCGCCGACCCCAGCGCCCTGTTCAAGAGCGGTCAGGTCGTCGCGTACTACTCCGGCGTCTGGCAGGTCGCCGACTTCGCCGACGGCATCACCGAGTTCGAGTGGGCGGCCGCCCCGACCCCGGCCCAGCCGGTGCACGCCACCGACATCAACCTCGGTGGTCTGGTGACGGCGTTCAACGGGGACAAGGCCGAGGCCGCCAAGAAGTGGGTCGAGTTCATCTTCCAGCGGGAGAACTACACCAAGCTGGCCCAGACCAACGGCTACCTGCCGATCGAGCAGGGCCTGGACCTGAAGTACCCGTTCGAGAAGCAGACCGCCCTCGACGCCTTCGCGCTGTACAACGCCGAGATCGAGCTGGCCGACCCGATCTCGCCCTCCGGTCAGGCCGCCCAGACCACGCTGCTGCTCGCCGGCAAGCCCGCCGCCGAGGACCCCACCAAGGTCGAGATGGCCAAGTTCATCAACGGTGAGCAGGACGTCAACACCACCGTGACCAACATCGTCAACGGCTGGAACGAACAGCTCGGCTGAGACGACCGTGGCGTGTGGCCCACCCCGCGGGGTGGGCCACACCGTGGAAAGTGAGTTCACCATGGTCGACACCGTTGCGGCGGCCACGCCCGGCAAACGGCGGAAGCTGAACAGTTACACCGGGGCGCCCCTGCTCTTCATCCTGATCAACCTGATCCTGTTCTGCCTGTTCTTCGTCTGGCCCGCGGCGATCGGCCTGGGGTACTCGTTCACCAGCTACACCGGCATCGGCACCGCGCCGTTCGTCGGGGCCGACAACTACACCCGCCTGATCGACGACCCGGCGTTCTGGGCCGCCCTGTGGCGCACCCTGATCTACACGGGCAGTGTCGTGCCACTGAGCTTCGTCGCCTCCCTCGGTACGGCGTACCTGCTGGTCAGCCCGTACACGAAAGGCAAGGGGTTCGCCCGGATCATCTTCTTCCTGCCCTGGCTGATCTCCCCGATCGTCGCCGGCGTGATCTGGCGCTGGCTGTTCGGCGAGAACTTCGGTCTGGTCAACTTCATCATCACCGAACTGGGCGGTGAGGCGCTGCCCTGGCAGTCGAACGCCGACCTGTCCCTGATGGTGGTGATCATCGCGGCGACCTGGGGCGGTACGGCCTTCAACATGCTGTTGTTCGTCGCCGCGCTCAAGAACGTGCCGGTCTCCTACTACGAGGCGGCCGAGCTCGACGGTGCCGGCGCATGGGACAAGTTCCGCCGGATCACCCTGCCGGCCATCGCGCCGACCTCGTTCATCGTGGTGCTGCTCAGCACGCTGCACGCGATGAAGGAGTACAGCCTGATCGTCGCGGTCAACGCGGGCGGCCCGGGCACCGCGAACAACCTGATCGTCCAGTACATCTACAACACCGGCTTCAAGAAGGCGCAGATCGGCTACGCCAGCGCGGCGTCGTTCGTCCTCCTGCTGATCCTCATGGTCATCGCCGGAATCCAGATGATGGCCAATCGCCGGAAGGAGAGCTGACATGTCCGTCATCTCCAAGCCGCCCGCCCTGCGCAGCCCTCAGCAGAACAAGAAGCCCGGCAGCCGGACCGGCGACCTGGCCCGCAAGATCAGTTCCAGCGCCGTGATGTGGCTGCTGGTCGTGGTCTACGGCTTCCCGACGCTCTGGTTCGTGATGAGCTCGTTCAAGCCGGCCGGCGAACTGTTCTCCTACCCGCTGACCTTCTTCCCGAGCCGGTTCACCCTCGACGGGTTCACCGAGGCCTGGACGAAGTTCGACTTCGCCACGTACTTCTTCAACACGCTGATCGTCGCGGTCGGCGCCACCGTGCTCACCGTGGTGGCCAGCGCCGCCGCCGGGTACGCCCTGGCCAAATACCGCAGCTGGTGGCTGAAGATCTTCGCGGTCTGCATCCTGGCCACCACCATGCTGCCCGGCGAGACCATCCTCGCCCCGCTGTTCGTGGTGGTCCGCAACCTCGGCCTCTACAACAGCCTCAGCGGCGTCATCGTCCCCGCGGTCATCACCGCGACCGGCACGTTCATGTTCCGCCAGTTCTTCGTGACCGTGCCGAACGACCTCCTCGAAGCCGCCCGCATCGACGGCTCCGGCGAGATCTCCACGTTCCTGCGGATCATGCTGCCGCTGGCCAAGCCGATCATCATGACCCTGGCCATCTTCTCGTTCCAGTGGCGGTGGAACGACTACCTCTGGCCGCTGATCATCCTCAACGACCCGAACCAGTTCACCCTGCAGATCGGCGTCGCCAGCATCATCGGCGCGCAGAACATCAACTGGTCGGTCCTGCTCGGCGCCTCGGTGATGTCGATGATCCCGCTCGTCGCCATCTACCTGATCTTCCAGAAGTACGTGATGAGCGCGGACATGAACGCCGGCCTCAAGGATTAAGGAGAAAGCCCTCCGTGAGCGTGTCTCGAAGGACCCTGCTGCGCGCCTCCCTCGCGGTGCCGGCGGTGGCCTGGCTCCCCGGTTCCGCCGTCTCCGCCGCCGGATTCGTCCCCTTCGTCGACGACTACACCTCCAACACCACCGCGAACCTGACCGCCGAGACCAACGCGGCCGTCCGCATCCTGTCCGGCGTCTCCGCGCTGTGGCAGACCGGAACGGCCTGGAACACCGGCGTGCCGCTGGACCGCGCGACGCTGCGGGCCAACGTGCGGTTCTGCGAGACCCGGACCGCCTCCCGGACCGCGGCCGAGGGCGCCCGGGCGTTCGTGGTCGACCGTCAGCACCAGAGTTACGCGGTGATCGCCGGACTCGGCCCGCTCGCACCCTCCTACCGGGCCGGATCCCTCGCGGTCACCGGCATCACGTCCGCGCCGGAGACGACGCCGGCCACCACGGTCAGCGACTTCGTGCCGGCCGACGCCCCGGCCGGGTCGGCGCTCGGCGCGGGCTCGCCGACGTCGTCGCTGGGCGATGTGGTGACCCTGGTCAACACCGTGCGCGGCAACTGGTCGTCGAGCAACCCGAGCAAGTTCGCGGTGCAGTACCCGCGGCCGTGGCGTCTCACCACCGACAGTGCGGTCGTGGACACCGGGGCGGTGGACGCGTTCGGTTACCCGGTCTACCGGTCCAAGGTCGTCGTCGTCCCGCAACTTCTCCGCCAGCGGGGGACCGTGCCGGCCGAGGACGGCGGGTTCCCGAGCGGGCACACCAACGCGCTGTTCCTGGCCGCGCTGGCCTACGCGTACGCCGTACCGGAACGCTTCCAGGAGTTGCTGACCTGCGCGTTCGACCTGGCCGACACCCGGATCACGGCCGGCATGCACTCGCCGCTGGACGTGGTGAGCGGGCGGATCCTGGCCACCGCGCTGGCCGCCGCGATCCTCAACGACCCGGCGAACGCGGGCCTGAAGGCGGCGGCGCGTGCCCAGGCGGCGGCGGTGCTGACCGCCACGCCGGGGGCCGAGGACCCGTATGCGGACCGGGTGCGCAACCGCCGGTCGATCCTGCCTCGGCTCACCTACATCCTGCCGCGGACCGGGCGCGACACCCCGCTGACCGTGCCGAAGGGCGCCGAGGTGCTGCTGGAGACGCGTCTGCCGTACCTCACGGCGGCCCAGCGGCGGGCGGTGCTGCGCAGCACGGCCCTGCCCGGCGGATACGCGCTGCTGGACGGTCCGGAGCAGTGGGGGCGGCTGGACCTGTTCACGGCCGCCGACGGTTATGGCGCGTTCGAGAACGACGTGGACGTGACCCTGGGCGCCGGCGTCTCGGACACCTGGCGCAACGACATCTCGGGCAAGGGTGGGCTGACCCTGCGGGGTTCCGGCACGCTGGCTCTGACCGGGGCGAACACCTTCCGCGGTGGGGTGCGGATCCTCGGCGGGACCTTGGCGGCGGAGTCTCTCGGTGATGTCACGGTGGATGGCGGGACGTTGCAGGTATCAAACGCACGTGTCGATGGTGTTCTCGCCATCAAATCAGGAAACCTTGTAGTGAATGGCACTAAATCGGGCACAGTGCTGACCGCTCAGAAGATCACCGGACGATTCGCGCAGGTCACCGTCACCACGCCGGGGCTGAAGGCGGAACCGGTCTACACCCGGAACACCGTGCAAGTGCGGATCACCCGCGGATGAGCGCCCCACGGGTCGTCCTCGTCGGCGCCCACGGACACGGGCGCGGCCACCTCGAGGCGATCGCCCGGCTGCATGCGGCCGGGCGTCTCCGGCTCGCCGGCGTGGCCGATCCCCGTCCCCTCGACCCCGGCCAGCGTGCTCTGGCCGGGGACGCCGCACTCAGCCCCGACGCCACCGAGCTGATCCAGGCCGTCGCGCCGGACGTGGTCGTGCTGGTCACCCCGGTGCACACGCACGTGGAACTGGCCGAGGCGGCGATGCGCGCCGGTGCGCACCTGCTCCTGGAGAAGCCGCCCGCACCGACCCTGGCCGGGCTCGGCCGGCTGCTCACCGTGCAACGCGAGACCGGCCGGGTCGTGCAGGTCGGGTTCCAGGCGTTCGGGTCGGGCGCGGTCACCGAACTGCGGCGCCGCATCGCGGACGGCGAGCTGGGCGAGATCCACGCGATCGGCGGCACCGGGCTCTGGTGGCGTGGCGAGGCGTACTGGAACCGCTCCGGCTGGGCCGGCCGCCGCTCGATCGACGGGGTGCCGGTCAACGACGGCGCCCTGACCAACCCGTTCGCGCACGCGGTGGCGCTGGCGGTGGCCCTGGACGGGTCCGGCGGCGCGGAGCCGGTGCGCCGGGTCGAACTCGACACCTACCGCACCCGGGCGTCCGAGGCGCACGACACGGCCAGCGCCCGGATCGTCACCGCCCGGCGGACCCCGGTCACCGTGGCGGCGACGCTGTGCGCGGAGACCGAGACCGAACCGACGGTCACCGTCTACGGCAGCCGGGACACCGCCGAGCTGCACTACACCGAGGACCGGCTGGTCACCGCAACCGGCGCGACCCGGCACGGGCGTACCGACCTGCTCGAGGACCTGCTCGACCACCTGGCCGGCGCAAGCGCCGGCCCGCTGGTGCCGCTCGCCGATACGCTGGCGTTCACGCAGGTCGCGGAGGCGGTGCTGGCCGCACCGGCGCCGACCGCGGTCGACCAGGAGGCGTTCGACGACCTGCCCGGCCTGACCCGCCGGGCCGCCGCGACCGGCCGCCTCTACCGCGAGACCGGAGCGCGCTGGGCGACCGCGGCACCCTTCACCTGGACACCGGAAGGCACCACGGCATGAGGATCACCACGGTCGAGGACACCGATCTCTTCCTCGGGCCGGAAGCGGCACCCCGGCAGGTCGTCCGGGTCACCCTCACCGCCACCACGGACACCGGACCTCTGCGGGTACGCGTGGAAGGCCCGACCGTGCGTACCCCCGAGGAGACCGTGACCACACCGCTGGCCGCCGGCGAGCAACGGGTCGTCGAGGTCGGGGTGCACGTGGCCGCGCCGGCCTCGGAGGGGTCGGTGCACCGGATCACGGTGATCGCCGAGAGCGGGGACGCCCGGGTCACCGCGAAGGCCGCCATGCGCGTCGCGGCCACCGGCTGGACCATGTGGATGATCTCGCACTTCCACTACGACCCGGTCTGGTGGAACACCCAGCGCGGCTTCACCGAGGTGTGGCAGCAACTCCCGGACGTGCCGAAGGCCGACAAGCTGCGCCCGGCGTTCGTCCGGACCGCGTTCGACCTGGTCCGGGCGCACCTGGACGCGGCGCGGGCGGACGACGACTACCGGTTCGTGCTCGCCGAGATCGACTATCTGAAGCCGTACTGGGACGTGTATCCGGAGGACCGCAAGGACCTGCGCCGGATGCTGCACGAGGGCCGGGTGGAACTGGTCGGCGGCATGTACAACGAGCCGAACACCAACCTGACCCACCCCGAGTCGACGATCCGCAACACCGTGCACGGGGTCGCCTACCAGCGGGAGGTGCTCGGCGGCGACCCGCAGACCGCGTGGATGCTGGACGTCTTCGGCCACGACCCGGCGTTCCCGGGACTGATGGCGGACGCCGGCCTGACGTCGAGTTCGTGGGCGCGCGGTCCGTTCCACCACATCGGGGCGCGGCGGCACACCGGCGACATCGAGCGCATGCAGTTCCCCAGCGAGTTCGAGTGGGTCTCGCCGACCGGGCGGGGTGTGCTGACCGCGTACATGGCCAACCACTACGTGGCCGGCTGGGACGTCGAGCGCAAGAACACCCTCGAGGAGGCGATGGCCGAGGCGTACGCCCAGTACCGCGAGCTGCGGAAGGTCTCGGCGACCCGGAACGTGATGCTGCCGGTCGGCCACGACCACAACATCCCGTCCCGGTGGTGCACCGAGATCCACCGCGAGTGGCCGTACGTGTGGCCGAAGTTCCGGATGGGCATCCCGCGGGACTTCTTCGACGCGGTCCGCGCCGAACAGCCCCGGTTCTCGCCGCAGACCCGGGACATGAACCCGGTCTACACCGGCAAGGACGTGTCGTACATCGACACGAAGCAGGCGCAGCGGGCCGGCGAGACGGTGGTCCTCGACGCGGAACGGTTCGGCACCCTGGCGGCGCTGCTCGGCGGCCGGTACCCGGCGGAGGAACTGGACAAGGCGTGGCGGCTGCTGGCCTACGGCGCCCACCACGACGCGGTGACCGGGACCGAGTCGGATCAGGTCTACCTGGACCTGGTCGCGGGCTGGCGCGAGGCCTGGGAACTGGGTGCGACGGCCCGGTCCGCGGCGCTGCGGGCGCTGGGTTCCTTCGCGGACACCCGGGGACGGGGCCAGGCGGTGCTGGTGGCCAATCCGCTGTCCTGGTCGCGAGACGGTGTGACGACCGTTCGTGCTGACTTTCCCGCCCCGGGCCCCCGGGGGGTCACGGTGCTCGACGACCGTGGGAACACGCTGCCGGCGGTCGCCGAGGGGGAGACCCGGCACCCGGACGGCACCCTCGCCTCGGTCACGCTGTCCGTTGCGGCCCAGGAGGTGCCGGCCCTGGGCTACCAGGTGTGGCGGGTGGTCCCCGCCGCGTCGGTCCCGGTCTGGACCGCCGGAGACTCCGAGGCACCGGATCCGTCCATCGAGAACGAGGCGTTCCGGATCACCTGCTCCGGCGGGGCACTGACCAGCATCCACGACCTGCGGCACGGGCGTGAGCTGCTGCGGGCCGACGGGGCCGGCGGTGAGCTCGTCGTGCAGCAGGAGTACCCCGACCACCCGTTCTGGGGTGAGGGCCCGTGGCATCTGCTGCCCCGGGGGCCCGGCGTCGCGGTGACCGGGACGTCGGCGCGGGTCGAGCACAGCCCGGCCGGCAGCCGCCTGGTGATCCGCGGAACGTTCGAGGACCTGACGGTCACCCGCGAGGTGCTGCTCTGGCACGGCGTGGACCGCGTCGACTTCCGCACCCACGTGGACGGGTCGATCGGGGCGGACCGGCTGCTGCGGGTGCGGTTCGACTTCGACGGTCCGGGCGCCCTGCCGGTCTCCGACGTGGGGTTCGCGGCCATCGGACGCTCGTTCGGCTTCCCGAACGTGGACGCCGCGGAGAGCCTGTGGACACTGGACAACCCGGCCCACACCTGGGCGGGGCTGTCGGCCACCGCCCGGATCCGCGTCGCCGGCACCGACGTGGCGATCGGCGTCGCTGAGATCATCAGCGAGCACGACCAGCGGGACCTGATGACCGCCCTGGTCGCCCAGGGCGTGACCGCCACCGGCACCCGTCCGGCGGGCGAACGGTACGGAAGTCTGGACGCCGACTCCAACCTCCCCGACGTGCGCATCGTGGTGGGGGAGAACGCGTTCACCGACCAGGTCCTGGCCTCGGCGGAGCCGGGCTGCCGGGAGACACTGACGACGACCGGCCGTGTCTACATCCCCGCGATCGCTTCGCTCGCCGAGGCGTGGGTTCCCGACGCCGACCTGCGGGGACCGCGCGACCTGCCGGTCCTCATCGTCACCGATACCGGACGCGACGCCCTGATCGCCGATCTCGCCGACGCCGTCATCGAGATTCCGGACGTCATCCCGGGCGTCTCCGGTTTCTCGGGCTACTCCATGGCGGTGGTCAACCACGGCACCCCGGGGTTCGTGGTGGAACCGGACGGCACCTTCCACATGTCCCTGATGCGGGCCTGCACCGGCTGGCCCAGCGGCGTGTGGATCGACGGGCCGCAACGCACCACCCCCGACGGCACCGGATTCGCGCTGCAGCACTGGTCGCACACCTTCCGGTACAGCCTGGTGGCCGGAGCCGGCGACTGGCGGCAGGCCGGATTCGTGCACGCCGGGCAGGAGGTGAACCACCCGCTCGTCGCCGAACCCGTGCCGTCGTCGGCCGGGACACTGCCCGTGCGGGCGTCGCTGGGCTCGGTCGAACCCGCGTCGGCGGTCCTCACCGCCCTCAAACCCCGGGGCAACCCGCTGGCGGCCGGGCTCCCCGGCACCCAGGACGTGGGCGAGGGCCTCACGGTACGGATCTACGAGTCCACCGGCACCCCGCAGACCGCGCGCATCCGCATCCACGGTGGTCTCCGCGACGCGACCCGTACCGACGTGCTGGAAGCCGGGGCCGCCGACGGCCGCCTCGAAGCCGCCGACGGCGAGGTGATCGTCGACCTGGCGGCGGCCGACGTCGTGACCGTCTCCGCCCGCCCGGTGCGGGCGGCGACCGTCGTGGACGAGCCCGCGGTGGAACCCGTACAGCCGGTGCCGACCCGGTACTGGATGCACAACAAGGGCCCGGCGCCGCTCGGCAACCTGCCGGTGGCCGTCCACCTGTCGCCGACCGCGGCCACCCTGCCGGCCACGCTGCGCCTGACCGTGGGCTCGGCGACCGCCGCCACCGCCGGCACCGTCGAGCTGATCGTGCCGCCGGGACTGGAGGTGACCGCGGACGGGACGCTCGACTACGACCTGGCCGCCGGCGAACACCACACCATCGACCTGCACGTCACCGGCGACGGCGACGGCGTGCGCCACCTCGCGGCGCGGATCGTCGACCCCTTCGGGCAACGGCTGGAGGACACCGCGGCCCTCGCCGTCGGCGATCCGACAGTCGCGCCGGTCGAGGCGACCCTGGAACCGGCCGTTCTCAGCCTGGCGCCCGGCGGCACCGGGCGGCTCACCCTGACGCTGCGGAACCCGGCCGCCGGCCCGGTCCGCGGCGACGCCCAGCTCGTCTCACCGTACGGAACCTGGTCCGGCGAGGCGACGATCACGCCGTGGATCCGGGGGTGGGAGCTTCCGGCCGGCGGCACCCGCACCCTCACCTTCGACGTGGTGCTGTCCGGCGACGCCCGTCCCGGAGCGGACTACTGGGCACTGGTCCGGGTCGTCGGGATGGGCGAGGTGGGCTACACGCCAGGCGTACACCTCAGAGTTGTTGACCTTGAGGATTTGCCTGGTCACGCAGGGTCTACATCGCCCTGACGCGGAACCGCCGCGGCGCACCCGCCAGTGACGGGGGTGAGTAGACTCCCGGGTTCGCGGCGTCGGGTTGCGGTGAAGGGGACGATACGACGATGAGCATGCCGCTCCGTCCGGGGGACCGGACCAGCCTGGGGCGTTACGAGCTGGTGGGACGGCTCGGCGAGGGTGGCATGGGCACGGTCTTCCTGGGGCGCGGCCCGGACGGCCGGCCGGTGGCGATCAAGATGGTGCGGCCGGAGTTCTCGCACGACAGCGAGTTCCGGGGCCGGTTCCGCAGTGAGGTGACGCGGGCC
>NZ_JZKF01000100.1 GCF_000962825.1 Actinoplanes rectilineatus
GGCGCGCTGGACGCCCGAAATCACCACGCTGTTGTGGGTGTGGTGAATACGGGCGTGCTGAGCGCCCGAAATCACCACAGAGGCAGACCCTGACTGCGATTAGGTGTCTAGGGTGCCCAGGCGGCTCACGAGCGAGGCCAGGTGGCCGGGGGCGTCCAGGTGCGCCAGGTGCCCCTGCCCGGTGAGTTCGTGTACGACGGCGCCGGGAACGTGCCGGGCGACGTCGTCGAAGGACGTCCCGTACGGCGCTCGGCCCCGGTTGCGCTCGCCGACGACGAGATCCACCCGGGCGGCCCGCGCGGCGAGGACCGCCGGCCGGGCGGCCTCGTTGATCGCCAGTGTCTCGCGGTAGGCCGGGGCGCCGAGGCGCCGCAGTTCGGACCAGGTCGCCGTGTCGGCGCGCAGTGCCGCGGTCGTCGCGTCGTCCATGCCGGTGACCTGTTGCAGGGCGACGGTGATGCTCGCGTCGAGGTCGCCGTCGTCCTGCGCGCGCCGCAGGTCCGGGAGGGCCGCCGCGCCGAACGGTGCCATGACCGGCTCGTATGCGATCAGGTGCGGCACCGGCCGGATGTTCGCCAGGTGCAGGGCGATCAGGCCGCCGTAGCTCCACCCGAAGAGCGTGCGTACGTCGGTGAAGCCGCGCAGGACCGCCGCGGCGTCCTCGATCTCCGTGGCGAGGCCGTACCCGTCGGGCAGTGGGCCGGACGGTTCCCGGCCCCGGCGGTTGACGACGGCGACGGTCGGCCAGCCGTCGAGGTGCCGGGCCACCGCGCTCCAGGCCGCGGCGTCGGCCATCGCGCCGGGGATCAGGACGATGGCCGGCTGGTCCGGCTCGCCGTGGACGTCCACCGTCACCCGGCCCTGGTCGACCTCGACGTATTTCTGAATCGATCGCTCCATATTCGGATTATGAAGCGATCGCTCTAGAATCGTCAACATGACCTCCCGACCCGCAGGACGCCCCCGTGCCTTCGACCGCGACCTCGCCCTGCGCGAAGCCGCACGCCTGTTCTGGCAGCACGGCTACTCGGGCACCTCGACGCGGACCCTGACCAGCGCCCTCGGCATCTCCAGCTCCAGCCTGTACGCCGCGTTCGGCACCAAGGCCGCGCTGTTCGACGAGGCGGTCCGCACCTACGCGCTGCGGTACAGCGCGATCTACGAGAGGGCGGTGGCCGAACCGTCGATCGGGCGCGTGGTCGAGCGGGTGCTCCTGGACTCCATCACCGAGTTCGGCCGCTCCGCGGACGGCCACCCCGGCTGCCTGACCAGCAGTGCGGTCATGGCGGACGCCCCGGACACCCTCGACGTGCGCGCCTACGTCGCGGACCTGCAGCGCTCCGACGAGGCCCGCCTGCGCGCCCGCATCGAACTCGCCGTCGACGACGGCGAACTCGATGCGGCCACCGACCCGGCGGTGCTCGCGGAGTTCGTACAGACGCTCTGGCAGGGACTGTCCGCCCGGGCCGAACTCGGAGCCGGCCGCGAACAGCTCGCCGCAGTGGCCGGCCTCGCACTCAGAGCGATCGACCTGCCGGGGCGGCACGACTGAGGCGCCCGGGGTGGACGTGAAGCAACGGTGCAGAAGTGGTGTCGACCTTGTGCAGGTGTGGGCGAAGTGCCCGCCGAACGGCTCCGGTGTTGGTTGGATGCCGGGCATGTGGGAGTCCGTGAAAGGCGTCGCGTACGCGGTGTACGCGCGCCGGCTGCGCCGGGGGCTGGCGGGTTCGTCGCTGCCCCGGCACGTGGCGATGGTGATGGACGGCAATCGCCGGTGGGCGCGGCAGATGGGGTTCGAGGATCCGCGGGTGGGTCACCGGTACGGCGCCGAGCATCTGACCGAGGTGCTCGGCTGGTGTGCCGACCTCGGGATCCGGCACGTGACGGTGTTCATGACGTCGGTGGACAACATGCAGAAGCGCGACTCCGTCGAGGTGGGCAACCTGATGCGGATGATCGAGGACGTGGTGGCCGAGCGTCTCGCGCAGCCGGGCGGGATGTGGCAGGTGCACCTGGCCGGGCGTCTGGACGTGCTCCCGGATTCGACCCGGCACGCGTTGAAGATCGCCGAGGAGGCGACCCGGGACGGCGCGGCGAGTGCACACCTGACCATCGCGATCGGCTATGACGGCCGGGAGGAGATCGTCACGGCGATCCGGTCGCTGCTCGAGCAGGAGGCACGGGCCGGGCACGGCATGCTCGACGTGGCGCAGCGCCTCAGCGCGGATCTGATCGCCGAGCACCTGTACACCAGTGGCCAGCCGGACCCGGACCTGGTGATCAGGACCAGTGGGGAGCGGCGCATGTCGGGGTTCCTGCTGTGGCAGGCGGCCTATTCGGAGCTGCACTTCTGCGACGTGTACTGGCCGGGTTTCCGCAAGGTCGACTTCCTGCGGGCGTTGCGGTCCTATGCGGCGCGGCACCGCCGGTTCGGGGCGTGACACCGGTCGAGGACCGCGTGACGCGCCGGTCGAGGGCCGGCGGACGGCGCGCCTTGAGGACCCGCGACGGTAGGTGTCTGTCCTGACGACGGCCGTGGGGACCCGCGACGCGTACAAGAAATGGTTTCATGGCCTGGTGCGAATCGCGATGATCTCCGATGTCCATGGCAATCTTCCCGCGCTGCGCGCGGTCCTGGCGGCGATCGAGGGCGAGGACGCGGATCTGACGGTCAATCTCGGTGATCTTCTTTCGGGGTACGTGCTGCCGGCGTCGACCGCCGACGCGCTGATCGCGGCGGGCCTGGTGACGGTGCGCGGTAACCATGAGCGGCAGGTGCTGACGTTCCCGGTCGAGCGGATGGGGATGGCCGACCGGACCGCGCACGAGGCGATCGATGCGCGGCACCGGGAGTGGATGGCGTCGCTGCCGGCCACGGTGGAGCCGGCGCCGCGGGTGCTCGCGTTCCACGGCACGCCGGCCGACGACCTGCAGTACCTGATGCACACCGTCGACGTGGACGGGGCCCGCCCGGCCACGCAGGCGGAGGTGCTCGAGCGGCTCGGCGACGTGTCCGGGTACGACCTGCTGCTGTGCGGGCACACGCATCTGGCCGGGTCGATGCGGTTGCCGGGTGGGGCGCTGGTGGTGAACCCGGGGAGTGTGGGCTGGCCGGCCTATGACGACGACGGTCCGGCGCCGCATGTGATGGAGGCCGGTTCACCCCATGCCCGGTACGCGGTGGCCGACGACGTATCCGGCCGGTGGGAGGTGTCGTTCCACATGGTGGAGTACCCGTGGGAGGAGGCGGCCGTGCTGGCCGAGGGATTCGGGCGACCGGATGTGGCGTACGCGCTGCGGACCGGCCGGGTGCCGTCGTGAGGATCCGGTGGGTGACCGGGTTCCTGGACACGCCGGACCGGTCGGTGGAGGGTTTCTGGCAGGCGGTGACCGGCACCCGGCTGTCGGCACGCCGCGGCGGCGGCGTGTTCGCGACGCTGGTGCCGCAGGTCGGCGATCCGTGCCTGCGGGTGCAGGTCGTCGGTGACGGGCCGCCGCGGGCGCATGTGGATCTGCATGTGGAGGACGTCGCCGGTGCCGTGCTGCCCGCCGGTGCGCGTGAGATCTTCGCCGGGGACGGTCTGCGGGTGGTCCGCTCCCCCGCCGGGATCGTGTTCTGCCTGGTCGGCTGGGACGCCGAGGCGGTCCGCCCGGTGCCGGTCCGGTGGCCGGGCGGGCAGAGCAGTGTGGTCGATCAGCTGTGCCTGGACGTGCCGGACCCGGTGCACGACCGGGAGGTGGCGTTCTGGGGTGAGCTGACCGGGTGGGCGTGGCGGTCGATGGGGGTGCCGGAGTTCTCGGTGTTCGCCGAGGCGGCGATGCCGCTGCGGTTGCTGGTGCAGCGCACCGGCGGTACGGCCGCCGGGGTGCACGTGGACTTCGCGTGCGACGGGGTGGATGCCGAGGTGGCGCGGCATGTGGACCTGGGTGCGGCCGTGGTGCGGCGGGTGCCGGACGACTGGACGACGTTGCGGGACCCGGCCGGGCGCGAGTATTGCGTGACCGGACGTTCCCCGTACTTCTCATGATCACTTCGGTGTGGTGGCCCGTTGTTGTCGGTGCGGACTGGTAGAAAGGGACCCTCTCATACAGGCGTACGAAGGGGTAACGATGACGGCGGCAGGCGTGGATGCCCGAGGGCTCAGCGCGGAGGAGTTGGAGCAGTTCCGGGATCAGCTTGCGGCCGGGCGCAAGCCCCGGGTGCAGTTCACCGAATCGGCGGGGCAGATCAGCGGCCAGATCGGCCAGGTCGTCGCGTTGACCGACCCGGCCGAGTCGGACGAGTGGGTGGTGGTCAAGTTCGGTCGTGACGAGCTGCCGTTCTCCCCCGTCGACCTGCGGGTCGCCCCCAAGGGCGTGGTGGCGAAGAAGCCGGTTCCCGCACCGGAGCCGGAGCCCGACCCGGTGCTGTCCGGCCCGGAGTTCCTGATCGACAAGCCGGTCCCGCCGAAACCGGCGCCGGTGCAGCGTAAGAGCGAGGAGGACGAGGTGGCGGCGAAGACCGCGAAGGACGGCGCCGAGGCCACCACGGCCCGCAAGCCGGCGGCCCGCCCGGCGAAACCGAAGCCCGGCCCCACCCTCACGGTAACCCTGGCCTACGCCGACAGCGAGTGGACGATCGCGGCCAACCAGGGCGCGAAGGTCCTGGCCAAGCCATACGTGGTCCGGCCCGCCGAGGCGCTGAAGATCGTGTCGCTGGTCGACATGCCGGGCGTCCAGGAAGCGGTCGACCAGATCATGACCGCGGAACGCGCCGAGGCGGAGACGCAGGCGCAGCGGCTGCGCGCCGAGCTGGCCGAGGTGGAGGCCCGCCTGGCCGAGCTGGGCGAGACGGCCTGACACCGCGACGGCACGTGCCCGGGGCTGCACCGTCCCGGGCACGTGCCGTCAGCTTCCCTCGCGGTCGATGAGGTGGGCGAAACCGTCGAGCAGCGCCTGCAGGCCGGCCTCGAACAGCGCGTCGAGGTCGAAGTCGTACCCGTCGCCGAGGCCGTCGAGCATGTGCGCGAAATGCGGATAGCGGCCGGACTCCGCGAGGGTCCGCATCTGACCGATCTGCGTGTCGCCCCACTCCTGCTCCGTCAGGCCGGTGTCCGCCTGCGCGTGGGCCTCCCGTTCCCGGTGCGCGGCCAGGCCCTGCCCGTGGCTGAACAGCAGGATCTGCAAGTCGAGGACCCGCGCGGCGGGCAGGCCCAGCCCACTGAGCGCGCCGATCAGATAGTCGCCGTGCCGGATCAGGTTCGGCAGTGGCAGGGGCCGGGCCAGCGAGCCCAGCTGTGCCAGCCACGGGTGCCGGGCGTACAACCGCCACAGGGTCCGCGCGCCGAGTTCGAGCCGGGCACGCCAGCCGTCCGGCAGCACCGGCGGATAGCCGACTTCGCCGTACGCCCGGTCGGTCATCAGCAGGACCAGGTCGTCCTTGCCGGTGACGTGCCGGTACAACGACATGGTGGGCACGCCCAGCCGTGCGGCGACCGTCCGCATCGACAGCGCCTCCAGGCCCTGGGCGTCGGCGATCAGCATCGCGGCGCGTACCACATGATCACGGTTGAGGTCCGTGTCCGGCGGCGTGGCCCGGCCGGCTCGAGACCGGGGCGGCGGCGCGACGACCGACCCCACCCGCGGCTGGGAGCGGATCACCCCGGCCTGGCGCAGCGCGGTCAGTGCCTTCGCCGCGGTAGCCATGGCGACACCCTGCTGCGCGGCGAGCGCCCGGGTCGACGGGAGCCGGTCCCCCGGCTTCAGCTCCCCGGCGGTGATACGCCGCCGGATGTCCTCGCAGATCCGCAGGTACGGCGGTTCCACCATCACGTCCACCCCGGTTTCTGTACTAGGACACACGAGGCCCTGTGCTAGGTCAGTGACCTGTTCAAACGTTGTTTCCCCGCATGGGTACGCCGTACCTTGACGTCGCGTACAGCGTACAAGGGGGACTCTCGTGAAGACCGTACTGATCTCCGGCGCCGGTGTCGCCGGACCGGCCCTGGCCTACTGGCTGCACCACCACGGGTTCCGGCCGACGGTGGTGGAACGGGCGCCGTCGCTGCGGGCCGGCGGGCACGCCGTCGACGTCCGCGGCACCGCCCTCGACGTGATCGACCGGATGGGCCTGACCGGCCCGTTGCGCGACGCGCGTACCGAGATGCGCGGCATGTCGATGCTCGACGCCGACGGTGTCGAGATCATGCGGTCGACGGAGATGGCGCTGAGCAGCGGCCGCCTCGACAGCGACGACGTCGAGGTGCTGCGCGAGGACCTGTCCGGCATGCTCGCCGACCTGACCCGCCCGTACACGCGGTATCTGTTCGGCGATTCGGTGACCGCCCTCGAGCAGGGAGACGACGACGTGCGGGTGACCTTCGGCCACGCCGCCCCGGAGACGTTCGACCTGGTGGTCGGTGCGGACGGCCTGCATTCCACGGTACGGAGACTGGCGTTCGGACCCGAGGAGCGCTACCTGCACCACCTCGGCGCGTACGTCGGCGTGTTCACCGCCCCGAACTTCCTCGGCCTGGACCGCTGGCAGGTGTGGCTGCGCACCGCGAACGTCGGCTACGGCATCTACTCGGCGCGCGGCAACACCGAGATCCGGGCCAATCTGGGTTTCGAGTCCGGCCCCCTCGACTACGACCGGCACGACGTGGACGCCCAGCGCACCCTGGTCGAGCAGCAGCTCACCGGCGTCGGCTGGGAGACGCCGCGGCTGCTCGCCGCGATGTGGCAGGCCGACGACTTCTACTTCGACGCGATGGCGCAGACCCGGATGGACCGCTGGTCGGCGGGCCGGGTCACGCTGCTCGGCGACGCCGGGTACTGTCCCTCCCCGCTGTCGGGGCAGGGCACGAGCCTGGCGCTGGTCGGCGCGTACGTGCTCGCCGACGCGCTGGCCCGAGCCGGCGGTGATCACCGGGCCGGGTTCGCCCGCTACGAGCAGCGGATGCGCGGGTTCGTCACCGTCAACCAGGCGCTCGCCACCGAGAACCCGGGCGGCCCGCCGTCCGAGGAGTCCGCCGAGGCCGCCAAGTCAGCCATCGCCCTCGACGACCTCGACGCCCTCGCCGAGTGAGGCGGCGGGCCTGCCCGTACGGCAGCCGGGCGTTCCGGCGTCCAGCACGAAATCCTCGCGCACCGCATCCCGGCGGCGGGTGCGCGGCCGGGTCTCCTCGGCTTCCACTGGAGTCCGGCGGCCGGCCAGGCCGAACCTCGATGGTGACGCACCCGGGTGCACGTCTCGTGGATGATCCGCGGGCTGCTCGCTTAACATCCGGGCATGGTGGATGCCGAGATCCTGGAGTATTACGGGCACGGTGGGGAGCAGGAGCGGTTGCTGGCCGGTGACCGGCAGATCGAGTTCCTGCGGGTGTGGGATCTGCTGGGTCGCCATCTGCCGCCGGCGCCCGCCCGGGTGCTCGACATCGGAGGCGGAGCCGGCGTCTATGCCCTGCCGCTGGCCGATGCCGGCTACGAGGTGCACCTCGTCGATCCCGTGCCGCTGCACGTCGAGCAGGCCTCGGCGGCCTCCCGCGCGGCCGCCCGCCCACTGGCGAGCGTGGCTGCCGGCGATGCGCGGGCACTCGATGCGGCCGGCGCCGGTATGGATGCCGTGCTGCTGCTGGGGCCGCTCTATCACCTGACGAGCCGGGACGACAGGGTCACCGCTCTGCGGGAGGCGCGCCGGGTGGTGCGGCCGGGCGGGGTTGTCGTGGCGAAGGCGCTCTCCCGGTTCTATCCGCTTTTCGAGGACATCGCCCAGGGAACGCCGATCGACATCGACCGGACTGCCGCGTTCGCCGGTGACGGGCAGTACCGGAATCCGGGCGGGGATCCGGCCCGGTTCACCACCGCGTTCTTCCATCGGCCGCAGGACCTCGCCGCCGAGGTCGAGGAGGCCGGCCTGCGCCTGCGGACCCTCGTCGCGGGCAGCGGCGTGGTTCGGCTGCTGCCCGGGTTCGCCGAGCGGCTGGAAGATCCTGATCAGCGAGAACGCATCCTGTCGGCGCTGCGCCTGCTGGAAGCCGAGCCGTCTCTCCTGGGGATCAGCCAGAATTTCATCGCCATCGCCGAACGATCGGCATCGGGGAATCAGGCGGACGCCGGTCTGGTCTGAAGACCACTTCCGACGCCTGCCCGCGGCGCAGGTGTGGTGCGATCGACGGAGGCTTGGCTACGCTGCGCCGCGACGGTGAACCTGGTGCACCTGACTCCCGGCAGGAGGCTGCGCTACCTGCCCGTGAGGACAGGCGGCACGAAAGGTGTGCCGGTGCGCAGGGATTCGACGTAGGTGCCGATGGATGCCTGGAGGTCTGCGGAGTCGAACAGGTCGACGGACAGGTCCATCTGGACTGCGTCGGCCCCGGCGACGCCACCGGCGGCCCACGCCTTCAGTAGTGCGCGGGTGGCGGCCAGTCCGCGGGTTCCGCCGTTGCCGAGCCGCTGGGCGAGTGCGTCGACGGTCGCGTCGAGCTGGTCGTCGGGAACGACCTGATACACCAGGCCGATCTCCTCTGCCTGCCGGGCGGTCAGCGTCTGGTCGAGCAGCAGCTGTGCGCCGGCCCGGGCGAAACCGACCCGGGCGGCGAGCCGCTGGACGCCGCCGGCCATGAGCGTGTTGCCGCTGCCGGCCTCGATCCACGAGAAGGTGGCGGTTTCCGAGGCGACGAGGATGTCCGCCCGCAATGCCAGCTCGTAGGAGCCGCCGAGCAGGGGCCCGCGCAGAGCTGCGATCACCGGGATGCGCAGTGCCTCGATGGCGGCGAAGGCCTGGAGCGTCTCGGCGACGAACGTCCGGAACCAGAATCGGTCCTTGCCCGGCCACTGCATGGCGTCGGCGCCGGTGCTGAAGTTCGGCCCTTCGGCGCGCAGGACGAGCGCCCGCACACCGGCTTCGCCCGCCTGCCGGGCCGCGTCGGCCAGTTCGGTGACGAACTGCCGGTCGATCGCGTTGTGCGGCGGATCTGCCAGCACGATCGATCCGACCGGGCCGGACTGCTCGAAACGTACCTTGGTCACGATGGCTCCCTGGTGGTCGGCCGCACGACAGTGAGCCGTGCGGCGGCGGGCCGGGTGGCCCGGCGGGGGAAGTCTGCATTGTTTTTGACCAAGAAGTCAATAAACCGCCGAGGGCGGCGCCGCGCCCCACGTGCTCCCCGCCACACCGCACCCCCAGTTATTGCCTCCATGGTCAAAAACCTGGTTTATTGACCAAGGAGACAAAAACTGAGGGAGCCGTCCATGAATATCCTGAAGGACAAGGTCGCGGTCGTGACCGGCGGAAACGCGGGCATCGGCCGGGCCATCGCCCGGGCTTACCACGCCGAGGGCGCCCGTGTGTTCGTCACCGGCCGCCGCCAGGAACAACTCGACGAGGTCGAGGCCGAACTCGGCCCCCAGGTGACCGGGATCCGCTGCGACGTCGGCCGGCTCGACGAGCTCGACAGCCTCTACGCGACGGTCGCCGCGCAGGCCGGCCGCATCGACGTCCTGGTCGCCAACGCCGGGATCGGGATCGCCGCCCCGCTGGGACAGATCACCGAGGAACAGGTCGACGCCATGATCACCACCAACGTCAAGGGGCCGCTGTTCACTCTGCAGAAGGCGCTGCCCCTGCTGAACCCGGGGGCGTCGATCATCTTCACCGGCTCGTCGGCCGCCACACGACCGGATGCGGCCCTGCCCGTCTACGGCGCGACCAAGGCCGCGCTGCGCAACCTGGTCCGCGGATTCGCCCACGGCGCCGGGGCCGGCGGCTACCGCATCAACCTGCTCTCGCCCGGCGGCACCCGTACACAGGGCCTGATCGATCTGATCCCGGCCGACGCACTCGCCGCCGCCGCGGCGACGATCCCGCTGGGCCGGCTGGCCGAACCCGAGGAGATCGCCGCGGCGGCCGTCTTCCTCGCCTCGGACGCGTCCAGCTACCTCAACGGCTCCGAACTCGCCGTCGACGGCGGCAGCGCCCAGATCTAGCCCCGTTTCGTGGTCAGGGTGCGAAGCCCGTCCGCGTGGTGATTTCGGGCGCGCTGGACGCCCCCATTCACCACACCCCTGGTGGTGTGGTGAATACGGGCGCGCTGGACGCCCGAAGTCACCACGCTGTTGTGGGTGTGGTGAATTCAGGCGTGCTGAGCGCCCGAAGTCACCACGCTGTTGTGGGCGTGGTGAATACGGGCGCGCTGAGCGCCCGAAGTCACCACGCGGGCTCTGACGACTGAACGTGTTCAGCGAACAGGTCAGGCGCGTCCGAACCGCTCGTCGTATCCGTCCTCCAGGGCGTAGACGTCCGGCACACCGTCGCCGTCGTCGTCGCGCTGCTCCGCCTCGTGCAGCCGCCGGTAGTGGCCGTTACGCAGGCGCAGGACGACGGCGGCCAGCAGCGCGGCGATCAGCGACCCGGCCAGGATCCCGATCCGGGCGTGGTCGTCGGTGACGCTGCCGGACCCGAACGCCAGCTCGGCGATCAGCAGCGACACGGTGAACCCGATCCCGGCCAGCAACGCCATCCCGAACACGTCCCACCAGGCCAGCCCGTCACCCAGGCGGGCCCGGGTGAACCGCTGCACCAGCCACGTCGTGCCCAGCACTCCGACGGTCTTGCCCAGCACCAGGCCGGCCACGATCCCGATCGTCACCGGGTCGGCCGCCGCCGCGCCGAGACCACCGGCCCCCGCGACCGGCACCCCGGCGGCGAAGAACGCGAACACCGGCACCGCCAGGCCCGCCGACAGCGGCCGCCACCGGTGCTCGAAACGCTCCGCGAGGCTGAGACCGTCACGGGCCAGCACCGGCACCATGAACCCGAGCAGCACCCCGGCGACGGTCGCGTGGATCCCGGAGGCGTGAACCAGCGCCCACGTCGCGGCCGCCGGCGGCAGCAGCAGCCACCACGACCGCACCCGGCGCTGCACCAGCACCGCGAACAACCCCAGCGGGACCAGCGCGAGCAGCAGCGGCACCCACTGCAGGGACGTGGTGTAGAAGACCGCGATGACCAGGATCGCCAGCAGGTCGTCGACGACGGCCAGGGTCAGCAGGAACGTGCGCAGCGCCGCCGGCAGATGGGTGCCGATCACCGCCAGGACCGCCAGGGCGAACGCGATGTCGGTCGCGGTCGGCACCGCCCACCCGGACGGTTCCCCACCCTCGGCGACGGCGTTGACCGTCGTGTAGATCAGCGCCGGGACGGCCATGCCGCCGACCGCGGCCGCGACCGGGATCGCCGCCCGCCGGGGGTCGCGCAGGTCACCGGCGACGAACTCGCGTTTCAGCTCCAGGCCCGCGACGAAGAAGAACACCGCCAGCAGGCCGTCGGCCGCCCACGCCGCCAGACTCAGATCCAGGTGCAGCGCCGCCGGGCCGACCGTCCAGGCGGACAGCGTCTCGTAGCCGGCGGACCAAGGGGAGTTCGCCCAGATCAGGGCGAGGACCGCGGCGCCCAGCAGCAGCGCGCCACCGACCGTCTCGGTGCGCAGGATATCGCCGATACGGCGCGCCTCCGGCCAGCTGCCGCGGCTGAACAGGGACGGACGAAAAGACCCACCGGACACAGAACCAGGCTCCTCTGGACATGACAAGGACATCGCCGACCAGACTTCCCGGCACACCAGTGCGAACCCTACCCGCCGCCCGGGAGCCGGCCGGACGGCGGCGGGGACTGCCCGTCGAGGCGTTTCTCGAACCCCACCTGGTTGTACGGGGAGTCGCTGTACGCGCCGATCACCTCGTACCCGCTGTCGTGGTAGAGCGCGAGCGCCTCCCGCAACGCCCGGTGCGTGCCCAGCCGCACCGTCGTCACCCCGTGTGTGGCGGCGTCACACTCCAGCCGGCCCAGCAGCCGCCGCCCCAGCCCGAGACCGCGGGCCGCCCCGGACACCCACAGGTGGCGGATCTCGGCGATACCCGGGCCCAACCGGATCCACAGGCCGCAACCGGCCGGTTCGCCGTCCTCGAACGCGACCAGTTGCGTACCGGTCACCTCGTGCGGCGGGGTGAGCGCGGCCGCGTCGTACCCTTCCGGCAGCCGCTGCATCAGTTCCGCGGCGTACCGGGCCAGGCAGTCCCGCGCCGCCGGCGACTGCGGCGCGACCGGTTCGACGGTGATCGCGGCGGCGCGCAGCACCCGGCGGATCTGCTCCTGGGCGTGGATCAGCTGCTCGCGCTGCCGGCCGGTCAGCTCACCGAGCAGGGCGGCGATCCCGGCCTGCGACCGGTCGTCGAGGTCGGCCCGGGCCAGCCGGCCGGCGTCGGTGAGCTCGGCGACCCGGACCCGGCCGTCGCCGTCGTGTGCCCGCAGCCGGACGAGTCCCTGCACCTGCAGCGACCGCAGCAGCCGGCTCAGATATCCGGAGTCCAGGCCGAGGCGGGCACGCAGGTCCCGCACGTCGGCGCCGTCGCCGATCTCGACGAGCAGCCGGGCCTGGCTCAGCGGCAGGACCTGCCCGAGGAACCGGTCGGTGAGGGCACCGAAACGCTGGGTGTAGTAGCGGTTGAAGTCACGGACACGGGAGATCTGTTCAGCCTCCACGCAGCGATGCTAACCAGCGTCCCCGATCCGGGCCGGACACATCGACGACGCCGGGCCGCCGTGTACGGTCGGGACATGCGCATCCCGACCACCGCCGTGATCACCGCGGGTTCCCTGATCGGCGGCTGGCAGCTGGCCCGCCGCACCGGCATCCGCCCGCTCGGCGGGGCCGTCCTGGCCGCCGGCGGTGTCCTCGCCGGCCGCGAGTGGGCGCGGCGCACCAGCCCGGCCGTCACCGGCGCGCTCGTGGCGACCTACCTCGGCGCGTTCGGCCTGTCGCACCCCCTCGCCAAGCGGATCGGGCCGTGGCCGTCGGTGCTGGCCGTGTCAGCTCTGACCGCCGCCGTCTCCTACGCCGTGGCCGACCGGCGCGCCTGAACACGAGCACGCCCGGCGCCGCCGCACCCGGCTCATGTCGTGCGGTCGGCTGCGGTCCACGACCGCGGGGGTCTGCATCTCCCCGGCCCGCAACGGCGTCAGTGCCTCGTCGATCGCCTCCATGATCAGGTGGGTGGCGCGCATCGCCCGCGCCCCCGGCGCCCCGGTCACCGCACCCACCGCGACCTCGGCACCGAACCGCACCTGCACCTGCGGGCGGCGCAGCACCGCCTTCAGCAGCGCCCGCCCGGCCCGTTTCGGCGCCTCGTAGGGCAGCACCGCGTGCGCACCCCACTGCGCCACCGCCAGCACCGGCGCCCCGGACAGTGCCGCCATCCGCGCCACCCCGGTCTTGCCGCGTTCCGGCCACATCCACGGATCCAGGCCGATGCGGCCCTCCGGGTAGACCATCACCACCGCACCCTGCTGCAACGCCCGGGCCGCGGCCGGCAGCGCGTCGGCGACCCGGTGGGTGTTGCGATCCACCCGGATGTGCCCGCACGCGCGCATCAGCGACCCGATGACCGGCGCGTCGAACAGCCCGCCGGTCGCCATCACCCGCGGCGCCAGCCCCACCTGGTGGCAGGCGGCCGCCATCACCAGCGGGTCGAACGGGCTGACGTGGTTCATCGCCAGGATCAGCGGCCCGCCACGCAGATGCTCGGGCACCTCACCGGAGACCCGCAGCCGGCACAGCGGGAACGCGATCACTCGGGCCAGCGGCAGCAGCATCCGCCACAACCGCGGGACCTGCCAGGTTGTCGTCTCCATCAGGGCGATCATCCTGCCACGCGGCCTGCTGCGGCCCGCATCGGCCGTAAGTCTGCTTTCGGGGTACGCGCTGCCCTCCCCGTGTCCCCTCCAAGGTTCCACCGCGCTCACGATGACCGTCGGGGTTGCTAGGTTCGTCGATATGATGATGCTCCCGGACCTGCAGGACCGGCTCGACGACGCCGCCCGCCGTCACGGGGTGCCCGGTGCGGCGGTCGCCGTCCGGGCCGCCGGCGCGGTGACCGAGGCGGCCACCGGGGTCGCCGACCGGGGCACCGATGTCGCGGTCACGCCGGACACCCTGTTCCCGATCGGGTCGATCACCAAGACGTGGACCGCCACCCTGATCATGCAGCTCGTCGCGGACGGCCTGCTCGACCTGGACGCGCCGGTCCGCCGCTACCTGCCGCGGTTCGCGCTGCCCGACGAGACCGCGGCCGCGACGGTGACGGTCCGGCACCTGCTCACCCACACCGGCGGTTTCGAGGGCGACCTGTTCGAGGACACCGGTGACGGTGACGACGCGGTCGAGCGCCTCGTCGCGTTCCTGGGCACCGGTGCCCGGCAGATCGCCCCGCCCGGCACCGTGTTCTCCTACTGCAACGCCGGGTACGTCGTCCTCGGTGCCCTCGCGGCCCGGCTGCGCGGCGGCACCTGGGAACAGGTCCTGCGCCGACACGTGATAGCCCCGCTCGGTGTGACCCACATGGCTCTGCTCCCGCAGGAGGCCGCCCGGTTCCGGGTCACGTCCGGGCACGCCGACGGCGTCCCCCTTTCCGAGGACCTGCCCCGGTCGAACGCGCCGGCCGGGTCGACCCCGGTCGCGGCGATGCGTGAACTCGTCCGGCCCGGGCTGCCCCTCGCGGCGATGGCGCCGCCCCAGGTCGCACTGCCGGATCTGGGGGCGCGCGCGGCGTACGCGTGGGGCCTGGGGTTGATGCTCTTCCGCTGGGACGGCGTGGACGTGGTCGGCCACGACGGCGCCACGCTGGGCCACTGCGCCAGTTGGCGGGTGGTGCCGGGCCGGGACGTCGCGGTGGCGGTCGCCGTGAACGGCGGGGACGGGCCGGCCCTGATCGACGAGGTCCTGGACGCGGTCCTCGCCGCCACCGCCGGGATCAGCGTCCCGGCCCGGCCGGTCCCGCCGGCGTCACCGGTGGCCGCGGGTCCGGTGACCGGCCGGTATTCGTCGCCGCTCGCCGACTACCGGGTGACCCCGGCCGACGGTGGCCTGAGCGTCGTCTACCGGCCGCAGGGCATCGCCTCCGGTGACCCGGTGACGATGCGGTACGTACCCCTGCGCCCCGGGGTCTTCGTGGGTGTGGACAGGAGCGCCGGGGTGCATCCGGTGATCGCGTTCCTCGGCGACGGCCGGTACCTGTTCGCCGGCAGCCGGGCCCTGCCGCGGCACTGAAGGGTTTGTCAGATCCACCACCACGAGTTGCCGGCCGGCGACTGACCGGTACCGTGGAGGACGGCACCGCACCGCGGCTGTCCCGGACGAGTTGCGTGTCGTACCCGGCCTGACAAGACGACCGCCTTTCGAGGTGCATCGTCATGGCATGGATCGCGCTCGTCGTCTCCGGTCTGCTGGAGACCGTCTGGGCCATCGCCCTGGACCGCAGCAACGGTTTCTCCCGGCCCGTGCCGTCGGTGGTGTTCGGGGTGGCGTTGATCGCCAGCATGGCCGGTCTGGGTTACGCCCTGCGGACCATCCCGATCGGCACCGGCTATGCCGTGTGGGTGGGCATCGGCGCGGTCGGCACCGCGCTGGTCGGCATGGTGGCTCTGGGCGAGGCGGCCACGCTGCCCCGCATCCTGTGCCTGCTGCTGGTCGTCTGCGGCGTCATCGGCCTCAAGGTCTTCCACTGACGTCGAGCGGGCTGACGTCGAGCGGGCTGACGTCGGCATCGAGCGGCTTGCCGGCATCGGCCGACCACACCGCCGCCACAGCCGGCTGCGCAGCCGCTTCCCAACTCGCCAGCAGCGGCAGTACCCGGGCGGTGTGTGAGCCCGGCTCCACGGTGTAGACCACCAGCCGCTGGTCCGGGCGGTGCGGCACGGCGACGGTCTCGATGCCGAACCGCAGCCGGCCCGCCGCCGGATGGGCCAGGACCTTCGCCGCCGACGTGCGATCGACGACGTCCTGGTCGTCCCACCACTCGCCGACCTGCGCCGACGCCGCGCGCAGGTCGGCGACCAGGGCGGCGAGACGACGGTCGCCCGGGTGCCGGCCGTTCTCGTAGCGCAGCGCCCCGACGGCGGCCCGCGCGAAGTCCGCCCAGTTGACGATGCGGTCGCGGGCCGCCGGGTCGAGCAGCAGCCAGCGGGCGAACGGCCTGCCGGTCTCCAGGCCGGCGCCGAGCACGGCGTCGAGCAGCGTGTTGCGGGCCAGTACCTCGCTGCGGCGCCCGAGCAGCAGCACCGGCACGTGGTCGAGGGCGGTCATCAGCCGTAGCAGCCCCGGATCGGCCCGCTGCGCCGCGGCACCGGCGCTGTCGGTGCCGCGGCGGCGTACCCCGGCGGCCAGGGTCTGTAAATGCTGCCGTTCGATGTCGTCGAGGCGCAGCGCCCGGGCCAGCGCCGCGCACATGTCGTCGCTGAGGGTGGCCTGGCGTCCCTGTTCGAGACGGCTGTAGTGGTCCGGGCTGATCCCGGCCAGCACCGCCAGTTCGTCCTTGCGCAGCCCGGGGACGCGGCGCGGGCCGGGGAACGCGGTGATGCCCGCCTGCGCCGGGGTGAGCCGGTCACGACGCGACCGCAGGAACGCGCCGAGCGCGGCATTCGGGCGCGGGGACATGCCGACCATCGTAGGAGTGTTGCCGGCCCCGCTGCCTGGTCATGTCGTGACCAGGCAGCACGCGGCCTGGCCGCAGCGCCGGCGCTCACCTTCGATGGTGGACGTGACAAGCAACGACGTGACAAGCAACGACGTGACAGGCGATGACCGCGGCCGGCTCCGGGTGGGGGTCATCGGCGCCGACACCGGTGCCAGCTGGGCCGGGGTGTCGCACATCCCGGCGATCCACGGCCTCGGCACCCTGACCCTGTCCGCGGTCGCCACCCGCCGCGAGGACAGCGCCCGGCGGGCCGCCGACGCGTTCGGCGCCGCCCGGTGGTTCGCCGACCCCTTCGCGATGATCCGCAGCGACACGGTCGACATCGTCACCGTCGCCGTGCGTGTCCCGGCCCACGCCGGCCTGGTCCGGGCCGCCGTCGACGCCGGGAAGGCCGTCTACTGCGAAGCCCCGCTGGGATCGTCGCTGGCCGAGACCGTCGAGCTGGCGTCGCTGGCCACGTCCCGCCCGGCGGTGGTCGGGCTGCAGGGACGCCTCAACCCGTCGGTACGCCGCGCCGCGCAACTGGTCCACGACGGGGCGATCGGCCGGCCCCTCAACGCCCGGGTCGTCTCCACCACCTCCGGGTTCGGGCCGGTCACCGCGACGAACTACACCTATTTCGAGCAGGCGGCGTCCGGGGCCGGGCTGCTGACCATCACCGCCGGTCACACCCTGGACATCGTCGAGGCGGTCCTCGGTGCGACGGTGGAGGTCGACGCGCGGACCGGGATCCTCTGGCCGCATCCTCTGGTCGCCGACACCGGGGATCGGGTCATGCGGGAGGTGCCCGACCACGCCGACGTGCTGGCGCGTACCGCCTCGGGAGCGCTGGTCAGCGTGAACGTGTCCGGCGGTGTCGCCCCGGGCGACGCGGTGTTCCGGTTCGAGGTGCGCGGCACCGACGGCTGGCTGACCCTGACCGGCGGCAGCCTGTTCGGCGTGCAGGGCGGCGACCTGACCCTGACGGCGAGCACCGCGTTCGACGCTCCGGACCGGCCGGCCTCAGCGAACGCGTCCGGGCCGTCGATCAACATCGGTGAGGTGTACGCGGCGCTCGCCGCCGACCTGCGCACCGGCTCCCGGTCCGCCCCCGGTTTCGACCACGCCGTGCACAACGCCCGCCTGATCGCCGCCGTCGCCGAGGCCGCCGCCACCGGCCGCCGGGTCACCGTCGCGGCGCGGTAGTCCGGTGGGGCCGCCGTCTGCTCCGGTGCCCGGCCGCTGTGGGGGCTCGGCCCGGCCGGGCACCGGCGGTCAGCGGCCGGGCGCGGTGTCGGTGCAGCAGGCTGTCGCGGTGTCGGGCATGGGCTTGTCGCCGACCGGGGAGTCGCCCTTGACGACGTAGACCTCCCAGGGCTCGTTGCCGGGGCCGCGGACCCACACCTTGTCCTGCAGCGCGTAGCAGCATTCGGTGTCGTCCTCGGTCAGGGTGATCAGGCCGGATTCGGTGAGCCGTCTGGTGGCCGCGTCGACCTGGCCGGTCGTTTCGACCTCGACGCCGAGGTGGTCCATCACGGTGGGCTGCCCGGGCTCGCCTTCCAGGAGGACGAGCTTGAGCGGCGGCTCGGCGATCGCGAAGTTCGCGTAGCCGGGCCGGCGTTTGGCCGGTTCGGTGCCGAACAGTTTCGAGTAGAACGCGATCGACGCCTCCAGGTCCGAGACGCGCAACGCGAGCTGGGCACGGGACATGAAACACCTCCACCTTGTTTAGACGCTTCTCTAAGCAGCTTGCATTGCTGCCTAGAGAGCTGTCAACCTAGAGAGGTGTCTAAACAAGAAGGGGCCCGGGACTGCTGCGAACCGACGGTCAGTGAGGCGCTGACCCCGGACGCCGCCGCCGGGCTGGCCCGCTCGTTCAAGGTCCTCGGCGACCCGGTCCGGCTGCGGATCCTGTCGCTGATCGCCGCGCGCAAGGGCGGGGAGGTCTGCGTCTGCGACATCACCGACGCGTTCGACCTGACCGGTCCCACGATCTCCTACCACCTGCGCCAACTGCGCGAGGCCGGCCTGGTCGACTGCGAACGGCGCGGCACCTGGGTCTACTACTGGATCATCCCCGCCCGGCTCGGCCTGCTCTCACAGTTCCTGAACCCCGCCGACGCCGCCGCGGCGAGCACGTGAGCCTGCCCCGGCGGGCCGGCGCCGAACTGGCCGGCACCGCCCTGCTGGTCGCCGCGGTGATCGGTTCCGGGATCGCCGCGACCCGGCTCTCCCCGCAGGACACCGGGCTGCAGCTGCTGGAGAATGCGGTCGCGACCGCCCTGGCGCTGGGTGCGCTGATCCTGACCTTCGGCCCGGTCTCCGGAGCCCACTTCAACCCGGTCGTGTCCGCCGCCGACTGGTGGTCCGGTCGCTGCACCGGCACCGGACTGACGTGCCGGGACCTGGCGGCGTACGTCACGGCACAGATCGCCGGCGCGATCACGGGAGCGGTCCTGGCGAATCTGATGTTCGACCTGCCCGCCGTCACCCGCGCCCACACGCTCCGCAGCGGCACACACCTCTGGCTCGCCGAGTCCGTCGCGACGTTCGGCCTGATCCTGCTCATCGCCGCGCTCACCCGGTCCGGGCGCGCCGGCACCGCCCCGGCCGCGGTCGGCGCCTACATCGGCGCCGCCTACTGGTGGACCTCCTCGACCAGCTTCGCGAACCCGGCCGTCACCATCGGCCGGATGTTCAGCGACACCTTCGCCGGGATCACGCCCGCGTCCGTTCCCGGCTTCGTCGCCGCCCAGCTCATCGGCGGCGTCCTCGCGCTCGCCGCCGTCGCCTGGTGGTTCCCGCACCCCGGCCGGCCCATCACCGTCGCCACTCCCGACCAGCGGAAGGCCCCGACATGACCACGACGACCACCGGCATCCGGATCGCCGCGATGGCCGACGAGCACGCCGCGCAGGTCCTGGAGATCTACCGGCTCGGCATCGCCACCGGCAACGCGACCTTCGAGACCGAACCACCCACCTGGGACCGGTTCACCACCACCCGCCTGCCCGGCCACCGTTTCGTCGCCCTCGGCGCCGAGGGCGACGTGCTCGGCTGGGTCGCCTGCAGCGCGGTGTCCGACCGCTGCGTCTACGCCGGCGTCGTCGAGCACTCCGTCTACGTCCACCCCGCCCACAGCGGCAAAGGCATCGGCCGGGCCCTGCTCGGCGCGCTGATCACGGCCACCGAGGACGCCGGCATCTGGACCGTCCAATCCGGGATCTTCCCCGAGAACACCTCCAGCCTGGCCCTGCACGCCGCCTGCGGGTTCCGCACCGTCGGCACCCGGATGCGCGTCGGCGCACACCACGGAGTCTGGCGCGACGTCATCCTCGTCGAACGCCGCAGCCCCACCATCAACTGATCACCGGAGAAGATTCGTGACCGCCACACCCAGCGTTCTGTTCGTCTGCGTCCACAACGCCGGCCGTTCCCAGATGGCCGCCGGCTGGCTGCGCCACCTCGCCGCGGGCCGCGTCGAGGTCCGGTCCGCGGGCTCCGCGCCCGCCGACCGGATCAACCCGGTCGCCGCCCAGGCCATGGCCGAGGTCGGCATCGACATCACCGCCGAACAGCCCCGCAGACTCGACCACGCCACCGCCGAGGCCAGCGACGTCATCATCACCATGGGCTGCGGCGACGCCTGCCCGATCTTCCCCGGCAAACGCTACGAGGACTGGAGACTCGACGACCCGGCCGGCCAGGGCATCGACGCGGTCCGCCCGATCCGCGACGAGATCCGCACCCGCATCGAGCATCTCCTCACCGAACTCGACCTCACCTGATCAACGGGCCGCGTACGGCCCGCAGCGTGCGGGAGACACCCGGCCAGACACGTTGACGTGGTCAGGGTGCGAAGCCCGTCCGCGTGGTGACCTCAGCCGCGCCGGCCGCCCGAAATCACCACACCCGTCGTGGCGTGGTGACTACGGGCGCGCTGGGCGCCCCCAGTCACCACACCCGTGGTGGCATGTGGTGACTGGGGGCGCGCTACGGGCCCGTAATCACCACACCCGTCGTGGAGCATGGTGATTACCGCCGGGATCTAGGGGTGGGGTGTGGCGGGGAGCACGTGGAGCGCGTCCAGAGCGACCGCGGTCAGGGCCGCCCGCCCGACCCCCGCCCGGCCGAGCAGTTCCATCCCGCGGGTGACGGCGACGAAGTACATCGCCAGCGACGGCAGGTTCGCGTCCGCCGGGAGGTCCCCGCTCTGCTGCGCGTGCCCGAGACAGGTGGCGTAGATCCCGGCGAGGTCCTCGATACCGGCCCGGGTGACCTCCGCCAGCGGGTCCTGGTCGCCGGTCGACTCGACGAGCGCCCGCGTGGTGAGCGAGACCCGGCTGTCGGCACGGCTGAACTCGATCGCCATGCGCAGCATGTGCCCGCGGATCCGTTCCAGCGGGGAGGCGTCGCCGTGCTGGAGCGCCTCGGAGACGGCCCGCGCCGCCTCCTCGCGGTCCTCGGACAGCGCCCGCAGGAACAGCTCCCGTTTGCCGCCGAACGCGTTGTAGAGGCTCTGCTTGCCCAGGCCGGTCGCCCGCACCAGGTCGTCCAGGGTCGTGGCGGCGAGACCGTTCACGACGAACACCTCGGTGGCACTGCTGACGACGTCGCGTTCGACGAACTTCCGGGGGCGTGGCATCGGCCCAGAATATGTTATTGACTGGCTGGTCAAAGACGTGTGGCCCCGGTGCTGCCTCCGGTGCCGATGCTCCCCCACGACCGTCCCACCACGACGGCCACCGTCGCGGCGGGGCCTGTCGAGTACCGCCATGTGCAGCGCGGCCCGCGCACGGTGCTGGTGCTGCACGGCGGGCACCTGCGCGCCGGCGATGTGCTCGGCGACCGGGCGCCCCGGCGGATCGGCGGATCGGACAGCCGGGCGGATCCGGCGGTGTCAGCCCTGCTCGGGGGCCGCGGTGGTGCGGGTGGCGGCGGTGAGGCGGCGCACGGCCTCGGTGACGGCTTTGCGGCCGGCCTCCTGGTTGCGGCTCGGGGCGGAGTCGACCGGGTGCACCAGGATGCGGCGCAACACGAACCGGACCGGGACGATCGTGCCGTCGCCGAGGCGGGTCAGTTCTTCGACGACGCCGTCACGGACGTGGCCCGCGCACCAGCCGGCGTCCTCGGGGTCGCAGTAGTCGCCGACCCAGGCGCCGTCCTGCTCGTCGACGAACGCGAACTCCTCGGACGGCTCCACATCGGCGAGGATCTTCGCGATCCCGCCGCAGTTGGTGTGCGTTCCGGTCTTGACGGTGATGTCGCGCACGGCGCGGTCGAACACGAAGCCCACCCGCGCACGATAGCCGTCCGGGCGGCCCCGCGGCGGACAGCTCCGGTGATCGGGGGCGGACCCGCCGGTTCAGCAGGGCGGACGTCTCGTGTGTCAGGCGTCGCCGCTGGTGGTCGGGTCAACGGTCCGGTCGTCGATCGGGGCGCCCGGGCAGGCCGGCCGGAACCGGTCGCAGGCACCGGTGACGGCACCGAAGGAGACGGCGCGGACGGGGTCGTGGTGCGGCTCCGGCATGAGTGCTCCGTTCGTACCCTGGAGAAGGCCGGGGTCAGCGGTGGGCGCGGCGCGGCAGGCGCAGCCCGGCCATGGTGTGCAGCGCGGCCTGGTTCCTGCGGCGGCGCGGCACGGTGGCGGCCACCGGGACCGGCGGCGCGGCTTCATCCACGGACGTCTCCACGGGCTCCGCGGCCTCGACAATCGGCTCGGCATCCGGCTCGGCATCCGGATCCGGCGTCGGCTCGAAGTCGAGGATGTCGGCCTCCTCGGCCTCCTGTGCGGCGACGGCGGGCGTGTGCCGGGCCAGGACCGGTGCGGCTGCCAGGTTCGCGGCGACGAACAGGGCGGCGAGGGCCGCGGCCAGGGGCATCGACGTGACCGAGGTGGCGACCAGTACGGCTGCGGCGGCCGCGGTGCCCACGACGGCGGTGGTGCCGAGGCGGCGCAGCGAGTACGCCTCGCGGGACGTGAACCGGACCGCGGCGAGGGTGCTGACGGCTCCGAGGATCGCGGTGGCGGCCAGTCCGGCGGCCAGGGGGGCGAGCCGGCCGGTGGTCTCGGTCTCGTCGGCGAGCAGGAAGATCAGGAACGGCAGTCCGACGAGGGTGATGCCGAGCAGGACCACCGCGTCGACGGTGAGCACGATCGCCGCCGAGCCGACCGCGTCGAAGCGCCGTCGTTCGTATGCCGCCATCTCGGCCATTCTGGTGCCGCCTTTCCCCGTTACCGACCCGTGATCAGGGGCAGCACGGTAACCCATGGCGGCGGGGCCTGTCGCGAGCGGGTGAGTCACACCAGTCGCTAGCATCGGAGGCGGTCACTATCTGCGAGGGGGAGGCACGCGTTGCGGGGCAAGCTTCAGGATCGGGCGTTGGCACAGGTCGCGCCGATGTTGTCGGCGGGTGAGACGCCGCTGGCGGCGGCCCGTGCGGTGGTGGGCCGGTTCGCGTCGAGCCGGTTGAGTGCGGCGGCTGCCGGTGCCGGGGCGCTGGGTGCGGCGCTGACGTCGACGAGCAAGCAGTTCGTCGTGCTGACCGACCAGCGGATGATCTTTTTGACGCAGACGTTCCTGGGTGGGCCCGGTGAGACGTTCCTGGGTCAGGTGCCGCGTGAGCAGGTGTCGCTGGCGGAGGCGTCGTTCGGGGTGGTGAGTCATCTGCGGATCGCGTTCGGGGCGGCCGGTGACGGGGTGGCGTTGACGTTTCCCCTGGTGGACAAGCGCAACGCCGAGCAGTTGGCGGCGGCGCTGCGATGAGCGGCGGCGCCGGGCCCGTGACGGGGCCCGGCGCCGGCGGTGTGACCGTCAGGCGACGGCCAGTTTGACCTCGATGTTGCCGCGGGTGGCGTTGGAGTACGGGCAGACCTGGTGGGCGGCCTCGAGCAGGGCGGTGGCGGTGGCCTCGTCCACGCCGGGCAGCTCGACCTCGATGGCGGCGTTGAGCTGGAAGCCGGTGCCGGCGGTGTTCGGGCCGATGCCGACGTCGACGGTGATCGCGGTGTCGGTGAGGGTGATCTTCTGCATGCCGGCGACCCGCTTGAGGGCGCTGTGGAAGCAGGCGGCGTAGCCGGCGGCGAACAGCTGCTCGGGGTTGGTGAAGGCGCCGCCGGGGCCGCCCAGTTCCTTCGGCATGACCAGGTCGAAGTCGAGAACACCGTCGCTGGAGCGGACGTGTCCGCTGCGGCCGTCGCCGGTGGCGGTGGCGGAGGCCGTGTAGAGGGCGCTCATGGTGTCAGCCTTTCGGGGGAAGGGTGGCTGTGCCGCGGGCGCGGGACAGCAGGTGGTTGAGCTGGGCGAGCTCGTCGAGGGTGAGCCCGGTGGCGCAGACCAGTTGCCGGGTGAGGTCGCCGATCTGCTCGCGCAGGGCGACCCCGGTGGCGGTGAGGTGGACCGTGACGACGCGTTCGTCGTGGGTCTGCCGTTCGCGGCGCAGGTGGCCCTGTGTTTCGAGGCGTTTGAGCAGCGGCGACAGGGTGCCACTGTCGAGCCGCAGGGTGTGCCCGAGGTCACGGACCGTGGTGGGCCCGTCGTGCCAGAGGACGCGCAGGACCAGGTATTGCGGGTAGGTCAGGCCGTGCGGGTCGAGCAGCGGCCGGTAGATCGCGGTCATCCCGCGACTGGCCGCGTAGAGCTGGAAGCAGATCATGTCGTCCAGCGCGGTGCTCTCCCGTACATCCTTTCGCATGACCAGAACAGTAGCCCGCAATTCAGTTGTGCACAACCGACCAGTGCTGTGGATCACCACCCTGTGTGATCATTCCCGGCATGCCGTCCATCCGATTCGTGACGCTCTCCCCCGCCGCGCTGACCGCCCTGATCGCCGGCGACCTGCCCGCCGCCGGCGCCGCGGCCGGGCACCCGCTGAGCCGCTACCTCGTCGACGAGAACTGGCTGTGGCGGGTACGCCTCGACGACATCACCCGTGACCCGCGGGCCGCCGACTGGATCGCCCGCGCCGCGGTCGCCGAACCCGACGGGATCGTCGTCGGCCACGGCGGCTTCCACGGCCCGCCCGACGACGACGGCATCGTCGAGGTCGCCTACTCCGTCGACCCGGCCCACCGCCGCCGCGGCTACGCCCGCGCCATGCTCGCCGCCCTGCTGGAACGCGCCGACGCCGACCCGCAGGTCACCGCCGTCCGCGCCAGCATCCGCCCGGACAACACCGGCTCACGCGCCACCATCGCCGGATTCGGCTTCAAGAAGATCGGCGAGCAGTGGGACCCGCAGGACGGCCTGGAAGACGTCTACCTGCGGTCGAGCCGCACCACCAGCGGACGGTGATCCGACACCGGGACGTGCGGGGCACGCACCTGCAGCACCCGGCCCAGCCCGGCAGCACCCCGCGGCTCGACGAGGACATGGTCGAGCTGGGTCCGCGGCGCCGGGCTGGGAAACGTCGCCGCCCGCCCCAGAGACCGCCAGCCGGTGAACGCCCGCACCGGCCCCGCCGGCATGTTCAGGTCACCGAGCAGCACCCGCGGGGCGGGCAACGCCCGCAACGCCCGGACCGCATGCCGCAACTGCCGCACATTCCAGCCCGGCACGAACGACAGATGCGTCGTGGCCACCGTCACCAGACCGCCCGGGGTCTCCAGCACCGCGGCCAGCAACACCCGCGGCTCGTCCCGCAGCAACAGCACCCGGCCCTGCGGCACGTACACCGGGGACCGCACCGGCGCACCCGGCAACTGCGTGATCTGCCACCGTCGCACCGGGTACCGGCTGACCAGGGCGATCCCGTACTGCGGGTGGGCCAGGTCCGCGCCGGCATGCCACGGCTCCCACACCTGCCCGGGGGTGCCGACCACCGCCGCGGCGAACCGGTGCGACCCCGCACCCAGCGCGTCCGCCGCAAGAACGGTCAGGTCCAGGCCGCCGCTGCGGGGCTGGGCCCGGTCGACCTCCTGCAATCCCAGCACGTCGGCATCCAGGTCGGCAATGGCGGCCGAGATCCGGCCGGCGTGTACGGTGCCGTCCGACAATGATCGGCCGTGCAACAGGTTGAAAGTGGCCAGGCGCACGAGCCGACCCTAGCCAACGGAGTGGTGGATGTTTGTCAAGGCGGTGTGTTGCGCCGCGACGCTGTTCGTCGCCGGAGCGATGCTCGGGATCTGGCTGCAGAAGGCCCGCAAGAAATGATCGCGACTCTGCTGGTGGCGGCCGCGATGGCCGGCTGGGTCGACGCGGTCGTCGGCGGCGGCGGCCTGCTGCTGCTGCCCGCCCTGCTGCTCGCCGCCCCCCACCTGCCCCTGGCGACAGCACTGGGCACGAACAAACTCGCGGCCATCTGCGGAACCAGCACCGCGGCGTTCACGTACGCGCGCCGCACGACGATAGACTGGGCGGTGGCCGGCCCGGCCGCGGCACTGGCGATGCTCTGCGCCGGCTGCGGCGCGGCCCTGGCCGGGGCGATCCCCGCGTCCGCGTACCGCCCGGTGGTCCTGGCCGTGCTGATCGCCGTCGCCGTGTTCGTCACCGTGCGCCCCCAGATGGGCCTGCGCGAACACACCGAGAAACGCACACCGTGGCGCCGCGGCCTCGCCGTCGCGGTCGCCGGCGCCGGCGTCGCCACCTACGACGGACTGATCGGCCCCGGCACCGGCACCTTCCTCGTCCTGGCGTTCACCACCATCGTCGGCGCCGACTTCGTACACGGCTCCGCCATGGCCAAAATCGTCAACACGGCCACCAACCTCGGCGCCCTGATCGTCTTCGCCGCCACCGGCAACGTCGCCTGGCTGATCGGCCTCGGCATGGCCGTCTGCAACATCGCCGGCGCGGTCCTCGGCGCCCGGATGGCCCTCCACCGCGGCGCCGGATTCGTCCGCATCGTGCTGCTGGTCGTGGTCCTCGCCCTGATCGTCCGCCTCGGCTGGGACCAGTTCACAATCAGATCATGAGCGACGACGACCTGACCGCCCTGATCACCTCCGTCGAACAGCAGGAACACCACCTCGTGTTCCCCCGCTTCGACGAGGCCGACGCCTGGGAACTCGGCTCCCTGCTGGTGCGCCTGGCCACCGAACGCCGCCTGCCGGTCGCCATCGACATCCGCCGCGGCACCCAGCAGCTGTTCCACGCCGCCCTGCCCGGCGCCACCGCCGACAACGACACCTGGATCCAGCGCAAGGTCCGCGTCGTCGAACGCTACGGCGCGTCGTCGTACCTGGTCGGGCGCCGCCTCGCCGCCCGCGGGACCACCCTGGGACCCGAACTGGGCGTCGACCCCGCCCTCTACGCCGCGCACGGCGGTTCTTTTCCGGTACGCGTGAGCGGCGCCGGCGTGATCGGCGCCGTCACGGTCTCCGGGCTGCCCCAGGCCGACGATCACGCCCTGGTCGTCGAAGCGATCACCGCGTACCTCGGCGACCGCTGACCGTCTGACAGCCCGGCCCTGTCAGACGGGCGTCGTCCGGGCCGACGACAGGGCCACTGGTCGCTGCTGCCGTCGCCGGTGTCGCCGGCCGCCGCGGCCGGTCAGTTCGCGGGGAACACCGGGCGGCGTCTGGCGACGACGGCGGCGATGCCCTCCCGGCCGTCCGGGGAACCCGCGCGTGCGGCCAGCTCGGCCACCTCACTGTCGAGCTGGCCGTCCAGCGACGCCGCCGTGCTCGCGGCGAGCAGCCGCTTGACCGCCCCGAGCGAGCCGGTCGACGACCGCAGGGCCGCGTCGGCGTACTCCTGCACAGCATCGTCGAGCTGTTCGCCGTCCACGACCCGGGTCACCAGGCCCCACTGCCGGGCGGTGGCCGCGTCGAGCCGCCGGTTCGTCAACGCCAGCTCGAACGCCCGCTGCGCACCGATACGGCGGGGCAGGAACCAGGACGCACCGCCGTCCGGGGACAACCCGGCCGCCGCGTACGCGAACACGAACGCGGCCTGCTCCGACGCCACCACGACGTCAGCGCCCGCGACCAGGGACAACCCGGCGCCGGCGGCGACACCCTGCACCCGGGCGATGACCGGCGCGTCCCCGGCGGCGAACGCACGGACCGCCACGTGCAGGGCCTGCGCGGTCGCCGCCACCCGCGCCGCCGTCTCCTCCGCAGCGGCGAGCTCGTCGGCCGCGGCTTTCCCGACGGCGGGCTCGGCAACGGCGGCTTCGGCAACGGCGGTTCCCTCGGCGGCGGCGAAGGAGGGCAGGTCGCCGCCCACGCAGAAGAAACGGCCCGCGGCGCGCAGCACGACCACCCGGGCGCCGGCCACCTTCTCCGCGGCCCGCCCCAGCTCCTGCGCCATCTCCAGGGTGATGGCGTTACCGGCCCGCGGCCGCGTCAACTCGACGGTCGCGACGCCCCGGTCGTCGATCGACACCCGTACGTTCCCGGCGTTGTCCATGCGGTGACGCTCCCCTGTCGAGACGGATCTTCCGTGGTGAGGATCTTCGACGGCATGCGGTTCGGCAAGCCGGGCCCAGACCGGGGCAATGATCGGAAACACTCACCGGGGACTGATCGCGCCGACAGCTGAATCTGCCGACGGCAGAGCGCCCTGTGCCCGGCGGCCCGGGGCGGGGCAGGCTGTCCGGCATGCGGATTCTGGTGCTCGGGGGAAGTGGGTTCGTCGGCCGTGCGGTCGCGTCCGAGGCGGTGGCCCGCGGCGACACGGTGACCGTCGTCAACCGGGGCGCCCGGGAGCCGGTCCCGGGTGTGCACACGGTGGTCGCCGACCGGCGGGACCCCGGCTTCACGGTCCCCGGCGGCACCTGGGACGCGGTGGTCGACACGTGGTCGGCGCAGGCGCAACCGGTCCGGACCGCGGCCCGGCTGCTACGGGGACGGGCCGGGCATTACACCTACGTGTCGTCGCGGTCGGTTTACGCGTACCCCACGACGGGTTTGATCCTGACTGAAGAGGCGCCGCTGGTGGACGTGGGCGATCCCGGGTACGCCGGTGACAAGCTGCGCGGCGAGCAGGGGACGGCGGCGTTCGCCGGCCCGGTGCTGCTGGCCCGGGCCGGGCTGATCCTCGGCCCGCACGAGGACGTCGGCCGGCTGCCCTGGTGGCTGCGCCGCCTGCACCGCGGCGGGCCGGTCCTGGCGCCCGGCCCGCAGGATCTGCCCCTGCAGTACGTCGACGCCCGCGACCTGGCGACCTTCGTGCTGGACGCAGCGGCGGCCGGGGTGTCCGGGCCGGTCAACACGGTCAGCGCCCCCGGTCACACCACCATGGGTGAGTTGTTGACGGTGGCGGCCGCGGTGACCGGCGGCCGGGCCCGGCTGCACTGGACCGACCCGCAGGTGATCCTCGACGCCGGGATAGAACCGTGGACGCAGCTGCCGATCTGGTTGCCGCCCGGCCCCGACCACACGTTCCTGCACACCGGCGACGTCAGCCGGGCACTCGGCCTGGGGTTGCGGTGCCGTCCCGTCCAGGACACGGTCGCCGACACGTGGGAGTGGCTGTCGGCCCAGCCCGCCGACCTGCCGACCCGCGCCGACCGTCCGCCGGTCGGCCTGGACCCGGCCGTGGAGGCGACTCTGCTGCCTCAGCCGTTCGCGGCCTCGTAGGCGTCCTCGGCGAGCAGGTCGATGTAGTGGCCCAGGGAGCACGCCGAGGTGTAGCTGACCACCGCGCCCTGCACCCGCCCCAGGTAGTGGGGCGCGTGTTTGCCCTTCGCCCCGCCGAGGTCCTCGTATTCTTCGATCCGGTCGACGATCTTGTCCCGTTCGGCGACGATGGCACTGTCCGTGACACCTTCCGCCGCGGCGACGATCGTCTCGGCCTGGGCAACCGTCGGCTTCGGGACACCCCGGACATTCGTGATCCGGTACGCGACGCTGCACGACGCGGCCTCGGGGGTGTCCGCCGCGGCGGCGGCGCTGGTGGCCGTGGTCGCGGTCGTGGTCGCGGGGGCACTCGACGGAACGCTCGCCGCCGGGGCGGTCGTGGCCGGGGCGGCCTCCGTGGTGGTGTCCGTGCCCCCGCATCCGGTGAGGGCGAACGCGGCGGCGGTACCGATGACGATTGCTGCTGTGAAACGCATCGGCGCAGGCTAGACCTTTGATCAACTGCCTGTTCGGCCCCCGCCGCCCGGGCTGCCGGTGCCGAAGCGGAACCCGGGTGGCATATCACCCGGGGTTCACGACGCGAACAGGATCCCGGCCCCGATGAAGAGCACACCGATCAGCGGCGGCACCCCGATCATCAGCACGTTGTGCCGGACCGAGTTCAGCCAGGCGGTGTCCGGCCGGTGCGGCAGATGCAGCACCGGCACCTGCGCGCCGAGCCCGTGCAGGGACCGGAACGCCTTCAACCCGACGGTGAACTCGTGATGCCGACCGGACTCATCCGGATACGAGATCACCGGGGAGTACAGCGACTTGCCGTCACGGGACCGCTCGACCCGGACCACCGCGCCCTGCACCCGCCGGCCGTCACGGCCCAGCCGCCGGACCCGGACGCCCTGGGCCACCCCGGCCCCGATGAGGAACATGCCCGCCAGAAGACAGACGATCAGCGCAATCATGCCCGAGATCATCGCCCACCACGCACCGCCGTCGATGCCCGGGTTCGCCGCTGATCCGCGGGTGTTCAGCCCTCAGAGACTGCGCGCCGCGTGCCGGCCGGCAGCCCGGCCACTGAACAGGCAACCGCCCAGGAACGTGCCTTCGAGGGCGTTGTACCCGTGCACCCCACCACCGCCGAACCCGGCCACCTCGCCCGCCGCATACAACCCGGGCAGCACCTCACCCGACGCCGTCAACGCCCGCGAGTCCAGGTCCGTCTGGATACCGCCGAGGGTCTTACGGGTCAGCGTGTGCAGCTTCACCCCGATCAACGGGCCCGCCGCCGCATCCAGCAGCCGGTGCGGCGCCACCGTCCGGCCGATCCGGTCACCCAGATAACGCCGGGAATTGTGGATGCCCTGAATCTGGGCGTCCTTGCTGACCGCGTTGGCCACCTGCCGGTCCCGGGCCTCCACCTGCGCCCGGACCAGCGCCGCGTCCAGCAACGGCTCCGCAGTCAGCTTGTTCATCCCCGCAACCAGCTCGTCCAGACCCGCCGCCACCACGAAATCCGCCCCGTGATCCTTGAACGCCTCCACCGGGGCCGGCGCACCCCTGCCGAACAGCCGCTCCCGGGTGAACGCCTTACGGTCCTTCGCCGTCACGTCCGGGTTCTGCTCCGACCCGGACAGCGCGAACTCCTTCTCGATGATCCGCTGCGTCAGCACGAACCACGAATGGTCGTACCCGGCGATCTCCGGCGTCGTCCGCAGGTACCTCAACGTGCCCAGCGTGTCGTAGCTGGGGAAGAACGGCGCGGGCAACCGCCGGCCCCGCGCGTCCAGCCACAACGGCGACGGCGCCGACAGGATCCGGATCCCGTGCCCCGGCCAGACCGGATTCCAGTTCCGCACACCCTCGGTGTAATGCCACATCCGGTCCCGGTTGACCAACCGCGCCCCCGCCGACTCGGCGATACCCAGCATCCGCCCGTCCACATACGCCGGAACACCCGTCACCATCGACTGCGGCGCCGTGCCGAGCCGGGAAGGCCAGAATTCACGGATCAGGTCATGGTTCGCCCCGATCCCCCCGGACGTCACGACCACCGCCTGCGCCCGGATCTCGAAGTCACCGGTGACCTCCCGGTTCGACGACACACCCCGCGCCGCGTCGTCCGGCGCCAGCACACTGCCCCGCACACCCACGACCGTGCCGCCCTCCACGATCAGCGCGTCCGCCCGGTGCCGGAACCGCAACTGCAACAGCCCCGCCTCCGACGCCCGCAACGCCGACTCCACGAACGGCGCCACCACCCCGGTCCCGGTACCCCACGTGACATGGAACCGCGGCACCGAATTGCCGTGCCCGTCAGCACGCAGGTCACCGCGCTCGGCCCAGCCCGCGAACGGCAACCAGCTCATCCCCAGCGACGCCAGCCAGGACCGCTTCTCCCCCGCCGCGAACTCGACGTACGCCCGCGCCCACCTGACCGCCCACGCATCCTCATCACCCAACCGGTCGAACCCGGCACTGGACTGCCAGTCACCCCAGGCCAGCTCGACACTGTCCCGGACACGGGCCCGCCTCTGCTCGGGACTGCCGACGAAGAACAGCCCACCGAACGACCACCACGCCTGACCACCCAGATTCGCCGCGTTCTCCTGATCGAGCAGCACCACCCGTTTCCCGGCGGCGGACAACTCGTGCGCGGCAGCCAGCCCGGCCAGGCCGGCACCCACGATGACGACGTCGGTCTCCACGAGCACGTCCCTCCCCACGAACAACGGATACGAGAACCTATCGCGTCCCCGGGCGCGGCGAAACGACACGCCGACCCGCCACTGTGGCGTCGCTCGCCCCACCAGCACCCGGCCCCGCATCCACCCCGCCCCCGGCGACAATGAAACCGTGCCCGATCCCGCACGCACCCGCGCCGACCTCGCCGGACTCCGCCCGGACCTGCTCAGCCGCTACGACGACGCCCTACCCGGCGCCCGAGCGGCCGTCCTCGCCCGCCTCCTCGGCGCCCTCGAACGCGAACCCCTGCCC
>NZ_JZKF01000101.1 GCF_000962825.1 Actinoplanes rectilineatus
CGGTCTGCGCCATCCACGCGCTGTGGGTGCGGGCCGCGGCGGTCAGTGCCTTGTTCTCCGTCAGCGGGGCGCAGCCGTGCGAGGTGCGCTCGACGTTGACCAGCCGGTTGACCTCGGCCTGCAGGGTCTTCTCGGTCGGCTTCGCCGCCACCGCCGCCTGAGCCGGAGACGCGATCATCATGACGGCCGCGGCGGCCGGAGCGATGAGGGCGGACAGAACCAGGCTGCGGAGAACGTTACGCAAGAAGAACCCTTTCGGAGAACCAGCCCCCGGCGTCATCGCCGGGCACGCCATGTTCATCGGCGGCCCGCACGGCCACACGATTCCCGATCAGGAGTGCTCCCGTCGCCGTCCGGTTGCCGGCAGCGGGGCTGCCGGCAACGGGAGCGAACCGTCGACGAGAGGGGCTACAGCCGGTTCCAAGCTTCGGTCAGCACGCCGCGGAGGATCTGCTCGATCTCGGCGAACTGGGTCTCGGTGGCGGTCAGTGGCGGTGCCAGCTGGATGACCGGGTCGCCGCGGTCGTCGGCCCGGCAGTACAGGCCCGCCTCGAACAGGGCCGACGACAGGAAGCCGCGGAGCAGCCGCTCGGACTCGTCGGCGTCGAACGTCTCCTTCGTGGTCTTGTCCTTGACCAGTTCGATGCCGAAGAAGTAGCCGTCGCCGCGGACGTCGCCGACGATCGGCAGGTCGGTCAGCCTCTCCAGGTACGAGCGGAACAGCGGGCTGTTTTTACGGACGTGGCCGTTGAGGTCTTCACGTTCCATGATGTCGATGTTGGCCAGGGCGACCGCGGCACCGACCGGATGGCCGCCGTAGGTGATGCCGTGGGCGAACCAGTTGGTGCCGGTGAGGAACGGCTCGGCCAGGCGCTCGGAGGCGATCATCGCGCCGAGCGGGACGTACCCGGAGGTGAGGCCCTTGGCCATGGTGATGATGTCGGGCTGGTAGCCGTACTTGTCGGCGCCGAAGAACTCGCCGAGGCGGCCGAACGCGCAGATCACCTCGTCGGAGACGAGCAGCACGTCGTAGCGGTCGCAGATCTCGCGGACCCGCTGGAAGTAGCCGGGCGGGGGCGGGAAGCAGCCGCCCGCGTTCTGCACCGGTTCGAGGTAGACGGCGGCGACGGTGTCGGGGCCCTCGAACTCGATGGCCTCGGCGATCCGGTCGGCGGCCCAGACACCGAACTGTTCGGGCGTCATGGTCTCGTCGGGGCGCCGGTAGTAGTTGGTGTTCGGCACCCGGATCGTGGACGGGACGAGCGGCTCGAAGTCCTGCTTGAACGGCGGGATGCCGGTGATCGACAGGGCGCCCATCGAGCTGCCGTGGTAGGCCACCGCGCGCGAGATGACCTTCGTCTTGAGCGGCTTGCCGACCTTCTTGTAGTACGACCGGGCGAGTTTCCACGCGGATTCGACGGCTTCGGAGCCGCCGGTGGTGAAGAAGACCCGGTTGAGGTCGCCGGGGGCCATGTCGGCGAGGCGGCCGGCCAGTTCGATCGCCTTGGGGTGCGCGTACGACCAGATCGGGAAGTAGGCCAGTTCACCGGCCTGCTTGGCGGCCGCCTCGGCGAGTTCCTGACGGCCGTGACCGGTCTGCACCACGAACAGGGCGGACAGGCCGTCGAGGTAGCGCCGGCCGGCGGAGTCCCACACGTAGCAGCCGTCGCCGCGAGTGATCACCGGCACGGGCGCGTCCTGGTAGGCGGAGAGGCGCGTGAAGTGCATCCACAGGTGGTCCCGGGCGGTCGCGGAGAGCTGGTCCACGTCGGCAGGCTTGGGGTCTGTCACGGTTTCTCCCGATTTGGCTGGCCGCGGATGTCAACGACTCCGTTGCATGATGCCTACGGATTCCGTCGCACACAAGCCTCTCAGCAACCATTTCCGTGCCGACACCGCGCCTACGCAGTGTGAAACGCACAACACAGGGGGCATTCGAACCGCAACCACCCAGGCATGCCCCGGCGCCCGCGCTACGGCCTCGCGCCGCACCCCGGTCGCGGAGGGAGCCACGGGCGTCCTGGTAGCGCGTACCCCATCAGGCCTTTGATCTTCTCGATCGGAGATTGACGATGACCGCGATGAGCACACCGACAGCGAAGATGAGCGTGCCCATCACGTTGACCTGTGGCGGAAGGCCGACCCGGGTGGAACCCCAGATCCACAGCGGGAAGGTCTGCACGTTGCCGGCGGTGAAGTTGGTGATGACGAAGTCGTCGATGGAGAGCGCGAACGCCAGCAGCAGGCCGGAGAAGACGGCCGGCAGCAGGATCGGGAAGGTGACCTTCCAGAACGTCGTCCACGCGGTCGCGCCGAGGTCGGCGGCGGCCTCCTCGATGGAACGGTCCAGGCTGACGACTCGGGCGCGGACGACCGTGGCGACGAACGAGATCGAGAACATCACGTGCGCGATGGTCAGCGTGATGCCGCCGGGCGCGACGCCCATCGAGACGAAGAAGCCGAGCAGCGACGCGCCCATCACCAGCTCCGGCGACGAGATCGCGGCGAACATGATCAGGTTGGTGACGCCGGCGCCGCGGAACCGGTAGCGCCCCAGGGCGTAGCCGATGCCGGTGCCGAGCACGGCGGCGATCAGCGAGCTGAGCACCGCCACGACCAGGGAGGCGATCAGCGCGTCGGTGAGGTCCGGCACCGCGAACAGCTGGCCGTACCATTTCAGGGTGAAACCCTGCCAGGTCTGGTTGTAACGGCCGCGCGGATCGTTGAAGCCGAAGGCGATCATCACCAGGATCGGCAGGACGAGCCAGGAGATCAATATCCAGGTGTACGCGTGAAGCACACGATTGCGGGTCATCGGGCCGCCACCTTCATCACGTCGTCGGTGCCCAGCGCCCGGGCGTAGGCGAACACCCCGATCAGCAGCACGGTCATCAGCGTGAAGGCGAGCGCCGACGCGGACGGATAGTCCGAGCTGGTCAGGAACTTGCTCTGGATGACCTGGCCGATCATGGTGGTGCCGGTGCCGCCGAGCAGCTCCGCGTTGACGTAGTCGGAGCTGGCCGGCACGAACGTCATCAGCACGCCGGCGAAGACGCCCGGCAGCGACAGCGGCAGGATCACCCGGCGGAACGCGGTGAGCGGCGAGGCGTACAGGTCCCGGGCGGCCTCGACCACCCGGGGGTCGATGCGTTCCAGCGCCACGTAGATCGGCAGCACCATGAACGGCAGGAAGTTGTACACCAGGCCGCCGATCACCGCGACCGGGGTGCCGAGGAGGTGGAAGCTCTCCGGGAGCAGCCCGGCCTCCTTCAGCGGGTGCAGCAGCACGCCGTCGTCGGTCAGGATCATCCGCCAAGAGATGGTGCGCAGGACGAACGAGACGAAGAACGGCAGCAGGATCAGGAACAGGTACGTCGGTTTGCGCCGGCCGCCGTAGAAGGCGATCCAGTACGCGACCGGGAACGACAGCACGATCAGGATCAGCGAGGTGATCGCGCCGTACACCAGGGACCGGATCAGCTGGGTCTGGTAGCCCTGGATCGACTCCACGTAGGTCTGCCAGTGACCGGTGAAGACGTACCCGTTGATGATGTCGCCCTCCTGCAGCGACAGCGACAGCATCGTGGCCATCGGCACCACGAAGAAGAGCAGGAGCCACAGCCCGCCGGGGAGGACCAGCAGGTAGGGGGCGAGGATGCGTCTCATCCCAGGACGATCGGTTCGAACGTCTTGGTGAACGCCTGCTGCTTCTGCGGGGTGTCGAACTCCACGTAGTAGTGCAGCTTGCTGTAGTCGGCCTCGGCCGGGAAGACCAGCGGGCTGTCGGCCACCGAGGTCAGGTACTCCTTGTCCTCGCCGGTCGCCGCCGCTGCGTGCTCCTTGATCACGGCCTGGGCGGCCGGGACCGGGCAGACGTAGTTGATGTACTCGGCGAGGGTGGCCGCGTTCTCCACCTCGTAGAAGAAGTCCATCATCATGATCGCGTCGACCGGGTTGGCGGCGGTGATCGGGATGGCCATGTTGTCGGTCCAGATCGTGCCACCCTCCTCCGGGATGACGAACTCGAAGTTCGTGCCGTCGGAGACGTTCTTCTGGAAGATGTCGCCGGACCAGGCCTGGGTGATCCACACCTCGCCCTTGCCGAGCGCGTCGACGTAGCTCTGGTCGTAGTACTGCCGGACGATGCCGGCGTCCTTCTGCTCCTTGAGCTTGGCGGCGGCAGCCGTCCAGTCGGCCTCGCCCGACCCGGCGGGGGTGATACCGGCCGCCAGCAGACCGAAGTTGCCCAGCTCCTGCGGGTCGCGGAACATGCCGACCTTGCCCTTGAAGGCCGGGTCCCACAGGTCGGCCAGCTTGGTGATCTTCCGGCCGACCTTGTCCGGGTCGTACGCGATGCCGGTGATCCCGGACGCCCACGGCACGGTGTACACGTTGCCGGGGTCGTAGGAGGTCGCCGCGTAGGACTTGGCGGCGTTCGCGGCGTAGTTGGTCAGCTTCGAGTGGTCCAGCGGCGCCAGGAACCCGGCGTCGCGGAACTGGCCGAACTGGATCGAGTTGGTGATCACCATCAGGTCGTAGCCGATCGACTGACCGGCGGCGAGCTGCGGCTGGACCTTGGCGAACCAGGGTCCCATCTCCTGGATCACCTCGTCGTACTTGACCTGGATCCCGGTCTTGGCGGTGAACTTCGCCAGCTCCGGCTTCGACGGGTCCATGTAGAGCGGCCAGTTCGCGAAGTCCAGCTTGTTGTTCTGGACCTTGCCGGCCCAGTACTTCGCCACCGCGTCCGGGGCCACCGAGGCCGACGGCTTGCCCTGGCCCTGGACGCCGCACGCGGCGAGGAACGCCCCCATCGCCGACATCCCGCCGAGGCGCAACGCGTCACGCCGGCCGAGCCGGCGCCGCGAGAGACCGCGCAGGAGGGTGGGGTCCGGCTCATCGGTGGGGAACATTCAAACTCCGATCGGGTACGAGTGCTGGGGGGCCCAGGTGAGGAAGACGCGCTCGCCCCGGGAGGCGAGATCCTCGGCGTTGCTGGCGTTCTGATCGAACACCGTGAAGTCTGCACCAGCGCTGGTCGCCACGGTGTAGTTGGTCGATGTCCCGTGGTAGACCACTTCGGTCACCACGCCGGAGAGCAGGCTCGTGCCGGTCGTGGCCGGCGCGTTCCGGTGCAGGTCGATCTTCTCCGGGCGGACCGAGATCTCCAGCGTGCCGCCCGGCCGGATCCCGTCGCGGACCGGCACCAGGACCCGCTCGCCGGGTGCCGGTTCCAGCACCGCGACGTCGCCGTCCAGGTGGCCGACCGTGCCGTCGATCAGGTTCGACGTGCCGATGAAGCCGGCCACGAACCGGGTCGACGGCTTCTCGTAGATCTCGCGCGGCGTGCCGAGCTGCTCGATCAGGCCGGCGTTCATCACGGCGATGCGGTCCGACATGGTCAGCGCCTCACCCTGGTCGTGGGTGACGTAGACGAAGGTGATGCCGACCTCACGCTGGATCCGCTTCAGCTCGACCTGCATCTGCTGGCGCAGCTTGAGGTCGAGCGCGCCGAGCGGCTCGTCGAGCAGCAGCGCCCGCGGCTCGTTCACCAGGGCCCGGGCCAGCGCGACCCGCTGCTGCTGGCCGCCGGACATCTCCCGCGGATGCCGCTTCTCCATGCCGGTCAGCGAGACGATCTCGAGCATCGCGCCGACCCGGCGCCGGATCTCGTCCTTGCCGACCTTCTTGCGCTCCAGACCGAACGACACGTTCTGCAGCACGGTGAGGTGCGGGAACAGTGCGTAGGACTGGAAGACCATGTTGACGTCCCGCTTGTTCGGCGCGACGCCGGTGACGTCCCTGCCGGCGAGGAACACGGTGCCCGCGCTGGGATCCTCGAATCCCGCGACCATCCGCATCGTGGTGGTCTTGCCGCAACCGGACGGCCCGAGAAGCGAGAAGAACTCCCCCTGCGCGATCGCCAGATCCAGGCTCCGGACCGCCGGCACGGATTCGCCGTGCGACAGATAATCCTTGCGTACGCCGACGAACTCGATCGCGGGAGTCGTGGTCATCCATCACCTCTGGTTACTGCCGTCGAGACTCGTCACGTGCCCGCCGAAATCCGGGCGACGGGATACTCTCATGTCCCGATCTCGCCCCGGATTGGAGGGACAGTCCCACACCACGGAGCGCGGTTTCAAGGGAATCCGAAGTAGTTTCCAAGGATGAAACGGAATCAGAATCTCTGATCCCGTCCCAACGACGTATTCGGTGGCGTCAGCCTTTGTAGAAACCGTCCGAAACGGTCAGCGCCTCGTCGATGATCGCGAGGCCTTCGCGGATCTGGTCCGCGGTCGTGGTGCAGGGCGGGACGATGTGGATGCGGTTCCCCTGGGTGAACGGCCAGAGACCGCGGTCTTTGCAGGCTTTGATCACCTGTTCCATGGGTTGGACCTCGTTGAAACCGACAAGTGGCGATTTATCCGGTGCCTTGATCAGTTCGATCGCCCAGAAGACGCCGAGCCCCCGGACCTCGCCAACGCTGGGATGCCGGTCCGCCAGCGCCGCCAGCAGCGGGGCGATGACGTCCGCGCCGAGGGCGCGGGCATGCTCGACGACCCCCTCGTCCTTGAGGATCTGCATGCCGGCCACCGCGGAGGCACACGCCAGGGGGTGACCCGAATAGGTCAGCCCACCGGGGAACGGCCGCTCCCGGAACGTCTCCGCGATCGCATCCGAGATGATCACACCGCCGAGCGGCAGGTATCCGGAGTTCACCCCCTTCGCGAAGGTGATCAGGTCCGGGACCACACCCCAGTGGTCCACCGCGAACCACTCCCCGCACCGGCCGAACCCGGCCATCACCTCGTCGGCGATCAGCACGACGCCGAACTCGTCGCAGATCTCGCGTACCCCGGCCAGGTAGCCGGGCGGCGGCACCAGGATCCCGTTGGTCCCGACGACCGTCTCCAGGATGACCGCGGCGATCGTTGCCGGGCCCTCGAAGAGGATCGTGTCCCGCAGGTGCCGCAGCGCTCGTTCGGTCTCCTGCTCCGGGCTCACCGCGTGGAACGGCGACCGGTAGGGATAGGGGCCCCAGAAGTGCACGAACCCGATCGCCACCGGCTCGTTCGGCCAGCGCCGCGGATCGCCCGTGGCGGTGATCGCCGCGGCGGTGGCGCCGTGGTAGCTGCGGTAGGTGGCGAGGACCTTGTGCCGGCCGGTGTGCAGACGGGCCATCCGGATCGCGTTCTCGTTGGCCTCGGCGCCGCCACTGGTGAAGAACACCTTGTTCAGCGGCTCCGGGGCGACCTCGGCGATCATCCGGGCCGCCTCGCCGCGCTTGTCGTTGGCGAACGACGGGGCGATCGTGCACAGGCTCGCCGCCTGCTCCTGGATGGCCTGGACCATCCGCGGATGCTGGTGTCCGATGTTGACGTTGACCAGCTGCGAGGAGAAGTCCAGGTAGCGGCGGTCCCGGTAGTCCCAGAAGTAGCTGCCCTGGGCCCGCGCGATCGGCAGCGGATCGATCAGGCCCTGCGCGGACCAGGAATGGAAGACGTGCGCGCGATCGTCCGCGCGCACGCTCTCGTCGGTGCTCATGGGTACATCTTCACCGGGTCTGCGGGAACCCCAGGTCGATCTTCGAGGTTCCGGGGTCCGGCCAGCGGGAGGTGACTACCTTGCCGCGGGTGTAGAAGTGGATGCCGTCCGGCCCGTACATGTGGCTGTCGCCGAACAGCGACGCCTTCCAGCCGCCGAACGAGTAGTAGGCGACCGGCACCGGGATCGGCACGTTGACGCCGACCATGCCGGCGTTCACGTCGAACTGGAACTGCCGGGCCGCGCCGCCGTCCCGGGTGTAGATCGCGGTGCCGTTGCCGTACTCGTTGTCGTTGACCAGCTGGAGCGCCTCGGCGTAGCTCTCCACCCGGACCACGCTCAGCACCGGGCCGAAGATCTCGTCGGTATACACCGTCATGGCCGGCGTGACGTTGTCGAGCAGGGTGGCCCCCAGGAAGAAGCCCTGCTCCGGGAAGTCGCCGGACTTGCGGCCGTCCGCGACGACGGTCGCGCCCTCGGCCTCGCCCGCCTCGATGTAGCCGGCCACCTTGTCCCGGTGCTGCGCGGTGATCAGCGGCCCCATCTCGGACGCCGGGTCCGCGCCGTCACCGATCCTCACCTTCGGCAGCCGGGCGGCGATCGCCGCGACCAGCGGGTCGGCGATGTCCCCGACGGCCACCACCACCGAGATCGCCATGCAGCGCTCGCCGGCCGCGCCGTACCCCGCGCTGATCGCCGCGTCGGCGGCCGCGTCGAGCTCGGCGTCCGGCAGCACCACCATGTGGTTCTTGGCGCCGCCCAGCGCCTGCACCCGCTTGCCGTGCGCGGTGCCGGTCTCGTAGATGTACTTCGCGATCGGCGTGGAACCGACGAAACTGACCGCCGCGACGTCCGGGTGGACCAGGAGCGCGTCGACCGCCTCCTTATCGCCGTTGACCACGGTGAACACGCCGTCCGGCAGGCCGGCCCGCTTCCACAGCCGGGCCAGGAAGAGGCCCGCGGACGGGTCCTTCTCGCTGGGCTTGAGCACGAAGGCGTTGCCCGCGGCGATGGCGGTCGCGCACATCCACAGCGGCACCATGGCCGGGAAGTTGAACGGCGTGATGCCGGCGACCACCCCGAGCGGCTGGCGGATCGAGTAGACGTCGACGCCGGTCGCGGCCTGCTCCGAGAACGAGCCCTTGAGCAGGTGCGGGATGCCGGTGGCGAACTCGACGTTCTCCAGTCCGCGGGCGATCTCACCGGCCGCGTCGGCGAGCACCTTGCCGTGCTCGCGGGTCACGATCGCGGCCAGCTCACCGGCGTTCTCGGCGAGCAGCTCGCGGAACGCGAACAGGATCGCGGCACGCTTGGAGAGCGACGAGGAACGCCAGCTCTTGGCGGCCTCCTTGGCGATGCCGACAGCCTCGCCGACCTCCGCGGCGCTCGCCAGGTCGACCTCGGCGATCTTCTCGCCGGTGGCGGGGTTGAAGACCGGTCCGACCCGGCCCGAGGTGCCGGCGCGCTCGGCGCCGCTGATCCAGTGCGCGATGTGACTCATGCGCCGAGATTATGTGACGACCGTGGACCGAACAATCCCTTGGTTGTACTGTCACAAAATGATCCTCGGCGTTCTCCGCGAGCGGCTCGTCGACCCCAGCTCCCGCGGCCTGGCCGAGGCGGTCAGCCGCGCGGTCGGCGACGGCGCCCTGCCCGGCGGGACGAAGATGCCACCGGTGCGCACCGTCGCCACCGAACTGCGCCTCTCCCCCAGCACCGTCAACGCGGCCTGGCAGCTGCTGCGGCGCGCCGGAACCATCCGCACCGACGGGCGGCGCGGCACCGTCGTCGCCACCCCGGGCGCCGGACGATATCGGGCGGCACTGCCCCGCAGCAACGGCTTCGGGCTCGACCTGTCGACGGGCGTCCCCGACCCGCGTCTGCTCCCCCCACTGCCGGCGCTGCACGGACTCTCCCCCGCGTTCTCCTTCGCACCGACGAGCTACCTCGACGAACCGGTCCTCCCCGGGCTGGACGCCCTGCTGCGGGAGCGGTGGGCGTACCCGCCGGAACGTTTGGCGATCTTCGACGGCGCGATGGACGCGATCGACCACGTGGCGTCGGCCCTGCTGCGCCTCGGCGACGTGGCGGTGGTCGAGAACCCGTGCTTCCCACCCCTGCTCGACCTGCTGGAGGCTCTCGGCGCCCAGGTGGTCGGCGTCGACACGGACGCCGAGGGCGTGCTGCCGGACCGGCTCGCGGAGGCGTTGGCCCGGCGCCCCACCGCGGTCTTCCTCCAGCCGCGCGCCCTCAACCCCACGGGCGCGTCGTGGTCACCGTCGCGGGCCGGCGCCCTCGCCGCGGTCCTTTCCGAGCACCCCCATGTGTACGTGGTGGAGGATGATTCCGCCGGCGACCTGGCCTCCGGACCGCTCTGCTCGCTGGGCACCCACCTCCCCCGGCAGACCGCGCACGTGCGCAGCTTCTCCAAGTCGCACGGCCCCGACCTGCGGCTCGCGGCGGTGAGCGCCCCGGCGACGCTGCTCGACCCGATCCTGGAACGCCGCCTACTCGGGCAGGGCTGGACAAGCAGGCTCCTGCAACACCTGCTCCTGGCACTACTGACGGACCCGGATTCGATCGCGGCGGTGGCGGCGGCCCGCACCGAGTACGCCCGCCGGCGCCACCTGGTGAGCGAGGCCCTGGCCGCGTCGGGCATCATCCTGCCGCCCGGTGAGGGCCTGAACATCTGGCTGCCGGTGGCGGACGAGCAGGCGGCCCTGCTGAGCCTGGCGAGCGCGGGCATCGGCGCGGCGGCGGGCACGGCGTTCGGGGTGGGGCCGGCCGCGTCCCCGCACCTGCGGGTGACGGTGGGCCTGATCGCCGCCGATCACGCGGAGGTGGCGGCCCATCTGGTGCAGGCCGCCGGCACCGCGGCCGCGGCCATCCCCCGGTGACGCGACGTCACCCGATCCAGGTATTGATTGCCGTCAAGTAGTCATGCAACTATAGTCGTGTGACGCCGATGGTTCGCGGCTGCCCTCCGGGTTCCGTCGGTGCCGCTCTCGCCTGCCCTCCGCCCTTCCGGGGCCGACCCGCTTCCGCTCCTTCGGTGGCGGCCCGCTTCCGCTTTTCCGGTGGCGGCCCGCTTCCGGTCTTCCGGTGGCGGCCCGCTTCCGGTCTTCCGGTGGCGGCCCGCTTCCCGGGGCCGTTCGCTCCCCGGATGGCCGTTGGCCTTTCCGGGTGGCCGTTCGTTCCCCAGGTGGCCGTTCGCCTTTCCGGGCGACCGTCCGCCTTTCGAGACGGTTCGCTCGCCTTTCCGGGCGGTCGCCGGCGGGCACGTTTCGCCTACCAGGGTCGGCAGCGGGTCGTGCGAGACTCGTCGTATGACGGGCACACCTCCGGCCCACGCCGGCCCTTGGACCGAAGAGGAGTACTTGTCACTGGGCGCAACCACCGACCGGATCGAGCTGATCGACGGGAGCCTCGTGGTGAGCCCGGCACCGAACAGTCCACACCAGGAGATCTCGTACCTGTTGACGGCCGCGCTCCGCCCCACAGCCCGAGCCCACGGTTTCCGAGCCCAGCAGGCGGTGAACCTGCGCCTGGCCCCGCACCGCATCCTGATCCCGGACGTGACGGTCTCAACAGCCCCGCGGCTGTCCACCTATGTCGAGGCCGCCGACGCCGTGTTGGTAGCCGAGGTGACGTCCCCCGGCAACGCCGCCGTAGACCGCACCACAAAGCTGACCATGTACGCCGCGGCCGGCATCCCGTGGTACCTCCTGGCCGAACCGGACATGACCGACTACCGCTCCCTGACTCTGCACCTGCTCCACCTGCAGGGAGACACCTACGTCCCCCGCACCACCGCAACCGACGACGAACTCCTGCGCGCTGAGACCCCGTTCCCGATGGCGCTCACCCCCACAACCCTGCTCGACTTCTAAACCAGCCCAAGCCCGTCCCCGCGCTTCCCGGTGCGACACCCACCCGTGCAACGTCATTCTGCGAGGTCGCGCGCCGTCCGGTCTGGCGCCGTCCGGTTCCGCGCCCGTCCAGTCCCGCGTCATCCGGTCCCGCGCCCGCGCCCGTCCAGTCTGGCGCCGTCCCGTCTGGACACCTTTCGCAGTCAGGGTCTGCCTCTGTGTTGATTTCGGGCGTCCAGCGCGCCCGAAATCACCACGCGGACGGGCTTCGCACCCTGACCACGAAACATGTCTCGCGCCGTCCGGTCTTACTTCGTCACCGGCCGGAAGCTGTCGAAGACGAACTGCAGATCGTCGCGCGCCCCGTCCCACTCCGAGTCCGTGGTCTGCCAGTAGAACCCGTAGGCCTTCTTGCTGGACACCACGACCCCGCGGTTGTTGACGTGCTGCCGGGTCCCGCTCCGGGTGAACGTGAACTCCCAGTCAGCGGCCTTCTTGAAGTAGTCCACAGACTCGATCTTGATTTCCTTGTAGCTGGGGAAGTCCCCGCGCGACACCCGATACTCCGACTGACTCTGCCAGTCCTTCACCGGATTCGACTTGGGCTGATTCGTCTGGTCGATGCCGAGCACCCGCCCGTCCCCGCGGAAGTAGACAATCGTCCCCTCCTGGGAACGTTTCCACCCCTCCGGCACGTATACCCGGAATCCCGTCGCATCCTTGTAGTCCACCCACCCGTCCCGCAACGCGGGTATCCCACCCGCATCGGGACTCACGCTGGCGGCGACACTGGGGCTGGCGCTCTCGACCGGCGCGCTGGCCGACGCCTCACCCGAGGGCACTCCGTCCGTGGGCGCCGCACCCGCCGGAGACGCCTCCGCGGAGGGCTGCTGGGCGCTCTCGGTGACCGCAGCCCCTGGCCCGCTCGGCTGAGCCCCGTCCCGATCGGTGCTGTTGTTCCCGGGCCCGACCACGTAGGTCACCACCCCTACCGCCACCAGTGCCGCCACCGCAGCCGCCCCGACGACCAGCCTCCGTCGCCCGTTCCGTTCCGATGGCTCGGCCACAGCGGTCCCCGCCAGCGTCCCGGCACCGGCGGCCGCCGCCACCCGTGTCTCCCCGGTAGCCGGCGTGGCGTCCATCTGCCCCTGCCCGATCCGGGCCTTCCCCAAGGCCCGGTCACTGACGGTGCTGTTCCACGTCGCGGCCCCTGCCGCGCCGACTGCCGTACCAGGCGTCCCCGCCCCGGCAGTCCGCTGCCCGTTCTTCCCCGAGCCCGCTTCAGTCTTCGAAGCTGCTTCCGGTGCCGCTTCCGCCCGTGCTGCTTTCTTCCCCGCAGCGGCTTGCTCCGCTACGGCATCTCCCACGGCCTGCCCCGCAACGGTGTTCCCCGTTGCCGCTCGTTCTGCTGCGGCCTGCTCTGCCGCGCTCTCTCCGGCCGGGGCCTTTCCCGCCGCGGCCTTTCCCGCCGCGGATCTGTCAGCAGCGGCTTCAGCTGCCGAGGCAACGGCCTCCGGCTCGTCCCCATCAGCGGCCTTCGCGCCGCTCTCCCCCGCATCCGAGCCCACTTGCTCAGAGACCGGCGACGAAGACGCCGCGTCCGAAAGTTCTTCCAGGTCGGTGTCCGCATCCACCCGCGTGGTACTCGCGGAACCCGACGTTCCCTCACCGGCACGCTGTTTAGGAATCCGCGGCTTACCCTCCGGTTCAGCCGTCGCGCTACCCAGCCTCGAGGGCGCGTTTGCAGAGTCGGCCGCCGTACTCGTACTGCCGGCCGTAGCACCAACCGGCCCTACAGCCCCACCGTCAAGTCCTGCAGCCGTACCGGGCGCGCCTCCTGCGCCGGCAGCCACATCAGCAACTGCATCTTCGCTCGCCGCCACGCCACGCGCAGACCCGTCGCGCGCGGAAGTGTCGCGCTCAGACCCGTCGTGAACAGACCCGTCGTGAGCAGACCCGTCGTGGAGAGACCCGTCGCGCTCAGAGCTGTCTGCCGTAGCCAGGCCACTCACCGCTGGAGCATCCGCCGCTGGAGCACCCGCCGCCGTGCCGTTTGCAGCTGGCGCATCCGCCGCTAGACCACTTGCCGTCGGCGCGTCCGCGGCTAGATCACTCGCTGCGGGCGCGTCCGCTGGCGAGTAGACCTCGTCGCTGGCACGGGACGCCCCGGCCGCCGCCAGGACTCGGCTGAACAGGCCGCGCCTCTTCTGTTTCGGCGCCTTGGCACTGCCCACGGCGCCGGTGACGATCGACTGGAGCATCTGCTCCGTCTCGTCGAGCCCCATCCGGACTGCCGGGTTCTTGCGCAGCAGCCTGTCCAGCACCGGCGTGAGAACTCCCGCCTGCCGCGGCGGGTCGGGCTCCTCGGTGGCGAGCGCGGTCAGCGTGGCCATGGTGGAGCCTCGCTGATAAGGGGAACGGCCCTCCACCGCGTTGTACAACGTCGCGCCCAGCGACCACAGGTCGGCCGCCGGGCCGCCCTTGCCGGTACTGGCCCGTTCCGGCGCCATGAAGTGTGGCGACCCCACCACGACGTCGGTTCGGCTGATCACGGCGTCGTCATCCATCGCCGCGATCCCGAAGTCTCCGAGCAGCACCCGGCCGTCGGTCGCGAGCAGCACGTTGGCTGGTTTCACGTCCCGGTGCTGCACGCCGGCCCGGTGCGCGGCCCGCAGCGCGGCAACCAGGTCGAGGCCTATCTGCGCCACCTGGTACGGATCCAGCGGCCCGTCCTCCACGATCACCTGCCGCAGCGACCGGGACGGCACGTACTCCATGACGATCCAGGTGCGCCCGTCCAGCTGCAGCACGTCGTACACCTGAATGACGTTCGGGTGGTTGAGTCGCGCCGCCGCCCGGGCCTCCCGCAGCGTGCGGCGCGCCGCAGCGTCGGGGTCGTCGCCCAGCGGCTGGTCCAGCTCCTTGATCGCGACGTCCCGTTCCAGGGTCTCGTCGCGGGCCAGATGCACCTCGCCCATTCCGCCGCGGCCCAGGACTTCCCCCAGCAGGTATCGTCCGGCAAGCAACACGGGCGCATCGGGCATGGCCATCGTTATACCCGCCGTCCACAACCGTCACTCCCCTCACCTCCCCTCCGTCCGGATCAGCTCTGACTGCTATAAGGCCTCGTCAGCCCGCTCCTGCCCGTTCCGTCACCGCGTTTCCGTAAATCTGCGCCCGCCCTTCGCTCCGATGGCGTCACCGCGCGTCCGCTCACCCGGTCCGGCCGCCGCACCGCGGCGCAATGTGTAGTCACCACGACACGCTCCGCCGCGACATCACCACGTCGGTGGACACGACCACCGCCGGGAGCCGACACACCAGCCGCTGTCTGGCCCTGCAGTCCGCATCCTCTGTCCAGCTCAGCGGCCTGACTCAACGGCTTGGCGGTAATCGAGACAGTCGAGCGGCCGGCACCGCGGCCGTGATCGTCGCCAGCGCCAGACAGGTCGCCACCGTCGCGGTGATCGCCGGCCAGGACACCAGAACCGGCACCGCGGCGCCGACCTGCGCTGCAAGCGAACGAGCCGAACCGGCAATCGCGATCAGGCCGGCCGCCCCGCCGATGAGGGAGCCGATCGCCACCACCAGTGCCGATTCCAGGACCACCGCCCGCACCACCTGCGCCCGGGACGCCCCGGCAAGCCGGAGAACCCGATAGTCGGGACCACGCCGCCGAACCGTCATCAGCAACGTGTTGCCCACCGCCAGCGATCCGGCTCCAGCGGACACCGCCAAAAGCAGCATCGCGAACATCTGCACCAACCGGTCGTCCTCGGCGTCTGCTTCCCGGGCGAGGTCGTCGCGATCAGCCACGCGGGCACCGGCTCCCACCGGCCCCTCCGGGACCGGGAACGCCGCGGGGGCCAACGCTGAGGGATCGTGCCGCCGGACCGTGCCGCGAGCCAGGACCAGGTCTGCGGTGAACGGGCCGGGTGATGCGGTCCCGGACACCCGAACCGTCTCCTGATGACCGTCGGCATATGTCACCGCCACCGTCGGCCCGAAGCGGCCAGCCGCATTTTCGCTGACCAGCGCCGTGCCCGGCAGAACGTTCTCGGTACCGGAGACGACCACCGCCTGTCCCGCCACGTAGACGGTCGTGTCCAGCGGAGCGCCTCCCGACGCCGCATCACCAAGTCCGGGCACCCTGTCCGGCACCAGAACGGTCTCGGACGGCACGGTGGCGCTTCGCCGCGCCGTGTAGGCCGCAGCCGACGTCTCCACCGTCCCGGTGACGAAGACCGCGAACGCCACGGTGAACAACACCGGCGCGGCTGTCGAGGCGGTCCGTCGTACCGCTGTTCGGGCGCTCTCCCTGGCGAGTGTCGCGGTCACTCCGGTCATCGGGCCGAGCAGAACGCGTACCAGCACGGGCACTACGGCGGGTGCCAGCAATACCGCGGCCGTGACCAAGGCGATCGCTCCCAGCAGGGCCAGCATCCCCAGCTCGCTGAGGTCCGGGGCTGCTGCTGCGGACACGCCCGCACCGACAGCACCGGCTGCGGCGACGAGACCGAGGATCCACCGTGCGCGGCTCATCGCCCGCGGTTCGAGCTCGGCGACGCGCAGCGCCTCGATCGGGCTGATCCGGGACACTCGCCGGGCTGCGATCGCCGACCCGGCAAGCGCGACCAGGGGGCCGGCGGCGAAGGACACCGCAAGAACCCAGAGCTGCCAGCGGATGTGGTAGCCGGGCGGTTCGAACCCGGCGTCGACCAGCGCGCCGGCCAAGGGCATCGCGGCCAGCCCACCCGTCACGACGCCGGCCAGCGCGGCTGGCACTCCCCGGGCCAGTGCGGAGCGATGAAGCATCGACCGCACCTGACGCGGGGTGGCGCCCACCGCCCGCAGCAGACCGATCTCGCGACGTCGCTGATCAACCGCGTAGGCGGAGGTCGACGCGACGAGGAAGACACAGGCGAACCCGGCCAGCGCCGTGGTGGCGATGAGGATCTGCATCCCGATCCACCGGGTCCGCGCGTCGACCCGGGGCTCGGCACGACCGCGTTCGTCGCCGGTCAGCACCCGGTCACCGGCGCCGACCACGGCACGTACGGCTTCCGGGTCGGGATCGCCGGACAGTCCGATGACCCGTACACCTGGGGCGAGCCGGGCGGCCTCCTCGCCGGACACGTGGATACCGGGCAGCGTGGTGTGCCCGCTGACCCGCCAGTCTGTCGGCCCGGCACCGGTCAGCAAGGTGACAGTGGAGCCGACCGGCACACCGAGGTCCCGGTTCACCACCACCTCGCCCTGGTCGGGTGGGTCGTCGCCGAGCCAGGCGTGACCGCTGGTGCTGTCGACGACCGGCACACCGTCGCGCAGCGGCTGGGCGTAGAAGGTGCGATCCACGACGGCCGCACGGACACCGGGGACCGCACGCAGGCGATCGGCCAGGGACCGAGCGTCAGCAGCTGACCAGGGCACCGGCTCCGCGAACCCGTCGGGCAGGTTGCCCGCGGCGGGGCTCTGCACCAGCACCGGATATCCGGCCAGCCGTTCCGGCACTCGGGGCTGGCCGGATGTCAGCAGGAGCAGAAACGTCGTGACCAGGCCCGTCCCGAGCAGGACGGCCAGGAAGGTGCCGAGGCGGTCGCGGCTCAGCACCTCCGCTCCAACGCGGTCATCCGGTCCGCCACGGTCGTCGCGTCCGCACCGATGATCTCGTCGGTGACCCGGCCGTCCACCAGGAGCAGAACCCGATCGGCGACGGCTGCGGCCACCGGATCGTGAGTCACCATCACCACGGTCCGGCCGTGTGCGTCCACCAGTCGCCGCATCAACTCCAGCACCTGGTGTGAGGTCTGGCTGTCGAGGGCACCGGTCGGCTCGTCGGCGAAGACCACGGACGGACTGGTGAACAGTGCCCGAGCGATCGCGACTCGCTGCTGCTGGCCGCCGGAGAGCTCGCGAGGACGGTGCCCTGCCCGGTCGGCGAGGCCCACCTCGGTGAGCGCGGCCTGCACAGCGGACGGCTCCGCTCGGCGCCCGGCCAGACGTAGAGGTAAGGAGACGTTCTGCGCCGCCGTCAGCGACGAGACCAGGTTGAACTCCTGGAAGACGAATCCCACCCGGTCGCGGCGGAGTTTGGTGAGCGCCGTCTCGGCCAGGCCGTCGAGGGCCGTGCCGGCGACGGTCACGCTGCCCGAGGTGACCGGCTCCAGCCCGGCGGCGCAGTGCAGCAGGGTCGATTTCCCGGAACCGGACGGACCCATGACCGCGGTGAACGTCGCTTGGCCGAAGTGAACGGTCACCCCGTCCAGAGCGACCACGGCGCCGGCTCCGGCTCGGTAGCGCTTGTGTACCTCGTGCAGGACGACTGTCATGCCCGGAGACGATCCCGGTTTGGGTCCCGGATTTCGTCGGACCCGGGTTTGGTTCTCGGCGTCATCCCTGGGGATGCGCGAAGGCGTCCTCGCCATACCTGGGGATGACCGTCCACAGGCTGACGCGGACGGCGGCAAGCGTCGATAACCTCAACCGCGTGGCTGTCCCGTCGTTCGCCCCGCATGCCTTCCTCGTCCATCGTCTCGGCCCCGTGTCGCGGCTGGTCGTGGACGTCGCTCTGACCGCTGCCGTCCTTCTCCTCTGCTTGTACGCGGCTGCTGAGCAGCCGCTGCCACCCGCTTCCGGGCTGCAGGAACCCGCCTGGCTCACCGCGGTCGCCGCGGGTGTGCTCGCCGGCCCGCTGGTCCTGCGCCGCCGGTGGCCGCTCGTGAGCAGTCTCGTCATCGGCACAGCGGGCGGGGTCGCCATCGGCACCGGTGTCGTCCCGGACTACGCATCCACAGGCCCGGTGGTGGCCGCCGGTGTCGCGCTGTATGCGCTCGGTCTTCGGACGTCCGGTCGCCGGGGGACGGCCGGGGCGGTGACGGCGACCGGGCTGCTACTCATCGGGACAGTCGTCGCCGACATCTCCGCGGACGGCCCCGGCCCAGCCGGGACGGCGTTCGCCGGTCTGGTCTGCGCAGCGAGCTGGGCGGTCGGCTGGACATTGCGGGAACGCCGCCGGCACACCGCGCTCGCCGCCACGCAGAACACCGCACGCGCTGTCGCGGAGGAACGCATGCGCATCGCCCGGGAGATGCACGACATCGTCGGCCACAGCCTGGCCCTGATCGCCGTCAAGGCATCCGTCGCCACTCACGTCGCGGAGCAACATCCGGAGGAAGCCGGGAAGGCCCTCCAGGTGATCGAGACGGCCAGCCGGAGCGCTCTGGCCGAGCTTCGGCGGGCGGTGGGCGCCATACGCACCGAAGCGGCGTTCGCCCCCTCGCCGACTCTCGAGGATCTGACCAGTCTCGCCGGTCAGGCGGGTGATGCCGGGGTCCAGGTGCGACTCGACATCCAGGGCGGCGACGACGCGCCCGAGGGTGTCGTCGTGGCGGCCTACCGGATCGTGCAGGAGTCCCTGACCAACGTGGTGAAACACGCCGCCCCGGCCGTGTGCTGGGTACACATTCGAGGAACCAGAAGGCAGCTGGACGTAGTGGTGAGCAACGAAATGGCATGGCACGGTGCGGTCGCCGTGGACGGCACCGGAATCATCGGGATGCGGGAACGAGTGGCCGCCTACGGCGGGACATTCAGCGCGGGGCCACAGGACGACGATCGATTCACCGTCACTGCGACCCTTCCGTACGAATCATGAGCAGTGACACCCTGGCCTCGGTCCGGGTCCTGATCGCCGAGGATCAGGAACTCCTGCGAGCCAGCCTCAGGCTGCTGGTGGAGGCCACACCAGGTCTCCAGGTCGTCGGCGACGTCGGGACGGGTGTGGAGGCGGTGGAACTCGCCCGCAAGGAACAACCGGACGTCGTGCTCATGGACATCCGGATGCCCAAGCTCGGCGGCATCGACGCAACCCGGCAGATCTGCGGTGATCCCCTGACACCCAGCACCCGGGTGCTCATCCTGACCACGTTCGACTTCGACGAATACGTGTTCGCCGCGCTCCGCGCCGGTGCCAGCGGGTTTCTACTCAAGGACGCCAAGCCGGCCGAACTTCTGGGCGCGGTCCGCGTGGTGGCCGACGGGGAGGCCCTGCTCTCCCCGGCCATCACGCGGCGACTCATCGACCACTTCTCCGCCCGGCCGGAACCCGCGAGCCGCCCAGCCTTGGAACTCGCCGAGCTGACCGACCGTGAACGGGAGGTTCTCACCCTGGTCGCCGAAGGGCTTTCCAACACCGAGATCGCGGAGTATCTGCGGCTCAGTCTCGCCACGGTGAAAACTCATATCGGACGTCTGCTGGCCAAGCTGCGTGCTCGGGACCGTGCCCAGCTCGTGATCGTCGCCTACGAGACGGGGCTGGTGGTCCCAGCACGCTGACGATTCGCGCGATTAGTCAGGTTTGACCGGGGTACGTGGTGGCGGACGAGGGCTCAGGACGGAGGGACCATGAGGCACACCGACGCAGAAGCTGATCATGCGCAGTCTGAGAACGCGCGGACGGCGCAGCTGATCGGTCAGCTCAGCGATCAGGTGACCACCCTGGTCCGGGACGAGTTGGCCGCCGCCCGGCTGGAACTGGCCGAGAAGGGCCGTCGGGCCGGCAAGGGTGCGGGGCTGATCAGCGCGAGCGGCGTCATGGCGGTGTACGGCCTGGGCACTTTGTTCCTCACAGCGGGAGCCGCACTGGCGCTGGTAATGCCGGCCTGGACCGCCGCCATCGTGGTGGCCTTGCTCTTGCTCGCCATCGCGGCCTTCCTGGCCCTCGGCGGCAAACACGAGGTTCAACAGGCGATCCCGCCCACCCCGGAGACAGCGCTGGCAAGCGGCCGCCGAGACGTGGCGACCTTCGTGGCCGCGGCCCGCCACGGGAGGAACTCATGAGCGCCGACAACCCGACGTCGCCACACGACAGCGCCCACGACGGCCGATCCCCCGCAAAGAATCACCCCATCACCCCGACCACCCCTGGAGCCAAGGCGTCGTCACCCACCTCAGCAAAGCCCGGAGTTCAGGCGGCATCGGCTCTCCCGGCAAAGCCTGGAGCCGGGACGGCGTCGGCCAGCTCGCCTAAGCCCGCGGACAAAACACCCCCGGCGACGTCCGCGGATTCCTCTCCCACCGAGAAAGCTCCCTCAGCCACGTCTTCGAGCTCACGCTCGGGCTCGGACGGAACTGCGGGTTCAGGCTCGAAAACGACTTCGACTTCGGGATCGGGATCGGGATCGGGATCAAAACCGCCGGCTACCCCGAAGCCGCCCGCCTCACCGAAGCCGCCCGCCTCTTCCCAGCACGTCGCTTCGCCGAAACCGCCCACCTCGTCGCAGTCTCCCACCTCACCGAAGCCGTCGACTCCCGCTAAGTCACCCGCTACGGCAACACCCCCAGGACCCGCAGGACCCGCCAACAAGCAGACAACAGCAGCAGGGCAGACGCCGGCGCATGACGGTTCCAAGCCCACTGGCAATGCCGCAGCCAACCAACCAGCTGGGCAGCCGGGAGGCAAACAGGCAGGGTCGGCTCCCGTGCCCGCCTCCGCCAAAGGCAACAAACCGGCCGGCCAAAATCAGGGGCACCAGAACCACGGGAAGCAGGCCTCCTCGAAGCCGCCGGGAAACGGCGGGTCCACGTCGAGTGGCGGCACGTCCTCGTCCTCGAGGCCGGTTACCAACAATCGCGCGATCGGCCGCGCCAAGGTCGCCACACCGCCGACCAGCACCCCCAGCTCTCCGCCGAAGCCGTCGGCCTCCCGGTCCCAACCAGACTCGGCCAAGGTTCCTCCCCCGCCGGCTTCCGTGCCGGCACCCGCCGCACCCCCAACGGCCACCAAACCTGCGTCCGCCGCGAGTTCAGCCTCACCGGACACCCCGCCAGCAGCCACCGCAGGCTCAGCCTCATCAGCCGTCAAGCCGGCATCCGCCGCAAGCTCAACCGCACCGAGCCTCAAGTCGTCAGCTGCCGAAAGCTCAATCGCGCCCAAAACTCCGGATGCCGAAGTCGCGCAGCTCAAGGTGGGCTCAGAAACGGGGAGCGACGCTCTGGACGGTGCCGGTGCGTCTGCCGGAAACGGCGCAGAAGGCGCCGCTGTCGGCGAAGCTGGAACTGGCTCGGCCGGCGAGGCCACCTCATCAGGCGAGGCCGACGGTTCAAGCAAGACCGGCGGTTCAGACGTGACGGACGGCTCGAGCAAGACCGGCGGCTCAGGTAAGGCCGGTGACGCGGGCGAGGCTGAGACGCGGGGTACGTCGGATACATCCGGTAAGGGCAGTTCGCAGGACGACACCCGCTCGGCGGGCGAGGACGACTCGCGCGGTGGGACGGCTACATCAGACAAGGTTGGCGCACCGGTGAAGACAGAGGCTCAGCAGAAGACAGGGGCAGGACCGGGCTCGGCAGGTAAGGGCCAGGCCACGGCGGGTTCCACCGGCGAGGACGAGGTCCGCGCGACCAGCCGACCTAGCGGTTCGCCGGCGCCCGTGGCGGGCGACAAGTCGGTGGCGGGCGGAAAGTCGGTGGCGTCCGCTACGGCCGAGTCCAGGCCCGCCGCCTCCTCCCCGAAAACCACCGGTCCTGAATCCGGGAACGCCTCCTCCTCGCTGAAGACCACCAGCGCTGAAACCGAGGCTGCCGCTCCCTCCCCGAAGAGCAGCAGCCCTGGATCCGAGAACGCCGCCTCCTCCTCGAAGACCGCCGGCGCCGAAACCGGGACTGCTGCATCCTCCGCCCTCTCGTCGAAGGGCGCTGAGCCCGGAGCCGAGACTGGCGGATCATCGGCGAAGAGCGCTGCTTCCGAGTCGGAGACTGCCGCTTCGCCGCAGAGGACTGAACAGAAGGCCGATGGGCCTGGTAACGACGCCGCCAGCACAGCGAAGCGTCCTGCTGGGGACGGAAAGGAAACCGCTGCCGCTGATGCGAGGACTGGCAGCGCTGAGCAGGAAGCGGCCGCTACTGCTGAACGGGTTGCTGCCAACAGTGGTGGCCATGCCAAACAGACTGTGGCGGAAACCGGCGTCCACGTGGCTGAGTATGCGGCGGAGGCCGCCGAACATGCGGGGGCTGTGCTGGGTTCGGTTCCTCGGCGGGTCGGCGCGGAACCTCAGCGGTATGCCCTGATCGGCGCGGCTCTGGCCGCGGCCGCGGTGGGCGTGATCCTCATCCGGAGGGCTCGCCGATAGGACGAAATCGGGCGCGGCGCGAACCACCACCCTGATCGGCAACTTGGTCGGCGCTCTAGTCAGCGCCGACGGCTCTACCTGCTCCCGGCCTACTCCCGGGCCTACTCCCGGGCTCATCTCATCACTGCCGCTGGGCCTCACGTCACCACTGCCGCCGAGCCCCACGCCATCACTGCCGCTGGGCCTCAGCGCGCCTGGAGGGCTCGCCGTAGAGACGGCTTCGGGGGTCGCCGCGCAGCTCATGTCGTGGCCAGCGCGATCCGCCGCCTCGGGACGTGAGCCTCGCCCGGGACTGCTTGCCGGCAGGATGACGTCGGGCGCATCGCTGAGTAGGTCCTGATCGGCACGGTCCTGGCTGCCGCCGCCCCGGGGCCTGGGATCGATCCGGGGTGACTCGCCGCGCGATGACGATTTCGGGTGCTGTGCGGGTTTCGGGGTACTCGGTGCACGCCCCTGCGGGCTGACGCCTCGTCGGCCCGCTGAACAGGCTGGCACGGATTCGAACCCACGAACCCATATTTACGACCACGAGCGCGGACTCGTCCGGCAGCGCCGACCGCGAAAACGCTGCCTGATCGTCGCGTCTGCGGTGGATGGCTGGGCGGACGGGTGCTTCGACGGGACCACGGCCGGCCTTCAAGGCAGAGACAGGGCGCGAGGCGGCACCGGCGGATCAGGCAGGCGCCGCCGGACCAGGACAAGGCCCCGGCCGCGCACCCCGAACGGATTCTCGCCCCGCTCATTGAAACGTCTCACAGGCGGGGCGGTCAGCGCGCCGCTGCTGCGGCCGTGGATCTTCTGGCCTATCAAGTGTCAACTCTTGACCCTGCCCTAACGGGATCGTAACGTGAGTCACACCTCGCATAGAACGTTTCAACAAGCCCTTTCACAGGAGGCGTCATGCGCCCTCGGTTCACTGCGGCCGTCGCTCTCACGGCGACCGCCGCCCTTGCCCTCACGGGCTGTACCAAGAAGAACGACACCGACACCGCGGCGGGTGGTGACGCCGGCGCCAAGACGTACAAGGTGGCTTTCGTCCCGAAGCTGCAAGGTGTGCCCTACTTCGAGGCGATGAACGCCGGCGGCAAGGAGGCGGCTGCCGCGCTCGGCAACGTCGAGTGGCTCTACCAGGGGCCGACACAGGCGGACGCGGCCGCGCAGGCCGACATCGTCCGCTCCTACATCCAGCAGAAGGTCGACGCGCTGATCGTGGCGCCGAACGACCCGGACAGCATGGCCCCGCTGCTGCAGCAGGCCAAGGACGCCGGCATTCACGTCGCGACCGCCGACACCGACGCTCCGTCCAGCGTGCGGGAGGTGTTCGTCAACCAGGCCACCGCCGACGGCATCGGCCAGGGGCTCACCGATGCGCTGCTCACCGCGATGGGCGGCAAGGGCAAGTATGCGATCGTCTCCTGCGGCCAGACCGCCGAGAACCTGAACGCCTGGATCGAGGTGCAGAAGGCGTACACGAAGGAGAAGTACCCGGAGGCCCAGATCGTCGACATCGTCTACGCCGGTGAGGATCAGGCGAAGGCGACACAGATGGCGACCGACCTGATGAACGCGCACCCGGACCTGACCGGCCTGGTCGGCGAGTGCACGTCGAGCGCCCCGGGTGTGGCGCAGGCCGTCAAGGACGCCGGGAAGATCGGCAAGGTGTTCACGGTGGGCCTGGGCACGCCGCAGGCGATGAAGCCGTACCTGCAGGACAAGTCGTCGACTGCCGCGATCCTCTGGGACGTGGAGAACCTGGGCTACCTGACCGCGTGGGCCGGTGCCCAGATCGCGCAGGGCAAGTCGTTCGAGGCCACCAACAACGTGTCCGGTGACCTGTCCGCGGTGACGTACGACAGCGCGAGCAAGATGCTGCTGCTCGGCCCGGCGCTCGCGATCACCGACCAGAACGTCGACCAGTTCAACTACTGATGACCGAGACGATCGATACCCCGCGACTGCGCCTGACCGCTGTGTCCAAGCGGTTCGGCGCGGTTCGGGCCATTCAGCACGCCGACATGACCGTCCGGGCGGGCACTGTGCACGCCCTGGTCGGGGAGAACGGCGCCGGCAAGTCCACCATGATCAAGATCGTTGCCGGGGCGGTCACCGCGGACACCGGTGAGATCGAGTTCGACGGGGCGCCGGCCCGGATCGCCTCCACCACGGACGCGATCGGGCTCGGCATCGCCACCGTCTACCAGGAACCGCAGTTGTTCCCGGAGCTGACCGTGGCCGAGAACATCTTCCTCGGCCGCGAGATGAAGAAAAACGGAAGGATCGACTGGGCCGGGCAGAACGCGCGCGTGGTCGAACTCCTGGCCCTGCTCGGGCTGCCGGGCCGCTACGCCACCGCCACCGTCGGCGACCTGTCGGTGGCCGAGCAGCAGCAGGTGTCGATCGCGAAGGCGCTGTCCGGCGACGCGAAGGTGCTGATTCTCGACGAGCCGTCGGCGATCCTCACCGACGCCGAGATCGAGGTGCTGTTCGACGTGGTCCGGCGCCTCACCGCCTCCGGGGTGTCGGTCATCTACATCTCGCACCGGCTGGACGAGTTGTTCCGGATCGCCGACGAGGTCACCGTCATGCGCGACGGGCGGACCATCGGGACGTACCCCATCGGTGATCTGAGCGTGCGCCAGATCGCGCACCTGATGGTGGGCGGGGAACTCTCCGACGAGCGTCCGCACCGGCAGGTCCCGGACGGGCCGGCGGTGCTGGAGTTGCGCGGGCTGGGCCGGGAGAGCCGTTTCCACGACGTGGACGTCACGGTCAAAGCGGGTGAGATCGTCGCCCTCTACGGGCTGGTCGGCAGTGGTGTCTCCGAGATCGCCGCCTGCATCTACGGCATCGATCGCGCCACATCCGGGGAAATACATTTGAATCAGCAGAGAGTCACGCCGCGCAACCCGGGCCACGCGCAGAGACTCGGCATCGCGCTCCTGCCGGCGAACCGCAAGGTCGAGGGCATGTTCGGCTTCCAGTCGATCGCCTTCAACATCTCGGCCGGCCACCTCAAGCTGCTGTCCCGGTTCGGCGTCCTGGTCGACCGGGCGAGGGAGAAGACCGTCGCCACCGACATGATCAAGCGGCTGGCGGTGAAGACGCCGCACGAGCGTCAGCCGATCAGCGCCATGTCCGGCGGCAACGCGCAGAAGGTGGTGCTGGCCCGGCAACTGGTCGAGCGCCCGACGGTGCTGGTCCTCGCCGAGCCGACGCAGGGCGTGGACGTCGGCGCCAAGGAGGAGATCCACCGGCTGATCACCGAGCTGGCGCAGGAGGGCACCGCCGTCCTGGTGGTCACCTCGGACCTGCCGGAGGCGCTGCGGATCGCCGACCGCATCCAGGTGGTGCGGCGCGGCACGACGACCGACGAGTTCGGCCCGGACGCGAGCCAGGTCGACCTGCTGGCGGCGGCTGCGGGAGGCACGGAATGACCACGGAGTCGTTGAACAAAAACGATAAAACCGAAAAAAACGAAAAATCGCCTAAGCGGGTACGCGTCCTGCCGGCGCCCGTCACCGGCCAGGAGGTCGTCCTCGTCGGCGTGATCGCGCTCCTCTGGGCCGGCCTGGCCCTGAGCACGCCCGCGTTCCTGACCGCCGGCTCGATCCAGCCGCTGCTCGTCGCCACCGCCCCGATCGCGCTGATCGGCGTCGGCATGACGATCGTGATCATCACGGGCGGTATCGACGTCTCGGTCGGCGGCGCGATCATGGTCTGTTCGGTGCTGACCGCGAAGACCCTGGTCGGCTCCGGGGTGAACCTCGGCGTCGCGGTCCTGCTGTCGGTGCTGACCGGCGGTGTGCTGGGCCTGGTCAACGGGGTGCTGATCGCCTACGGGCGGGTGCACGCCATCATCATCACGTTCGGCACCGCGAACCTGTTCATGTTCCTCGGGCTGCAGATCTTCGGCTCGGGCACGGTGAACGGGATCCCCGGCACGCTCGCCTTCTTCGGCCGCGGACCGGACGGCCGGACGCTCGGTGTCCCGCACGCCTTCCTGATCACCGTCCTGGTCACCGCGGCGGCCTGGTGGTACCTGCGGCACACCGCGGGCGGCCGGCACTTCTTCGCCATCGGCGGCGACGCCCAGGCGGCCCGGCTGGCGGGCGTCCGGGTGCAGCGGCGCGTGCTTCTCGCGTACACGACGACGGGTCTGCTCGTGGGTCTGGCCTCGTGTTTCGTGATCGCCCAGGGAACGTCGACGCTGGATCAGACCGTCGGGTCGGGCAAGGAACTGGCGGTGATCGCCGCGGTGGTCATCGGCGGAACCTCGATCATGGGCGGGCGCGGTTCGGTGCTCGGCACCCTGCTCGGCGCGCTGCTCGTGCAGTCGGTGGCGTCCGGGGTGACCCAGCTGGGCTGGCGGTCACAGCTGTCCGACCTGTTCGTCGGCATCTTCATCATCGTGGCGGTCGGTGCCGACCTGCTGCGGGCGCGGGCGCGGAGGTCCCGATGACTACGACAACCCGGGGAAGATCCGACATCACGCGACTGCTCCTCACCCAGCGCATCCCCCTGCTGGCCGTCCTGATCGTCGTCGTGGTGGTCACGTTCTTCATCAACGACGCGGGCGGTTACCTGACCGCCTCCTACGACTTCGACTACATGTCGGGGTCGCTGATCAGCGCCGTGCCGCTGGCCATGCTCGGCCTTGCCGAACTGATCGTCATCCTCTCCGGACGCGGCGGCATCGACCTCAGCGTCGGCGCCATCGTCTCCCTCTCCGGGATGATCTTCGGTTTCGCGTACGGCCAATGGGGCTGGCCCCTGTGGTTCGCGATCATCGCCACGGTGCTGTTCGGCGGGCTCTGCGGCGCGGTCAACGGTGTCCTGGTCAGCTACATCGGCTTCCCGGCGTTGATCGCCACGCTGGCCACGTTCTACGCCTTCAAGTCGATCGCCATCGTGATCAACAACCAGCAGCCGATCAGCACACCGCCGATCCAGGAGCTCTACTCGCTGAGCAAGTCGGTGGAACTCCCGGTCATCGGCGCCTCCGTCCCGGACGTACCCCTCGGGATCTTCACCTTCCTGCTCCCCACGGTCGTCGCCGTCTGGCTCCTGCTCGCCAGGACCGCCTACGGCCGCCGCCTGTACGCGATCGGCACCAACGACGTCGCCGCCCGCTGGTCCGGACTGCCCGTCCGGGACACCCGTTTCAAGGCGTACGTCTACGCCGGCCTGATCTCCGGCCTCGTCGCCGTGGTCACCGTCGCACAGTTCGCCTCCGCCCGCCCCGACGCGGGCGTCTCCGGCAGCGGCATGGCGCTGCCGGCCATCACCATCGCCGTGCTCGGCGGGGTGGCGATCACCGGAGGCATCGGCAGAGTCGCCGGCGTCGTCCTCGCCACCCTGCTGATCGTCTGGCTGAACGCCGGCATCCTGCTCGCGTTCGTCGGCAACGAGGGCTCGCAGTACCAGCTCCTCGCCCTCGGCACCGTCCTCGTCTTCGCGGCCCTGCTGAACGGCCTGACCACCCGACGCTACGGAGGAACCGTATGAACCTCAGTGCACTGGACGACTTCACCATCGAGGTCCCGAGCTGGGCCTACGGCAACTCGGGGACACGGTTCAAGGTCTTCACCATGCCCGGCGGGCCGCGCAACCCGTACGAGAAGATCAGCGACGCCGCGCAGGTGAACCGCCTGACCGGCCTCGCACCGCGGGTGTCCATCCACATCCCCTGGGACCTCGTCGACGACTGGTCGGACCTGCGCGCGCACGCCGAGAAGCTGGGCGTGAAGCTGGGCGCGGTCAACTCGAACGTGTTCCAGGACGACGACTACAAGCTCGGTTCGCTGTGCCACCCGGAGAAGCGGGTCCGCGACAAGGCGATCGCGCACCACAAGCTCTGCCTGGACGTGATGCGCCAGACCGGATCGACGGACCTGAAGATCTGGCTGCCGGACGGCCTGAACTATCCCGGTCAGGACTCGCTGCGCGGCCGGCAGGACCGGCTGGCCGACTCGCTGCAGCAGATCTACGCGGCGATGGACGACGACCAGCGGCTGCTGCTGGAGTACAAGTTCTTCGAGCCGTACTTCTACAGCATGGACATCCCGGACTGGGGCACCTCGCTGGTGCACTGCCTGGCCCTCGGTGACAGGGCGTCGGTGGTGCTCGACACCGGCCACCACGCCCCCGGCACCAACATCGAGTTCATCGTGATGCAGTTGCTGCGCGTCAAGAAGCTGGGGGCGTTCGACTTCAACTCCCGCTTCTACGCCGACGACGACCTCATCGTCGGTTCGGCGGACCCGTTCCAGCTGTTCCGCATCCTGAGCGAGATCGTGTCGCTGGGCGCGCACCGGCCCGAGTCCGGGGTCAACTTCATGCTCGACCAGTGCCACAACATCGAGGAGAAGATCCCGGGTCAGATCCGCTCGGTCCTCAACGTGGAGCAGGCACTGGCCAAGGCCCTGCAGGTCGACCAGGAGGCGCTGGCCGCCGCCCAGGTCGAGGGCGATGTGCTGGGCGCCCACGCGGTGCTGATGGACGCCTACGAGACTGATGTGCGGGGCGCCCTGGCGGACCGGCGCGAACAGCGGGGCCTTCCCCGCGACCCGCTGGCGGCTTACCAGCATTCGGGGTACGCGGAAAGCATCGCGACCACCCGCACCGGCGGCGCGCAACTCAGCTGGGGAGCCTAGGCACCCAACCGGACGGGGCGGCGAAAGTCGCCCCGTTTCCGCCGTTCCCGGCACATCCCACCGGCGACCGGCGCACGATGATCTCATGACAGCTCCGCCCCCGGACCGGAATTCCCGGGTCGCGAGCGTCCGCGCCCGGCTGGCCGACCTGATCGACCCGGTGCCCGACCCGGACGAGATCGCACTGGTCATCCGCCTGCTCCGCTCGTACGCCGGCAAGACCCCGGCGGCAGCGGAGAAACTGGTCGGCCTGCTCCGGGCGGGCGACGTGGCCCGGGTCCGCGACCACGCGCACGGCATGAAAGGGTCGGCCACGAACATCGGGGCGAACGCGTTCTCCCTGCTCTGCGCGGACGTGGAGCAGTACGCCCGGGTCGGCAGGCTGGCCGACCCGGACAGCACCGAGGACCTGATGAACATCGAGCTGGCGGTCACGCTGGAGGCGGTGACCGCGGTGGCCGCCGACTTCGAGGCCCTCCCCTGACGTCGCCTCTCCACGTGGGCCGCAGGAGATCTCGAACCGGTCGTCCACCATCTGGGCGATGAACCAATCACGCTCGTTCCGGCGGACCTCCTGCTTGGCGAACGTCAGCCCTCCGTACCGGTTCCTGCGTTCCGCCCACGCCGCCAATCCACGACGGCCGAGCCGGCCCTCCGGAACGGCGGCTGACCGGACCGCCCACAGCGAACGCACTCGCGGTCGGCACCG
>NZ_JZKF01000102.1 GCF_000962825.1 Actinoplanes rectilineatus
GAACTTGAAAGCCCGCTTCACCGTGCGCTTGGACATACCTCACATGTTAGCACGCTTGTTTGTAACCGATCTTGCGGGCAGGCTGCGGGTAGACGCCGACTTCGCCTTGACGGCGAATCGGCTACCCCTGACCTGCTCCGCAGGAATCCGTTTCCTCTCCGGCCTGAAGGCCGGAGTATCCACGGAGACATCTGATGACCTGGCCGGGCACCGGCGAGTCGGGCGACGCGACCAGCCGCCGCTACAAGATCAAGGCAGGTTGTCTGCGCCGCTCGATGACCCCGTATCAGATCGCCGCGGTGCACCGGCACCTCACCGACGACAGCGGGACGGCCGACGCGAGCGTCCTGCTGATCGGCTACGGCGGGCAGGTCCGCGCGGTGCCGCCGGGGCAGACCGCCGTGGCCCAGCGGGACGTGGTGATGAAGGCCGTCTACCAGACGGCGTGGTCAGACGAGTCCGACGACGCCGCCCGGCTGGCCTGGGTCCGCGAGCTGTACCGCGACGTCTACGGCGAGACCGGCGGCGTCCCGGTGCCCGGCGAGGTCAACGACGGCTCCTACATCAACTATCCGGACGTGGACCTGCTCGACCCGGCGTGGAACACCTCCGGGGTGTCCGCCCACCAGCTCTACTACAAGGACGACCTGCCCCGCCTGCGGCGGATGAAGGCGCGATGGGATCCACGTGGGACGTTCCGGCACGCTCTGTCCCTCTGATGCTTCCCATCTCGTACGCGCTGCTGACCGTCCTCGCCGCCGGGACCGTGTTGCTGCGCCGCGCGGACGGGCAGTCCCCGGCCGGCGACCTGATCCTGTGCGCGGGCGTCGCGGTGTGGCTGCTCGGGCTGCGGTGGATGCGGCAGCGGACGCCGGCGCTGTTCGTCGCCGGGCTGATCGTGCTCGTCGGGCTCTGGTGGTGCGCGCGCCGCTGTTCGGGTTGTTCACCCCGGTCCCCTACTTCTACGCGTTCAGCCTGCTCGCCTGGCCCGGGCAGCTCACCGGGGTCGCCGCGACGGCCGTGGTCGCGGGTCTCGCCCAGGCGTCGACCATCGACGAGAGCACCCCGGCGGGCCGGCTCCTGGTCGCCGCGGTGATCGCCGCGAACATGCTGCCGCTGCTCGGGTTCGCCTGGTTCCTGCAACGCTACGAGCAGCGCAACGAGGAACGGGTGCGAGCCTTGGCCGCGGCGCGGACGGCCAACGAACGGCTACGGACGGCGACAGCCGAAGCACGGGAGGCCAACGTACGGCTGCGTGAGTCGCTGGCCGAGAACGAGGCACTGCAGGAGCAACTCGTCGCGAGAGCCCGCGAGGACGGCGTCCGGGACGAACGCCGGCGGATGGCCCGCGAGATCCACGACACGCTGGCGCAGGGGCTGACCGGCATCATCAGCCAACTCCGGGCGGCCGAGCACGCCGGCGACGACCCACCGGTACGCCGTCGGCATGTCGTCGCCGCCGCCGACCTGGCCCGCGAGAGCCTCGCCGAGGCGCGCCGCTCGGTGCACGCGCTGCGCCCGGAGCCGTTGCGGACCGCCCGGCTCGGTGAGGCCCTGGCCGGGGTGTCCGCCCGGTGGTCGCGGCTGCATGGCGTCCCGGTCCGGTTCACCACCACCGGCAACCCGCGGGAACTGCCGCCGGACGCCGACATCGCGCTGCTGCGGGCGGCACAGGAGGCCCTGAGCAATGTCGCCCGGCACGCGGCGGCGGGGCGCGTGGGTGTGACACTGTCGTACATGGATGCCGAGGTCGCCCTGGACGTCCGCGACGACGGCAGAGGTTTCACCCCGGCCCCGACCACGCGACCGGACGCAGGCCCCGGGCTGCCCTCCGCGGACGCAGGGCCCGGGCTGCCCTCCGCGGAGGCGGGCTTCGGGCTGGTCGCGATGCGCCAGCGAATCGAGGCGCTGGACGGCACGGTGGAGATCGAGTCGGAGCCCGGTTCCGGCACGGGCATCTCGGTCCGCGTCCCCGCGCTTCCCGGGACGGGGCACGGGCCGGACGTGCCGATGGACAGCGACGCGCCGGTGGGGGAAGTTCGATGAGTCGCGTTCGGCTGATGATCGTCGACGACCATCCGATCGTGCGGGACGGGCTGATCAGCCTGTTCGCCCGTGAGCCGGAGTTCGAGGTGGTCGGGGAGGCGGGCGACGGCGCGGAGGCGGTCCGGCTGGCCGCGGTGTGCGAACCCGACGTGATCCTGATGGACCTGCGGATGCCCGGCGTCGACGGGGTGACCGCGATCCGGCAGCTCACCGAGGCCGGTTCCACGGCGAAGGTGCTGGTGCTGACCACCTACGACACCGACAGCCACGTGCTGCCGGCGATCGAGGCGGGGGCGGTCGGCTACCTGCTCAAGGACGCGGACCGCGACGCGCTGCTGCGGGCGGTCCGTGCCACGGCCCGCGGCGAGGCGGTGCTCGCGCCGACCGCGGCGGCCCTGCTGATGAACCGGGTCCGGTCGTCGGCGACCGGACTGCTCAGCCGTCGCGAGCTGGAGGTCCTGCGCCTCGTGGCGGGCGGCGCGACCAACCGTGCCGCGGCCACGAAACTGTTCGTCACCGAGGCCACCGTGAAGTTGTGGGCTCTCACTGAGTTTGATCCGTGCTGAGCGTCGCTGAGATGCGGCGGATCAGATTCGGTGAGAGAAGCGTATGCCGCCTTGTCTCACCGAATCTGATCCGGGCCGGCAGGCGGTCACCTGATGCTCTGGGCGAGGTAGGGCACCGCGAGGGCGGTGGCGATACTTCCGAACTTCCGAGGAGCAGGCGTCGGGCGGGGATTCAAGCCTGCGCCGATGCCGTCACCTGGTCGCCTGACTGGGTTACGCCGGTGAGGGTAGCTTCGGCGATCTTGCGGAAGCTGGTGACGAGCCGGTTGCGGTCGCCGGCTCGGGTGGCCAGGACGATCTGGCTCGGTTCGACGCCGTGCAGTGGGACGGTGGTCAGGCCCGGGTGCAGCCCGGTTGCCGGGTCTAAGGGCGGGCCGATTGCCACCGCCGCACCGGCGGCGATGAGTTCGTGTTTGTCCTCTAGTGCCTCGACCAGCGGGCCCGCGGGGGCCGGCTGGCCGTCGGGGCGGGGGTCGATGCGCCAGTAGGCGTTGAGCTGGGGGTCGCCTTGGCGTACTTGTGGGAGGGGTTCGTCGGCGATGTCGTCGAGGGTGACTGCATCCCTGCCGGCGAGGCGGTGGTCGTGGGAGACGACCAGTACGCGGGGCTCGTCGTAGAGGACGGTGACGCGCAGCCGGTCGGTGGGGAACGGCAGGCGGGTTATCACCGCGTCCACCCGGTGCTCCAGCAGCGCGCCGCGGGATTCGTTCCAGGCCAGGAGCCGAGTGCGGACTTCGGCGTCGGGGTGGTGGCGGCGCATCGCCCGGACGGCGTTGGTGATGACGAGACCCTTGGTGTAGCCGATGGTGACGGTCGCGGGCCGGGCTGCAGCCCGGGTCCGCGCCATCGCCTCGGTCGCTGTTCGCAGCAGTCCGGCGGCCAAGGGCAGAAAGACCTCGCCAGCTTCGGTGAGCCTGCTGCCGTGTGTGGTGCGGTCGAGCAGGCGGACACCGAGTTGCTGTTCGAGGCGCCGGATCTGGCGGCTCAGCGACGGCTGGGTGGTGCGCAGGGCCTCGGCGGCACGGCCGAAATGCTGATGTTCGGCGATGACGGTGAAGCACTGCACGAGTCGCAGGTCCAGGTCGATGGCTGCTGGAAAAGGTTCGACCACTTGATCAGTCTAGATTGCGCCGACGCCCGTCGGTAATACGAAAAGTGTATTAGCAGATGCGGAAGAGTCATTGGACGAGGCGGCGGCAGGAGCGGCATCGTGGAGGAGCCCGCCCGGCGTGATCACCCGGGCCGGGCCTTCCGGCTTTGCGCCGCCGGTCACAGCGAGCGCAGATCCATCGCTCAACCCGAGGAAACCCCCATGCCATCCAGCACCATCGGCTTCGTGCTGCCCAGCCCACAGGGCGACAGCGTCGCGCCGTTCAACGTTCAGGTCGCGGACAACGCCTTGAACGACCTGACCGACCGTATCCTGCGGACCCGCTGGGCCGACCCCGAGACCGTTCCCGACGACAGTCAGGGCGTACCGCTCGACAAGCTGCGTCAGCTGCTGGACTACTGGGCCGGCGGCTACGACTGGCGCAAGCTCGAAGCACGGCTCAACGAGCTGGGCCAGTTCCGCACCACGATCGACGGCCTCGGCATCCATTTCATGCAGGTACGCTCGCCGCACCTAAATGCGACGCCGTTGCTGCTGCTGCACGGGTGGCCGGGCTCGTTCCTGGAGTTCGTGAAGGCAATCGGCCCGCTCACCGATCCCACCGCGCACGGCGGGACGGCTGCTGACGCCTTCCACGTGGTGATCCCGTCGATGCCCGGATATGGGTTCTCCGACCGGCCGACCAGCACCGGCTGGGATCCCGACCGGATCGCGCGCACGTACGACGTACTCATGAAGCGTCTCGGTTTCGATTCGTACCTCGCCCAGGGCGGTGACTGGGGTGGGGTCGTAGCGACCCGGCTGGGCAAGCTGCGGCCGCAGGGCCTGCACGGTGTGCACCTGAACTTCCCGGAGTTCCTCGCCGCGCCGCCGGCCGGTGACGAGCCGACCTCCGAGGAGCAGGCTGCGCTCGCTCAGGGTGGCCTGTTCTTCCAGCAGCACGGCGGCTATCACGTCCTGCAGCGCACCAAGCCGCAGACCATTGGGTACGCCCTGACCGATTCCCCGGCCGGGCAGGCCGCCTGGATCTACGAGAAGTTCCTGGCCTGGGCCGACCTGGACGTGCTGAGCACCGACGAGATCCTCGACCACATCACCCTGTACTGGCTGACCGGAACCGCCACGTCGTCTGCCCGCCTGTACTGGGAGTACGCCCAGCAGCCCCCCGCCCTCACCGAACTGGACCTGCCGGTAGGTGTCAGCGTCTTCCCAAAGGAGCTGACCCGCACCCCGCGCATCTGGGCCGAACGCGCCTACCACGACCTGCGCTACTTCAACGACGACATCGCCGCCGGCGGCCACCACGCCGCACTGGAACAGCCCCAGCTGTTCACCGAGGAGATCCGCAGGTTCGCCCGGACGGTGAACCGGTGAAGACCGTCATGATCACCGGCGGCACGGACGGCATCGGCCGCGCCCTCGGCCTGGATCGTCTCGACCGCGGCGACCATGTCGTCATCGTCGGCACCAACCGGGACAAGGGCGAGAGTTTCCTGGCCGATGCCCAGCGCAAGGGCGCCCGGGATCGAGCCGACTTCATCCAGGCCGATCTCGAACTCATCGACGAGAACAACCGCCTCGTCGCCGAACTCGAGGCACGCCTCGATCGCCTGGATCTGCTGGTGCTGGGTGCCCGCTTCCAGCGGGTGAGGCGAACCGAGACCGCGGACGGCCTGGAGTCCAACTTCGCGTTGTCCTACTTGAGCCGATTCATGCTCAGCCACGGTCTGCGGAGTCTGCTGGACCGCACGGACGATCCGGTCGTACTCAACTTCGGCGGGGCTGGCGGCTTCGGGGCCCCGCAGTGGGATGACCTGCAGCAGCGAAAGCGCTACCACTTCATCGCGGCCATGATTCACGCCGGCACCCTGAACGCTCTGCTGGCGGTCGATCTCGTCGGGCGGTATCCCGGGTCGCGTACCCGTTACGTGAACAACTTCCCCGGCACCGTGGCGACGAGCTTCGCCGGGGACTACCACGACGACCCGGTGGTGGCCGGGCAGATCGCCATGCTCCGGCGGACCGCCAAGCCCATCGCGGCGGCCCTGACCGAGATCACGCCGTTTCTGGAGGCACCGGGTCCCGGTCGGATCACCGCCGTCAGTGAGGGCCGGGCCATCCCGCTCGACCCGGCGGTGTCCTCGCCGGCCGACGCTACCCGCCTGTACCAGTACACCCGAGAAGTGCTCTCCACACGAGATGAGGTTTCCCAGCGATGAGGTGGGTCAGTTACCGGTCCTTCGACGGAAGTGAACGCTGTGGCCTGGTCGAGGACGGCAAGATCCTCGGCCACACCGCCGGTATCACGCTGCTGGACCTGCTGCGCTCCGGCGAAGGCCTCGAGGCGGCCGGTGCGCTGCTGCGCTCGAACCCGGCCGAGGTCGTGGATCTGTCCTGGGCCGACATCCTGGCGCCGATCCCGGTGCCACCCTCGGTCCGTGACTTCGCCGCCTTCGAACGGCACATCAGCAACACGAGCCGCGTCGCGACCGGCGATCCCACGGTCAGCCCTGTTTGGTATGAGGAACCGGTCTTCTATTTCTCCAACCCGGCCGCGATCCGGGGTCCGCGCGACAACGTCGCCATGCCCTCGCGCACGTCGCAGTGGGACTACGAGGTGGAAGTCGCCGCCGTGATCGGCGACGACTGCTCCGACCTGGACCCCGACACGGCCGAGCGGCACATCGCCGGCTATCTCGTCTACTGCGACTGGAGTGCTCGCGACATCTCCGGCCGGGAGATGGGCTTCGTGTTCGGCCCGTCCAAGAGCAAGGATGCCGCCACGAGCCTCGGCCCGTACCTGGTCACACCAGACGAGCTGGAGCCGCACCGCTCGGGCAAGGGCTACACCCTGGCGATGAACGGCTCCGTCGGCGGTGAGCAGTATGGTGGCGGTAGCTGGGACGAGATCCACTGGTCGTTCGGCGAGCTGCTGGCACACGCTTCCCGGGACACCACGCTGCGCGCCGGTGACATCATCGCCAGCGGCCCCGTCGGCAACGGCTGCATCCTCGAACTGTCCGAACAGCACCCTTATCTCACGCCCGGCGACATCGTGCGCGTCGAGGTCGAGCAGCTCGGCGCGGTCCAGGCCCGCGTCGTCGACAAAACCGACGCGTTCGTACCGGAAATGACTATCTCCCGCAGCATCGAGATCGCCGCCCCGCCCGCGGCCGTGTTCGACGTGATCGCGGATCCCCGCCGGCACGGCGAGTTCGACGGCTCCGGCACGGTCGGCACCGTCATCGCCGGCCCTGAGCGTCTGACCCTGGGCGCGGAGTTCACCGTCGCCATGGTGCAGTTCGACGTTCCCTACGAGGTGACCAACACGGTCCTGGAGTACGACGAGAACCGGCTTATCGCCTGGGCCCACCCCGGCCAGCACCGCTGGCGCTATGAACTCGAACCGATCGAGGGCGGCACCCGGGTCACCGAGACCTGCGACTTCACCACCTCACCGCGAGGTGAGCTGGTCGCCGCGTCCGACTGGGGCCGCCGCGACGCCGAAGGCATCGAGAAGACCCTGCCCCGGCTCAAAGCGCTCGTCGAGAAGAACCGCCCCCGGTGAGCATGCCGACGAAGAATCTGCGGTTGCTAGATCTGCTGATCCTCGCGACCGGAACGTTCACCCTCGGCGTCGACGGGCTCGTGCTTTCCGGTCTGCTGCCACAGGTGGCCGCCGACCTGGACGTATCCGTCAGTACGGCCGGGCAGCTCACCACACTGTTCGCCGTCTTCTACGCAGTCGGGTCCCCGCTGATCGCCGCCCTGACCGGAAACTGGGATCGGCGAGTGCTGCTGGGTACCGGCATGGCGGTCTTCATCGTCGGCATGGTGCTGCAAGCCGCTGGGCCCAGCTTCGCGGTCGTGGCCGTGGACCTCCGGAGCCATGAGCTGCAGGTATGGCGCTCAGCCGCAGCTGGTAGCTGGTAGCTGGTACGACCTTGCCTGGGTGACTGGTGTTGAACAGCGCGTTTGACACCAGTCACCCAGGCCCTGTGTCGAGCGGCCCGGCGCGTCCGAACGGCGACGTGCACGGCGAGATGCCGCCGGTCGAGGGCGGCAGCCGCTCGGCCCCCACGATGGCCGAGCCGGGGCACGAAGGGCATGCGCAGCGATCCCCTGATCGGCTCAGCGGAAGTCGGCCGCGTGGTCGCGGGCCCAGTCGGCGAAGGTCAGCGCGGGCCGGCCCAGCAGCCCGGGGACGGCATCGACCGCCACCTCGGCGGGCAGCTGCGGCACGCTGCCGCCGGTCTGGAGCAGACGGTCGACGACCGGCGCGGGCAGCTGTGTGAGCAGGTCGGCGCGGTAGGTGTCGACGTCGATCTCCGCCAGGCGCACCGGCTCGCCGAGCGCCTCGGCGATCGCGGCGACCTGGTCACGGATGGTCACCGGGCCCGCGCCGAGCACTGGATATGCGGCATTGCGGGGGTCGTCCAGCAGGGCGTGCACCGCCACCGCGGCGATGTCACGCTCGTGCACCGGTGCGGTGATCGCGTCCGGGAACGCGGTGCGCAGCACGCGATCGGTGCGGATTGACCGCCAGCGCAGCGCGTTCGTCGCGAAGTAGCCGGGCCGCACGAATGTCCGGCCGAGGCCGGCGTCGTCCAGCGCCCGTTCCGCCGCGCGGTGCTGTGCGGCGATCGGGTTGGTGGCGGCGTCCGCGGCCAGCACGGAGCCGGAGGACAGCAGGACCACGTGCTCCACCCCGGCCTTGCGGGCCGCCGCCGCGAACTCGGTCGCGGTCGCCGGATGCGCGTAGAGGAACACCGTGCGGACATCGGCCAGCGCCTCCGGGAACGTGCTCGGATCGGCCAGGTCGGCGCGCACCACCTCGGCGCCGCGGGGGAACTCCCCGGGCCGCGGGGTGCGGCTGGACGCCCGCACGGTTGCGCCGGCGGCCAGCAGTCCGTCCAGTACGGCGGCGCCCACGTGTCCTCGGGCGCCGGTCACCAGGATGGTCATGATCAAACCCTCTTCCGTCGGGAACGGGGTTCAGGTTACATAATTTGAATTCTGTTACCAAGGGATGGCCGGGCACTATGCTGGCGGGATGTCCAGCCTGCTGAGCGGTGAGGTCTGATGCGCGCCGGTGGGCCGCTCGACGCGGAGATGATCCTGTCCGCCACTGAGGATGTGCTGCGCCGCCACGGGCCCGCCAAGGCGACCGTGGTCGACGTGGGCAGGGCACTCGGCGTCAGCCACGCCGCCGTCTACAAGCACTTCCCGTCGAAGACGGCGCTGCGCGAGGCGGTCTCCCGGCGCTGGCTGAACCAGGACCGCGACGCCCTGGCCGCGATCGCGGGTGACAGCGAGATCCCGCCGCGGCAACGGTTGCGGAGCTGGCTCGCCGCCCTGCTGGCGGCGAAGCGCGCGAAGGCGCACGACGATCCGGAACTGTTCGCGGCGTACCGCATCCTGGTCACCGAGAACAGCGACGCGGCGGCCGAGCACGTGGCCGATCTGCTGCGCCAGTTGCAGGGCATCCTCGCCGACGGCGTCACCAGCGCCGTGTTCCGGGACGCCGACCCGGCCGAGCTGGCCCTGGCCGTCTTCTCGGCCACCACCCGCTTCCACCACCCCGCCCACACCGGCGACTGGCAGACCCCCGGCGTCGAGGACGAACTCGACGCCGTGTGCACCCTGCTGATCGACGGCCTGGGTCACCCCGACGTTCACCCGTGAGAGCTACGGGCAAGTGCCCCGTTTCGGCGACGATCGGGCGGGGGCGCGTCCGTAGCGTTTCGGGTGTCGGCAGGACACGCGAAACGCGGAACAGGTGCCCGGCACCCCCAACGGAGCGTGTGGGTGGACTGCCACCGGTGCCGACGCCTTGCGCCGCGGACTGCGGGCCCGGGGCGCTCCGAGCGACCTGTTGCCAGTCGATCCACAGGTGCAGCACAACGGAGTCCTGAACGCGGACGTTTTCCTTGCGTTCATGAATTCGTTGCCGCGCAGTGGGCTGTCGCGCCGGGCCTTCGGGGCCGGCCTCATCGGAGCGCTCGGGATCGCCGTGCTCGCGGGATGCGCGGAGGAGAGCGCGTCGGCGGAAGGGAGCACGACGTCGGCCGACGGGCTGTTCGACACCGGCACGGTGCATGACATCGATGTGACGTTCGAGCAGGCCGATTACGACGAGATGATCGCGGCGTACCTCGACAACGGCGACAAGGGGTGGATCTCCTCGTCGATGACGATAGACGGGTCGGCGTACGAGAAAGTGGGTCTGCGCCTGAAGGGCAACTCGTCGCTGCGGAGCGTTTCCGCGTCGGCGGATCCGAAGGATCTGCCCTGGCTGGTGCGGCTGGACAAGTATGTCGACGGGCAGGCGCACGAGGGCTACACCGATTTTGTCATCCGATCGAACAACACGTCGACGGCGCTGAACGAGGCCGTGGCGCTCGACCTGCTCGGCAAGGCGGGACTGGCCACCCAGGCCGCGATGTCGCTGCGCCTGAGCGTGAACGGCGGCGACGAGGTGCTGCGGCTGGCCGTCGAGAACCCGGACGACACCTGGGACGCGGCCAATTTCGCGTCGGCGGGCATTCTCTACAAGGCCGAGGCGGACGGCGACTACAGCTACCGGGGTGAGGACGCGGCCGATTACGAGGACGTGTTCGACCAGGAGACCGACGACGACGATCCGAACCTGGTGCCGCTGATCGCATTCCTCAAGTTCATCAACGAGTCGGACGACGCCACGTTCGGTTCGGATCTGGGTGAGCACCTGGACGTCGATGCTTTCGCGACGTATCTGGCGTTCGAGGAACTGGTCGCCAACTCGGACGACATCGACGGTCCGGGCAACAATTCGTATCTGCGCTACACGACGGAGAAGACACAGTTCACGGTGGTCGCCTGGGACCACAACCTGGCGTTCGGCGGCATGGGCGGCGGTGGCGGGCGCGGCGGTGCACCGGGCGGCGGGGCGATGCCGAGCGGCGGCGCCATGCCGAGCGGGGCTCCGGGTGGCAACGACCAGAAACAAGGCGACCAGAAGCAGAACGGTCAGGGACAGAACGGCCAGAAGCAGGGCGGCCCCGGCGGACGAAGCAACATCCTGGTCGAACGCTTCAAGGCGAACAAGACCTTCGCCGCGCTCTTCGCCACCGCGCAGACTGATCTGAAAGCGTCGCTGTACACCAGCGGCGAGGCGGCGAAACTCCTCGAGGCGCGGGCGTCCGTGTTGACCGCGCAGGCCGCCGACCTGGTCACCGCCGACACCGTCACGCAGGAGTCCGCCACCATCTCCGCCTACTTCACGAAGTGATCAGAACAAACGACCAGGACCGAGGGATCGGAACGCGGTGATCAGCGGCGGGCCGCCCATCGGAACGCGGTGATCAGCGGCGGGCCGCCCATCCGAGGAGCTGCTGCTCACGGGTGAGGCGGCCGCCCGTGACGACACCGGCCAGGTCGTTCAGCGGGGCCTCGAGGCGGGACCGGGCAGACACCGGCGCCGCAGCGAGATCGGTGCGGCACTGCTCGACGACCGATGACGCGTCCACCCCGGGCAGAGACAGGAAGAAGATCAGCTGTCGCCACGCGTACGCCAGATCGCGCTGATCCCGACCGGACAGCCGGACCACCGACGCGAACGTCCGCCGTGCCACGGGAGCCCAGCCGTCCGCCGGGACGACACCCACCGCGTGCACGAGCGTCGCCAGGTTGTGGCTGGTCAGGATCTGCGCCTGCTCGATCACCATCCCGTTCTCGCCCACCGTCAGCCGGCCGCTGCGGGCCACCCCGGCACGGGCGTGACACCGTTCGCCGAAGTCCTGCCGGCGCAGCCCCGAGTATTCGATGTCGTAGTAACGCGCGTAGAGGCTCCCGGCCAGCAACTCACCGGCCAGGTCGGCGGCCCGCACGAACTTCGGCGTGAACCAGCCGGTGAAGATGTCGGCGGCGAGCTGCTCCACCCACGGCAGGTCCCGTCCGGCCTCGGTGGACAGCGCGGCGAGTTCCCTGATCAGCGGGTTCGGCAGCAGCGTCGCGGGGAAGCCGTCCACCGCCAGTTCCCCGAGCCGCCGCAGCGTGGCGAACGCCTCCTGGCGGGTGCCGTCACCAGCCTGCCGGTGCGGGCGCAACGCGTCGATCCACGGCAGTTCGGACAGCCGCACCTGATGCGCCAGGTCGACCAGGAGCAGCGACCGCCGCACGCGGAACGCCCGGTAGGAGGCCGCCACCAGCCTTTCCACAGCCTCATCGGGGTACGCCGCCGCGCTCGTCCGGGCCGCCAACTGGGGTACGAGTTCCGCGAGCACCTCGGCCGACGGCACCGCCCCGGAGCGCACCAGTTCGTCGACCGGCCCGGCCTGGGCCCGCCGCACGACCTGCCGGACCTCGTCGGGGATCGGCGTACCGGCGGGAATCCCGTGCGTGGCGGCCTCGGCGGCGGTCACCGGGGCGCAGACCGCCGCCACGTCCCGGATCCCGGAGTCCGGGTCGAGTGCGGCGATCCGGGACACCACCACGCGGGCCAGCCGGTGCCGTCCGGGAATGCTCGCGATCCGCGCCTGACCGTCACGCAGCGCGGTGTGCCCGGCCGATCCGGGCCGTCCGCGCCGCGCCACCATCGACGTGATCACGTGGCGGAGCAGTCCGGCCTGCCGGGGCGCGAGTTCCTTGCCGGCGACGACGTGCCGGGCGGCGGATCGCAGGACGGCCAGGTTCTCCTTCGGATTGCGGTGTTTTCGGCACCGCGTGTACCGGCCGGCGAGCCGGTCGTAGCGGGCGAGCAGCGCCGTCGCCCGCTCCCGCCACTCGTCGTCGGCGGCAGACGGGCCGGCAGACGAGAAGCCGGCGGACAGCCACAGGGACAGGAACTCGTCGGCGAGCGGATTCCACACCGCCAGCGCCTCGCGCATCGCCTCGACCCGCTCGTTCGGTCGGCGCCCGGCCAGGGCGGCGCCCACCTCACCCGCGCTGGACCGCCACAGCACCTCCGGATCCTGCTCACCCACCGGACCGGGAGAGGGCACGAAACAGAGGCGATCGGCGAACGGCCCGATGCTGTCCAGCACACCCAGCGCGCCGGACCGGTCGCCGGCCCGCAGCAGCCACGCCACCACGAGCAGGGCCGCCTCCTCCGGCGTGCTCAGCCGGTAGGCACCACTGTCCAGCAGCGCACACAGCTCGGCCTGCCCCGCATCGGTCAAGAAGTGGGCGAACACCCGGCCCCGAAGGTCGCCGACCGCTGTCTCCTGTGGGCGCAGCGGTCCACCCGCCACCGGCTCCCCGGTCGCGAACCCGCCCTTGACCACGGTCGGCGTGACCCAGGCGGGATAACCGGCCATCGGGGTACGCGACCCGACGCGTACCCTGCCGGACGCCATCCCGGCCAGCACCCGCGACCAGCGCTCGACCCGTTTCCCGGCCCGCGCCCGGGTGGCCGGGTCCTCGTGCGTCGTCGCGGTGACGAACGCCGCCGCGAGCTGTCCCAACGGGTACGCCGTGCCGGGCTGTGTACTCTCCACGCCGGCGTGGCAGGTTCCGCCCCTGCTCCCTCCGGGTCCTGAGCCCGGTGCTCTGCTGATTGAGCTACACGCCGTATCCGCACGAACCTAGTGCACGGGTTCGGGCGTTCCACGACGGGCGTGTGCCCGTACGGCGTACGGTGCGAAGGTGACCTTGAGCCGGCTGATCTACATCAGCGCCAAGCCACCCCTGCCGTCCGGTGAGATCTTCGAGATCCAGCAGCAGGCGATGCGCAACAACGCACGCGACGAGCTGACCGGGGTGCTGCTGTTCAACCGCACCTGTTTCCTGCAGTGCCTGGAGGGCGAGCGGGTGACCGTGACCCGCACCTTCACCGTGATCGCCGCCGACGACCGCCACCACCGGGTCGAGCTGCTGTCGATGGCCGACACCGACCGGCGCGCGTACCCGGACTGGTCGATGGGACTACTCGACGTCGACTCCCCGGCGATCCGGGTGGTCCTCGACGAGGTGGTGCCGGGTGGGCTGCTCCCGGCGAACCTGTCCGGCGAGAACTCCCGGCTGCTGCTGGACCGGCTGCGTGGCGTACACCTGACGCGCCGGACCGCTGTCCTGCCGAGCCTGCGCCCGGCGGCCATGCCGGATCTCACCGCGCCGAACGCCTGACCGCCCCCGGGGGAAGGGTCAGGCGAACCGCACCGGTTCGTCCTCCACGTCGGCGCGGGTCCGCACGTCGACCACCGCCACCATGACCGGGGACCCCAGCCGGGTGTCGAAGGGCAGGTCCGGCACCGTCGCCGGACCGTCCTCGACGATGAGCAGGTCCCGGGTCGTGGGCGGGGTGGGCGGCTCGGTGACGGTGTCGACCACGAGCTCGGTCGTCCGGCCCTGCGCCCGCCCGGAGGCCTGCGCCGGGGCGGTGATCAGGCCGCCCATCGCCAGGCCGGTGATCGCGGCGAGCATGACTGACAGTGAACGCTTACGCATCGGACGACCCCTTCGTGAACCGGTGACGCTCTCCACGATCGGCCGCCGACCTGTGCCGCTCCTGTGCCCGGCGTGTGAGCTCGGTTCTACGCCGGCGCCATCGCCCGGGCCATCGCGGTCAGCGCGTCGCGGCGGGGCATCGCCCGGAGCCCCTCCATCGACTGCCGGTAGTGGTCGCTCGGCACGTGCAGGGGTTCGACGCCGAGATTGGCCAGGGCGCTGTCCACGACGGCCTCGGGCGACATCAGGTGGTGCAGGGTGGCCGGGTCGATACCCTGCTTCGCCGGGGCCTCGGTGTCGGTGGCGCCCGGGCACAGGGTCAGCACGTCGATGCCGGCCGGGGTCAGTTCGCCCCACAGCGCCTCGCCCAGCGCGATGACGTACGCCTTGCTCGCCGAGTAGACCGCGGAGTAGGGGCATCCGATCAGCCCCTCCACCGAGGCGGTGAACAGCAGCGCGCCGCGCCCCCGCCGCCGCAGCGCCGGGACGAGACCGTGGGCCAGCCGGGTGGGCACGGTGCAGTTCACCGTCTGCAGGTCGGCGAGGGCGCCGGGGTCACCGCTCTCGAAGGCCCCCTTGACCCCGAACCCGGCGTTGTTGACCACCATGCCGACGTCCAGGTCGCGGACCGCGTCGAGGATCCGGTCCGGCGCACCCGGATCGGTGAGGTCCTCGGGCAGGACGTGCACGCCGGTGCCGTGCTTCGCGGTGAGCTCGGCGGCCAGGTCCCGCAGCCGGTCGGCGCGACGGGCGACCAGCACGAGGTCGAGGCCGCGGGCGGCGAGCTCGACCGCGAAGGCCCGCCCGATACCGGACGACGCCCCGGTCACCAGCGCGACAGGTCCGTACCGGTGGGTGTAGTCGTTCACGGGTCCCCTTTTTAAGTCAATCGCTTGATCTAGTCAGTAGACCCTATAACCCTCCAAAAGCTTCCTTGTGTACGCGTACCGCCGCGCACCGTTCCACCAGCTGTTCGACGGCTCTGTCCGCTCGCTCCCTCCCTCCACCCACGCCACGTCGGCCCGCCCGCCCTCTGCTCTCGTCCCGCCCGCCCGTTCGCCCGCTAGACACCTAATGAGTCAGTCAGGGTCTGCCTCTGTGGTGATTTCGGGCGCTCAGCACGCCCGTATTCACCACACCCACAACAGCGTGGTGACTTGGGGCGTCCAGCGCGCCCGTATTCACCACACCACCAGGGGTGTGGTGAATTGGGGCGTCCAGCACGCCCGTATTCACCACACTCACAACAGCGTGGTGATTTCGGGCGTCCAGCGCGCCCGTATTCACCACACCGCCAGGGGTGTGGTGAATTGGGGCGTCCAGCGCGCCCGAAATCACCACGCGGATGGGCTTCGCACCCTGACCACGAAACGTGCCTAGCCCCGTTCGCCCGTTCGCCCGTTCGGCCGCTCGGCCGCTCGGCCGCTCGGCCGTTCACCCGTTCGCTCGGCCGCTCGGCCACGGGCGGGCGATTGGCCCGGCGGCAGGATGGGATTCACGATGCGGGTCGTTATGATGTTTCCGTCAGGTAAGCGCCGCCCGCCGGGGGAACAACGCGATGATCGGGAACTCGGCCGCCGCGCCTCTGCGTTTCACGATCCTCGGCCCGCTGCGTGCCTTCCGCGGCACCACGCCGGTCGACCTCGGGCCACCGAAACAGCAGGCCCTGCTCGCCCTGCTGCTGCTCAACGCCGGCCGCCCCGTCCCGATGCCCCGGATCATCGCCGTCCTCTGGGGCGGCGACCCACCCGACGGCGGCGCCGACGTGGTGCAACGGTTCGTCGGCGCGCTGCGCCGCACCCTCGGACCATCACTGATCAGATTCACCGAGAACGGGTACGTCCTGGACGCCCCCGAGGAGGCCGTCGACGCCGCCGTCTTCCTGACCGCATTGTCCCGGGCCCGCGACGGGCAGCACACCGACGACGTCAGGCAGGCGCTGGACCTCTGGCAGGGCGAACCCCTGGCCGGCCTGACCGGCCCGGTCTTCGCCCAGGCCCGAGCCCGCCTCATCGAGCAACACGCCGGCGCCGGCCGGCTGCTGGCAGCCCCCACCGGCAGCACCGCGACGCCCACCCCGCCCCACACCCCGTCATCCGAAATCCAGCCGCAGCCCGAGCCGGCTCCAGTCCCCAGTCCGACTCCGGCTCCGGTCACAGCCCCCACTCCGGCTCCGGTCACAGCCCCCACTCCGGCTCCGGCTCCGGCCCCGGCCCTGGCCCCGGCTTCGGCTTCGGCTCCAGCTTCGGCTCCGGCTTCGGCTTCGGCTTCGGCTTCGGCTTCGGTCCGCACCAGGGTGATGCCCGTCCCCGCACCCACCCGTCCGGCCCCGATCACACCGGCGCCGACCAGGCTGATGCCACCCGACCCGAGCCGCACCGGCCCACCCCCGACCAGAGCGATCGACAACGACGAGCCCGGGCACACCCGCCCGTTCCCTGTCGATCCGGCCTATCCCGATCCGGTGGACCCGTGGACCGGCCACGACCTGTTCCCACCGGATCCGACCGCCATGCCCTGAACCCGGCGACAACGGTCGGATTGTGGCCGCAATCGCTGCCAGGCTGCCCTGGTGATCGCATCCCACGGCGACAACGCCGCCCTCAACCCACTGGTGATCGTCGACGACGCCGCCGGTCTCATCCGGTTCGTCACCGCCGTCTTCGACGTGGCCGAGGTCCCCGAGGCCCGCACCCCGATGCCCGACGGCAAACTGATCCACTCCGAGATCCGCATCGGCACCGCCACCCTGGTGATCACCGACCGTCTCAAGGGCTGGCCCGCCCGTCCGGCCCTGCTCCAGGTCTGGGTGCACGACGTGACCGAGACCCTGGACCGCGCGTCGGCCCGCGGCGCCACCGTGATCACCCCGGCGACACCGTTCTACGGCGAGTGCACGCTCGGCCGGATGCTCGATCCGTGGCAGAACATCTGGTGGTTGTATGCCGCAGCGCCCGGCCAGCCCGACCCGCTCCCGCACTGGGAGGGCGGCTCCGACATCGTCTTCACCTCGCTCGACGAGGCGCTGCGGTCCCTGGCCGAGAATTAGACACGTTTCGCGGTCAAGGTCTGCGTGGTGATTTCGGGCGCGCTGGGCACCCGAAGTCACCACACCCGTGGCGGTGTGGTGATTACGGGCGTCGTGGGCACCCGAAATCACCACGCTCGGGTGGGTGTGGTGATTACGGGCGTCGTGGGCACCCGAAATCACCACGCTCGGGTGGGTGTGGTGACTTCGGGCGTGGTGGGCGACTGAAGTCGCCACGCGGACCCTGACGACGAAACGTGTCTGGAGGCGCGGCCCCGCAACCCTGACCGGAAGCTGGAGGCGCGGCCCCGCAACCCTGACCGGAAGCTGGAGGCGCGGCCCCGCAACCCTTGTCCGACAGCTGGAAGGATCCAGCTCGGACACGGTGAGAGTTATTCACGAAAACCGCGCCGAATACGCCGTGATCCACGTTTCCAAGAGCAAGTTGCCAGCGCGATGATCGAATTCCCATAATACGTCCATGAATCGGGGCGATCTTTGGCAACCGCTGCTTTTCGGCACGCCGGTGATCCTTGCGTCGGCAGTGGTTCTCTGGACCGTGAGACGTCCGGCCGGGCGTCTCGCGCAGTCCATTTCGTTCCGTTTCGCCCTGGCGTCGTCGGGGCGCCCACTGCGGCGGCGGCTCGTCGGGCGTTACCGTCGCGCGGTCCGGCAGAACTTCGCGAAGCACCGCCTCGGCTTCGTCAACGAGCACACCGGCAAGAGCAGCATCGACGTTCTCAAGATCTATGTCCCGCTCGAATATCAGATCGGCAACGAACGGCGTGACGTCTACGAGTGGCTGCGCCGCCAGTTGCGGGTGGTCGTCCTCGGCCCGCCCGGCGCCGGCAAGTCCATGCTGCTCAAGCATTCCATGCTGCTGTGGGCCGGGGAGAGCACGCCCGGTCCGGCCCGGCTGCCGGTCCTGATCGACCTGCACCGCTGCAACGCCGACCAGTCCGGGCTGGAGCAGATGATCCGGGACGAGCTGTCCCGCAACGACGTCCGGATGAGCCCGGCGATGCTGGACATCTCGCTGCGCGAGGGCAAGCTGGCGCTGCTCTTCGACGGGCTGGACGAGGTGGGGCAGGAGGACCAGGTCCGGGTCGCGGCGATGTTGCGGGACTTCGCGCGCACCCATGCAGGGTGTCAGATGGTGGTCACCTGTCGTTCCGCCGCGTATTTCGGGCAATTGCAGACCGCATTCACCGAGCATGTGCAGGTGGCCGATTTCGACGACGCCAACATCCGCCGTTTCCTGAACAACTGGCCGGCCATGACCGCGTCCGACTCGGCGAAGTTGTTCTCCGATCTCCAGCATCATCAGAATCTGATGCGACTGGCGGCCAGTCCGCTGCTGCTGACGATGATCGCGTACATTCACACCGAGGTCCTGGCCAAGAGCCGCCGCGGTCTGCCGGGGTCGCGGCCGGCGTTCTACGAGATGGCGATCGACCATCTGCTGCGCCGCGACCACGACATGCTGCGGCACGACTCCGTCTCGGTGTACGACTGGCAGGACAAGCTCGCGGTGCTGCAGCGGATCGCCCTGACCCTGCAGGACACCCCGGCGACGCAGCCCGACCGGCGGTCGATCGACGGCGCGCAGCTCGTCGCCATCACCAAGCAGATCCTGCCGGACCTCAACATGGGACCGGAGCACGCCCGGCCGCTGATCAACGAGATCGACCAGCGGAGTCAGCTGCTGGTCCGGCTGGACAGCCGCAGTTCCCGGTACGCCTTCCCGCACCTCACCCTGCAGGAGTACCTCGCCGCGGTGGAGTTGACCGCCCAGCCGGACACGCTGCTGTACCGCTACTTCGCCGACCGGCCGGCGTGGCGCGAGACGGTCAAGCTCTGGTGCGGGGCGTCCAGCCGGGACTGCACCGAGGTGGTCCGGACCATCCTGCGCACCGGCGTCCGCGAGGACCGGCTCCTCGCCCTGGAGTGCCTGGCCGAGGCGAAACGCATCGACGACGCCTTCGCCCGTGAGGTGATCGTCGAGTCGATGAGCCCGAACGCGCTGCGGGGCTGGGACGAGCGGGCGGTCGCGTCGGCGTTCGCCGCGGTGGCGGCGGACGGCCGGCCGCGCGGTGAGTACACCTTCCGGTTGCTGGTCGAGAAGGCCGGCGCCGGCACCGGGGCGACGGCCCGGTGGGCGATGGCGGCGCTGGCCGGCACCCGGCTGCCGCAGGCGGCCGTGTTCCTCGCCGACCTCGCGGCCGAGGGCGACCCGCGGGCGCGGACGGCGCTGCGGTCCATGGGTGAGCAGGCGATCGCCGCGCTGACCTCGTCGGCGCGGGCGGGTTCGCTGCAGGCGCTCGACGATCTGGCGGTCGTCGGGACGCCGGCCGCCTGCGAGGCGCTGGTGTCCATGCTGTGGGGTGACGACGCGAAGGCGCTGCGCGCCGCGTGGCATCTCGCGGTCCTCATCCGGAACTCGGAGATCGAGGCGGGCCTCGAGCTGAGCGACGTCCACGTCCGCACCGACTGCAAGCGCCTGGACTGGGTGTGGCAGCCGTTCGCACGGCCGAACAGCGGCGGTATGCGCATCATCGCCGGCCGGATCGCCCACCTCATCGAGCAGGGTCGCGCCGACCAGATACCGCCCGGCGTGGACCAGATCGATCCGCGGCTGGCGATCCCGCTGGGCATCGTCGCCGCGGTGTCCGAACTGCCGGCGGCAGAGACGTCGCCGAGTGCGGAACTCATGCAGGAGTTCCAGTCGCTGGGTCTCAACGTGCGGCGGTTCCCGCACTGGACGGCCGGCGAGCACGCGCTGAGCGCGTTCTACCAGACCACGATGCCGGGCCGGGTGGCGTCGGTCTGCGAGCAGATCCTCGACGCTCATCAGGTACGCCCGTACCGCAAGCACATCATCCGGATGCTCGACGACCGCACCTACATCGAGGCGATCGTCCGGGTGTTCTGCCGCTTCCGGCCGAAGGCGTCGCGGGAGCAGTGGCTGGCGGTCCAGGACGATCCGCCGCAGCCCCGGTTCCTCAAGGCGAGCGCCTACCTGACGGCCGGCTCGCTGCTCGTGGTGCTGATCGCCCTGGGGCTGGCCCGGTCGCTCGGCACGGTCTTCGGGTTCTGGCCGTGGGGTCCGCCGGCTCTCGGGCTGCTGCTGACCGTCCTGGTGATCCCGGTGCTGCTGCTGGCGGCGTTCGCGTTCGTCAACGACATCTTCGACGCCTTCGACTTCGCCGACCCGCTGGTGGACCAGCTGGAGAAGTTCCTGGAACGGGCCCAGTGGATCCTCGTCGTGGGGGCGGTGGTCTCGGTCAGCGGGCTGACCGTGATGACCCTGAGCGCGCTGGCCGAGCTGCTCGGGTGGGCCGCCGCCACGGCTCTGATCATCGCGTGGACGGCGGTGTCCGCGCAGTTGATCGTCCACTACCGCCGGCGGATGGCGGCCATCGACAACGCGCTGCGCCCGATCCGGGCCCGCGCCCGGCTGAACGCGTCGAACCGGCTGTCGATCATCGGCGACAGCCCACTGAACGGGTGAGGGGAGTCTTGACCATGGACAACGACGAGGTACTGCGGGTACGGGCCTGCCGGGACGGCCTGCTGCGCTGGTTCCACGGCCGGTGGCAGGTGCGGGCGCGCATGCCGCTCACCGGCCAGTTCGCCGACGACGAGCACGCGGAGTGGGCGGGCCGCCGGTTCTCGCTGTCCGAGATCCAGGAGGCGGCCGGGTACCTCGCCGACAGGGGACTGATCCTGGGCGTCACGGTGGCCCAGGTGCCCGGGCCGTTCCGTGCCGACATCACCACCGACGGCATCGACTGTGTCACCGACTGGGCGGGTGACGTGGCCGGATATCTCCGCGACCGGCACGGGCCCGGGCCGACGACCGTCCACCACGGGCCGGTGATCCACGGCGACGCCCAGGGCAACCAGTGGGCCTGGGGCAACCACGACGTGACCCAGCACCAGTCGAACAAGGACGTCGCGCCCGGCTTCGAGGCGCTGGCGGAGGCGGTCGCGGCGATCGTGGCGCGGCTTCCCGCATATCAGCTCGGCCCGGACGACCGGCAGGACGCCGAGGACGCCGCCGCCGGCGTCCTCGAGGAGATCACCGGGGCGGACCCCGAACCTCGTCGGGTACGCCGCGCCGTCGCCGCCCTCCGCGGCTTCCTCGTGCCGATCGCCGCCAACGCCGCCGGCACCGAGGTGCAGGCCCTGGCTCAGCAGGGCATCGACCAGCTCAACGCCGCCATCGGGATGTAACGCCGTCGTCGCCGACCGCGTGCACGGCTCGGTCCGGCGGGCTGATCGGGACGCTGTCGCGGTACAGCGGGAGACGTCGCGGAGAATTCTCGCTAGGCCGGGCCGATGATGACGGTCTGCAGTTCGGTGAAGGTGTCCATCGCGTGCGCGCCGCCGACCCGGCCGATGCCGCTGTCCGAACCGGATCGGCCGCCGAACGGCAGGTGGCTCTCCCAGTAGTTCGTCGACTCGTTGATGTTGACCCAGCCGGTGCGGACCGCGTCGGCGAAGTGCAGGCCCTGCCGCAGGTCCGCGGTGTAGATGGCGGCCAGCAGACCGTACCGGGAGGCGTTGGTCAGCGCGATCGCCTCGTCGAGTCCGCTGATGCCGACGATCGGCGCGACCGGCCCGAACGTCTCCTCGGTCGCCACCAGAGCGTCGGCGGGCACTCCGGCCAGGACCGTCGCCGGCCAGTACAGGTCGGTCGGGAAACCCTTGGCCGGTTCGCCGCCGGTCAGCACCAGCGCGCCCCGGTCGACCGCGTCCGCCACGTGCGCGGACATCTTGTCGGCCACTCCGGCGTTGTTCAGCGGGCCCATCGTGGTCGCCGCGTCGAACGGGTCACCCAACCGGATCCGGTCCCGCACGGCCGCGGCCAGCCGCCACGCGAACTCCTCAGCCCGCGAATGGTGCACCAGCAGCCGTTCGCCGGCCGTGCAACTCTGGCCCGCGCACAGGAAACACGCGGTCAGGGCACCCTCGACTGCCCGGTCCAGGTCGGCGTCTTCGAGTACGACCAGAGGACCGTTCCCGCCCATCTCCAGCAGTGTCGCCTTACCCGCCGCAGCGGCAGCGACGTGCCGTCCGGTGACGGTGGAGCCGATGAACGCGACCGCGTCGGTGCCCGGGTTGCGGGCGATCTCGTCGCCGACCACCGGTCCGGGACCGGTCACCAGGTTGAACACGCCCGGCGGCAGACCGGCCGCGGCCACGCACTTGGCCAGCGCGATCGCGGCGATGCTGGTCGACGGCGCCGGCGTCCACACGACGGTGTTGCCGGCGGCCAGCGCGGGCGCGATCAGTTCGGCCGGCATCGTGTACGGCCAGTTCCACGGGGTGATGATCCCGACCACGCCGCGCGGGCGGCGGATCAGCATCGCCCGGGTGCCGCGGCTCGACGACGGGGGCAGCAGCCCGCCGGAACGCTTGGCGTCCTCGGCGGCCGTCCGCCAGTAGACGATCAGCTCGTCCACCTCGTCGTACGCCTCCGCGTGCAACGGTTTGCCCTGGTCCAGGGTCAGTGTGCGGGCCAGCGAGTCACGCCGGCCCTCGATCACGTCCGCGACGCGGTGCAGCAACGCCGCCCGCTCGAACGCGGACAGCCCGGCCCATTGCGCGGTGGCCCGCCGGGCGGCGTCGATCGCCTCCCGCGCATCGTCGCGATCCCCTTGCGCCACCGTGCCGATGGCCTCACCGGTGGCCGGGCTGGTCGCCACGAAGGTCGCCCCGGATTTGGCGGCCCACCACTCCCCGTCCACGAACATCATGGCGGCAAGGTTAGAGGAACTCCCGCCGATACATCTCGATCAACTCGCGGTAGTGGGGGCCGGTGTTGGCGATGTAGATCTCGTCGAAGCCGGCTTTCTCGTACGCGCGGATCTGCTCCCGGTGCCCGGCCGGGTCCGGCCCGCAGACGATCGCGTCACGGATCATCTCCTCGGTGACCAGCTGCGACGCCTGTTCGAAGTGTCGGGGTGACGGCAGCACCTGGGACAGTTCACCGGGGACGGCGGCGTTCGGCCACAGCCGGTAGGCCGTCGTCACCGCCTCCTCCTCGGTCGGTGCCCAGCTGCCCTTGAATCCACCCTGGGCGGGACCCTTACCGCCCTTCTCCCGATATCTCGTGACAAGGTCGCCGTCGGGCATGGTGGAGATGTACCCGTCCGCGATCCGGGCCGCGACGTCGATCGCCTTCGGGCCGAACGCTGACACGTACACCTGCGGGGGTTGATCCGGCAGGGTGTAGAGCCGCGCCTGGTCGACGGTGAAGTGCCGGCCGCGGTGGCTGACGAACCCGCCCTGCCACAGCTCCCGCATCACCGCGACGGACTCCTCGAGCATCTCCAGCCGCTCCCCCGCCGACGGCCAGCGCTCCCCGGTGACATGCTCGTTCAGCGCCTCCCCGGTGCCGACGCCGAGCACGAACCGCCCCTCGTGCAGGACGGCGCTGGTCGCCGCGGCCTGCGCGGTGATCGCCGGGTGGATCCGCTGGATCGGGCAGGTCACCGCGGTGGTGACCGGGATGGTGACGACCTGGCTGAGCGCCCCGATCAGCGACCAGACGAACGGGCCCTGCCCCTGCTCGTCGTTCCACGGATGAAAGTGGTCGGAGATCCAGAGACTCGCGAACCCGGCGTCCTGGGCCAGCGTGGCCTGCTCGATCAGCTGGGTCGGCGTGTATTCCTCAGAAGACAAGAAGTATCCGATGCGCACGACCAGCGCATACCCCCGAAACGCCCGCCCACACCCGCGCCGAGCGGTTCAGGCCCGGCGCGGCTCCAGCACCACGACGGGCGTCTCCCGGCCGCGCTGGGCGAAGACCGCGTCGAGGTCCTGGTACATCGGGAGACCCCGGAAGAGCCCGAGCAACCGCTCACGCTCATCGCCGCCGGCCGCCCTCGCGTGTACGGAACGCCGGCCGCCCACCAGGTCGACGGACACCTCCGGCCGCGCCTCCAGGTTGAGCCACCACGCCGGGTGGGCCGGGTCGCCGGCGTTCGACGCGAGGACCACCAGGTCGTCGCCGTCCTCGAGGTAGTTGAGCACGACCGCCCGCGGCTTCCCCGACCGGCGCCCGACCGTGTGCAGCTGGAGCATGCCGCTCTTGGCGCCGGCGACCGGCAGGGCCAGCCCGATCCGCGCGCCGGAGACGGCGAGCATCGCGCGGTGCACGGACCAGGCCACCCGGATCAACGGGCGCGGAGGGATCTTGGCTGCCATGGCCGGAAACCCTACCGCGCCCGTTCCGGCAGTCGCCTACGGCGTGAAGAGCAGCCGGGCACGGATCTGCCGGAAACCGGTCCTTTCCAGATCAGCCACCATGGGTACGCGGTAAGCCTCGGTGTCCGCCACGACCTCGTAGGCCCCGCCGGTGGACAGGGTCTCGACCGCGTCGGCCAGGAGTTCGCCATGGACGGCCTCCTCGAGCGCACCCAGGTAGGCGATCATCGGGTAGCAGGCGTCGCCCGCGGTGGCGGCCAGCCCGATCGGGACGTCGTGGCGCAGCGCGATCCGCCAGGTGTCCGGCGGGCCGGTCAGCCAGGCCAGCGGGTCGGTGGCCAGGTCCACGCCGCCGACCGTCTCGGCGATCTCCTTGCCGGTCAGCACCGCCGGTTCGGGGATCCGCGCGACCAGGTCCCGGATCTCCGTCGCATCGGCGGCCGGGCGGAACGTGTACCGGCCGGACGGGGTGGGCAGCGGCGCCCCGGCCCACGAGAACCGGATCCGCTCGACCCGCTCGGTCAGCCCGGCGAGCCGGGCCGCCGCCATCGGGGCGTCGACGACCGCACGGACCTCGGGGCTGCGGCGCCAGTGCGCGGGCACCGCCGCGAAATACCGGGTCGGGCCGCCGAACGCCTCGTGCGCTGCGTGCAGCAGAGCGACACCGAGGGCGGGCTCGGCGCTCAGGTCGAACCGTTCCAGCCAGGGCTCGCCGACGGCGCCCGGGGGCTGCAGCCAGGCGGCGCGCGCGACGACCCGTCCGGCGCGCAGGGCGACCCAGGTGTGTTCGGGGCGGTAGCCGCCACCGGCCAGCCCGTCGGCGTAGCCGACCTGGCGCAGTTGGGGCAGCGGGTCGGGCATCGAGTCGAACAGGTCTTCCTCGCCCGCGGCGAGGGAGCGGATGACCACGTCGGTCATGGGAACCTCCGGAACGCGAACGCCCCTGTCAGTGCCGCGTGGACGCCGGTACGCGGGCGGGGCGCAGAACATCGGACATCGTTCTGACCTCCTTCCCGGTTCGACGGCGTGTGCGTACCCTATCAATCCTTTCCGATCTTTCAGGCCGCGGCTGTCTACGCAGGTCGATGATCGGTTACCGAAAGGTGCCCCCGTTTCGATTTAGTGCCTTCTTCCCAGCTCAGCACCGGTCTCTTACGGTTTCCCAGTAACCGAAAGAGAGGCAAGATCATGGCTGTGACACTGGTGAACCCGCCCGGCATCCCCGTGGTGGACGTCTACCGCCAGGTGTCGGTCGCGACCGGCGCGAAGCTGATCCACGTGGCCGGGCAGGTGTCCTGGGACGCCGACGGCGTGACGGTCGGCGCCGGCGACCTGGCCGCCCAGGTCGAGCAGTGCTACGTCAACGTGGCGACGGCCCTGGCCGGGGTGGGCGCCACGTTCGACGACGTGGTCAAGCTGACCGTGCACGCCGTCGACTGGGACCCGTCGAAGATGCCCGCCCTGGTCGAGGGCATCACACGGGCGTACACCCGCTTGGGCGTCACGGCCGCTCCCCCGGCGTCGCTCTTCGGCATCGTGGCCCTGGACATCCCCGAGCACCTGGTGGAGCTCGAGGCCACCGCCGTCCTGGACTGACAGCCGCCGCGCCCGGGCCGGGCCGTCCGCGTCAGGCCCGGGGCAGCACGCCCAGCAGGGTGGCGGTGAGGGCCGGCTTGAGGGAATCCTCGAGATTCAGGTGGAACCGGGCCGGGTCGGGCTCGGTCCGGGCCTCATCGCGGCGCCGCGGGCTGGTCTCGGTCCGGGCCTCTCCCTCCACCCCGCGGCCTTCCAGACGTCGTGTCGCCGGGGTGATCGGGGGCGGGGCATGCGGTGGACCACAGCCGGGAATGCGGCCGCAACGCCGGGGAGTTGCTGGAGGCGTGCGAAAGAAGATCGGGTTCCTGTCCTTCGGCCACTGGCGCAACGTGACCGGCTCCCAGACGCGAAGTGCCGCGGATTCACTGCTGCAGACGATCGACCTGGCGGTGGCCGCCGAGGAGTTGGGCGTGGACGGGGCGTTCGTCCGCGTTCACCACTTCGAGCGTCAGCTGGCCTCCCCGTTCCCGCTGCTGGCGGCCATCGCGGCCAGGACGGACCGGATCGAGATGGGCACCGGCGTGGTGGACATGCGGTACGAGAACCCGCTCTACATGGCCGAGGAGGCCGCCGCCACGGACCTGATCAGCGGCGGCCGACTGCAGCTGGGGGTGAGCCGCGGATCCCCGGAGACGGCGCTGCGCGGCGCCGAGTCGTTCGGTTACGTCCCCGCCGAGGGCGAGACCACCGCCGACACCGCCCGCAAGAAGATCGAGATCTTCCTGGCGGCCGTCGACGGCACCCCGGTCGCCCGCACCGACCCGGCCCGCACCGGTGGAGTGAGCGGCGGTCTCGCGATCCAGCCCCAGTCCCCCGGCCTGCGGAAACGCATCTGGTGGGGCGCCGGCACCCGAGCGACGGCCGAGTGGGCGGCCCGGACCGGCATGAACCTGCAAAGCTCGACGCTGCTGTCGGAGGACACCGGCGTCCCGTTCGACCAGTTGCAGGCCGAACAGATCGCGCTGTACCGGCAGGCCTTCAAGGAGGCCGGCCACGACTGGGAGCCCCGCGTCTCGATCTCCCGCAGCGTCCTGCCGATCACCGAGGAGATCGACCGCGTCTACTTCGGCCGCGAGGACGACCAGGACCAGGTGGGCCTGCTGGAAGGCGTCCGCTCCCGCTTCGGCCGCACCTACTCCGGCGACCCGGACCGGATCGCCGAGGAACTCGCCGCCGACCAGGCCGTCCAGGCAGCCGACACCGTCCTGTTCACCGTCCCGAACCAGCTCGGCGTCGACTACAACACCCGCCTCCTGAAGACCATCACCGAACACATAGCCCCCGCGATCGGCTGGACCCCGAGCCCGCCACGCTGAGCGGCCCCACCCTTCTGTTCCTTCTGTTCCTTCTGTTCCTTCTGTTCCTTCTGTTCCGTCCGCGCCTACCGGGCTCCGGCGCGAACCGTGCGATGGACGTCGGGCGAGGAGTCGTTGCCCTCCCGGCAGTGAGCACCGACGAACTCGCCTTCGCAGGACGCCTCACCGCAGGCCGTAACCGACCTTCAACAAATCGATTTACACCGTCGCCTTGACGCACCCTGAACGAGAGATGCTCCCTCTCGATGATGGAGTTTTAGATTTTGCTGGCCAACGGTCGTATGCGATGAGTGATCGCGGGTCGAGTGCGCCGATATCGGTGTCGCGCCCAGGTGCTCGGCACGTATTCGTTTTTCTTCTACGCCCGTGGTGGGTGTGGTCACACCCACCACGGGCGTACAAGAAAACTGCTGTGTATGCCCCCGACAAGCTCAGGCGGCGCCGGCCCGTACGCCTCAATCATCCATACACGTTTCGCGGTCAGCGTCCGTGTGGTGATTTGAGGCGCCCAGCACGCCCGTAATCACCACACCCCACCACGGGCGCGGTGAATTGAGGCGCCCAGCACACCCGAAGTCACCACACCCCACCACGGGCGCGGTGAATTGAGCCGCCCAGCACACCCGAAGTCACCACGCGGACGGGCTTCGCATCCTGATCACGAAGGTTTCTAGTGGTGGAACCGGGTGGTCTCGGTCAGGGGCTCGCGCCCTACGGCCACCGCGTTGATCGGGGCCGCCGGGTCGGCGTACCCGAACGAGACGCCCAACAACAGCCTGCCCCCGGCGACGCCCAGTGTCTCGCGGACCGTGTCGGCGTAGAAGCTGAGCATCGCCTGGGGGCAGCTGCCGACGCCGTGCGCGGTCATGGCCAGCAGCAGGGTCTGGGTGTACATACCCAGGTCCGCGGTCAGACGGGGGTCGCCCGACTCGGGGGCGTACAGCATGGCCACGTGCGGGGCGCCGTAGAGACTCAGGCTCCGTTCGTCGTACGCGGCCCGCAGGTCCCCGGCGCCGCGGTCGATGTCGAGGGCGGCGTAGAGCGACGCGCCCCAGGCCCGGCGGCGGCGCTGGTGGACCGGCTCGTACACGTCCTCGCTGTAGGGGAAGTCGGCGGTCTGCCGGCCTTCGCGGTGGGCGGCGATCAGCGCGGCGGCCAGGTCGTCCCGTTTGGCGCCGCTGACCACCTCGATCCGCCAGGGCTGGGCGTTGGAGGCGGACGGCGATGCCCCGGCCAGCGCGAAGATGGCCTCGATGGTGTCGCCGGGCACCGGATCGGGCAGGAACGCCCTGGTCGCGTGGCGTCCACGGATCAGTCGTTCGGCGGCGTCCGTTGCTGCTGTCATGCTCACTCCCTGGTACACGTAACCGTTTACTTCGAGCGACCGTAGCGGACCCGACGTTCGAAGTAAACGGTGTCGTATAGTTCAGGTATGAGTGGCAGAGGTGGACGTGAGCGGGTGCTGGCCGCCGCCAACAGTCTGTTCGCGACCAAGGGCATCACGGCGACCACGATGGAGGACATCGCCGCGCGGGCACCCGTGTCGAAGCGAACGCTCTACGCGCACTTCCCGGCCAAGGAAGACCTGGTGCTGGCGCATCTGGACCACGTCGTGCAGGCGGGTTACTCCGTGCTCGCCGTCCTCACCAGGGAGGACCTCACACCGCGCGAACGGGTGCTGGCGATGTTCGACGTGCAACCGTGGCCGGACGGGAGCGTGCGCGGGTGCCCGTTCATCCACGCGGCGGTGGAGCAGCCCGACCCGGACGGGCGGGTGCACTCCTTCGCTCGTGAGCAGAAGCTGGCGATGCTCACCATGGTCACGAGCCTGATCAGCGAAATGGGCGTCGATCCGGCGGAGCCGCTGGCCGAGCAGCTGGTCACACTGGCCGACGGCGCCGCGAGCCGGGCCATGGTGCTGAACGACCCCGAGTATGGAAGGCACGCCCGCGCCGCCGCCGAGATCCTCATCGAACAAGCCCGATCACCCGCGCCACCTGCCCCCGGCGAACCGGGTGAAGGTGACGACCGGCGCCCTCGATGACGGTCACCGGACCGTTCGGCGGGGCGCTGACACAGAGCCGGCCATCGCCATCGGGCGTTCGCGCCCGACGACCTATTCCCCGACCGCCACGGACGTCCAGCCGGGAGGCAGACAGCTCAACCCGGACCTGACCGGCTGACCGGCTGACCGGCTGACCGGCTGACCGAGCGCACCGAGCGCACCGAGCGCACCGAGCGCACCGAGCGCACCGAGCGCACCGAGCGCACCGAGCGCACCGAGCGCACCGAGCGCACCGAGCGC
>NZ_JZKF01000103.1 GCF_000962825.1 Actinoplanes rectilineatus
CTGATAACTGGAACCGACGGCTTTCAGGGTGAACTGCTGCCACTTCGCGCCCGCCGTGCAGCCCCACTGCTGCAACAGGGCACCGTTCGCCGTCGACGCACTCGGCACGTCGACACACATGCCGCTCTTCGTCACCACCAACTGATAATCGGCACCCGCGGCGGGCAACGCCGCCTGTGCGGATGTCGTCGTCAGGCCGACGGCCGCGAGCGGGACGACGAGTGTCAGCGCCGCCAGCAGGAGGCGCTTCGTTCCTTTCCGGATTCTGGACACGAGGGTCCTTTCTGGTACGTACGACGTGCGGGACGGGGATACCGGCGGCGGTCACCGGAGTCCGGTGGTGGCGATTCCTTTGACCAGGTATTTCTGGCCGGCGATGAAGAAACCGATGACCGGGGCGAGGGAGACGAACGACATCGCGAACATCTCGCCCCACTGGCTCTGCCCCTCGGAGTCCATGAACTGCCGCAGGGCGAGCGGGACCGTGTAGAGCTGGGGATCGGTGAGGTACAGCAGGGGTGCGAAGAACTCGTTCCACACCGCGATGAACGTGAAGATCGCGGTGGTGGCGAAGGCCGGCAGGCAGAGCGGCATGATGATCTTCCAGAAGGTACGGAACGGTCCGCAGCCGTCGATCCGGGCGGCGTCGTCGAGTTCGTCCGGCAGGGACCGCATGAACTGGACCATCAGGAAGATGTAGAAGCCGTTGGTGGCCAGGAAGTGCGGGACCAGCAGCGGATAGTACGTGTTGAGCCAGCCGAGCCGGTCGAACAGCACGTACTGCGGGACGACCAGGACGTGTCCGGGCAGCATCATCGTGCCGAGCATCAGCGCGAAGAACACCTGGCGTCCGCGGAAGCGCAGGCGGGCGAACGCGTACGCGGCCAGTGAGCAGGACAGCAGGTTCCCGGCGATGCTCAGCGTGACGATGACGGCCGAGTTCACCAGGTAGAGCGAGAACGGTTCGGCCAGGGAACTCCAGCCGCGGGCGTAGTTGCCGAGGTCCCAGGTGGCGGGCCAGAGCGACTCGTCGGTGAAGACCCGGGCGCTGGGCTTGACCGAGCTGGAGATCATCCACAGCAGCGGGTACATCATGACGACGCCGGCACCGCAGAGCAGCACGTGGCGCAGGAACCGGCGGGGACCGGCCGGGTCAGTTGTCATAGAACACCCAGTACCGGGCGGCCAGGAAGTTGATCGCCGTGAACCCGGCGATGATGATCAGCAGGAGCCAGGCCATCGAGGACGCGTAGCCCATGTCGAACTCGGCGAATCCCTTCTGGTACAGGTACAGGTTGTAGAACAGCGTCGACTCCGCGGGACCGCCGGTACCGTTGCTGATCACGTACCCCTGGGTGAAGGTCTGGAAGGACGCGATCAGCGACTGGACCAGGTTGAAGAAGATGATCGGGCTCAGCAGCGGCAGGGTGATCGACCGGAACTGCCGCCACGGTGAGGCGCCGTCCATCGCCGCCGCCTCGTAGTACATCGCCGGGATCTGCCGCAGCCCGGCCAGGAAGATCACCATCGGTGCGCCGAACGTCCAGACGTGCAGCAGGATGAGCGTGCTCAGCGCGAAGCGCGGGTCGGAGTTCCAGCCGGGGCCCTGGATGCCGAACCAGGCCAGGAAGTCGTTGACGATGCCCTGGTAGCCGAAGATGTAGCGCCAGAGCATGACGATCGCGACGCTGCCGCCGAGCAGGGACGGCAGGTAGTAGATGCTGCGGTAGATCGCCAGGCCGCGGACCCCGCGGTCCAGCAGCATGGCCACGCCGAGGGCGACGGCCAGCGAGAGCGGCACCGACACCAGCGTGTACGTGAACGTGACCTGCAGTGACTGGTGCAGTCTGCCGTCGTCGAGCATGGCCCGGAAGTTCGCCAGACCGGCCCACCGCGGTGGGGTGAGCAGGTCGTAGTCGGTGAAGGCGAGGTAGAGCGAGGCGAGGAACGGGCCGACGGTGAACAGGATGCCGCCGAACCAGGGCAGCAGGAACAGGTATCCGGCGTTGTCCTGGCGGCGCGCCCGGAGCGCGGTCATGTGGTCAGCGCCTTCCGCGCCTGGGCGAGGAACTGCTGTCCGGCCTCGGCCGGGGTGGTCCGCGTGAACTCCACCTCCGTACTGATGCTCTTGAGGATGTTGGTCAGTTTGCTCGCGCCGACCGGGTACGGGTAGGACGGCGGCAGCGTCTCGTCCTGCAGCTTCGCCAGGAAGTCGCTGGAGCGTCTGTTGTCCGCCTCCAGGGTCGGCGCGATCTGCGCGGCGATCACCCGGTTCGGCGGGACACCTCGCGTCGCGGCGCACAGTTTGGCCGGCTCCGCCTGGTTGGTCAGGAAGTTCAGCAGCTTGAGCGTCTCCTGCGGATGCCGGGAGCCGGCCGCGATCGACCACAGGGCCGGAGTGTCGATCGACTGTCCACGCCGGGCACCGTGGGTCTCCCCCGGGATGCGCAGCAGTTGCAGGTTCCCGCCGCAGGCCTGGTTGTAGCCGAGCAGGTTGTTCGTCGGGATGATCTGCGAGGCGATGGACTTCTTCGCCAGGTACGACTGCGCGGGCGAGGCGCCGTTGTTCTGGTCGATGAAACCGGCGGGCGGGATGGCGCCGCGGGCGCGCAGGTCCTCGGCGAGCTGGAACCAGGCGACCACGGTGGCCGCGCGGACGTCCAGGTCGCCCTGCGGGCTGAAGAAGTCGTCGCCGTGCTGGCGGGCGAAGACGAGCAGGTTCGCGGTGGTCCAGAGCTCGAAGTTGGCGCCGTAGACCTTGCCGCCGCTGGCCTTGGTGACGGCGGCCGCGAACGTGCCGAACTGCTCCCAGCTCCAGGTGTCGCCGTCGGGGACCGGCACGCCGTACTCGTCGGTGAGGGTCTTGTCGACGACGAAGCCGATGGTGTTGAGGCCCGACGGGATGCCGAAGATCTTGTCGCCGGCCTGCCCGAGCGCCGTCGCCTGCGGGGTGAGCCCGGACAGGTCGAGGTCGGCGGTGTGCGGGGCGAGGTCGAGCAGGGTGCCGCGGTCGGCGTACTCACGCAGGCTGTCGAAGCGCATGGCCATCAGGTCGGGTGCGTCACCGGCGGCGACGCGGGCGGCGAGTTTGTCCTTGTACGGGCTGCTGTCCTGGTATTCGGTGCGGACCCGCAGGCCGGGGTTGGCGGCCTGGAACGCGTCGAGCGCCTGCTGGGTGAACCCGGCGCGTTGCGCGTCGCCCCACCAGGCCATGGTCAGTGCGGTCCGGCCGTCGTCGTCGCTTCTGCCGCCGAAGCCGCGGCCGCAGCCGGACAGCCCGGCGGCCGCCCCGGCCAGCGCGCCGAGTCGGAGCACGTGACGCCGGCGCAGCCCGGACGGCTCGTCAACGGGGTTCACGGGGGTGTCCTTCCGCCATCGTTACGGATTTGTTTCAGTGTTTTATCTATCGAGTGGCATCCATGTCAAGGTTCCCGCCGAGAATTGTTTCAGTCATTGACATAACTGCCTGAGCGCCGAAAACTTGCCGCCATGCCGCAGGCTCACGCACTGACATGCGCCGGGCGGGTGGTGGCCCGCTACGTCTGGGAACCCGACCTGCCGGCCACCGTCTCGCCCCGGCCCTACCTGCACCCGGTCACCACCCTCGGCGGCGCCACCGTCACCGGGTTCATGCCCACCGACCACCGGCACCACCTCGGCGCCAGCGTCGCCGTGCCGGTCGTCAACGACGCCAACTTCTGGGGCGGGCGCACCTACCTGCGCGACCGCGGCTCGGTCCACCTCGACAACCACGGACGGCAGCGCCACGCCCGCTGGCTGCACCGCACCGGCGACCGCCTCGCGCAGGAACTGGACTGGGTCGCCCGCGACGGCCAGGTCATCGCCCGGGAACGGCGCGTCCTCAGCACGTCACCGCTCACCGACACCGCCTGGACACTGCGTTTCGAGTACGCCCTGAGCAGCGCCGACGACCGCACGTTGACACTCTGCAGCCCGGCCGTGCGGGGCCGGGCCGGCGCGGGGTACGGCGGCTTCTTCTGGCGGGCGCCCGCCGGACCGGCGACGATCCGCGCGTTCGCCCGGGACGGCGGCGCCGACGTGCACGGCAGCCGCGAACCGTGGATCGCCCTCGGCACCGACACCTGGACGCTGACCTTCCACACCGGCACAGCCGGCGGCGACCCGTGGTTCGTGCGCTCGGCCGACTACGCCGGGGTGTGCTCGGCGATCGCCTGGGACCGTCCGCTGGTCATCGCGCCCGGCCAGGTCTTCACCCGGCGCATCGCCGTGGTCGTCGCCGACGGCCCCGCGGCGGCCTTCCCCGGAGGTACGCGGTGAACATCCCCTACCGCAATCCGGTCCTGTTCGCCGACTGGTCCGATCCGGACGTGATCCGGGTCGGCGACACCTACTACCTGACCGCCAGCAGCTTCAACCGGGTTCCCGGCCTGCCGGTCCTGACCTCGCCCGACCTGGTCGACTGGCGGATCCTCGGTCACGCCCTGCCGTGGCTGACACCGCGCGAGCACTACCGCGTGCCCCGGCCCGGCTGTGGCGTGTGGGCGCCCGCCCTGCGGTTCCACGACGGACGGTTCTGGATCTGCTACCCCGACCCGGACCACGGCATCTTCGTCACCACCGCCCGGGACCCGGCCGGGCCGTGGACCCCGCCGCGGCTCGTGCTGCCCGGACGGGGCCTGATCGACCCGTGCCCGCTGTGGGACGACGACGGCAGGGCGTACCTGGTGCACGGCTGGGCGCGCAGCCGCTGCGGATTCAACAACCGGCTCACCGCGTACCCGATGAGCCCGGATCTCGCTCGTCCCCTGACTGACGGGACCGTGATCGTCGACGGCGACACGATCGACGGCTGCCGAACCCTGGAAGGGCCGAAGTGGTATCGGCGCGACGGCTGGTACTGGATCTTCGCGCCCGGGGGTGGCGTCACCGACGGCTGGCAGTACGCGATGCGGTCGCAACACGTGTTCGGCCCCTACGAACCCCGGATCGTGCTCGCCCGGGGCGACACCGACGTCAACGGCCCGCACCAGGGCGCCTGGGTCGACGACTGGTTCCTGCACTTCCAGGATCGCGGCGCGTTCGGCCGGGTGGTCCACCTGCAACCACTGCGCTGGGACGACGACGGCTGGCCGGAGATCGGCGACCACGGCACCCCGGTCGCCGGCACTGGCAGTGTGCGGGCGACCGGACCGGCCACCTCCGACACGTTCGGCGGCGGCCGGCCCGGACCCCAGTGGACCTGGCCGGCCAACCCCACCGGCGACGAGATCCTGGCCCACTCCGGCACCGGTCTGCGGCTGGCCTGCCGGCCCGGCGACGACCTGCGCCGTCTGCCGGCCGTACTCGGCCAGCGGCTGCCCGGCCCCCGCCTGCGGGCCGAGACCGGGCTGCGCCTGGACGCCCCGCCCGGATCACGGGCCGGGCTCGTCGTGCTCGGCCGCACCTACGCCTGGATCGGCCTCACCCACCGGCCCGACGGCACCTATCTGACCTGCCGATTCGCGGAGGACCACGGAGAAACCGAGCACCACGGAGAAGCCGAGGACCACGGAGAACGGGATGCGGCGGACCCCGTCCTGATCCCCGCCGGCGCAGCGGTACGGCTCGTCCTGACCGTGACCGACACCGCGCAGGTCCGGTTCGCCGCGGAGATCGACGGCGCACGGTGGGACGCCTTCCCGGTGTTCACCGCCACCCCCGGCCTCTGGATCGGCGCCACCCTCGGCCTGTTCGCCACCGGCCCCGGCGGGCACGCCGACTTCGACCGGTTCGACGTCACCGGATCGCCGCCGTCCTGATCCCCCACGTCCCGCACTATCCTGCTCAGCAACAACCCGCCCCGCCCGGAGGTCCCCGTGACCGGTGACGCCACCGCCGTCCTGCGTCTCGCCGACCGGGTCGTCGCCGAGTACGCGTGGCGTCCCGATCTGCCCGTCGCGCTGGCGCCCCGGCCGTACCTGCACCCGGTCCGCACCCTGGCCGGGGCCGCCGTCACCGAGCTGATGCCGGACTCGCACCGGCACCACCTCGGCGCCGGCGTCGCGATCGCCGAGGTCGACGGCGCGAACTTCTGGGGCGGCCGCACCTTCCTGCCCGGACACGGCCCGGCGTGGCTGGACAACCAGGGCACCCAGCATCACGTCCGCTGGCTGCGACGCGACGACACCCGGCTCAGCCACACCCTGCGATGGACCACGATCGACGGCCGTCCGCTGCTCACCGAACGCCGCGACCTGACCTGCCGGCCCGCCGGGCCGGACGCCTGGGCCCTGAGCTACCGGTTCGCCCTCACCAACGCCACCGGCGGGGAACTGCCGATCCGCAGCCCCGCCGCGCACGGGCGGACCGGAGCCGGATACGGCGGCTTCTTCTGGCGCGCCCCGGCCGGGCCGTGCCGGACGACGTCCCCGGACGGCACCGGCGTCGAGGCGGCCCACGGCCGGTGCACCGGCTGGCTGGCGGTGGAGGGCGACGGCTGGACCCTGGTCTTCATCGCGGCGAGCCCGGAGACCCGCCGCGACCCCTGGTTCGTCCGCACCCGCGACTACGTGGGCGTCGGATCCGCGCTCGCCTGGGACCGGCCGCTGCTGCTCGCCCCCGGCGCGACACTGACCCGGCACGTCGTCACGGTGATCGCCGACGGTCCGGTCGGGACGGACCGGGCCGCCGCGTACGCCGCCGACCTGGCCTCATGATCCGCTCGGTGCACCGCGTCGCGCCCGCCACCGGCACCCCGATCCGGCAGGACAGCCTCCGCGCCCACAACCTGGTCCTGACCTTCCAGCAGATCGTCGACGCCCGGCAGGCGCCGATCTCGCGCAGCGAACTCGCCGCCGGCACCGGCCTGACCCGGCCGACCATCTCGCGGATCGTCGACGAACTGCTCACCGCCGGCCTGATCGTCGAAGCCGGGCCGGCCCGCTCCGGCACCAGCGGACGCCCCCGGGTCGGCCTGAGCCTGGCCCGCACCGGGCCGGCCGGGCTGGGCCTGGACATCCGCGCCGGCGCCCTGTCCGCCTGCGTCGTCGACCTCACCGGAACCGTGCGGCACCTCGAGTTCGCCCCGCACAACGGACGGGACCGGCCGGCCGAGGAGACCCTGCACAGCCTGGCCCGGATGGCCCGTACCGCGATCCGGGCCGCGGCCGACGACGACCTCACCGTGGTCGGCGCGACGTTCGCGGCGCCGGGCCGCGTCGAGAACACCTCCGTGGTACGCCGGGCGCCGGCCCTGGGCTGGCACGACGTCGACGCCGGGGCCGCCCTGAGCAGGCTGATCGGGTCGGCCGCGGTGCCGGTCGTGGTCGGCAACGACGCCGCACTGTCCACTCTCGGCGAGCTGTACGCCGGAGCACCCGAACCGCGCGGTTTCGTCTGCGTCAGCGGCGAGTTCGACATCGGTGCCGGCATCGTGCTCGACGGCCGCCCCCTGCGCGGTCACCGCGGTCACCTCGGTCACGTGCTGGTCGACAGCGCCGGGCCGCCGTGTGTCTGCGGCGCGTCCGGCTGTCTGCAGGGCTACGCCGGGCTCCGCGAGATCCTCGCCGCGGCCGGTCACGACGGCCCCGCGGAGGCGCCGGCTGTGGCGATCGACGCCCTGGTCTCCGCCGGGTCGCCGGCGGTCCTGCACGCCCTCGACCGGGCGGCCACCGGACTCGGCATCGCGATCTCCGGGCTGCTGAACCTGGTCGAGGTGGACACGGTCCTGCTCGGCGGCGGCTATTCGCTGCTGTCGTCCTGGCTGGTCGAGGGCATCGAACGGGAGATCCGCGACCGGGTGCTGAGCGCCCGGTGGACGCCGGTCCAGGTGCGCCCGGCGCCGCTGGGCCCGGACGCGGCGGTGATCGGGGCGGCGCTCGACGCCATCGACACGGTCCGCCGCGACCCGAACCGCTGGCTGGCCCAGCCGCGCCGGCAGGATGGTCAGCCCCGCCAGGCTTCCCAGAGTTCGGCGTAGGTGCCACCGGCGTCGACGAGCTCGTGGTGGGTGCCGGTCTCGACGATCCGGCCGCGGTCCATCACGACGATGCGGTCGCAGGCGGCGGCCTGGGACAGGCGATGGGCGATGACCAGCCCGGTGCGCCCGGCCAGGGCTGCCGCGGCGGCGTGGTCGAGCGGTCCCGCCTGCGTGGATCCGGCCTCGGCGGTGGCCTCGTCGAGGACGGCGAGGTCCGGGCTGGCGAGCAGCAGCCGGGCCAGGGCGACCTGTTGCGCCTGCGCGTCGGTGAGTGGATGTCCGCCGGCGCCCACCACCGTGTCGAGGCCGTCCGGCAGCAGGTCGAGGAGTCCGGTCGTGCCGGTGGCCTCGAACGCGGTGTGGATGTCGCGGTCGGTGGCCGAAGGGGCGGCGAGGGTCAGGTTGTCGCGGAGGGTTCCGGCGAACACGTGCACCTCCTGGGTGATCACCGCGGTGCGGCCGGGCCGGGTCACGGTTCCGGCCTCGGGCCGGTGGATGCCGGCGACCACCGCGGCGAGGGTGCTCTTCCCGGCTCCGGAGACGCCGACGACGGCGACGTGCTCACCGGGCGCGATGGTGACGGTGACGTCGTCGAGGGCGGGCGGGCCGTCGCCGTACCGGAAGACGATCCCGCGGAGCAGGACGCCGGCGGTCGCCGGTTCGCCCCCGTCCGGCACCTCCGGGATGGTGACGACTCCGATCATGCGGCTCAGCGAGGCCAGGGCGGACTGCAGGTCGTCGATCACGTACAGCAGCGCGTTGACCGGCCCGAGCAGGCGCAGCACCAGGAGCATCGCGGTGGTGGCCCCGCCCACGGTGGACATGCCGTGATCGACCAGGACGAAGCCGACGACCAGGACCCCGGCCAGGCTCAGGCATTCACCGAGGTTGAGGCGGGCGCTGAGCATGCTCTGCACGATCCGGGCGCGCAGCGACTGCACCGCCACGGCCCAGGAGGCGGCCAGCACGGCACGGTGCCGCTGCTCGGCCAGCCCGAAGCCGAGCACGGTGGCGTGACCGCGCTGGGACTCGAGGATCTGCTGGGTGCGGGCGCTCATCGCGGTCCGCTCGGCGCGGTACACCGCCGGCCCGGCGCGCAGGTACCAGCGCATCGCGAGCGCGTAGACCGGCAGCACGACGGCGAAGGCGGCTGCGTAGGGCGGTTCCAGGGCCGCGAGCCCGCCCACGGACACGACGATCGTGAACGTCGTGACGGTGAGCGCCGGGATCACGGCGGGCGCCGCGTCGGCGACGGCGGTGACGTCGTCGCTGGTCCGGGAGATGAGGTCGCCGGTCCCGGCCTGCTCGACCACGTGTTGCGGGAGCGTCATGGCCCGGCCCACGAGCTGTTCCCGCAGCGTGGCCAGGATGGTGTGATAGATACGGGTGGCGAGGACGACCGTCACCGCGGTGCCCGTCGCGCCGAGGACCGTGGCGAGGGCCATCACGGCGGTGACCGTCAGGACGGTGCCGGCGCCGGCGGTGCCGGTCCGCACCCGGTCCACGAGGTACCCGATCGCCAACGGTGGGATCAGGTCGACGCCGGTGCTGACCATCCCGAGCACGCCGGTCGCGACGAGCCGGAGCCGGTGCCCGCCGCTGAGCCGCCACATCTCCCGGGCGGTCTCCCGGCCACCCGCGACCGGCAGCCCGCTCACGGCGTCGTCTCCGGGAGCAGCTCGACGACCCGGTCGCAGGCGCCGAGCAACCCGGGCGCGGTGGCGAGGAGCAGCGTGGAGCGCCCCCGGCGGATGTCGTTCAGCCGCCCGGTGATCACGTGTTCGGTCACCGAGTCGACGGCGGTGGTCGGGTCGTGCAGCACGAGCACCGGCGCATCACTCGCCAGAGCACGCGCGAGCGCGACCCGCTGCCGCTGCCCACCGGAGAGACGGTTGCCGCCCTCACCGACCGGAGCGTCCGGATCGGTGGCGAAGTCGTCGCAGGCGGCCGCACGGAACGCGGCCGGGTCACCGCTGAGATTGTCGCCGATCGTGCCACTGAACAACGTCACCCGGTGCGGGGCGACGGTGACCCGCGATCGGTAGGCGGCCGGGGCCAGTTCCCGCGCCGGGAGCCCGTCCAGCCGGACCTGGGGGTCGTCGCCGGCCCACGGGTCCAGCAGCGCGGCGGCGAGGCGGGCCGCGGTCCGGTCGTCGGTGTGGACACCGACGAACTCGCCCGGCCCGACCCGGACCGGCGTGCGCAGGCCGGCGACGGACATCTCCAGGACCGGTAGGGCCGCCACCTCGAACCGGGACGTCTCCTGCAGGCCCGGCGGGGCGGGAACGGCGTCCAGCAGGCGCGCGGCCGAGGCGCGGGCCCCGGCGAGGTTGGGGATCGACATGTTCGCGATCGACTCGATCTGCGGCAGGAGGGCCTGGGTGAGGCCGACCGCGGCGATCAGCTCACCGACACTCAGCCGCCCGGCCACCGCGGACCAGCCCGCCAGTCCCATCACCGTCGCGACGAACACGCCGGTGACCGCGCCCGAGCCCGCGAGGAACCTGCCCAAGAAGCCCGCGTTGCGTACGGCTCCGGCCAGGGTCTCCCGGCTCGCCCGCCGGTACCGCCCGGTCACCTCCGCCTCGGCTTCGACGCCGATCCCCTTGACGACCCGGTACCCGGCGACCAGGTCGGTGGCCCGCCCGACTGTGGACGCCAGCAGCCCCTGGTATTCGCGGGTGTCCCGGGAGAACCGCTCGCTGAGCACGCCCATCGACCAGACCGCGACCGGCGCGCCGATCAGCACCACGAGGCCGAGCAGCCGGTCCATCGCCAGCAGCGACGCCGCGATGAATCCGACGGCCACGATCCGCGCGACCGGCATGATCACCAGGATCACCCCGTTCGCCAGGCGGGCGACGTCGCTCGTCATCAGCGACACGACACCGCCGTCCGGCGTACGGCCGGTCCCGTCGACGGGATGCAGCACGCCGGCCGAGAGGGTGCCGCGGAGCCGGTGCTGCAGCAGTTGCACCGCGTAGGCGGTCAGCCGCAGCGCGAGTTTCGCCGCCGACGTCAACGCGACGTACACGGCGACCAGCACACCGAGCCACAACGCGAGCTGTCCGGTGTCGCCGGTCGCCAGCGCCCGGTCGATCGCGAGGCCCATCACCACCGGGACCGCCGCCTCGCCCACCTGCCACACGGTCGCGAACAGCATCGCGGGAACGGTGACCCGTTTCCGCGAGAAGATCACGCGGAGCAGGAACCGGCCCGGCGTGGTCCCGGCCCCGGCCGCGAACGGCCGGATCCGGCCGGGTTCGGCGGGGGTGTGCAGCAGAACGGGCAGCCGGCGGGTCAGCGGCCCGCGGCCCAGCCCCCGCGGGTCGTCGCGGCTCACCGGCCCCGCCCCAACGGCACCACCTGCGGGGTGCCGGCCACCGGATCGGGCACCACTATGCACCGCAGGCCGAACACCTTCTCCACCAGCTCGACCGTGACGACCTGATCGGGCGGGCCCTCGGCGACGACCCGGCCGTCCTTCATCGCGATCACGTGCGTACCCCAGCGGGCGGCGTGGTTCAGGTCGTGCAGCACGGCGACCATGGTGTGCCCGGCGTGGTGCAGGTCGGTGAACAGCTCCATCAGCTCGATCTGGTGGGTGATGTCGAGGAAGGTGGTCGGCTCGTCGAGCAGCAGGATGTCGGTGCGCTGGGCGAGCGCCATCGCCACCCACACCCGCTGCCGCTGCCCGCCCGACAACTCGTCCACCAGCCGGCCGGACAGGTCGGTGACCGAGGTCTGCTCCATCGCCCGCGCCACGGCCCGCTCGTCGTCCTCGGTCCACTGCCGGACGAACCCCTGGTACGGGTACCGCCCGCGGGCCACCAGGTCGGCGACCGTGATCCCGTCGGGTGCGATCGCCGTCTGCGGCAGCAGCCCGACCCGGCGGGCCACCTCCTTCGTCGGGTACGACCGGATGTCCGCCCCGTCGAGGATCACCTGACCGGCGCTCGGCCTGAGCAGCCGGGCCATCCCGCGCAGCAGGGTCGACTTGCCGCACGCGTTCGGGCCCACGATCACCGTGAACGACCGGTCCGGGATCGACAGCGACAGGTTCTCAGCGATGACCCGCCGGTCGTACCCGAGGGATGCGCTGTCGACGTGGAGCCGGGGTGTTCCAGCGTTCACAGTCGTCGCCTCGCTTCGGTGAACAGCAGCCGGCCCAGGTAGCCGCCGCCGAGGATGACGGTGACGACCCCGACCGGCAGCGGGGTGGGGGCGACGTGCTGGGCGATGTAGTCCGCCACCAGGCACAGCAGGGCGCCGGTGAGGGCGGCCGGCACGAGGGTGATCCCCGCCGTGCGGGCCAGCCGGCGGGCGATCTGCGGGGCGAGCAGCGAGATGAAGGCGATCGGCCCGGACGCGGCGGTCACGGTCGCGGTCAGCGCGACACCCACCACGATCAGGCCGAGACGCGTGGACGAGACCGGCACGCCCTGGGCCGCGGCGGCGTCGTCGCCCAGCTCCAGCTGCCGCATCGGCCGGCTCGCCGCGCCGGCCACCAGCAGGAGCACGGTGATGCAGGCGCCGCCGGTGGCCACCTGATCCCAGGCCACCCCGTTGAGTGATCCGGCGCCCCAGGCGGCCGCGGCCATCGCCTGTTCCAGTTCGGCCTGCAGGATCAGCCAGACGTTCAGCGACTCGAGCACCGCGGAGACGCCGATGCCGACCACGATCAGGCGGAACCCCTGCACCCCGCGCCGGTACGCGAGCACGTACACCGCGAGGGCGGTGGCCATGCCGCCCGCCAGCGCCCCGCCGACCAGCTGCCAGTAGCCGCCGTCGATGATCAGGATGACGAGCAGCGCACCGGTGTACGAGCCCTGGGAGAACCCGATGATGCCGGGGTCGGCGAGCGGGTTGCGCAGCATCGACTGGAAGACCGCACCGGACACCCCGAGCGCGGCGCCGAAGATCAGGGCCGCCGCGACCCGGGGCAGCCGCCACTCGACCACGATGTCGTGGACGAGCCCGGTCTCGCCGCCGGTCAGCGCGGCGAGTACCTGCCCGGTGCCGAGGTGGTACGAGCCGGTCGTCAGGGCCAGCGCCGCCGTGCCCGCGGCTGCCAGCGTGAGCAGGGCGCAGACGACGGCCGAGCGCCGGTCGAGGCGTACCGCGATCCGCCGGCGCCGCAGCACCAGGACGCGCCGCCCGAAGTCCACCCGTGCCCCGCTCACAGTCCGCTCGCCTTCGACCGGCGGACCAGGGCGATGAGGACGGGAGCGCCGACGAAGGCGGTGACGACACCGACCGGGATCTCGCTCGGGTGCATGACGACGCGCCCGAGGATGTCGGAGGCCAGCAGCAGGATCGGGGCGAGCAGGAGGCTGTAGGCGAAGATCCAGCGCTGGTGCGGGCCGACGATCCAGCGGGCCACGTGCGGCACCATCAGCCCGACGAAGGCGATCGGCCCGGCGATCGCGGTCCCTCCGCCGGCGAGCAGGGTGAGCGCGACGATCGCGAGGATGCGGGTGACGGCCGGCCGCACGCCCTGGGCGGCGGCCAGTTCGTCGCCCAGGGCCATCGCGTCGAGCGGGCCGGACACCGCGACGGCCAGGACGAGCGCCACCGCGAAGAACGGCAGGACCGGCCACAGCAGATCGACGGGCCGGCCCACGATCGAACCGGCGTTCCAGGACCGCATGGCGTCGAACGCCGCGGGGTTGGTCAGTTCGAGCGCGGATCCGGCGCCGCGGAGCACCGCGCCGACGCAGACCCCGGCGAGCACCATGACCACCGGTGACTGCCCCTGCCGGGTGGACCCGAGGGCGAGCACCATGAGGGTGACGATCAGCGCCCCGGCGAAGGCGAACCACAGGTAGCCGCCGATGTCGCGGATGCCGAACAGCCCCACGGCGACGGTCACCGCGAACGACGCGCCCGCGTGGACGCCGAGGATGCCCGGGTCGGCGAGCGGGTTGCGGGTCACCGCCTGGTTCAGTGCTCCCGCCACGCCGAGGGCCACGCCGACGACGAGGCCCACGACGGTACGCGGCAGCCGGTAGTCCCGGATCGCGAACTGATCGATGTCGGCGGCCGGGTGGAACAGTGCGTCCCACACCACCGACGGCGCGATCGCCGTCGACCCGACCATCACGCTCAGCACCAGCAAGAGCAGCAGGGTCCCGAGCGCGACGGCCAGCCCGATCGAGCGCCGGCGCGATCCGGGAACCGGCACGGTCCCCGGATCGTCGCGGCGCAGGGCGAGTGCGGTCATTCCTTGGCGGGCAGGGTCGCCAGGGCGGCGTCGAGCGAGTCCAGGTATCGCAGGACCGGCCCGTAGGAGTTGTTGCCGGGGCAGAAGACGCCGAGCGCGCGACCGGACTGGACCGCGGGCAGTGCCTTCCACGTGTTGGTCGCGACCACCGGCGCGAACGGCTCGGTCGGGCGGCCCGCGGCGTCGACCGGGTAGGTGATCACGTCGTACTTCGACAGGCCCGCGATCTGCTCGAACGGCAGGGACGTCCAGCCCAGCGGGTCCGCGCCGGCGGCCGCCTCGGGGAACGTCATGCCGATGTCGCCCTGGGCGATCTCGACGCATCCGAAGTCCGCGATGGAGAACGTGCCGGGGTCGGAGCTCGCCCAGCGGTCGACGTTGACGAACGAGGTGTCCTTGATGAGCGTGGCGTACGTCTGCTGGATCGTGGCGATCTTCGCGGTGAACGCCGCCTGCTGGCCGCTGAGCCCGTCGGTCACGTTGCCGGCCTCCGCCAGCGCGCCGGCGAAGGTCTTCCACTCGACGTCGAGTCCCCAGAAGAGGGTCGGGGCGATCGAGTCCAGCTGCTTGGCGATCTGCTCGAACTCGCTGTCCGGGAGCTGGGCCAGGATGAGGTCCGGCTTCAGGGCGGCGAGTTTCTCCATGTCGACCTGGTCGCCGCTGGAGCCGAGGCTGGTGGCCGCCTGGAACGTGGCCTTCTGCTGTTCCGGGATGAGGCTGAGTTCGGAGGCGGTGACGTCGGTGACACCGACCGGCGCGCCACCCATGTCGATCAGCGGAAGGGTCGTGTTGCCGATCGTGACGACCCGCTGCGGGTCGGCGGGGACCTCGACCGTGCCGTTGTCGGCGGTGACGGTACGCGTCGCCACGGTGGTCTCGCCGGCGTCGTCACCGTCGCCGCCGCAGGCGGACAGGACGAGCGCGGCACCCAGAAGGGCGGCGGTCAGCAGGCGTGTCGTGGTCATGGTTATGGTCTTCCCCTTAGGAGTTCGTGAACGGTGGTGCCCCAGCCGACGGTGTGCCGCGCGGCGTGGACGAGACCGGCCCGCGCGATGACGGCGTCGAGTTCGGCGGCGGTGCGCAGGCCGGAGCCGTGCACGGTGAGGCCGATCAGGTCCGCCTCGCCGTCGTGCTCGTCCAGGTCGTCGGTGTCGAACAGGTCCTCGATCAGCAGCAGCCGGCCGCCCGGCGGCAGGTTCTCGGCGGCCCGGCGCAGGGCGTGCGCGGCATCGGCGTCGGGCAGGTTCTTGAACGCGCGGATGACGAACACGGCGTCCGCGGGCGGGCTGGGCTCGAACACGGACTGCTCGACCACGCTCACCCGGGCCCGCTCCTGCTCGTCGGGGATGGTGTCGGGCAGGTCCCGGCGCAGCCAGTCGGCCTGGGCGGGCAGGGCGCAGATCGTCACGCGCAGATCGGGACGGGCGGCGACGAACTCGCGGGCCTGGGCGCCGGCGCCGCCGGAGTGCAGCACCAGGTGCCGGACCCCGTCGAGCAGGCCGGACCGGGCGATCGGTTCGGCGAGCGCGGCCTGGAACTTCGCCAGGCGTACCAGATAGAGGTCTTCGTAGTTCTGGTCGGTCCGCACCTCGGCGAAGGTCCGGCCGGTGATCGCGGCATAGGACGCCCGGCCGGTGCGCACCGATGCGGTGAGTCCGTGGATGCCGAGCAGCTCGCGTCCGGCGGCCCCGGCGGGGTGCAGTGCGTCGATCATGAAGTCGAGGGTCAGGACCTCCCCCACCGGCGTCAGAGCGTAGTGGCCCGGCCCGGCCTCGGTCAGGATGTCGAGCGCGTGCAGGTACCGCAGCAGCTTGCCCAGCGCCCGCTCGTCGGCGTCCGCCTTGGCGGCCAGTTCCTCGACGCCGGTCACGCCGCGGGAGATCAGCTCGGGGACGCCCAGCTCGACGGCGGTACGGATCGCGACCGGTGCGATCAGCTCGGCCAGGTCGTGGAGCCGTTCCATCGGTGTTCGCGTGCGCGCCGGGTCGGGCACCGCCCGGTCGGTCTCCAGGGCGACGACCTCGCCGCGCCGCCAGTACCCGGTGAACTCGATGTCCTCCTTGGGGACTCCCCGGTCCTCGACCAGATGCCGCCGGAGGTCGCGCACCGACCGGTGTTCCCCGGCGAGCCACGCGAACGGCCGGCCGTCCCACCAGCCGCAGTTCCGGACGGCATCCACCAGTGGGGCCGTCTCGGCGCCGTCGCGGGGCAGCCAGGTCACCGTGACGCCGGGCCGTTCCCGCAGTTCCTGGCGGTGGCTGTCGTCGGTGATCTCGATGAACACCTGCGCCCTCGCCTGTTCGGGCAGTTCCTCGAGCAGGCGGGCGATCGCGGGGATCGCCGTGTCGTCTCCGGCGACCAGGAGCCAGTCGGCGTCCTGGGGCATCGCGCGCGACGTACTCGGCCCGACGAAGTGGATGCGGTCGCCGACCTGGGCGCGGTACGCCCAGGTGGTGCCCACGCCGATGCCGTGCCGGACGAAGTCGATGTCCAGCTCGCCGGCGGCGGGGTCCCAGCGGCGCACGGTGTACACCCGCGACAGTGGCCGGGGGTCTCGCGGCAGGTCGATGCCCGTCTCCTTCTGCACCGGCAGCACCGGTTCGTCCCGGCCGGGGTAGCGGAACACCAGGCGGATGTCGTCGTCGAAGCCCGTCGAGTCGAACGCCGGCTGGGGGAAGCCGTTCGCCGAGGTGAACGCGCGGAGTTGCGCACCGGCCACGGTGATCCGCCGCATCCCCGGTGTCAGGTCCACCACCCGGACGACCTCCACCTCGCGCAGGGTCAGGGGATGCACGGTGAGCCGGCGTGAAGTCTTCGGCATGCTGAGGAGGGCACCTTTCGGAGGGGATGCGAAGATAGGTTAGGCAACCCTTACATAGAAAAGTGTGCGCAGACTGCCATATGGTTAGGACATGATGGGGCGACCACCGCCGATTCCCCCGGTGCGGTCGAGCGGCCGGTGGAACAAGACCGAGAACCTCCTGTTCTGGGTACGCACGGGCTCCGCACGCGTCCGCATGGAGGACAGTCCGGAGTTCCGTCTCACCGCGGGCGAGGGCGTCTGGATCCCGGCGACCGCCGGCAACTCCTGGATGGTCGTCACCGAGCCGGGAACGGTCGCGTTCCCCCTACTGACCCACCCGGGCATCACGGCCCAGGCACTACCGGAACCACGTCGGTTCACGGTCCCCGACGGCTGGCAGGACTGGCTGATCCAGCACTTCAACCTGACGGTCACACCGCTCACCGGCCACGGATACTCCCAAGACCCGCTCGTCGACCTGCTCCGCGGCTCCGGCCGGCGGCCACCCGCACCCGAACCCGCCCTGCCGAAAGCCGGCGGAGCCCGGACCGTGGCCGCCGAACTGCTACGGAACCCCGCCCTCGACCTCACCGTCGCCGCCTGGGCCGCCCGGGTGCTGTCCAGCCCGCGCACCCTGCGCCGCGACTTCCTGGCCGGCACCGGGCTGACCTTCGAACAGTGGCGGCTGCGCTGCCGGCTCGGCGCCGCCGTCGAACTCCTCGCCGCGGGCCACAGCGTCGACCAGGCGGCCACCCGGGTCGGCTTCACCAGCCGCAACGGATTCGCCCGCGCGTTCAGACAACGGTTCGGGGCGACCCCCCACGAGTTCAGCCGGACACCCGCCGCGCAGCGAGCCGTCGGAGACCTCGCCCGGCAGGCCGAAGACCTGGTCCGGATGGTGCGGGACGGCCGCACCTCACCCGGACCACTCCCGGCGACCCGCACCGCCGCACACACCAACGACTCCCATGTGCTCTGCTGGGCGTACCGCGGCGGCGGCTATCTGGACATCGGCGAACGCCGTCACGAGTGGGGCCGGGGCGGCGCGATCTGGATCCCGGCCGGGCGCGAACACACCACCGGCGTCCACGAGAACGCGATCTCGCTGCCGCTCGGCAACGCCACCACCGACCAACTGCACCTGACCGAACCCCTGCACGCCCAGTTCTCCCCCGCCTGGGACGACTACCTGATGTTCTGCTCGATCAGCGCGCGTACCCCGGTGCGGCCGGACGACTACGACCCCGGCCACATCCTCGACCTGTTCGCCGAGCACGTCGCCGCGCAGCGAGCACTGTCGGTGCCGATGCCCGCCGACCCCCGCGCCCGGGAGGTCGCCCTGGACTGCCTGCGCCGCATCGGCACGTCCGGCGGAACCGGGCCCGACGTGCCCGCCGACATCCGGCGGGCCTTCCGCGACCAGACCGGCATGAGTTACGCCCGGTGGCGCGACGCCGCCCGGATGCGCATCGCCCGGGACCTGCTCGCCGGCGGCGCCAAGCCGGTCGCCGTCGCCCGCCGCGTCGGCTACGCCCACCTGTCGACGTTCAGCGCCGCCTTCTCCCGCTTCCACGGGCTCTCACCCCGCGCGTACCAGGAGACCCGTTAGCAGGCGACCGGCCCCCAGAGCCGGCGCGAACGGGGTCTCCCCGACACCGTCGACCGGGAACGTCCCGGTCTCGACGGCAGCCTCACGTCAGTGCCCCAGGGCGACCTTGATGAGGGAGACGACCGCGGCGGCCGCCGCGAGCAGCACCCCGGAGACGAGCGTCCACCCGGGAGCACGCTCGGTGGGATGCAGCCGCTCGACGAGCAGGCCCACCAGGCTCATCCGGACCAGGAGGTAGATCTCCGACGCCGTCACCGCCGTCCGGGCGGTGATCCATCCGGCGCCGCCGGCCAGCAGCAGGAGCGCCGGCACGATCGCCGACGAGAGGATCGGCAGCGCGTCGCGCAGCCCGTGCGCGAGACCGCCGGGCACCGGCTCCGGGCCGCGGACGTGGTGGCCGACCCGGTCGGCGAAGACGTGCGCCGCATACGTCGACGCCGCGACACCCAGCACCAGCAGGGCCGCATGCCCGTGCGTCAGGTCGTCGCCGGTGAGTGGTACCAGGGTGGCGAAGGTGATGATGTTGCCGTACACGTACGCGGAGATCCGGGTGGCCGCCTGCTCGCGCGGCAAGGACGGATCGGCGCGGAACCGGACGAAACGAAGACGGCCGGGATGCCACCGGTTCCGGGTGTTCGAAGCGGTCACTCGACGGCCCCGACGTCAGCGATGGGCATGGAGTCGACCTCCTGAGGGGACGGTGAACTGTCTCGTCCGCCCGGTACCCGGCCCCGGCTACCGCTTAACCCCGGCCCCCGGCGAACGCCAGATCCAGTTGTCCCGCTCATAGAGCGGCTCCAGGCCGGCCCGAACCATGTTCGCCAGCGACGGGTTGTGGCCACCCGGCTCCGGTTTCCCGGTCTCGGCGTAGACGCGATGGCAGCCGGCTTCGGCGGCGGCCGCCGCGCGGGCCGCGATGAGCGCCGACTGGGCGCCCCGCCCGCGGTACTCCGGCAGGGTCGCCGCGGCGTTCAGGGCGGCCCGGCCGTCCTGGTGGAACAGGTTCGCGCCGGCCACGATACGGTCGCCGTCCCAGGCTGCGAACGGCTGCCAGCCGGGCCGGCCCACCGTGGAGGCGAGCATGGTGGTCAGGTCGCCGCGGGGCATGCCGAAGGTGTCGAGGATGACGTTCGCCCAGGCCACCGCCTCGCCGTCGGGAACCGGCCCGACCCGCAGCGACGTCGGCGCGGCGGTGACCCGGCGCGGGTCGGCCCCGAGTTTGATCCAGGTGCCGCCCCGCTCCAGTTCCGGGGGTGCGCTCTCGAGCCCGGTCAGCTGGATGACCGCCTGCCGTACCCCCGACGTGCGGTAGAAGGAGATCACCTCGTCGAGGGCGCCGGGGTCGAACCCGAGAGCCTTGCTCCAGTAGTTCGTCGGGTCGGCGGCCATCGCCAGGGCCACTCCCCCGCCGATCCGGGCCGCGGTCACGCCCAGCCGGGTACGCTCCGGCTCCGGCATGCCGACCAGATAGTCGTGCATGAACTCGGCTTCGGCCCGTTCGGCGTCAAGGTCTTCGATCACCGGGCGAGCCTAGACGTGTTCCGTGGTCAGAGCGCGAAGCCCTTCCGCGTGGTGACCTCAGCCGCGCTGGGCGCCCCACGTCACCACATCCGTGATGGGGCGTCCACGCGGCCGCCTGGACCACCTCCGTGGCACCCGTCAACCGGCACCTGAGCCTCCTGCTGTTCTGGCCCCTCGCCGGCGCCGTCGGACTGTTCGCCCTCTGGCTGCACGGCCGGCGCATCGCCGCCCGCGACGGCATCGGCGAAGGCTCCCGGTCGTACCGTCCGATCGCCCTCGGCTACCTGGTCAGCGTGCCCGTCCTGGCGTTGACGTTCGTTCCCGCGTTCCTCGCCGGCGCCTTCGCGCCCCTCGTCTGGCCGGCCGCGATCCTCCTCGCCGCCGCCATCCGCCAGCACAGCGCCGCCCTGCGCCGGGCCGCAACACTGGTGGCCGCCGACGGACTCCTGCAGGGCCTGCTCGTGCTGATCGCCTGGAGCACCGGCTCCGGCACGGTGATCGGCCGGCTGTCCCTCGGCGTCGACCTGCTGGTCGCCATCGGCATGCTGATCGCGGCGATGTTCACCAGCGGCGTGACCCGTGCCCACTGACGACACCGGACACCCCGCCCTCGGCCTGAACGACGTCGTACACCAGAAGACCCGGCTGGCCCTGCTGACCGTGCTCGACGAGGCGGGACGCGCCGACTTCCCGTACCTGAAACGCCTCCTCGGCCTCACCGACGGCAACCTCGGCCGCCCCCTGGACATTCTCGCGGCCCAGGGCATCGTCGAAATCACCAAGGGGTACGAGGGACGCCGCCCCCGCACGTGGGCGGCGATCACCCCCAAGGGCGAGCAGGCGCTGGCCGACGAGATGTCCAACTTGGCGAGCCTGCTGACCCGTTTCCAGGCCACCAGCGACCGCAAGCGCGACGAGCGGCCGGCCTGACCCGGTGAGCATCCTCGTCGTCATACGCGGAAACTCCGGCAGCGGCAAGACGACCAACTCCCGCGAGGTCCGCCGCCGTTACGGCCGCGGCTGCGCCCTGATCGAACAGGACCACCTGCGCCGAACCGTCCTGCGCGAACACCGCGGAAACGGTTCGGCCGCGGTGGCGCCGGGTTTCATCGTGGGGACGGCGCGGGCCGCCCTGGAGTCCGGTTACCACGTGGTCCTCGAGGGCATCCTGGACAGCGGAGCACACGGCGACCTGCTGCGCGACCTGATCGCCCGCCACGAGGGCCCGTCCGCGGCCTTCTACTTCGACATCCCGTTCGACGAGACGGTCCGCCGCCACCAGACGCGCGCCGAGCCCATCCCGGTGACCGCCGAGACGATGCGAGGCTGGTACCTGCCCCACGACATGCCGCGCCTGCGCCGCCAAGACGACCCGGCCCTAGATACACCCTTAGAACTGATCGGTGGCCTTTCCTGTGTTGATCTCACGGGCAAGGTCGGCAATCTTTCGGTTGGTGTTGCGGGCGCGGTTACGGATGCGGTTGAAGGCGTCCTCGGTGTTGATGCCGAAGCGTTCGGCGAGCATTCCCTTAGCGCGTTCGATGTCCAGTCGGGTGGTGAACGCGGCCTGGAGTTGTTCGGCCAGGGTGCGACGAGCGGTGATCGCGCGGTGTTGGAGCAGGGCGATGGTGGTGAGGTCGGCGAAGGCTCGGCTGATCTGCCGGTCGGCTTGGGCCAAGCGGCCCGGGGTGTTGCTGAACAGATTGAGCACCCCGACGGTCTGTTGACGCAGACGCATGGGGATGGCGTGGCTGGATCGGTAGCCGTCGGAATGGGCGCGGGCGGAGAAGTCGCTCCACTGGTTGCCGGGGGTGGTGAAGTCAGGGTGTTCGGTGATGGCGCCGCTGTGGAAGGACGTCAGGCACGGGCCGTTGCCGTTGTCGATCTCGAACAGTTCCAGCTGCCGGGTGGTCTCGTCCGTTGAGGCGACCAGCCGGATCCTTCCGTCGGGTTCGGCGAGCATCACTCCGGCGCCGTCGACGTTCAGTAGTTCCTGGCATTGACATCCTCTCCGCCCTAAAGGACGGAGATTCCCTCCACGCTGCGCGTGGACCGCGTGGCGTCTGGGTGGGTTACCGCTTCGCCGCGCGGTGCCGGGACGAGTCCCGGTCTTACCTGCGCTCCCCGGTCGTTTGAGTTGTCCGCCGGTCCGGCGGCCAACACGTTAATGGCCGCGTTCACGTCCCGGTCGTGGTGACTGCCGCACGGGCAGTCCCACGATCGGACGTTGAGCGCCATCTTGTCGTTGATGCGTCCGCAGTCGGAGCACAGCCGGGTGGATGGGAAGAACCGATCCACTCGGCCGAAGGTGCGCCCGTACCGGGCGGCCTTGTACTCCAGCATGGCGGTGAAGCTGGCCCAGCCCGCATCGTGCACGGACTTCGCGAGCCTGGTCCGGCCGAGACCGGTCACGCACAGATCCTCGACATAGATCGCTTGGTTGTCGCGAACGATGCTCGTGGACAGTTTGTGCTGCCAGTCGCGCCGGGTGTCGGCCACTCGGGCGTGCGCCCTGGCGACCTTCACGACGGCCTTCTTGCGGTTGGCCGAGCCCTTTTTCTTGCGCGAGAGGGCCTGCTGCAACCGTTTGAGCTTGCGCGCGGCTCGGCGCAGGAACTTCGGCGCGGCGACCTTCGTGCCGTCCGAGAGCACCGCGAAGTGCGTCAGCCCTAGGTCGATGCCGACCTCGGACTCCGTAGGCGGCAGCGCCTCGTCGGCGGTCTGCACGACGAACGAGGCAAAGTACCGTCCCGCCGCGTCCTTGATGATCGCCACGGACGACGGGTCCGATGGCAGCGTCCGCGACCAGCGGACCGCGAGGTCGCCGATTTTCGGCAACCTGAGTCGGCCGTTGTCTAGCACCTTGAACCGGGAGTTCTTGGTGAACCGGATGGCCTGCCGGTTGTCCTTGCGGGACCGGAACCGGGGCGGAGCCACCTTGCGGCCCTTGCGTTGGCCGGTGATCGAGGCGAAGAAGTTGCGGTAGGCCGTGTTCAGGTCTGCCAGCGCCTGTTGCAGGACGACGGCGGAGACCTCGCCCAGCCACGCCCGTTCCGGGGTCAGCTTTGCCTCGGTGACCAGACGCCGGGACAGATCCCCGTCGCAGATGTACTTCTCGCCCGCCTCACGGGCCTGCTGGCGCAGGCGCAGCCCGTCGTTGAACACCACTCGCGCACACCCGAACGCTTTGGCCAGCTCGATCTGCTGGCCGGGCGTCGGGTAGACGCGAAAGTTGTAACGGAGCTGCACAGGAGACACTGTGCCATGTTGGTTTATGGCTGAACTTGCAGGCATTCGTCGCGGGCTCCGTCGGCGGCGCACCGCTGAGCGTCGTCCGTCAGTACATCGAGCAGCAGAACCGTCCCGGTTAAGGCACTGCTCGGGCCTGGCGGCCCTCCCAGCGCGGGCCTTCACCCCCGGCCTGAAGGCCGGAGCACTGGCCCGCATTCCGGTAGCCGGTCAGCTGGTGCATGCGTTCAGTCAGGTCGAAGTCGTCGACCAGGGTGTCGGACAGGACCACGAACGCGTCGATGACGCGTTGATCGTGGGTGGGGCCGCGGTCCGGGGCCGTCGGGGCGCTCACGAAGCGCTACTCGGGTCGAATCGCAGCCGGTGGGCGAGCACGTCGACGACGACGTCGCGGACGTGCCGATCGTGGTCGACGGCGTATCGGCGCAACCGGTGCAGGGCGGTATCGGCGTCGACGTCGGCCTGGACCATCACCCTGCCGGTGGCCTGTAGCAGGAAGGCGGCCTCCTGGCCGATCACGGCGCCGGCGCCGTTGCCGGCGACGGCGTCGTCCTGCAGCAGTACCGCCGCCACGGCCGCGTAGCGGACGGCATGGTCGACGTCGGTATCGCTCAAGGCGCCTGCGGTGATGCGGCACATCTCGAGGGTGGCTACCGGCCGACCGTCCAGCAGGACCGGGAAGGCGAACACGGCGCGGATGCCGACCGCAACGGCGCGGGCACCGAAGTCGGGCCAGTCGGCGATCGCCGGAACATCGTCGAGATCGGAGACCAGGACCGGTCGCCGGGTGTAGAAGGCGTCGAAGCACGGGCCTTGGCCCAAGGCGATCTGCAAATCTTCGATCAGGTCGATGAGCCTGCCGGTGACAGCGAGGACCACTCGACCGTGTGGGGTAAACATGGTTAGCCCGACCCCGTCGATGGCCGGCAGGACGGCCTGCAGCCCGGCACACAGGGCACCGGTGCCACCGCGCGCACGAAGGGTCGAGACGGTGCGCTGGACCGAGTCAGGTCCAGCTTGGTCATCGTGCAGGGCACTCATCGCGGACTTCCGAACCCGGAGCAACGCCGGGCCGGTAGGGGGCGCACCGGCGGCGCGTCAGGTCGCCACGGCGGAAAACAGGACAGGAATGAACGACTCACGAAGGCCTCCTGGAGGACGAGTGTCAGTTGCACCCGTCACGGATCGGAGGCCAAACGGGGTCCAGGTCAAAACGACCGAGTCACCCGACGAGTTCGAATACTCTGGACCCTACACCGCCCCTCTGCCTTCACGGCCATTCTCAGTCGGCGTAGCGCTCGGGGACTGTTGGTACCTGCTCGAGGGTGTGGCTGAGCGTGTTGTTCGCCCGGTGATGCCGGACTCAGCTCCTGAAGTGACCCACTGTTTCCCACCCGCTCAGGCACCGCCATCACCCGGGACCCGCTCGAACGTCGAGTAGCCAGGCACGCCGCGACAGCCGCACTGGCCTGCTCGACCCTCGCCGAGAAGAAGATCTCCCCGCATGTCCTGCGTCACACCGCAGCCATGCGGTTGTTGAACGCCGGAGTCGACACCACTGTGACTGCCCTGTGGCTTGGCCACGAAAGCGTTGCCACAACCCAGGTCTATGTCCACGCCGACCTCGTGTTCAAGGAACGCGCGCTGGCCCGTACCACGCCGCTCGGCACTGCTCCAGGGCGCTACCAGCCCACCGACACGATCGTCGCCTTCCTGGAGAGCCTGTGGCTATGCCGACGACATCCGCAGGATCAGAGGGAGCCGGCGGGCCGTCAGCACACAGAAATCCTCTACTCCACGAGTGAGGTTCGGTGTGCCCGACGGCGTCCGGATCTGGCTGCTGAGCGGAGTTCAGCCCTGGCGGGTGGGTCGGATGGTCAGGTCGCCAATCTCGACGTCGTCGGGTTGATCGATTGCGAAGGCGATCGCCCTGGCTACCGATGCCGGGTCGATGCCGAGGTCGGCCATGTTCTGCCTGGCCTGCTCACGCATGGCCGGGTCGTCGAGGGCGTTGTCGATGAGTTCGGTGCGCACGTAGCCCGGGGAGATGGACGTGGTGCGCAGGACGCCGTCGGTGCTCTCCTGTCGCAGAGCCTCCAGGAAGGTGCGGACCGCGTTCTTCGTTCCGGCGTATACCGCCTGCGTGGGAACAATTTTCAGTCCTGAGGTCGATACCACGGTGACCAGGTGGCCATTGCCCTGACGGCGGAACACCGGCAACGCTGCGGCGATCCCGTGCAGGATGCCTTTGACGTTCACGTCGACCATGGTCGACCAGCCCGCGAGGTCGAGGTCGTCCATTCGGCCTATCTTGGTGATCCCGGCGTTGCCGACCAGGACGTCCAGCCGACCGAACCGTTTGACGGCGGTGTCGACGAGTGACTGGAGGTCGTCGGGGTTGACGACATCGACGTGAACGGCTGCCGCGGTGCCGCCCGCGGCCGTGATCTCGCCGACCAGCCGATCCAACCGGTCGGTGCGGCGCGCGCCCAGCACGACGACCGCACCGCAGGATCCGAGATGGCGTGCTGTTGCTTCACCGATGCCACTGCTGGCGCCGGTGATGGCGATGACCTTGCCCTGGATAGTCATGGCGACTCCCACCTAGAATGGACACATGTCCGGATACCCTGATCAGCATAGCGGACATGTGTCCGCTTACGCCGGGAGCAGCACACCACAACGGTCCGACGCGCAGCTCAATCGGGAACGGATCCTGCAAGCGGCGCGCAAGCTGGTAAACGGACCGGGTGCGCTGAAGCTCAACGCGGTCGCCAAGGCGTGCGGCATAGGGCAAGGGACGCTCTACCGGCATTTCCCAACGCGCGAGAGTCTTCTGGTCGAGGTCTACCGCGCGGAAGTCGACGAGTTGGTCGCCGCCGCCCCGCAGCTGCTGGAGTGCCACCAGCCGCTGGACGCACTCGGGGCCTGGTTCGACCGAGTGGCTGCTTACGCCCGGGTCAAACGCGATGTTTTCGCGGCCGTCGAGGCGGCCACCTGGCGCGACCTCGCCGCCCACAGCCTCGGCCCGATCGGCGACGCGGTCGACCTGCTGCTGACTGCGGGCCGCGCGACCGGCAGCATCCGCCCGGACGCGGAGGCCCGCGACGTCATCGTGCTCATCAGCTGGCTATCGCGCCTGGATGACGCCGAACTCGATGCCCGCGGGCCCCGGTTGTTGTCAATCCTGATCGACGGACTCCGGACACCCCATTCCTAAACTGGACGGATAAAGGATGCCGGCGCGAGTGCGAGGTCAGGCAGACGAAGCAAATCCCATCCGGTTCAGCCGCGACACGGCGCCATCCCACGTCGAACGACTACGCACCGTCAGCGACAACAGGTTGCCCACCCTCCTGCGTCGCAGCGCCCCCTGTGCTTTTGCGCTCATGACCGCTGCACACTTGGCGACCCGGCTCTGTAACCGACGCGTACGCCGACACCTGTCGGAAGCAGATTGGCTCAACACCGCGAGAATCGATCGCCATAATCATGAATCCTTAACTGAACGGCATTGGTCCTTGGCCAGATGTCGAGCAGTCCAGCACGAATCGGGAGTGAATGTGGAGTTCATCGACAGGAACTACGGACCCGGCCCGGCGGGCGACGAGCAGCCCAGCATGTTCCAGCTCCAACACCAGCTGCCGCAGCCTGTCAACGCCGAAACCAAATTTCCCGGCTAGACGTTCCAGGGTAACCGGCTCGTTGCCCGCGGCGTCCCGAAGCGAGTCGATAGCCACGCTCTCCCACGCGTCGATGGGACGCTGTGCAGGGTGTGATGCTCGGGAGTGAATCCGCTGCGCTTCCTCGGCGATGTTAAGAAGCGCTGTCCGGATACGCTGGGCATGCCAGTAGGGAATCTGCCCATCAGCGAGTTGCGATCCCAGCTCGATCAGCGTGGCCTCCCAACTAGCAACCGAACCTGGGTTGCGGGATCGGACCACTCGCTCAACTATTCTCTCGGCAGGCTGGACACGGACTACCCCGGTATCCATGTCCTCACCTAGACGGCGGCTGGCACTACGCATTTCATAAGCCCGCTGCCGACATGAACGGTCACAGTAGCGCAACAACCTGCCAGCCTGCCGTTGGTAAACGGTCCGCCCACACCACTGGCACGGCGTCTGGATTGGACGTTCAACTGACGCCATCCCTCAACTGTAGCCCGGGACTACCCGCGTTCCTTCCACGAAGGGACGCTCTGAGCAACGTCACTGACGTTACAAAACGGCTCGGAATGCCAGGGGGTGTGCCTCTTATGAGATGGCTAGCCTCGGCCCTTCGTTAAGGGTGTCCAAGGACTGAGCCAGAAATAGAGAAGTGCCTTCTGATCAGGGAAAATAGGGCTTGTCGAGAGTCCTAATCAACCCGTCACGGAAGGCACTTGCTGGGTGAAGACTACCCGAACCCGTCCGAGGATCAGCGTGACCGGCGGCGGGCGGGGCGTGGTCGGTCACGCCGGCGCCCCGGCTCCTCGCAGATCTTGCTGACGCAACCGGCCTGAACAGCGCGTTCAGCTTCGCTCTCGCCGGGCTCCGGCAACGCCGGGGCGGGCATGATCCCGGCCGGATCGCCGTCGATCTCGCCGTGACACTGGCCGATGGTGGCGAGGGTATCGCTGATCTGGCCGTGTTGCGCGACCAGTCGGCCCTGTTCGGGCCGGTCGCGTCCGATCCGACCGCCTGGCGGCTACTGTCGCAACTCGACCAGGCGGCTCTGGCTGAACTTCGTGCCGCTCGGGCCCTGGCCCGGGAGGTCGCCTGGGCTCAGCACGCCGACACCCGCGGTGGCTTCCCGCAGGTCACCGCCGCCGGGCGGCAGGTCGACGGTTGGGTCCTGGACATCGACGCGACGATCGTGATCTGCCACTTGCGAGAAGGAATCCGCGACCCGGACCTGGAAGAAGACCTTCGGATATCACCCGCTGCTCTGCTTCCTGGACAACACCGGCGAAGCGTTGTCCTGTCTGCTGCGCGAGGGCCGGGCCGGGTCGAACATCACCGCCGACCACATCACCGTCCTGGACCAGGTCCTGGCCCAGATCCCCGACGCCCACCGTCACGGCACCCCGATCCTGCTCCGCGCCGATGCGGCCGGCTCCAGCCACGGCTTCCTCGCCCACATCCGCATACTGCGCGAACAGCACGTCGACATCCGATTCAGTGTCGGCGCCGCGATCACCGAACCGGTCCGGGCCGCGATCCCCCGTGGTCACGGGCGGCGGGAATCGCCCCGTTGCGCTACACCCTCGTTCTGGGGGTGTACACCGAGGACGAACAGCTCATCGACGCGCTCGTGGACGAGCCGTCCATCGCCAATGTGTACGTCGGAGACCACCCCACCTACTGGACGGACACCGGTATCCCACACGACGGATATCTCGCGCACTTCCTCATGCGTACCAAGGGATTCATCCGCGGCTGAGCCGCCGCGGGAGGCCGGCCATTCACGAACCAGAAGGACGACCCGATGTACAACGTGCCCCTGAGCAACGGTATGGAGATGCCGGTACTCGGCTTCGGCGTCTACCAGATTCCGCCGGAGCAGACCGAGCGGACTGTCTCCGAGGCCCTGTCCGCCGGTTACCGGTTGTTGGACACTGCCGCCTACTACGGCAACGAGGAAGCCGTCGGCCGCGCCATCCGGAACAGTGGCATCCCGCGTGCGGACCTGTTCGTCACCACCAAGCTGTGGGTCCAGAACGCCCCAGCCCAGCAGAACACCCGGCGCGCGGCCGAGGCCTCACTCGCCAAGCTCGGTCTGGACTATCTCGACCTCTATCTGATGCATCAGCCCTACGGCGACGTCTACGGGCAGTGGCGTGCCATGGAGGACCTGAACCGCGAAGGGCTCGCCAAGACGATCGGCGTCGCCAACTTCTACCCCGACCGCCTCGTCGACCTCGTCGTCAACAACGACATCATGCCCGCGGTCAACCAGATCGAGACCCACCCGTTCTTCCAGCGCACCGCAGACCAGAGGCTCATGCGCAAATACGGAGTCCAGATCCAATCCTGGGCCGGTCTCGCCGAGGGAGTGTCAAGAAAACGGCTCTGGCGCAGAAACGGTGGTGGAGGTGATCTGCCTATGCGAGCAGGATTCGCTGGCGTAGGAGGTCGAAGCCGGCGCGCCCGTACATTTGCCG